>NZ_JBWKFF010000002.1:766512-899793 GCF_056434425.1 Streptomyces sp. NPDC044033 | reverse complement strand
GCACCCCCTTCGTTCTTGGGGTCGGGGGGGGGGGGGGGTTGTGTGTGGAGTCAGAGAAGGCGGACCCGCCCCCTTTCGCCTCCGTTGGGGGCTCACCCCCCCCCCACTCCAACGTCCGCCGCCTCGTCTTCGGCCCGGAGTCGGAGTACGCCCACCACCTCGGCCTGTACGGCGCGATCTTCTCCGCACCCAACTACCTGGGTCTCGACCACTCCGCGCTGGCCTGCCGCCTCCCCGGCAAGGTCGCGCTGATCTTCAGCGCCCGCGGCAACACCGAGGCCCGGGTGAGCTTCAACTTCACCGCCGAGTCGCTGGAGTACGACCGTCGCGACCCCGCGGCACAGAAGCGGCTCATCGCGGAGCGGTTCGCGGGGGAGGGATGGGAGATACCGCGGCTGCTCGACCTCATGGAGACCACCACCGACTTCTTCTTCGACTCCGTCGACCAGATCCGCATGGACACCTGGTCACGGGGGCGCGTCGGCCTCCTCGGCGACGCCGCCTACTGCGCCGCCCCGCCCTCCGGCATGGGGACGTCGCAGGCGATGGTCGGCGCGTACGTCCTGGCCGGCGAACTCGCGACCGCGGCGGACGACCACCGATCGGCCTTCGCCGCCTTCGAGAAGGAGATGCGCGACTATGTGGCAGAGAACCAGCGCATCGGCCGTCAGGGGGCCGCCGCCTTCTTCGAGCCCCACGCCGAGGGAGCCGAGGGAGCCGGAGGCCAGGCGCTCGCCGAGCTGGCCGCATCGCAGGTCGAGACAGTCGAGTTGAAGGAGTATCAGGTCTGAGCGGGCGGCTCCTGCTGAGGCCGGCGGGGCGCGGCCGGCTCGCCGACGTACTGGCCGAGGAAGTCGGTGCTGTCGGCCCACTGGTCCACGCAGCCCGTCAGGGGAAGTTCCCGAAGCTCCGGGTCCGTGACCGTGCGCGCCAGCGCTCGCGCGAAGCGTTCGGCGTGCAGGACCAGGAAGGGGCGGGAGTGGTAGGGCCGCGGCTTCGGGTCCACCGGGGAGCTGAGCCCCGACGCGTTCTGCAGTTCGGCGACGGTCTCGTAGGCACGGGCCAGATGGCTCTCCCGATGCGGGTAGTCCGTCGCCGCCAGTGCGCCGCGCAGCGACGGGGTGAGCGCCCCGGCCACCGCCAGCCGGCCGAACGCGCTGCCGAGCCACTTGCCGTACGGGGCGTACCGGCGCTCCAGCAGCAGGCACAGCCTCATCAGATCCCGCACCAGGCGCCCGGCCACCACCGCCGAACCGAGGTCGTCCCCGACCTCCGCGCAGCGCCCCACGAACGCCTCCTCCTGTGAGATCCGCTGCCACTGGCAGGCCAGGAGATACCGCCACACCTGCTCCGGGTACCACGTCAGCGTGCGCCGCGCGGCGGTGAGGGCGCCGGGGTCGTCGTGGAACACCGCGCCGCCGGTGGTCTCGGCCAGCCGTTGCTGCGGCATGGCCAGCCATTGCCGTGTGCTGGGCTCCGTACCGGCGGAATCCAGCCCGAGCGTCTCACTGAGCCATTCGTCCACATCGTGCACGGACACGCGGTGGTTGACCGGGCCGTCGGTCAACCGCATGAGGCCGACGGGATCGTGCGGATCGTCGCTCTCGTGGAAGTGGGTGGGCCAGCCGCGCACCTGCTTCGGCAGCCGTTCCGCCAAGAGCCGGTGGATCTCCGCGCCGTGCGGGGCGCGGTCCCGCGGGGCGAGGAAGAGCTCCAGCCGCGGGCCCCATTCGTGGTCCGCGGACCGCGGCGTATCGAAGCCCAGCACCTCCGAGCCGCCGCCGAGCCGGGCGGCGGCGTACCGCAGCCCCGGATACGCGGCATCGAGGATCGGCCGTACCGCCTCCTCGTACAGGGCTCTGGACAGCTCGATGCCGGGTACGAACGGGGCGTCGGGGATCGTCATGGCGACACCGTGCCGGACGCTCTCGTGCCGGGGCAATCGGATTTCGCACCCTGCCCGAGGCGGGCCGTTCCTTACGCTGTTCGAAGTGGGCCGCTCCCTACACTGGTGACCGCCGTGGGCCCCCGGCCAGGGGACTCGTGCGCCGCGGGACGGCGCGGGCAGGAGCGTTCGATTCGATGGGGGCCCAGATTCCGATGCGGGCACAGATGGGGGCACAGTGCGATTGAGGGTCGAGTTCACGACCGAGCCCTTCGACCTCGACGAGCCCCCGCAGCACGCGGTGATAGCCCGCGAGGTCGTGCAGTCCGCCAAGCTGGACGCGGTGGACGTCGGCCCCTTCGGCAACACCGCCGAGGGGATGGCGGACACGGTGCTGACCGCGGTGGACTCGATGCTGCGCGAGTCGCTGGCGGCGGGTGCCACCCGGGTGTCGTTGCAGGTCAACGTCGTCGCGGAGGGCGAATCATGACGGGCACGGCCGGGCCCGGTGGCCATCGGGCGCACGGTGACCACCCGTTCCTGCTGGCGATCAAACCGCTCGTCGACGCCCTGGGGGGCGACATGGTCGCGCCGGAGCGGGCGAGCGGCGACGACGTCGTGCTCTCCTGGGAGGGCAGCGACGTGGTGGCCGTGCGGCTGCCGCATCTGTCCGACTCGCTCGACCACATACTGGCCGAGCTGGAGCGGCGGCACGGCATGCCGCTGGCGGAACTCGACCGCAAGACCAAGCAGTCGGCCGTCCGGGTCCTGGAGCAGCGCGGCGCGTTCTCCGTGCGCCACGGCGTCGAAACGGTGGCGAACGCGCTCGGCGTCAGCCGCTTCACCGTCTACAACTACCTGAACAGGGAGAACGCAGCCAGGAGCGCCGACTAGAGCTACCGGCGGGCAGCGGCACCCCCTCCTGCGCGTCGGCGCGCAGGAGGGGGCGGTCCAGCCGCGGTACGGGTGCCGGGTGCCGGGCGTCGGTGATCGCGGAGAGTCGGCCGGCGTCGGCGGCGTCGCGGCGGTCGAGGCCGTACGCGGCGTCGAGGCCGTACGCGGTGTCGAGGCCGTACACGGCGTCGAGGCCGTACACGGCGGTCATGGCTCCACGCAGGCGGGTTTCCAAGAGACGGGGCCCGTCCGCCTCCTCCTGCCGCGGAGCGCGTCCGGCAGCGGCCTCGCCGTTGTCGGCGGGGAAGGCCGGCCCCAGCACTCCGTCGGGCGCGTGGTCGCAGGAGGCGGGGTGGTGAAGCCCTCCGGGAACCGGGCGGAGGCCGCCGGCGAGAACGGCCCGGCGGGGGTGGAGGCGGTGGCGGTCAGCCCGCCTGATGCACGGTCAGGACATAGCCCTCGGGGCCGGTGAAGGAGAACATCGGGCCGAACGGGCTCTCGGTGATCGGGGTGAGGATCTCGACCCCGTTCGCGGTGAGTTGATCGTGCAGGGCCAGGGTGTCGGGGGTGGCGAACCACAGGGCGACGCCGAGGCCGGGGCGGCCGGATTCCAGGTCGGTTCCGGGCAGCGGTTCGCGTACGGCCATCGGGACCGGCTTGGTGTCGAAGACGACCGCGTGGGGAGGCGAGAAGGCGGCGCGGCGCATGCCGAGGTTCTTCTCGCAGAACTCCGCTGCCGCCTCCAGGTCGCGCACCTGAAGGGCGATGAAGTCGGGGCCATCGATGCTGACGGTCATGAGCGCTCTCCTCGGGATGCCGGGGCTCGCAATGCCCAGGGCTTGGGGTGCCGGAACCTTGATGTCAGGACTTTGACATAGGTGACGCTAGACCTGACCCCCGGAGGTGTCAAAATATGGACATGCAGGAGAGCTCTCAGGCGGAACCGCCCCACCCGGCCGCGGACGTACTCGATCACGTGGGATACCGGCTCAAGCGCGCGCACGCCGCCCTGCGCACCTCCATGGACCAGGTGCTGCGTGAACACGGCCTGACCGTTCCGCAGTACTCCTGCCTGGAAGTCCTCGCCGCCCGGCCGGGCCTGTCCAACGCGGAACTCGCCCGCGCCACCTTCGTGACCCGTCAGTCCATGAACGTCGTCCTGCGCGGCCTCCAGGATGACGGGCTGCTCACCCGCCCCTCGACCGTCGACCGCGGCCGCGCCCGCCCCGCCACCCTCACCGACGAGGGCCGCCGCCGCCTCGGCGCGGCGCAGGCGGTCGTCTACGCCATCGAGGCCCGTATGGTCCAAGCGCTCCCCGAGGGCCGACTGGCCGCGCTGCTCGACGACTTCGACCGCATCGCGCAGGCGCTCACGGATTGAACGGACGGGCGTTGACGGACTGAACGGGCAGGCGTTCACAGGCTGAACGGGCCAGTGTCCACGGACTGAACGGGCCGGCAGGCGGAGGGCCGGCCCCCGGTCGGCTGTTGCCGCTGTCGCCTCTCTCGGGGGGCTGGGCTCCCGATTTCACCAGATGGTTTCAACAAAGTGTTGACGTTGTGATTCCGAGGGCGTTAGCTGTGCGCAGCCCGTTTCCGGCACGGCCGGGGCGCGGGCAGGACCAGCGAATCCCACAGATCGCAGCCACGGAGGTCCACGTGAGGCGGAGCACTGATCCGGCCCTCGCCCGGTTCAACGCAGCCGACAGCGCCGCGGCCCGCACCGCTCTGCACGAGGTCTGCGCCAGCGAGGAATGGTGCGCGACGATCCTCGCGCAGCGCCCGTACCCCGACGCCGGGACCCTCTTCGGCGCCAGCGACGCCGCCACCGCCCGGCTCGGCGCGGCGGAGTTGGCCGCGGCGGTGGCCGGGCACCCGCCACTCGGGCGCCCGACGCCCGGGGACGCCGTGTCCGCCCGCGAACAGCGGGGCATGGCCGACGCGTCGGATCAGATCAGGGCCGAGACGCTCGAACTCGCCCTGGCCTACCGGCGACGCTTCGGGCACGTCTTCCTGATCTGTGCTACTGGGCTCAGCGGCGCAGACCTGCGGGACGCGGTACGCGCCCGGCTCGGCAACACGCCCGGGCGGGAGAGCGAGATCGTCCGGGCCGAACTGGGCAGAATCAACCGCGTTCGGCTGACCCGCCTCGTCACCGAGGGAGCCCCGCGTCCATGAGCACCGCCACCACCGCGTCGGTATCCACCCACATCCTCGACACCAGCGCCGGGCGCCCCGCTCGGGGTGTCCCCGTCACGCTCTCGGTGCGTACCGGCGGCGCGGGCCGGTGGCGGGACCATGGCGCGTCGCGGACCGACACCGATGGGCGCTGCCGGGATCTTCCGGCCCTCCCGGAGGGAACTACCCACGCCCGGCTGGTCTTTGAGACTGGGAACTACTACGAGTCCGGGGCCCGCACCGAGTCCGGGGCCCGCACCGAGTCCGGGGCCCATTACGAGACCGCGGACCATTACGAGTCCGCGGGCCGCTCCGAGGCCCGGGACCACTCCGGCGCCGGAGCCTTCTTCCCCGAGGTGGCGGTCGCCTTCGCCGTCGCGCCGGGCGAGCACTATCACGTACCGCTGCTGCTCAACCCGTTCGGCTACTCCGTATACCGAGGGAGCTAGCACCGATATGACAGTTCCTACCCGGCCGTCCCCCGCCGTCGTCCTCGGCCAGAACCAGTACGGCAAGGCCGAGTGCCATGTCGTCAGGATCACGCGGGACGGTGCCACCCACCACATCAAGGATCTCAACGTCTCCATCGCCCTCTCCGGCGACCTGGAGGACGTCCATCTCTCCGGCTCCAACGCCAACTGCCTGCCGACCGACACCACCAAGAACACCGTGTACGCCTTCGCCAAGAAGCACGGCATCGAATCGGCCGAGCAGTTCGGCATTCTGTTGGCCCGTCACTTCGTCACCAGCCAGGGGCCGATCAAGCACGCCCGCGTCCGCATCGAGGAACACGCCTGGGAGCGGAACGCCGTCAAAGACGGCGGGTCCAATGGTCCCGGCGCCGACGAGGGGGCCGGGGGAGCGGGCGGGTACTCCTTCGTCCGCAAGGGGCAGGAGACCCGCCTCGCCCAGGTCGCCTTCGACGGCGAGCGGTGGCAGGTCGTCTCCGGTATCAAGGACCTCGTCGTGCTGAACTCCACCAACTCGGAGTTCCGGGGCTACATCAAGGACGAGTACACGACGCTCACGGAGGCGTACGACCGCGTCCTCGCCACCGAGGTCTCCGCCCGCTGGCGGTTCGGCTGGAGCGGCGACCCGGGCCGCCGGCCCGCCTGGGAACGCTCGTACCAGCAGGTCAGGGCGGACATACTCCAGGCGTTCGCGGAGACCTACAGCCTTTCGCTCCAGCAGACCCTCTACGCGATGGGCTCGCGTGTCATCTCCCGCGGCGACGAGATCGACGAGGTGCGGTTCTCGCTCCCGAACAAGCATCACTTCCTCGTGGACCTGGAGCCGTTCGGGCTGGAGAACGGCACCGGCGACGCGGCCGTCTACCACGCGGCCGACCGCCCGTACGGCCTCATAGAGGCCACCGTCCTGCGCGAGGGCGTCGAACCCGGGATCCCCCTGGACCTGACGAACCTTTAGGCGCGGAGCCCACGGCACCCACGGCACCCTCCACCGAAAGGACGAGGACGCACCATGGCAGCATCGGTACCTTCCAGCGCCACGGCGCGCACGGTCATCGAGAACTGTGCCGTCGCGACCGTCGACGCCGACGACACCGAGCACGCGAGCGGCCACGTCGTCATCGCCGGAGACCGGGTCGAGTCCCTGGGCGCGGGCCGGGCCCCGGAAGGGCTCGCGAACGTCGTCCGGCGCGTCGACGGCACGGGGCATCTGCTGACCCCGGGCCTGGTCAACACCCATCATCACTTCTATCAGTGGCTCACCCGCGGCCTCGCCGCGGAGCGCGGCCTCTTCGACTGGCTGGTCGCGCTCTACCCCATCTGGGCGCGGATCGACGAGCCCATGGTGCACGCGGCGGCCCGGGGCTCCCTCGCCATGATGGCCCGCGGCGGGGTCACCACCGCCGCCGACCACCACTATGTCTTCCCCAAGGGCTCCGGCGACCTGGTCGGCGCCGAACTGTCGGCCGCCGCCGAGTCGGGCATCCGCTTCACCCTCGCCCGCGGCTCCATGGACCTCGGCGCCTCCGACGGCGGGCTCCCGCCGGACTTCGCCGTCGAGACCACCGAGGGCGCGCTCGCCGCGACCGAGAAGACGATCGACGCGCATCACGACCCCTCCTTCGGCTCGATGACACAGATCGCCGCGGCCCCCTGCTCACCCTTCTCCGTGACGACCCAACTGATGAAGGAGAGCGCCGAGTTGGCGCGCCGCAAGGGGGTGCGACTGCACACGCACGGCTCGGAGACCGTGGAGGAGGACCGGTTCTGCCGCGAGCGGTTCGGTATGGGCCCGACCGACTACTTCCAGTCGACGGGCTGGCTCGGCGAGGACGTGTGGATGGCCCACTGCATCCACATGGACGACTCCGACATCGACGCCTTCGCCCGTACGGGCACGGGGGTCGGGCACTGCCCGTCCTCCAACGCCCGTATCGCCGCGGGCATCGCCCGCGTCCCCGCCATGCTGGCGGCCGGCGTCCCGGTCGGCCTCGGCGTGGACGGCACCGCCTCCAACGAATCGGGGGAGCTGCACACCGAACTGCGCAACGCGCTGCTCATCAACCGCCTCGGAGCCGATGACCCCGCAGCACTAACGGTGCGTCAAGTCCTGCGCCTGGGCACGTACGGTGGCGCGCGGGTGCTGGGGCGGGATGCCGAACTCGGCTCCATCGAGCCCGGCAAACTCGCCGACCTGGTGCTGTGGAAGCTGGACGGCATCGGCCACTCCACCATCGCCGATCCCGTCGCCGCCCTCGTGCTGGGCGCGGCGGCCCCGGTGACGCTCTCTCTGGTGGGCGGCCGGCCGGTCGTCGAGGACAACCGGCTGACGGCCGTCGACGAAGGCGCCGTCGCGCGTGCCGCGCGTGCCGAGTCCCGCCGGCTGGCGGAGATCGCCACGTCGGCCTGACGCCGGTCCCCCCCACCACCCACCACCCGCCGCCGGGTGCCCGCGCCGGCGCCACCCGAGCCCCGGCCGAGGGGGACGGCCCCCGGCCGGGCTCGCGGGCCTCGGGATGCCACCGGGCCCGCGAGCACCGGGCCGGGGCGCGGGCACCGCCCCGCCCCCCCCGGCCCGGACCTGCCCGTTCGAGTGGACCGGCCCGTGCGCGCGGGCCGGGCCCGTAGACCTGGGCCGATCCCGTACACCTGGGCCGAGCCCGTACGCCCCGCACCCGCCCGTACGCGCCGCACCCCCGCTCCGCCCGTACGCGCCCCACCGCACCTGTACCGCGCACTCTCCGCACCGCCTCCCTGAAACGTGCCATCGGCGGCACGACGAGCGACAGGAGGAACCGCCGTGGCGTCAGCGCCCAGGTTCAGCAAGCGCAGCAACATCCCCCGGCAACGACAACGGGAACGACAGCGGGATCGGGAACGGCAACCGGAACGGCAGCGGACCGGGAGCGAGGCGCGCCACCCCGTCGACCAACTGCTCCCGCCCGGCCGGCTGCTCGCCGGCGGGTTCCAGCATGCCGCCGCCAGCTATGCGGGGGTGGTCGCGCCGCCGCTGGTGCTCGGCGCGGCCGTCGGCCTCTCGCCGAGGGACCTCACCTTTCTGGTGGGCGCGTCCCTGTTCACCGCGGGCATCGCCACGCTCCTCCAGACCCTCGGGTTCTGGCGGGTCGGCGCGCGGATGCCGTTCGTCAACGGCGTCTCGTTCGCGGGCGTCGCCCCGATGATCGCCATCGTCGACGCCCAGGACGACCGTGCGCACGCCCTGCCCGTGGTCTTCGGCGGCGTGATCGTCGCCGGGGCGCTGGGCTTCGCCCTGGCCCCCTACTTCTGCCGGCTCGTACGGTTCTTCCCGCCCATCGTCAGCGGCACGGTGATCACTCTCATCGGGATCACGCTGCTGCCCGTCTCGTTCGGCTGGATACAGGGTGGCCACCCGGAGCGGCCCACGCCGATGGCCAACCTCGGGCTGGCGGCGGCGACGCTGGCGATCGTGCTGGTGCTGCGGCGCGTGCTGCGCGGCTTCCTCCAGCAGATCGCCATCCTGCTGGGCCTGGTGGCCGGCACCCTGATCGCGATACCCCTCGGGGCCGTCGACTTCACCGCGACGCGCCAGGCGGACCTCGTCGGTTTCCCGACGCCCTTCCACTTCGGCGGCCCCGAGTTCCAGCTCTCCGCGATCATCTCGATGTGCGTTCTCATGCTGGTCTGCATGACGGAGTCCACGGCGGACATGCTGGCGCTCGGCGTGATCGTCGGCCGGCCGGCCGACGAGCGGACCATCGCCGCGGGGCTGCGTGCGGACACGCTGTCCTCCGCGGTCAGCCCGTTCTTCAACGGCTTCGCCAACAGCGCCTTCGCGCAGAACATCGGGCTGGTGGCGATCACCAGGGTGCGCAGCCGGTTCGTCGTGGCGGCCTGCGGTGTCATCTTCGTCGTGCTGGGGCTGAGCCCGGTCTTCGCCTCGCTCATCGCCGTCGTGCCGCAGCCGGTGCTGGGCGGGGCGGGCATCGTACTGTTCGGGACCGTCGCGGCCAGCGGTGTCAACGTGCTGCTCGGCGCGGGGCTGGACAAGGCCGACAACCTGCTGATCGCCGCCACCTCGCTCGGCATGGGCATGATCCCGGTGATCTCCCGGACGTTCTACGGCAACGCGGCCATCCCCGAGAGCCTGAAGATCATTCTGGACTCGGGGGTCAGCGCCGGCTGCCTCACCGCCGTCGTGCTCAACCTCGTCTTCAACCACCTCGGGAAGCGGCGCGAGGCGCCGCCCACTGAGTCGGGGGCTGCGGGGGCTGCGGGGCCGTCGGTCCCGGTGGCGCACTGAGACCGCGCGTACGGCACGGCGGCCGAGATGATCCAGACAGCCGAGACATCGGATGTGTTCTCGCTCAACGGCCCGTCAGTACACGGAATTCGCCCTTCACTTCCCGTTGACATCCCACCTTTAGCGGCCCTAAGTTCCGTACGCGGCCGGCCGGCCCTCCTGCACGCCCACCGTCCAGTCCAGGAGCCGCCATGCGTACGAACCCCACCAGACCCCGCAACCGACCCGCGCGGCGTGCACGCGTGCTCGCACCGCTGCTCGCCGCCGCCCTGCTGGCCGTCGCGCTGCCGGCCGCCGCCGCGGCGGCCGCCCGGCCGACCGGGTCCGCCCAGCCGGGTCAGCCGGCCGGGCCCGCGCGGCAGCAGCCGGCCGCGGGCCCCGGAACCAACTTCGCGGCCGACGACCCGTTCACCGCCGACCGCACCAGTTGGTGGCGGCAGGACCGGTTCGGGATGTTCATCCACTTCGGCGCGTACTCCAATCTGGAGGGCGAGTACCGACGGCCGGACGGGACCGTCTGCCGCGACGCCGAGTGGATCAAGCGGCAGTGCGACATCCCGATGGGCGCGTACGAGAAGCAGGCGAGCACCTTCGACCCGGCCGACTTCGACGCCAAGGCCATCGTCAAGGCCGCCGAGGACGCGGGGCAGCGCTACATCGTGATCACTGCCAAGCACCACGAGGGCTACGCGATGTGGCCCACCAAGGCGAACAAGTGGAATCTGCGCGACCACTCCGCCTTCGACAAGCGCCGCGACATCCTGCGCGAGCTGAAGACCGCCGCCGACAGGGCCGGCATCAAGCTCGGCTTCTACTACTCGATCTGGGACTGGCACGACCCCGACGCCGCCGATCCGGCCACCTTCCCCAAGTACCGGGAGCGGATGTACGCCCAGCTCAAGGAGTTGGTCAAGGGGTACGACCCGGCGCTGCTCTGGTTCGACGGCGAGTGGGACACCGACAACCCGCACAACCCCTGGACCGCCCGCGACGGCGAGTCCCTGGAGTCGTATCTGCACGGCCTCGACCCGAAACTCATCATCAACAACCGGGTCGGCAAGCGCCGGGTGACCGACGGCGACTACGGCACCCCCGAGCAGGAGATCCCCGCCGCACCCGTGGACGGCCAGCTGTGGGAGAGCTGTATGACCCTCAACGGGCACTGGGGGTTCGCCAAGTACGACCAGGACTGGAAGTCCTCCGCCACCATCACCCGCAACCTGCTCGCCACCGCGAGCCGCAGCGGCAACTACCTGCTCAACGTCGGCCCCGACAAGCGTGGCCGGGTCCCGCAACCCTCCGTCGACCGGCTGCGCGACGTCGGCCGCTGGCTGCGCACCGCCGGACAGGGCCGGGCGGTGTACGGGGCCGGGTACGCCGGTCTCGTCGAGGAGCCGTCCTGGGGCGCGGTCAGCCGCTCCCGTTCCGGGGCCGGTGACAAGCTCTACGCCTCCGTCACCGACTGGCCGGCCGCCGGGAAGCCGCTGCACCTCACCGCCCGGGCCCCGTTCCGGGTGACGGGCGCGCGCGTGCTCGGCAGCCGACAGGGCGTCAAGGTCAGGGCGGTGGGCGACGGTTACGACCTCATCCCCTCCGGGCCTCCGGCCGACCCGGCCGCCACGGTCATCGAACTGTCCGTCAAGACGCCCCGGCCCGCGCCCCGCGGCCACGGCAGCGGACTGCGCGCCGACATCTTCGCCAACGACACGCTCAGCGGCCCGCCCGCGCTGACCCGTGTCGACCGCACCATCAACTACTCCTGGAAGTTCAGCGGTTCACCCGCGCCCAGCATCCCCGCCGACCACTTCTCCACCCGCTGGACCGGATCCGTCCAACCCCGTTTCGGCGACACCTACACCTTCACCACCGTCTCCGACGACACCGCCCGCGTCTGGATCGACGGCAGACTCGTCATCGACAACACCAAGCCGCACGACGCCACCGTCGACAAGGCGTCCGTCGCCCTGCGCGCCGGGCACAAGTACGCCATCCGCGTCGAGCACACCGAGCAGACCGGCGAGGCCACCATGAAACTGCTGTGGTCCAGCCCCAACCAGCCGCAGGAGATCGTCCCCGCCGCACAGCTCTACCGGCACTGACCGCCACCGCTCCAGCGGCGCGGACCCCGGCGCCCCCATGTGACGCCGGGGCCCGCGCGACAGGCGGGCTCAGGGCAGCAGTTCGTACGCGGGCAAGGTGAGGAAGTCCGCGTAGTCCTCGTCCAGGGCGACCGTCAGCAGCAGGTCGTGCGCCTGCTGCCAGCGCCCGGCATCGAAGGCGTCCGGGCCGATCTCGGCTCGGATCGCGGCCAGTTCACCGGCGGCGACCTCGCGGGTCAGCTCGGCGGTGGCCCGTACGGTCCGGCCGTCCCGCTCGAACTCCACGCCCGCGTTGATCCACTGCCAGATCTGGGAGCGGGAGATCTCGGCGGTGGCGGCGTCCTCCATCAGGTTGAAGATGGTCACGGCGCCATGGCCGCGCAGCCACGCCTCGATATAGCGGATGCCGACCTGCACGGCGTTGCGCAGCCCCTCGAAGGTGGGCGCGGCGTCGAGCGAGTCGACGGCGGTCAGCTCGGCGGCGGTGACGTGGACGTCCTCGCGCAGCCGCCGCTTCTGGTGGGGCGCGTCGCCGAGCACCGCGTCGAAGCAGGCGCGGGCGACGGGGACCAGGTCGGGGTGGGCGACCCAGGAGCCGTCGAAGCCGTCGCGTGCCTCCCGGTCCTTGTCGGCCCTGACCTTCTCGAAAGCGATCTTGTTGACCTCCTCGTCGCGGCGCGAGGGGATGAACGCCGCCATGCCGCCGATGGCGTGTGCGCCGCGCTTGTGGCACGTACGGACCAGCAGTTCCGTGTACGCGCGCATGAATGGCGCGGTCATCGTCACCGCGTTGCGGTCCGGCAGGACGAACTTCGCCCCGCCGTCGCGGAAGTTCTTGACGATGGAGAACAGATAGTCCCAGCGGCCCGCGTTGAGTCCGGAGGCGTGGTCGCGCAGTTCGTAGAGGATCTCCTCCATCTCGTACGCGGCGGTGATCGTCTCGATCAGGACGGTGGCGCGCACGGTGCCCTGCGGGATGGCCAGGAAGTCCTGGGCGAAGACGAACACGTCGTTCCACAGCCGCGCTTCGAGGTGCGACTCGGTCTTGGGCAGATAGAAGTACGGGCCCTTGCCGAGGTCGATCAGGCGCTGGGCGTTGTGGAAGAAGTAGAGGCCGAAGTCGACCAGAGCGCCGGGCACGGGCTCGCCGTCGACCATGAGGTGACGCTCCGTCAAATGCCAGCCACGCGGCCTCACCACGGCGGTCGCCAGTTCTTCGGCGGGCCGCAGCGCGTACGACTTGCCGCGCGGGTCGGTGAAGTCGATGCGCCGCTCGTAGGCGTCGATCAGATTGAGCTGGCCGAGTACGACGTTCTCCCACGTCGGGGCGGTGGCGTCCTCGAAGTCGGCGAGCCAGACACGGGCGCCCGAATTGAGGGCGTTGACGGTCATCTTGCGGTCGGTCGGCCCGGTGATCTCCACCCGCCGGTCCTCCAGCGCGGCCGGGGCCGGGGCGACGCGCCAACTGTCGTCCGCGCGGATGTGCGCGGTCTCGGGCAGGAAGTCCAGGGCGCTGGTACGGGCGATCTCCGCGCGGCGCGCGGCGCGTCGGGCGAGCAGTTCGTCACGGCGCGGGGTGAAGCGGCGGTGCAGTTCGGCCAGGAAGGCGAGGGCCGCGCCGGTCAGCACCTCCTCCTGGCGCGGCAGGGGCTCGGCGTGAACGGCGGCCGACGGGGACGGCGCTGGTACGGACATGGACTGTCACTCCTCCGGCGGGCGGTGCCCGGTAGCCACCGGGCCGCGGCCTCGCGGCACGGGGTGCCGCGGTGTTCCGTGGCGCGGCCGAGGGCGCTGTCCGGGCGCATGGCGCTTCTGACCAGTGGAGAATAGTTTTCTCATGGTGGAAGTTCAATGGTTTGTTGATGCCGTGGTGCATTCCGTGCCATCGCGACGCCTTCCGCGACCGCCACTCCGGGCCCGCCCCTGACGTGTCACTCCAGCAGCGCGAGATCCTCCGGCGTGTCGATGTCGTCCGGCGCGGCGATGTCCGCGCACTCGACGAGAGTGATCTCCGCGGCGTGGTCGCGCAGATACGCGCGCGCCCCGCGGTCGCCCGTCGCACTCGCCGCGACCTCCGGCCAGCGCGCCGCGCCGAACAGCACCGGGTGGCCCCGCTGTCCGCCGTAGGAGGCGGCCACCAGATCCGCCCCGGCCCGGTGCGCCGCCACCACCCGCGCCACCGCCCCGGCCCCCATCCCCGGCTGGTCCACCAGCATCACCAGCGCCGCCGACGCTCCGCTCCCCTCCAGCGAGCGGAGCCCGACGCGCAGCGACGACCCCATGCCCTGCGCCCAGTCGGGGTTGACCAGAGGCCGGTCCCCGGTCAGCGCGACCAGATCGGTGCGGGCCCGTACCCGCGCGGCGGCCGCGCCCAGCACGATCCGTACCGGCGCGCAGCCGCCGGCCAGCAACTCCCGGGCCGCCCGCTCCACCAGCGGCATCCCGCGGTACTCCAGCAGCGCCTTCGGCCGGCCCCCGAGCCGGCGCCCGCCACCCGCCGCCAGCAGCAGCCCGGCCACGGGTGCCCGTTCGTTCTCAGTCGTACGTGCCATGGCCCCTGCATACAGCACGCGCACACCCGCGCGCCCGTACGGGCCCGCCTCTCGTACGGGCCCGACCTCCCGCACGGATGTGCCGACGCCTCGGCCGACGGCTTCGCGCCGAACTCCGACCGCGGCGATCACGCTCCGTGGGGGCATTCGCCACCGCGCGGCACGGGGTGGCGCGAGGGATATCGGGTCAAGCCGTGGCCCACGCTTCACTCTCGGACGGCCCTTCTGCGGTCTGATTTTCGCTCAGAGTGTGGCGTGTCGCACGCAAAGTGGCGTTAACTGATCTGCGGTCACGCGCGCATGTCGGTCAATTCGTGGCGCGTGTAGGGGAGTCGACGAGCACGAAGGGGAGGACCGTGCCGGTAAGTCATCGGACGGGGCAGGGCGTGCCTTCGGGCGCCGTGCGGGTGGAGGGCGCCGTAGTCGTGGAGCAGAGGCGGAGGGGCGGTGCCGGTGCGGACCCGAGGGCGAGCGGACTGGGGGTCGCCGCATCCCGGCTCCGCCGTGAACTGGCCATATATCCGGCCGAGTTGCCCGACCGGGCCGTCGCCGAGGTCGAACTGGACGTGCTGGCCGCGATGGCCCGCACAGGCGATCTGGAGCAGCCGCGGCTGCACCGCTCCCTGCTTCTGGTAGTGGGGGCCCTGGGCTCGGTGAGCGCCCTGGCGCCGGCCCTGCGGGAGGTCCGGGACGCGGTGGACCTCTGCGGCGAGTGGACCGGCCCGTACCAAGGCGGCTGACGCCGCGGCTCGGCGCCCACCGCTGCCCGACGCACCGGCCCCCGCCCCGCTCATGCGAGTGGGGAGAGGGGGCCGGTCGCTGTCGGTCCGTCAGGCCAGGCCCGTATCGGTCCGTCAGGAAAGTCCCGTTCCGGTCAGGCCCTCAGTTCGGACCCGTACCGACCCGTCAGGCCGGGCTCGTATCGGTCCGTCAGGTCGGGTCCGTACTCGTCAGCTCCGTGCCGAGCCGGCTCGCGACCTCCTGGAGGAGCGGCACGATCGTCTCCGTGGCGGCGTCCGTGACGCGCCCCGCCGGGCCCGAGATCGAGATGGCCGTGGCGGTGGGTGAGCCGGGCACGGGGACCGCCAGGCAGCGGACGCCGACCTCCTGCTCGTTGTCGTCGACCGCGTAACCGGCCTCGCGGGCCTGCCCGAGCGCCTCCAGGAAGCCCTCCGGCGTAGTGATCGTCTTCTCCGTCGCGGCCGGCATGCCCGTACGGGCGAGGAGGGCGCGCACCTCGTCGTCGGAGGCGTGTGCGAGCAGCGCCTTGCCGACGCCGGTGGAGTGCGGCAGCACCCGCCGCCCGACCTCGGTGAACATCCGCATGGAGTGCTTGGACGGCACCTGCGCCACGTACACGACCTCGTCGCCGTCGAGCAGCGCCATGTTGGCGGTCTCGCCGGTGCCCTCCACCAGCCGCGCCAGATACGGGCGGGCCCAGGTGCCCAGCAGCCGGGACGCGCTCTCGCCGAGCCGGATCAGGCGCGGGCCGAGTGCGTAGCGGCGGTTGGGCTGCTGGCGTACGTAGCCGCAGGCGACCAGCGTGCGCATCAGCCGGTGGATCGTCGGCAGCGGCAGACCGCTGCTGTTGGCCAGCTCGCTCAGCCCGACCTCGCCGCCGGCGTCCGCCATCCGCTCCAGCAGATCGAAGGCGCGCTCCAGCGACTGTACGCCGCGGGTGGGGGCGGTTTTGGGCTCGGCGGACGAGGTCACGACGCGGGTCCTTCCGGGACGGGTGACAGCAGCCTACCGGGCCACGGCGATCTCGGTACCGGCCGTGCGGCAGCCGTCATGGCCGGTCAGACCCCGTGTGCCCGCCGGGGTCTTGACGGGTACGGACGGGGATTGGAGACTGCGCCCCAAGCGAACTTCAACAGAACGTTGAACGCGGCGGACGGCCGTGCCCGAGGGAGGGCGGCGGGGGAGAACCCAGGACACAAGACAGGGGACCGGATGCCAGAGACGGAACTGCTGCTGCGCTCGACGCGCGTCGTGACACCCGAGGGAACGCGAGCCGCGGCCGTCGCCGTCGCCGACGGCCGGATCACGGACGTACTGCCCTACGACACCGAGGCCCCGCCTCGCGCCCGTACCGAGGACCTCGGCGACGCCGCCCTCCTCCCCGGCCTCGTCGACACCCATGTGCATGTGAACGATCCCGGCCGCACCGAATGGGAGGGGTTCCGCACCGCCACCCGCGCCGCCGCCGCGGGCGGTGTCACCACCCTCATCGACATGCCCCTCAACAGCCTCCCGCCCACCACCACCCCCCGGCACCTGCTGATCAAGCAGCGGGCCGCGGTGGGCGCGGTCCACATCGACGTCGGCTTCTGGGGCGGCGCGATCCCCGGCAACGCCGGAGACCTGCGCCCCCTGCACGGCGCGGGGGTCTTCGGCTTCAAATGCTTCCTCTCGCCCTCCGGCGTCGAGGAGTTCCCCGAGCTCGACCAAGAACAGCTCGCCACCGCCCTGGACGAGATCGCGGGCTTCGACGGCCTGCTCATCGTGCACGCCGAGGCCCCCGACCGGCTCGACCGAGCCCCCCGGCGCACCGGGCGGCGCTACGCCGACTTCCTCGCCTCCCGGCCGCGCGCCGCCGAGAACGACGCCGTCGCCACCCTCATCTCACTCGCCGCCCGGCTCGGGGCCCGCGTGCACATACTGCATCTCTCCTCCAGCGACGCGCTGCCCCTGATCGCCGGGGCGAAGCGCGCCGGAGTCCGGCTGACAGCCGAGACCTGCCCGCACTTCCTGACCCTCGCGGCGGAGGAAATACCGGACGGGGCGACGGAGTTCAAGTGCTGCCCGCCCATCCGCGAAGCGGCCAACCAGGACGCGCTGTGGGCCGGGCTCGCCGACGGCACGATCGACTGCGTCGTCTCGGACCACTCGCCCTGCACCCCGGAGCTCAAACACCCCGGCACCGGCGACTTCGCCACCGCCTGGGGCGGCATCTCCTCCCTCCAACTCGGCCTGCCCGCCGTCTGGTCCGCGGCCCGGCGGCGCGGCCACACCCTGGACGACGTCGCGCGCTGGATGTCCACGGCCCCCGCCCGGCTGGCCGGGCTGCGCCGCAAGGGCGCCATCGAGGCGGGCCGGGACGCCGACTTCGCGGTCCTCGCCCCGGACGACACCTTCACCGTCGACCCCGCCGCACTCCACCACCGCAACCCGATCACCGCCTACGCCGGACGGACCCTGCACGGCGTCGTACGGTCCACCTGGCTGCGCGGCCACAAGATCGCCGACAGCGGGGCGCCCACCGCGCCCACCGGCCGCCTCCTCGAAAGGACGGAGCACGCATGAGCACCGGCATCCCCCGCTACACCGGCGACGCGGCGCCCTACGGCGGTGGCGACCCCTACGCCGACTACCGCACCGCCACATTCCCCTTCACCCACCTGCCCGACCTCGCCGACCGGCTGCTGGGCGCCGGAGTCATCGCCGCCAACGACGAGTTCTTCGCCGAACGCGAGAACCTGCTGCGGCCCGAGACCCCGCGCTTCGACCCCGAGCACTTCGGCCACAAGGGGAAGATCATGGACGGCTGGGAGACGCGCCGCCGCCGCGGAACCTCCGCCGAGTCCCCGCACCCCGCCGACGGGGACCACGACTGGGCGATCGTCCGGCTCGGCGCGCCCGGCGTCGTCCACGGCCTCGTGGTCGACACCGCCCACTTCCGCGGCAACCACCCGGGCGCCGTCAGCGTCGAGGGAACCGCCGTCGAGGGCGCGCCGTCGGCCGCCGAGCTCCTCGCCGACGACGTGAAGTGGACCGTTCTCGTCCCCCGCACCCCGGTCGGCGGCCACGCCGCCAACGGCTTCACGGTCGGCACCGCACGGCGCTTCACCCACCTGCGGCTGCGGCAGTACCCGGACGGAGGCATCGCCCGGCTGCGCGTCCACGGCGAGCCCGCCCCCGACCCCGGCTGGCTCATGGCCCTGGGCACCTTCGACGTGGCGGCGCTGGAGAACGGCGGCCACGCCGAGGACGCCTCCGACCGGTTCTACTCCCCGCCGCTGAACCCCATCCGCCCTGGCCGCTCCCGCAAGATGGACGACGGCTGGGAGACGCGCCGCCGCCGCGACAAGGGCCTCGACTGGGTGCGCTACCGCCTCACCGCGCAGTCCCTGATCCGGGCCGTCGAGATCGACACGGCCTATCTCAAGGGCAACGCCGCGGGCTGGGCAGCCCTGTACGTCCTCGACGCCGCCACCGGCGCCGACCCCGCCGACCACACCGCCGGATGGACCGAGATCCTGCCCCGCACCCGCCTCCAGCCCGACACCCGGCACCGCTTCCCGCTGACGGACGTCCCCGCCGCCACCCACCTGCGCATCGACATCCACCCCGACGGCGGCATCGCCCGGCTGCGCGCCCACGGCTCCCTCACCGCCGACGGCACCCGCCGACTGGCCGCCCGCCACCGGGAGCTCAGCGGTTGAACCCGCCCGGACCGCGCGCCTCACGCACCGGCCCGCATCGGACCGCGCGCCTCACGCACCGAACCGCATCGGACCACGCGCCTCATGCACCGGCCCGCGCCGCCCCGGCCGACGCGGGCGAATGGGCGAGTGGACCCGCCGGCAGGACGTCACGCTCCGGCGAGCGTGTTCCAGAACATCAGCTCGTACGCCTGGAGGAGGCGGCCGTAGCGGTGCGCCAGCCGCTCCGTGACCCGGCCCGCGTCGAGCCCCGCCCGTACGGCGGACAGGCACTGCTCGGCGGCCTTCGGATCGGGCTCGGCGAAGAAGTCGAAGAAGCCGCACGCCTCGGCCCCGAAACCGTAGTGCTCGCGCAGCGCCCCACGCATGGTCGCGCAGTAGCCGCCCCACGCCGCGAAGTTGACGGCGAGCGCGATCACCACATCCGCCGGCTCGGCGTGCAGCGCGAGCCACGCCGCGTACGCCGGGTACGCCTGGCAGCCGGCCCGCGGCTCGTACGCCCGCACCGCCGCGTCATCCAGCCCGCACGCCTCGGCCAGCGCCCCCAGCCGCTCCAGGGCCACGGTCTCGCCCTGCGCCAGGGCGTCGAAGAAGGGCACCACGGACGGCTCCGCCGCCGCCCGCAGCGCCAGCTGATGGAAGCTGCGCCGGTCGCTCGTGATGATGTGGTGCTGCTCCAGGGCGAAGGCGGCTATGGCCTCGCGAGGCGCCTTGCCCTCGGCGATCAGCGGCACGAAGCGGTTCGCGGTGCTGCCCGGGGCCAGCTCCCGCACCGCCCCCGCCACGACCTCTTCAGCTGTACGGGCCATCGCTCCGCCTTCCTGCGCTGTGGACGGCAACCGGACCCCAGGTTCCCAGAAGCCGCTGACAATCCTCAGCGCACCGGGCGAAAAAGCCGAAAGCCGCCGTGCCGGGAGCGGAGAATCTCCGCTCCCGCCGCGACGGCCCGTCCACGAACCGTCAGCGCACGGCGGCCCGCGGCGCCTTCCCGACGTGGCCCGCCCCCGCGGAGCGGCCCGCGTCGTACTCCGCGACGGCCTTGTCGACGAACGCGTCGAGCACCTTGTCGCCGACGACCACCGGTATCTTCTTGCCGTTCATGTCGACATAGACGAACGACGTGGCGGTCTTGACCTGACCGGACAGCCGCTGCCGCAGCCGCTGCGCCGTCGCCCCGTCCCCGTCGCGCACCGCGTCGACCATGGCCAGCGCCGTACGGGCGGCCGTGCCCCACGCCTTCGTCGAGTCCAGCCACGGGCCGGAGTCGTCGATGAACCCGCGGTCCGCCAGCCGGGCGCGGAGCACGTCGGGCGCGGACCGCAGCGTGCGCAGCGTCGCGTCCAGCCGCCGGACATCGCCGTTCTTCCAGAACTTCTGGAAGGCGGCGGCCAGCTCGGGCGACTGCTGCGGGTTGAGCCGGGAGCCGTAGTTGGCGTCGGCGAAGGCCCGCAGCGCCCGCTCGGTCCGCGTGTCACCGCCGGCGACCTCGCGCAGCGCCCCGTTCCACGAGGCGCCGGGGTCGTACGCCCGGTCGTTCCAGGCGTAGTCGGCGACCGTGTAGAGCGCGATCTTCGAGGCCGAGGGCTGGATCATCGGGTTGGCGGTGATCCCGGCGAGGTCCCCCGCGAGCCCCTTCTCGCGCCCGTTGAACGGGCCGAGCAGCAGATGGTCGGTCACGTAGTCGTTGACCGGGTAGTTGTCCCAGGTCAGGATCGGATGCCCGAAGAGGTCCCGGGCGGTCTTCGCCTGCGCGCGGGTCATGGTCGGCGCGATCACGCCAACGCCGGTCCACTCGACCAGGACGTTCTTGTCGAGCTGGTCGGCGATCGCCTTCTTGTACGGCGACGGCTTGATGTCGTAGTACTCCGTCGGCACCATCTGCAGGGGCTCGGCGCCCTTGTGGGCGGCGATGAAGTCATGGTTCACGCGGTTGAGCAGATGCGCCTGAGCCGCCCCCGCCGCACCCCCGCCCGTACCGAACTTCTCCTTGTCGGCGTCGCAGTTCCACTTCGTGTAGCTGATGTCGTCGAGCGGCACGGCGAAGGTCCGTACGCCGATCTTCCACAGCGTCTCGAACTTGGCGGTCAGCGCCTTGGCCTCGGCGTCCGAGCTGTAGCAGACGGACAGCCCGGGGGAGAGGGCGTAGGTGAACTCGACATGGTCGGCGCGCGCCCGGTCCACCAGCTCCTTCAACTGGGTGAGCTGCGCCGCGGGGTAGGGGTCGCGCCACTTCGCGCGCAGATACGGGTCGTCCTTGGGCGAGTACGCGTAGATGTTCATCTTGTGCGCGGCGTAGAAGTCGAGCTGGTCCAGGCGGGCCTTGTGCGACCACGGGGTGCCGTAGAAGCCCTCGATGACCCCGCGCAGCGGTGTGGCGGGCCAGTCCCGGACCGTGACGCCGCGGACGTGCGCGTACGCGTGGCGGGTGTGGGGGAGCAGCTGGCGCAGCGACTGCGCGGCGTAGTACGTGCCGGTGGCGTCGGCTCCGGCCAGCGCGATCCGCCCCTCGCCGACGGCGAGCGCGTACCCCTCGGCGGGCAGTCCGGCCGTGCCGCGCGCGCCCAGGATCCGGAGCGCCTTCGCCGCCGACGGGCCGTCCACGTACACGGCCAGGTGCCCCGCCCGGGCGGCGGCCCGCCGCTCGACGCGGTGGGCGCCGGCCTGTTCGAGGGAGCGCCGCACCAGAGCGACCGCGGCCGGATCGGCCTTCGGGCCGGTCACGAGGTCGACGGTGCGCGTGATCGTGACGCCGCCGTGGCGGGCGTGTACGGACTGGGGCGTGGGCGTGATGGTGGGGGCGGCCGACGCGGGGGCCGCGCTCCCGCCGCCGCGGTCCGTCGCGCCGGCGGGGCTGAGGGGCAGAGCGGCGAGGGCGAGAGCGAGGGCGGCGGCCGCCGCCGGGCGCGTTCTGAGCATCCTGTGGTCCTCTCGGGTGAACGAGGTTTCCTGTGGCGCACGGGCATCAGACTCGGTGCATGATCCACCGACATCACACCGGGTGGCAATGGTCTTGCACGCCGTGCGCGGGATGTCGCCACGGCGCGGAACCAAACCCGCCGGGCCGGTCGTTCGCTCCGTTGAGAGGACGCGCTCCGCCCACAGCTGCTTCAGTGGCCGTGCCGCGCCCCTTGAGATCGTGCTCCTTCATGACCCGTCAGGAGAGTCCGCTGTGACCTTGCGGCAAGAGATCGTCGGCAACGCCATGCAGATGGCCGTCTGCACCCTGCAACCCGGCCAGACCGTCTACTGCGAGGCCGGAAAGTTCCTCTTCAAGACGGCGAACGTGACGATGGAGACCCGGCTGTCCGGACCGGGCGGCGGGCAGCCGGGCGGCGGCGCGGGCGCGGGCGGCGGCGGGCTCGGCGGCATGCTGCGGGGCGCCATGGGCACCGCGATGCAGGTCGGCCAGCGCGCGCTCGCGGGCGAGTCGCTCGCTTTCCAGTACTTCACCTCCACCGGCGGCGAGGGCACCGTCGGCTTCGCCGGCGTACTCCCCGGTGAGATGCGCGCCCTCGAACTGGACGGGAACCGCGCCTGGTTCGCCGAGAAGGACGCCTTCGTCGCCGCCGAGTCGACCGTAGAGTTCGGCATCGCCTTCCAGGGCGGACGGCAGGGCATGAGCGGCGGCGAGGGCTTCATCCTGGAGAAGTTCACCGGCCACGGCACCGTCATCATCTGCGGCGCCGGAAACTTCATCGACCTCAATCCGGCCGATTTCGGCGGCAAGATCGAGGTCGACACCGGCTGCATCGTCGCCTTCGAGGAGGGCATCCACTACGGCGTGCAGCGCATCGGCGGACTCAACCGCCAGGGGCTGATGAACGCCGTCTTCGGCGGCGAGGGCCTCTCCCTCGCCACGCTGGAGGGCGACGGCCGCGTCATCCTCCAGTCCCTGACCATCGAGGGCCTCGCCAACGCGCTCAAGAAGGCACAGGGCGGCGACAAGCAGGGGCCGACCGGCGGACTGTTCTCCACGCACGCCGGCTAACGGGCCTTGGTCGGGCCGGTGTCGGTAGGGGTATGCCGCGGCGGCAGGCGGGGCATACGCCGGTCCATGTCGCGAGGAGGGTCTGTACCTCGCGCACTACGCGGTGAGGCTCGGGCCGGCGCCGTGTCTTTGAGGGCTGTGGGCGGTCGTCGCAGCGTGCGGAGGGCGACGGGAGTGCCGTGGTGGTGTCGGCCGTTCCGCGTCATACCCGTCGGCACCGGCCGCGGCGTTCAGTGATCGGGCGGCAGCAGCCGCTCCAGGTAGGTGTCCAGTGCCAGCGCCGCCTCGGCCGGGGGCATCGCCTCGGGGGCGGTGACCGCGTCGAACATGAGGCCGTCGACCAGCGCGAGGAGCAGCCGGGCCTCGCGCTCCGGGGCGGGGGCGGGCTGTCCGCTCGACGCGGCGAGCGCCGCACCGAGCGCGAGCCGCAGCTCGTCGCCGATCGCGGTCAGTGTCTCGCGTTGAATGTCCGCGAGGACGGGCGAGGTCACGGACCGGGCCGCGAAGGCGAGGTAGACGCGGCACTCCGCGAGGCGCTGTGCGTCGAGCGGCAGCAGCTGACGCAGGGCGGCGCGCATCGACTGGCGCGGGCCCGCCGTCGCGTCGAGGCGGGCGATCCGGGCGCGGGTGCGCTCCACGACCCGCCGAAAGGCGAAGGCCAGCATCTCGTCCTTGGTCGAGAAGTGGTACTGCACTGCCCCGATGGACACGCCCGCCGCGGAGGCGACCTCGCGGACGCTGACCTGATCGAGGCCGCGGGTGCCCGCGATGTGCAGCAGCGCGTCGGCCAGCTGTTCCTGCCGAGATTCACTCATGCGAGTACAATACGACTGTATGGGACGCTATAGAAGCAGCCGGCATGCAGCGCTCGGTCTGTTCACCGTCACCGGGGTCGCGGTGGGCCTGGTCTGGGCGTGGTGGCTCATCGACCCCACCGCGCCGCAGGGCGCCCTCCTGCCTGCCGTCGTCAGCGCCGCTCTCGCGGCCAACATCCCCCTCACGCTGGCCAGTACGCGCCTTAAACGCGCCCTGGTGACCCCCGTGCAGCGATACCTGATCAACCCGCCGATCCGTCTTCTCCTGCACGTGGGGCTGATGCCGCTCGGCTACGCCCTGCTGGAGACCCGAGGTCGCGTCAGCGGCCACCCCCGCACCACCCCGGTCGGCAACGGCCGCCAGAAGGACACCTTCTGGATCGTCGCCGAGCATGGGCGGCGCGCCGGATACGTGCGCAACATCCAACGCTGTCCGCAGGTGCGGGTCAGGCTGCGCCAGGGATGGCGCTTCGCGTGGCGCGAGGGCACGGCCCACCTGCTCCCCGACGACGACCCGTACGCCCGGCAGCGACGGCTGGCCCGCTTCCACCCGCTGCGCGCCCTGAACGCGATCGTCGTCCGCGTCATGGGCAGCGAACTGATGACGGTGCGCATCGACCTGGCGCCCCACCCGCGGCGCGGCGCGCGCGGCCCAAAGCTCGGGGCCGGGCGCTGACAGCACCGCGACCGGCGGTACCGGCCTCGCTCGGCACTGCCACGGCCTCTCCCGCGGCGGCCACCCCGCCCGGCCTTTCCTGCCACACGGGCACGCACAACAACGATCCGCTGATGGGGTTCGCTCTGTGCACGAACAACGGCACCGCGCCCCAGACCTTCTGGGTACACGTGATCTGCGCCAGGGGAATCGATCAGGATGGTGACCACCTCACGATCGCACCCGGCCAGGTCAACCAGTCCACCGCCCGCTGCGGCATCACCGCCACCAGAGTCACGGAGGTCACGGTTCAGCCGTAGCCGTAGCCGTAGCCGTAGCCGTAGCCGCGAGGTAAATGGGGACACCGCTTCCTGCCACCCGCGTCGTCCCCGACCTCACGGGTCAGTACACCTACTGCGACCTCGCGCCGGCCAGGTAGAAGATCAGGAAGAAGAAGCCGACGATGAAGTGGACCGCCACCAGGTAGATGAAGACCCGGATCGTGAACCCCATGGGGGCCCGGTCCTCCTCGTTCATCTTCTCCGCCGGCGGCCGTACGGGGCCGTCGGCGGGTGTGGCGGGCGCCGTGCTCTCGGTGGGCTCGGCGACTCCGGCGGGCTCCGCACTCCCGGCGGGCTCCGCGCCCCCGGTCTTCGCGGCCCCTTCGGAGTCCGCGGCCCGCTCCGTTTCGAGGTCCCGCGTGGCATCGCTCATGGCATTCCCCTCCTGGCCTGCGCGACGTCGCCGAGGCACAGCTCGGCCACCCCGCTCTGCATCAGCGTGTGAACGAACAGCAACTCCGCACCGCCCGGCGTGGTGGCCGCGATGCGATGCGGGGTCAGCGAGTCGAAGTGGGCCGCGTCGCCGGGGCCCAGCGCGTAGACGGCCTCGCCGAGCGTCAGCCGCAGCCGGCCCTCGGTCACGTACAGCCACTCCTCGCCGGGATGCACCCTGACCAGCGACTCCTGCCGGCCCTCGCCCTGCGGCACCCGGAGCCGCAGGGCCTGCATCGCGCGGCCCGAGCCGCCGGCCCGCCAGTACGTCCAGCCGGCCGCCTCCTGGGCCTCCATCCGGTCGGCCCGCACGATGGGGTCCCGCTCGGGCGGGACTTCGCCCAGCAGGTCGGATACCGTGGTCCCGTACGTACGGGCCAACGCCAGCAGCATCGGCAGGGACGGCGTCCGCTGCCCCGTCTCCAGGCGGGACAGATGAGCGGGCGACAGCCCCACCCGCTGGGCAGCGCGTTCCAGCGTCATGTTGCTCCGCTTGCGCAGCGCGCGAAGCTGAGGGGCGACGGCGGGCACGTCGTCGGCGGGGCCCGCGGCCTCGGTGTCGGACTGGATGGTCATGTGTCCGGTATAGCCCTACCGTGCCTCAGCGGCAAAAGTATTGCCTCAGAGGCAAAAGTGCCGAACGGTATCAGCCGGGCAGCCCCCAGGGCGCCGATCCGCCGTTCGCCGGCACGTCACGCGGGCCGGGATGCGCGCGATGACCGCGCGGGGTCACCAGCGCCGTCTCGCCCCGCCGGAGCTCCACCGCGATGCGGCCCGCGCCGACCCGGCGCCAGCGCGGCCGGCGGCCGTCCTCGACCCGTACGTCCAGTTCGCCCTCCATCCCGTGGTCCAGCACGAGCGGGGACCCGGCCTCGCTGTGGACCCGTACCCAGTTCGTACGGCCGCGGCTGCGGTCGGCGTCCACGAGGAACGCGCCCTGGGTGCGCAGCGACGCGAACGAGGCGTCGGACCAGCGCTCAGAAACGGACGGGAACACCTTGACCACGCCGCCATGGCTCTGCACCGCCATGTCCAGCAGCGACTGCGCGGCGGTCAGCGGGGTCTCCAGCGCGAAGTTCCTGCCCTCCCGGTACATCGTGTTCGGCAGCAGCTCGGTATCCGCGACGATGTTGCGGTCGGTGAAGAACGTCAGGAAGTCCAGGGCCTGTTCGGGGGCGTCCATCACCGAGCACATGGACGAGGCCGCCGCGAAGCTGTAGCCGTGCCACGCGCCGCGCATGCTCGTCCAGTGGTCGAACGTCCGCCGCATCAGCGCGCGGTCGGCGCTCCGCTCCCAGGTGGACTCGCGCAGCGGGTAGAGCCAGAGCAGATGCGAGAAGTGCCGGTGCGAGTCGGCGAGCGGCACCCCCGCGCCGATCATGACCCCGTCCTCGGGGTCCCGCGCGTACGGCACGAGGCGCTCGGTGATCGCGCGCCACTGCTTCGCGCGCGGGTCCGGGATCCGCAGCAGCCGCGCGGACTCCAGCAGGGTGGCGGCGCCCCAGCGGATGAGTGAGAGGTCGTACGTGCAGTCCGCGGCGTTCGCGTACTCCGGCGAGCGCGTCATCGGCAGGTGCAGCTTGCCGTCGGGGCCCTCGTGGAGGAAGCGGGCGTAGTAGTTGACAGCCTTCGCCAGGATGGGGAAGAGGACGTCGCGCAGCGCGCGGCGGTCCATGGAGTGCCGGTAGGCGAGCCAGACGTTGTGCAGGCCCCAGGTGAGGTTGCCGAAGTTGTCGGAGATGTGGTCCGTGCCGGGTACGCCCACGGTCCACGCGCCGGGGCGTAGCTGCCAGTCGGAGGGGTGGCCGAGCGCGTAACTGCGCCCGTCGCGGTACTCCTCGGGCACCGACAGTTCCAGGTTCTTCTCGAAGCGGCGGAACGCCCCGGTGACCGCGTCGAGTTCGAGGTGGTTGGAGCCGTATATGGGCCAACTGGCTATCTGCACATTGAGGTTCCACCACAGCGCGGTCCAGTTGTTGCCCACCGCGGGGAACCACGGGCCCCACTCGGACAGCGCCGGGCCGTCCGCGCGCGTCGCGGACGCCAGCTTGTAGAGCTGGATCAGATAGAAGCTCTGGAGCCGCTTGTCGGGCACGGACAGGAAGCTGCGCCGGAAGTAGCGGTGCCACCAGTCACGGTGACTGGCAATCAGCTCGTCCGGGTCGGCCGCGAGCACGTGGGCGACCTCGCGTACGGCTCGGCGGGTCGTCTCCGCCGTGTCGCCCGGGAACCGGTGCGCGAGGTGCGCGGCGAGCAGCCGGCCCGTGCCGGTGCGGCGCTCGCGCCAGGCGGTGGTCCAGCCGCCGCCGGCGAGCAGCGGCTGCTCGACGTAGTGCGCGGCGCCGGCCGTTCCGACGCTCGGGTCGGGGTTGGGCGTGTACCCGGTGCGGTCGTCGGTGTTGCGGGTGGTCGCCGCGGTCAGCCAGTCGAACGTCCAGGCCGCGGCCTCCTCGCCGGGGCTCGGGCTGGTGGAGATCAGCAGCGTGGAGCGGGAGTTGTGGACGAGCGCGGAGAACCGCAGGCTGCCGCGGGTGGTGGTGACCGTGCCGCGCAGCTCGGCGTCCCACAGGTCCAGCGTCCAGTCGACGGCGGTGATCTCGCCGGCCAGGGTGAGCGTGAAGGAGCCGATGGGCAGGCGCGCGTAGCCGGTACCGGCCCGCCACCGGCCGCGTTCGTCCTGCGCCTGGGTGTGGCTGATCATCACGGTGAGCGTGCGGGGGCGCTCACCCCGGTAGACCTGGCAGCCGAGAAATCCGTTGGCGAGGAAGGGGCCCTCCCGCCAGCTCGCGGGCAGCGTCCGCCAGCGCATGGCCGCGGCGCGCACGGCGCTCTCGTGCACATCCTTGTACGAGCCTCCGGCGGCGTGGTCCCCGGCGCCCGGCGCGGCCCAGGCCGTGCCCGCGCCCGTGGTCCCGACACCGGCGGCGACGCCGAGCGCCGTGCCGAGGGCGGTGCCGACAAAGGATCTGCGAGGAAGTCCGGTCACGTATCTGCCTCCAGTTCGCGATGCTGAACCTTTTTGGCATCGTGCCGCCCGAGTGCGCCTCACGCCTAGACCTCCGACGTCTCCGGTTTTCCTGTGAACAGCTGGGAAACATCGATTACTTGGCATTGACATGTCCCGGTCTACGCGCGTCATGCTGGGGGGCATGCGAATCCCCCCACGCGTCACCCGTCTCGGCGTCGTCGCCGCCCTGGCCTCGGCCCTCTTCGTCTCCTCGCCCGCGATCGCGGCCACTTCGGCGGCCGCCCCCACGGCGGTCACCCCCACGACCGTCGCCGCGCCGGCGCCCGTAGCGGCCCCGGCGGCCCACCCCATCTCCGTGAAGTCGGTCGGGACCGTCTGCTACAAGGCGCTGCCGGGCCAGGTCCACGACACCCTCGACCTGATCAAGGCCGGCGGCCCCTTCCCCTACCCGAAGGACGGGACCGTCTTCTCCAACCGCGAGGGCGTGCTGCCGAAGCAGTCCAACGGCTACTACCACGAGTACACCGTCATCACGCCGGGCTCGCCCGACCGGGGCGCGCGCCGCATCGTCGCCGGTGAGAAGAAGCAAGAGGACTACTACACCTCCGACCACTACCGCAGCTTCAACAAGGTCGACTACGGCTGCTGATCTCCCGTCAGACGTGTGGCGGCCGTTTCGGAATTCTGTTCGCGAAGCGGCCGCCGTCGCGTGTGACGCCGCGCGCCGCGCCGGGTGAACTGGGGTCGTTCCGTGACTCTTGACGCTCCATAACCTCATGAGTTAAATCAAGGCGTGAATTAAGTCCATGAATCACGTCCGTGAAGTGAGCGCGGATCAGGACCTCGGCGTGGCGTTGTGCACCGCATGGCCTGTCAGGTGCATGGCAAGGCGGCCGGGGTCGCCGCCCTGCCGAGGAGCCCGCCGTGACGTACCGACCCGCAACTCCACCCCACCGGAGACGGGCGTGGTCACTCACGGCCGTACCGGCGGCGGTGGCCATGGCCTGCGCGGCGCTGCTGCCGACGCCCGCCGCCACAGCCGCGCCCGCCGCCACAGCCGCGCCCGCGTCGCCTGCCGCGCCCGCGGCATCCGTTTCCGGGGCCGCCGCGCCCGAGTCTGCCGTTCCCAAGGACGCCACTCCCGCGCCCGAGGCCGCCGCTCCCGAGGCCGCCGCGCCCGCGCCCGAAGCGCCCGCACCCGCCCCCGCCCGACCGCCCGGCACCCCGGACCTCGGCCCCAACGTGAGCGTCTTCGACCCCTCGATGCCGCGGGCGACCGTACAGGCCAAGCTCAACAAGGTCTTCTCGCGGCAGGAGAGCAGCCAGTTCGGCGGCGCGCGCCAGGCGCTGCTCTTCAAGCCCGGCTCGTACGACGTCGATGCCAACGTCGGCTTCTACACCCAGGTCGCCGGGCTCGGCCTCTCGCCCGACGACGTCACCATCAAGGGCGCGGTGCACGCGGAGGCCGACTGGTTCCGGGGCAACGCCACCCAGAACTTCTGGCGCAGCGCCGAGAACCTGTCCGTCACCCCCGCCTCGGGCGCCGACCGGTGGGCCGTGTCGCAGGCCGCGCCGTACCGCCGGATGCACGTCCGCGGCGATCTGCGGCTGGACGACGGCGGCTGGGCGAGCGGCGGGTTCATGGCCGACTCCAAGATCGACGGGAAGGTGCTGCCCGGCACGCAGCAGCAGTGGATCTCCCGCAACACCGAGTGGGGCGGCTGGACGGGCGCCAACTGGAACATGGTGTTCGTCGGAGCGCGGAACGCGCCCGCGGGCGCCTTCCCCAACCCCGCGTACACCAGGGTCGACCGCACCCCCGTCGTTCGCGAGAAGCCCTTCCTCTACGTCGACCGGGCCGGCGCCTACCGGGTCTTCGTGCCCGCGCTGCGCACCGGAACGCAGGGCACCACGTGGGCGGGCGGCGCGCAAGCCGGTTCGTCCCTGCCGCTGAGCCGGTTCTTCGTCGTCAAGCCGGGGGCCACCGCCGCCGACATCGACGCGGCGCTCGCGCAGGGCAAGAACCTGCTGGTCACGCCGGGCGTCTACCACCTCGACCGGACGATCCGGGTCACCCGGCCCGACACGGTGGTGCTGGGGCTGGGCCTGGCGACCCTCGTCCCCGACCGCGGCGTCACCGCGGTGTCCGTCGGCGACGTCGACGGAGTGAAGATCGCGGGCCTGCTCATCGACGCGGGCCCGGTCGAGTCGCCCGTCCTGATGGAGGTCGGGCCGGCCGGCTCCGCCGAGCGCCACACGGCGAACCCGACGTCGCTGCACGACGTGTTCTTCAGGATCGGCGGCGCGGGCGTCGGCAAGGCGGCCAGGAGCCTGGTCGTGGGCAGCTCCGATGTCATCGGCGATCACCTGTGGCTGTGGCGGGCCGACCACGGCGACGGCGTCGGCTGGAAGACCAACACCGCCGCGAACGGCCTCATCGTGAACGGCGCCGACGTCACCATGTACGGGCTCTTCGTCGAGCACTACCAGAAACACCAGACCGTCTGGAACGGCAACGGCGGCCGCACGTACTTCTTCCAGAACGAGATGCCGTACGACCCGCCGGACCAGGGCGCGTGGATGAACGGCGGTACCAAGGGCTACGCCGCCTACAAGGTGGCCGACTCCGTCACCCGCCATGAGGCGTGGGGGCTGGGCAGTTACTGCTTCTTCAACGTGAACCCCGCCGTCGCCGCGGAGCACTCCTTCGAGGTTCCACGGGCGCCGGGCGTCAGGTTCCACGACATGGTGACGGTGTCGCTGGGGGGCACCGGCACGATCAAACACATCATCAACGGCACCGGTGGTCCCTCGAATTCCTCGCGCAGTGTGGCGACCCTGGTCAACTACCCCTGACCACAGGGTGTTTCGGATGCGTACACCTCACGCGCACGCCGCCTGACGCGAACAGGTCGTCTACAGCCTCTCGGCAGTGGTGACCTGGCGTAGCGTCAGGCGGCGTGCGCGATGGCCTATTCGGTGGCTCATTTGATGGCTCCGGCGGTGAGGCCGGTGACGAGGTAGCGCTGGAGGAGCAGGAACCCGGCGACCACCGGCACGCTGACGACCAGTGAGGCGGCCATCACCTGGTTCCAGTAGACATCGGTCTGGGTCGCGTAGCCCTGGAGCCCGACGGCGAGGGTCCGGGTGGTGTCGTTGGTCATGACCGACGCGAACAGGACCTCGCCCCAGGCCGTCATGAAGGCGTAGACGCAGACGGCGACGATGCCGGGCACCGCGGCCGGCACGACGACGCGCAGCAGCGCGCCGAGCGGCCCGCAGCCGTCGACGAGCGCCGCCTCGTCGAGGTCGCGGGGGATGGAGTCGAAGTAGCCGATGAGCATCCAGATGGCGAAGGGGAGCGAGAAGGTCAGATAGGTGAGGATCAGCCCGCCGCGCGACCCGTACAGCGCGATCCCCGTGGTGTTGCCGATGCCGACGAAGATCAGGAAGAGCGGGAGCAGGAAGAGGATGCCCGGGAACATCTGGGTGGAGAGCACCGTGACGGAGAAGAAGCGGCGGCCCGCGAAGCGGTAGCGGCTTATCGCGTAGGCCGCGAAGACCGCGACCACCACCGCGCACAGCGTCGAGGAGACCGCCACGATCAGGGAGTTGAGGAAGTAGTGCGCGAGCGGCACGGTGTGCCAGATGTCGAGGTACGGGCGCGCGGTGAAGCCGCTCGGAATCCAGCTGAACGCGCCCTGCACGTCCCTCAGCGGCTTGAGCGAGCTGCTCAGCATCACATAGACGGGGGTGAGCGCGAAGACGGCGAGCAGCGTGAGGATGATCCGCCGGGTCCACAGGAACGAGGGGGGCGGGGCGCTCGGGGAACGGCGGCGCACGGTGTCGGGGGAGCGGCGCCGGACGGCGTACGGGGAGCGGTCTCGCACGGTGCTCGGCGGGCGGTACTGCGCGGTGTCACCCATCGGTTTCCTTTCTGCCGCGCGCGGTGGCCAGCAGATACCCGGCCGTCACCACGAGGAGGAACAGCAGGAGCAGTACGGACATGGCGGCGCCGGAGCCGAAGTTCCAGGTGACGAACGACGACTGGTAGATGTGGATGGAGACCAGGTCCGCGGGTTCGGGGGCGGACTTGCCGAAGAGCACGTACGGCGTGTTGAAGTCGTTGAAGGTCCACAGGAACAGGACAAGGACCAGGACCTGGTTGACGGGGCGGAGCGAGGGCATGGTGATCCGGCGGATCTGCTGCCAGACGCCCGCGCCGTCCATGGCCGCCGCCTCGTACAGCTCGCGCGGGATGTTCTGGAGTCCGGCAGTCAGGATGAGGAACGCGAACGGCCAGGACCGCCAGACGGACACGGTCACCAGAGCGGCGAAGCTGTTGTCGCCGATCAGCCAGAACGGCGGGGTGCCGAGGATGCCGAGCTGGTCGTGCAGGACGTGGTTCACCAGGCCCGTATCGCGCTGGAACATGAACGACCAGGTGATGACGGCCGCGTAGACGGGCAGCGCGTACGGGATGAGGAAGGCGGTCCGCAGCAGGCCCCGGCCGCGGAATCGGTCCTGCATCAGGACGGCCGCGGCCGTGCCGAGCAGCCAGGCCAGGCCGACGGCGAGGGCGGTGAAGCAGCAGGTGATCCAGAAGGAGTGCAGCAGGGCCGCGCCGACGGGGGCGTCGAAGTCGACGGCGACGCGGAAGTTGCCGAGCCCGGCCCAGGGCGCGGTGGTCCAGTCGCGCAGATACTGCTGGGTGAGGGCCTTGAACGCCATGACGACGCCGACGCCCATGGGGACGAGGTGGATGAGGAGTTCGAGGATGAGCGCCGGCAGCAGGAGGAGGTAGGGCAGGCCGATGCGGCGCAGACGGGCGGCCGCGGGGCGGCTCCGGACCCGGCTCACCGCGGGGGCATCTGCTGCTGGGCCTTGGCGAGGCGCTCCTTGACGCTCGCCTCGCCGACCTCGTGGCCGGCGGCGGCGTCGGCGAGCAGCTCCTTCATCGCCGTGCCGACGAGCGTCTCGAACTGGTTCTCCTCGGGCACCATGGGCAGCGGCGCGGCGCTCTTGGCCAGCGTCTCGCGGAGCACGGTGAGATCGGGCGTGGCGAACGCCTTGTCGCGCTGGGCCTCCTTGACCGGGGGGAGCGCGCCGAAACTGCTGTTGATTTTCTTCTGCTCCTCGGTCGAGGTCATGAACTTCACGAATTTCAGTGCGCCGTCGTGGTTGTCGGTGTTCTTGAATACGGCGAGATTGATGCCGGCGACCATCGAGTTGACGCCTCTGCCGCCGGTGGCGCCCTTGGTCCGTACGGGCACGGGCGCCACTCCGTAGTCTTTCGGGGTCATGTCGTGGGCCTTGAGGGCGCCCGCCGCGGACTGCCACATCAGCATGGCCGCCTTTCCGGCGGCGAAATCGCGTACGCACCGCTGGGTGGCGTATTCGGCATTTCCCGGGGCCACGATCCCGTCCTTGGCGAGGAGATCGACGAACTGCTTCACGGCCGCGACCGCTCCGGGCGAGTCGAAGCGGGGCCTTCCGGAGCTGTCGAAGAAATCCGCGCCGTGCTGTTTGCCGAGTACGAAGGCGTGGTGGGAGTTCTCGGAGTAACTGGCGCCCTCGATCGCGAGCCCCCAGCGGCCGTGCCCGGTGAGTTTTCTGCCGTCGGCCACCAATTCGTCCCAGGTGGCGGGCGGGGCGTCGATACCGGCCTGTTTGAAGAGTTTCTTGTTGTAGTAGAGGCCGTAGGCGAGGGAGTAGAGCGGCACGGCCGCCGGATCCTTGCCGGCCGCGCCGGTGGCGGCGAGCGCCGAGGGCACGAACCTGTCCTTGCCGCCGATGGCTTTGAACGCCGCGTCGTCGAAGGGCAGCAGCGCGCCCCCGGCCTGGAGCGAGGCGGACCAGGTGTTGCCGATGTTGAGGACGTCGGGGCCCTGGCCGGAGATGGTGGCCGCGAGTACGCGGTTGAGGAGGTCGCTCCAGGGGATCACTTCGAGTTTGACGGTGATGCCCGTGCGCCGCTGGAACTTCTTGAGCTCGGGGGCCAGCACCCGCTTGTCCTCTTCGACGGTCGCGCCCTGATTGCTGGCCCAGTACGTCAGCTGCTCGGGGTTGTCGTTGCTGCTGCCGCCGCCTCCCGCGGAGCCGCCGCCGCAGCCGGTGGCGGCGGTGGAGGCGAGGGCCGCGGCGAGGGTGGCGGCGGCGGTGGCCCGGATTCTGCGCATGGTCGGTGGCCCCTCTCAAGGGTGGTTGGGTCCGGTGTCCGATGGCATCGCTTTTTCAAGAGCCGCATTTCGTGAGCCGAATGGTTCCGTTCCTCTTCGGTGTCCCTTTCGTGCCTTAATTCAAACCGTGAGTTAAGTAGTGAGAGAAGGTCGCGTCAAGACTCCGCGCGGCGATATGTTCAGGCCAGGGAGGAAGTCACGATGAGTGAACGCAACCAGCGCACGGTTCGCGACCTACGCCGCGGCAGCAGGTCCGCCGTGCTGCGCCGGCTGTACTTCGAGGGCCCGCTGAGCAGACAGGAGCTCGGACCGGCCACCGGCCTCAGCTCCGGTTCGATCACCAACGTCGTCGGCGAACTCCTCGCGGACGGCCTCGTCGAGGAAGCCGGCTCCGTCGGCTCGGACGGCGGCCGCCCCCGTACGCTCCTGCGCGTCGCGCCCCGCAGCGGCTGTCTCATCGGCGTGGACGTGGGGGAGACCCGGATCCGGGTGGGACTCTTCGACCTCGCCCTGCGCCAGATATCCCGTACGGATCGCCCCCTGGACGGTCACGGGGACGGACAGGGCAAGGGTCACGGACAGGGCCAGGGCCACGGAGACGGCAAGGGCCATGGTCACGACGTCGGCCTCGTCGTCCAGCTGATCCTCGATGGGCTCTCCACGGTCCTCGGCGAGGTGCCGGACCACGCCGGGGCGGTGCTGGGCGTCGGCATCGGTGTCCCCGGCATCGTCGAGTACGGCACCACCGAGGACCACCCGGCCGAGGACCGCGCCACCGAGGGCGACACCGACACCACGGACGGGCCCAACGGCCCACGGGCAGCGGGGAGTTCAGGCGGTTCCGGGCTCGTGCGCGGCCCCGGCCCCGGCCCCGGCCCCGTAAGCGGTGCAGGCCCCGGCCTGGGGCCCGTACGCGGCGGCGCCGTGGTGCACGGCCAGACCATCGGCTGGGACGCGGTCCCCCTCGAAGCGCTGCTGCGCCGCTCCACCGACCTCCCCCTCCACATCGACAACGGCGCGAAGACCCTCGGCCAGGCCGAGCTGTGGTTCGGCGCGGGCCGCGGCGCCCGCAACGCCGTCATCGCGCTGCTCGGCTCCGGCGTCGGCGCGTGCGTGGTCGCGGACGGCAGCCCGTACGCCGGCGCGGGCGAATGGGGGCACACGACCCTCCAGGTCGGCGGGCGGCGCTGCCGCTGCGGCGCGCGCGGCTGCCTGGAGGCGTACGCCGGGGCCGGGGCGATCCTGGAGCGCTGGCGCGAGGCGGGCGGCGCGCCCCCCGGCGGCTTCGGCGGCCACACCGAGGAGAGCGCACTGGCCGCACTGCTCGCCGCCGCGGACGCCGACGACCTCACCGCCGTCCGACTGCTCGAAGAGACCGCCGAGTACCTCGGCGCCGGCATCGCCGATCTGATCAACCTCTTCAGCCCGGAACGCATCGTGCTCGGCGGCTGGGCCGGACTCCTGCTCGGCCCCCGGCTGCTGCCCGACGTACGGGTGGTGGCCGCCGCCCACGCCCTGCGCCATCCCCACGAACGCGCCACCATCGAACTCGGCCGGGCCGGGCCCGACGCCGTCACCCTGGGCGCCGCTACGCTCCCTCTCGCACGCCTTCTCGCAACCGGCGGCTCCCCCCGGGGTCCGATTGTCAGAAGCTCCCGATAGCGTTTCGGTAGAAACGGCGATCGGGGAGGCACTCGGTGACATCAGGAGCATCGGTGACAAACGCGCCCGAGGCGGTCACCTGTGGAGAGGCGATGCTGCTCATGCTCGCCGAGCCAGGCGTCCCTCTGGAACGGGCCGTGCGCTTTCGGCGCTCCGTCGCGGGCGCCGAGTCCAATGTGGCGACCGGCCTCGCCCGGCTCGGGCACCGCACACGCTGGATCGGCAGGCTCGGCACGGACCCGGCGGGCGAGGCGGTCCTGCGCGAACTGCGCGCCGACGGCGTGGACGTCGGCTACGTGGACCTGGACGAGACCGCCCCCACGGGCCTGCTGCTGCGCGACAGCCACCCGCACCGCGCCATAGACGTGCAGTACTACCGCGCCGGCTCGGCCGCCGCCCAGCTCGCGCCCGAGCACATCCGCCCCGAGGCGCTCGAAGGCGCCCGGCTGATGCACATATCCGGCATCACCCCGATGCTCTCGCCGACCGCCGCTGCCGCCACCCAGCGCCTCATCGAACTCGCGCGCGCCGCCGGGGCCCTGGTCTCCTTCGACCCCAACGTGCGGCGCAAGCTGGGCGGCGCCGCCCAGTGGGCGCAGATCGTCGGCCCGCTGCTGGCCGAGGCCGACCTGGTGCTGGCCGGCGACAGCGAGTTGGAGACGCTCACCGGCCGGTCCGCCGACGAGGCCGCCGCCGACCTGCTCGGGGGCCGGGCCCGTACGGTCGTGATCAAGCGCGCCGACCACTCGGCCACCGCCGTCACCGCCGAGGGCCGGTGGGACCGGCCGCCTTATGAGGTGCCGGTCACCGATCCGGTGGGCGCGGGCGACGCCTTCGCGGCCGGCTACCTCTCCGGCGTGCTGCGCGGGCTGCCCGAGCCCCGCGCGCTCGCCGAGGCCGCCTGCGTCGCGGCGCTCTCCGTGCAGAGTGCCACCGACACCGAGGGGCTGCCCACCGCGGCGGCCCGCGACCGGGCGCTCGCCGCCTTCACCGACGGCACGGACGCCGTGCACCGCTGACCGCTCACCGCGCCACCGCGGGCGTCCAGAACCGACCACCTATAGGCACTCAGATCAAGAAGGGCGGCGAAACTGCCGTGTACCGCTGGGAGATCACCCAGGCCGCGCTCGCGCAACGGGTCTTCGCCATCATCCGCAGTGACAGCTACGACCACGCGACGGCGACGGCGGACACCCTGCTCTCCGCGGGTATCACCAGTCTGGAGATCTCGCTGACGACGCCGTTCGCCCTGGAGTCCGTCACCACCCTGACCCGCGAGGTCGGCGACGACGTCATGATCGGCGCGGGCACGGTGCTGGACGCCCCCGCCGCCCGGATGGCCATCGACGCGGGCGCCCGCTTCCTGGTCTCCCCGGGCCTCGACGCCGAGGTCATCCGCACCGGCCATCGGTACGGCATCCCCGTCTTCCCCGGCGTCGCCACGCCCACCGAGATCGTCACCGCCATGGAACTGGGCGCGGACGCCCTCAAACTCTTCCCCGCCTCCGCCTACGGCCCCCGCTGGATCAAGGACGTACGGGCCGCACTACCGCAGGCCGCGCTGCTGCCCACCGGGGGCGTGACCCTCGAAAACGCCCCGGAGTGGATAGCGGCCGGGGCCGTGGCCTGCGGCATGGGCACGGCTCTCTCCGAGGGTGACCGCGACGCCGTGGCCAAGCGCGCGTCGGACCTGCTGGCCCGCTTGGCGGACGTCGAGATTCCGTAAGGAGTCGGAGAAGGGGCTGGAGAAGGGTCTGGAGGAGGGGCGAAGAGGGCCGAAGGAAGGCCGAGGGACAGCCCCGGCACTGCGGCCTGGACCGCTACCACGGCACGGGCTCGCCGTGGCGGTCCAGGAATTGCAGGCCGGGGCGCCGGCGAGGTACGTACGGCCTGCGCACCGTTCTCACGCCCTGGCTCCTGAAGAACCGCTCCGCGCGGCATCCTCGGCCACGGACAGCGCCGTGCGGACCAGCGCCGCCGTGGCCGTCGAACGCGACTGCTGCGGCCAGGCGATGGCGAGGACCACGGGCGGTGTGTTCGGGACCGGGCGGTAGACGACGCCGGGGCGCGGGTAGCGGGTGGCGATGGAGGAGGGCAGCAAGGGGGTGGGGCCGCCCAAGGCCACGAGGGTGAGGAGCTGGGCAAGGTCGCGGCCTGCCGTGCGGGTCTTGTGGACGAAGCCGGGCAGCTCCTCGGGGAGCAGGCCGAGGTCGGCGAGGGTCAGGTGGTCCTGGGCGGCGAGCGGGTGGGTGGCGGCGATGGCCGCGACGCACGGTTCGGCGGTCAGCGCCTCGCTGTCCAGGCCCGTACGGTCGAACGGCTCGTGGACCAGGGCCGCGTCGGCTTCCCCGCGGCGCAGGAGGTGCGCCTGTTCGTGCCAGCCGCACAGCCGGACGGCGACCGGTACGGCCTCGGGCTCCGACGCGAAGCGCGTCAGGATCGGCTCCAGCAGCCCCGCGTCCCCGTCGGCCTTGACGGCCAGGATCAGCTTCGGCTCCGGGGCCGCTGCCCGCTGGGCCCGCCGTTCGGCGGCCTGGAGGGCGTCCAGGGCGATCTTCGCCTCCGTGAGCAGCACCGTTCCGGCCGGGGTCAGCGCCACGCTGTGGGTGCTCCGCTCGAAGAGCGTGACGCCCATCTCCGTCTCCAACTGGCGGATCGCTCGGGAGAGGGGCGGCGGTGAGATCCCCAGCCGCTCGGCGGCGCGGGCGAAGTTGAGCTCCTCGGCGACGGCGACGAAGTAGCGCAGCGGTCGGGACTCCACATCCTCACCCTTCTGGTCGGCCTCCGCGGCGCGGCGGCGGCACGGTATTGCCCTGAGGGTAACAAGAGGGAGCGGATGGGACCTTCTGTTCGGGACGCCCGTACAGCAGGCTCGGTGACATCCCCGCCGCACACTCGTCGGCGCGGGTGTTCCTCAGCGGTTCTCCCGCACCCCTCAGCAGCGGTTCTCCCGCATCCTTCAGTGGAGTTGTTCATGATCGTCGTCACCACCCCGACCGGCCAGATCGGCCGGGAGGTCCTCGACCGCCTCCTCGACGCCAAGAGGCGCGCGAACGCCGCCGGTGCCGGGAAAGGCACGAGCGGCACGGCCGGAATCCGGGTGATCGTCCGCGACCCCGCGCGCCTCCCCGCCCATGTGCGAGAGAACGTCGAGGTCGTACAGGGGTCGCACGCCGACCCCGGCACGCTGAAGAAGGCGTGCGAGGGGGCCGACCGCGTGTTCTGGCTGGTTCCCCCGACGCCCGGGGCTCCCAGTGTGGAGGGACACTTCCGCGACTTCACCGAGCCGCTGCGCGAGGTGACCGGCGCGCAGGGCGGCGGCGTCGAGCGGATCGTCGGCGTCTCCACCCTGGGCCGCGGCGTGGCGAAGAACGCCGGCATCATCTCGGCCTCCCTCGCCATGGACGAGGCGATCGCCGAGATGGGCGTGCACTACCGGGCGCTCTGCGCCCCGTTCCTGCTGGAAAACCTGCTGGGCCAGACCGAATTGATCCGAGACGCGGGCCTGCTGGCCCTGCCGGGGGACGGCATCCTGCGGACCTGCACCACCCGCGACATCGCCGCCATGGCGGTCCGGCTGCTCCTCGACGACTCCTGGACCGGGTGCGAGGACGTACCGCTGGCCGGGCCTGACGACCTGTCGCCACAGGACATGGTCCGGATCGTCTCCGAGGTGCTGGACCGGCCGATCCGCCTCCAGCCGGTCGACGGCCCGGCCTACCAGGAGCGGCTGCTGGGCTTCGGGGCGAGCGAGGGCTGGGCGCAGGGTGCCGCCGACATGATGACGGCCCTGAACGAGCAGGGCTTCTACGGCGCCGCCCAGCCGAGCACCCCTGACGCCACGCCCACCGGCTTCCGTCAGTGGTGCGAGGAGGTTCTCAAGCCGGCCGTCCTCGGCTAGCTAGCGGCCACTCCCTCGTGCCCGCGCCGAACGGCCCAGGCGGTGGGACGATGGGGCAGCGGGGCGATAGCGCAGCGGGACTGAGAGCGAGAAACAAAGGGCGGTTCCGGTCGAACCGACTGGAACCGCCCTTGTTGCCAGCGGTATTGAGGAAATCTGGGAACGATCGTGATCCGTCCGGGCGTTACTCCGGTGATATCCCGTCGAATGGGGGTCCCCGTGACAACCGAAGCAACTGAAATCATCGACCTGTCAGCGATGGGCGAGGACTTCGTGCGCAATCCGTACCCCGTCTACGCCGAGCTGCGCGAGCGCGGTCCTGTGCACCGCGTGACGCTCGACGACGGCATCCCGGCCTGGCTCGTCGTCGGCTATGACGAGGTGCGCGCCACGCTCGGCGACGACCGCCTGTCCAAGCGGCTGGAGAACGCCTCCGAGAGCACCGCCCTCGGATTCGAGCCGCTCGGCTCCCATATGCTCAACACCGACCGGCCGGACCACACCCGGCTGCGCAAGCTCGTGGTGCGGGCGTTCACCCCGCGCCGCGTGGCGGCGCTGGAACCGCGGGTGCAGCAGCTCACCGACGACCTCCTCGACGCGATGGTGGCCGACGGCGCGCGCGGCGCGGACCTCGTCGACGCCCTCTCCTTCCCGCTGCCGATGAGCGTCATCTGCGAACTCCTCGGCGTGCCCTACGAGGACCGCGAGGAGTTCCGCACCTGGTCGAACATCGTGGTCGGGCCCGCGCCGTACGAGGAGAAGGGCGCGGCCATGGAAGAGGTCCGCGCGTACCTCGACCGGCTGATCGTCAGGAAGCGCGACGAGATCGGCGACGATCTGCTGAGCGACCTGATCCGGGCCATCGACGAGGACGGTGACCGGCTCTCCCACGACGAACTGCTCGCCACGGCCTGGCTGTTGCTCGTCGCGGGGCATGAGACCACCGTCAACCTGATATCCAACGGGGTCCTCGCCCTGCTCCGCCACCCCGGCCAACTGGCCGATCTGCGAGCCGACTTCTCGCTCCTGGACAACGCTGTCGAGGAGATGCTGCGCTACGACGGCCCGGTCGAGACCTCCACGTTCCGCTTCACCGTGGAACCCGTGGAGATCGGCGGCGTCCTGATACCGGGCGGCGGCGAGGTGGTTCTGGCGACGATCGCCGACGCGGATGCGGACTCGGGCCGCTTCACCGAGCCCGAGCGGTTCGACATACGCCGTGACGCGCGCGGCCACCTGGCCTTCGGCCACGGCATCCACTACTGCCTCGGCGCTCCGCTCGCCCGCCTGGAGGCGCGCGTCGCCATCCGCTCGCTCCTGGAGCGCTGCCCCGACCTCGCGCTCGACGCCCACCCGGCGGCGCTGGCCTACCGCGAGGGCATGCTCATCCGGGGGCCGCACCGGCTGCCGGTGAGTTTCTGACCCCGGGCGCCGTGGGCCCCTGAGGCGGGCCCTTCAAGCGGCCCCTGAAACGGGCCCCGGACATGGCCCCTGGCCCGTACGCGACACGTTCTTCTCCGCGGCTCGCCGCTCTGCCACGCTGAGCGCGTTGATCACGCACATCGCTGAACCGGTGTGCGTACGAGCGCCAAGGAGAAGCCGTGCGACGTGCCGTCACCCTGTCCGCCCTCGCCGCCGTACTCGCCGCGACCGCGGCGGGTGCGGCCCTCGCCGCCGGGTCCGGGACGGCCGCCCGGCCGGAAGCGCGGCACGGATCGCTGCTCGACGCCGTGCCGCGGCGCGGGGTGCTGCGCGTCTGCACCACGGGCGACTACGCGCCGTTCAGCCGACTCGACGCGCGGACGCACACCTACCGGGGCATCGACGTCGAGATGGCCGGCCAGCTGGCCGAGAGCCTCGATGCCAAGCCGGAGTTCGTGGCCACGACCTGGGCGAAGCTGGTCGACGACCTGTCGGCCGGGCGCTGCGACATCGGTATGGGCGGCGTCTCCATCACGCCGGCCCGTGCCCGTAAGGCGTATTTCGGCGAGCCCTACCTCACCGACGGCAAGACGCCGGTCGTGCGCTGCGAGGACAAGGACGCGTACCGGACGCTGCGGCAGATCGACCGGCCGGGCGTGCGGGTGATCGTCAACCCTGGCGGTACCAACGAGCAGTTCGCCCGCGCGCACATCAAGCACGCCGCCCTCACCGTTCACCCGGACAACACCACGATCTTCGACGAGATCGTCGCCGGCCGCGCCGATGTGATGATGACGGACGCGAGCGAGACCCGGTACCAGGCCAAGCTCCATCCCGAACTGTGCTCGGTCCACCCGGAGAAGCCCTTCTCCTTCTCCGAGAAGGCGTACGCGCTGCCGCGCGGGGACGAGCAGTTCAAGCGCTACGTCGACCAGTGGGTCCATCTGGCCACCCACGACGGCACTTTCGCCAAGATCCAGGAGGAGTGGATGAAATGACGGCCGCCGGGTGATCGGGGAGGGAGCGCGTACGGCCAGCGCCCGCGTACATGCCAGCGCCCGCGTACGTCCAGTGCTCGCGTACACGCCAGTGCCCGCGTACGGCCAGTGCCCGCCTGCCGTCAGTGCACGCGCACCGTCTGCGCGGGCGAGACGGAGCCCGCCGACGGGTGCGTGTCGCGCGGCCCGGACAGGACGTAGAGCACGCCCCGGAACTGGAAGGTCCCCCGGTGCCGCCCCGTGAGCCGGGCGTCGACGCGGGCCCGGTGCGCGGTGGTCTTGCCGCACTTCACATTCCGCCAGCGGCCGTGATAGCCCGAGCGCCCCTGCACACAGGCCCGCAGATACCGGCCGCGGTCGCCGCTCTCCGAGCCGCTGACGCGGGTTCCGAACATGTGCCCCACCCGCACTATGTGCTGGGGTATCCGGATCTCGGTGCCGCCCTTGGCGAACGCCGGGGCGGCGGGGAGCGCCACCGCGAGGATCGCGCCGAGAGCGCTCACGACGGCCAGGTGCGCCGCGCGCCGATTCATGCCGTTCATCACGTCAGTCCTTCCGGGTCGCCCCGCCCGGGCCGGGGTGACCACGGACGCGATCATTAGACACCCCGCTTCGCCGCCGTCCCAAGGCGCTGGGCCACCCCGGTCCTATTTGTCCGGACAATCAGACCTCAGGACTTCCCGTCATCAGTTCATCCGGCTAGGCTCCCTGCGTGGCGAAGGACCAACCCCTCCAGTTCAGCGTGGACCGCAGCAGTCCGGTGCCGCTCTACTTCCAGCTGTCCCAGCAGCTCGAAGCGGCGATCGAGCACGGCAAGCTGGCACCCGGCAGTCTGCTCGGCAATGAGATCGACCTGGCGGGGCGGCTCGGCCTGTCCCGGCCCACCGTCCGGCAGGCGATCCAGTCCCTGGTCGACAAGGGGCTCCTCGTCCGCCGCCGCGGCGTCGGCACCCAGGTCGTACACAGCCAGGTCAAGCGCCCCCTGGAGCTGAGCAGCCTCTACGACGACCTCGAAGCGGCGGGCCAGCGGCCCGCGACCCGCGTGCTGCGCAACACCATGGAGGCCGCCACCGCTCAGGTCGCGGCGGCCCTCGGCGTCCCCGAGGGCGCCGACGTCGTCATCGTCGAGCGGCTGCGCCTCGCCCACGGGGAGCCCATGGCCCACCTGCGCAACCACCTGCCCGCCGGGCTGCTCGACCTCGACAGTGCCGCGCTGGAGGCGACCGGCCTCTACCGCCTCATGCGCGCGGCCGGCATCACGCTGCACAGCGCCCGGCAGACGGTCGGCGCCCGCGCCGCCGTCGCCGAGGAAGGGGAGAGGCTGGGCGAGCCGGTGGGCGCGCCGTTGCTGACGATGGAGCGTACGACCTTCGACGACACGGGGCGGGCGGTCGAGTTCGGCTCGCACGTCTACCGGGCCTCGCGCTACGCCTTCGAGTTCCAGCTGCTCGTACGGCCGTGAGTGGCTGACCGTACGGCTCGGCGGTCAGAATGTTCTGACAAAGCCTTGACGCGGCGGTCCGCGCCCCGTTAGAACACCTCCAGTCGCCATCGGGCGGCCGCGGAGGAAGGCGGACCACGATGCGTAGGACCCGTACGGCAGCGGCTCCGGGGGCGGCGCTCGCGGCGGGCCGAGGCGACGTGGGACGCGAACGCGCACACCTCCGGCCGGCGGCCCCGACGGTCGCCCACTCCGCCGACAGCCCGCCGAATCGCGGCCCCGCGGGACGGCCGTCGTCGCCGTCCGCCTCTCCAATGGCGGAAAACCGCTCCCTGCGTGCCCCGCCGCCGTCACCGGGACGGACGTGCCGACGCTGGAGAAGTTCACCGCTCGCGGGACCCGCTGGCCCCCCGGCGAACGGTGGTAACGGATACTTGGGCGGCCGGGCCCGAATCCTTTCGGGCCCGGCCGCACCGTGACAGACAGTGAGAAGGGCAAGTCCTCGTGGCAAGGGTTCGGACAGGGGTACGTGCGCTCAGCGCCGTGCTGGCAGCGGTGCTCGGCGCGACCCTGGCAGGGTGCAGCAGTACGGGCGGCAAACGGGCGGAGGAGCGGGCCGCCAAGGCCGCCCAGGGACGGGCCGCCGTGGACACGCCGCGCTGGACCTTCGCGATGGTCACCCACTCGGGCGACGGCGACACCTTCTGGGACATCGTGCAGAACGGTGCGAAGCAGGCCGCGGCCAAGGACAACATCAAGTTCCTCTACTCCCACAACAAAGAGGCGAACCAGCAGGCCCAGCTCGTCCAGGCCGCCATCGACCAGAAGGTCGACGGGCTGATCGTCACCCTCGCCAAGCCCGACGCGCTCAAGGACGTCGTGGCCAAGGCGGAGAAGGCCGGCATCCCCGTGATCACCGTCAATTCCGGCTCCGAGGAGTCCAAGCGGTTCGGGGCGCTGACGCACATCGGCCAGGACGAGACGATCGCCGGCGAGGCCGTCGGCGAGGAGCTGAACCGGCGCGGCAAGAAGAAGGCCGTCTGCGTCCTGCACGAGCAGGGCAACGTCGGCCACGAGCAGCGCTGCGCGGGCGCGAAGAAGACCTTCGAGGGCGACCTCAAGAACCTCTACGTCGACGGCACCAACATGCCCGACGTCCAGGCGTCCATCGAGGCCAAGCTCCAGTCCGACAAGGACATCGACGCCGTCGTCACCCTCGGCGCGCCCTTCGCCCCCACCGCCGCCAAGGCCGCCGAACAGGCCGGCAGCAAGGCGGAGGTCGACACCTTCGACCTCAACGCCAAGGTCGCCCGGTCCCTGTCGGACGGCTCCCTCGGGTTCGCCGTCGATCAGCAGCCGTACCTCCAGGGGTACGAGGCCGTCGACGTGCTGTGGCTCTACAAGTACAACGCCGACGTGCTCGGCGGCGGCAAGCCGGTGCTCACCGGTCCCCAGATCATCACCAAGGAGGACGCGGCCGACCTGGAGAAGTACACGAAGCGGGGGACCCGATGAGCGCCCCGCTGACCGATACACCGCCGGCCGCGGGGGACGAGAGGCTGGTGCACCGCTCGCCGGGGCGCCGGCTGATGGGCCGCCCCGAGCTGGGCTCGGTGGTCGGCGCGATCGCCGTCTTCGTCTTCTTCGCGATCGTCGCCGACAACTTCCTCCAGGCGTCCAGCCTCAGCACCGTGCTGTACGCGTCCTCGACGATCGGCATCATGGCGGTGCCGGTGGCGCTGCTGATGATCGGTGGCGAGTTCGACCTGTCGACGGGCGTGATGGTCACCTCGTCGGCGCTGATCTCGTCGATGTTCAGCTACCAGATGACGGCCAACGTCTGGGTCGGCGTCGGGGTGTCCCTGCTGGTCACCCTCGCCATCGGCTTCTTCAACGGCTTCATGCTCACCCGCACCAAACTGCCCAGCTTCATCATCACGCTCGGCACTTTCCTGATGCTCACGGGCCTCAACCTGGGGTTCACCAAGCTGATCAGCGGCACGGTCTCCACCAAGTCCATCGGCGACATGGAGGGCTTCTCCTCCGCCCGTACCCTCTTCGCCTCGCACCTCTCCCTCGGCGACATCGACCTCCAGGTCACCATCGTGTGGTGGCTCGCCCTGGTGGTCCTGGCCACCTGGGTGCTGCTGCGCACCCGCGTCGGCAACTGGATCTTCGCGGTCGGCGGCGGCGCGGACGCGGCCCGCGCGGTCGGCGTGCCCGTCAACCGCACCAAGATCGGCCTCTATATGGCGGTCGCCTTCGCCGCCTGGATCTCCGGCCAGCACCTGCTCTTCTCCTACGACGTGGTGCAGTCGGGCGAGGGCGTCGGCAACGAGTTCCTCTACATCATCGCGGCCGTCATCGGCGGCTGTCTGATGACCGGCGGCTACGGCTCGGCGATCGGGTCCGCCGTCGGCGCGTTCATCTTCGGCATGACCAGCAAGGGCATCGTGTACGCGCAGTGGAACCCGGACTGGTTCAAGTTCTTCCTCGGAGGGATGCTCCTCCTGGCGACCCTGCTGAACGCATGGGTCCGCAAGCGTGCGGAGGCAAGCAAGTGACGGCCCTCGTCGAGCTCACCGACGTCAGCAAGTTCTACGGGAACATCCGCGCCCTGGAAGGGGTGTCCCTGGAGGTCCACGCGGGCGAGATCACCTGCGTGCTGGGCGACAACGGGGCCGGCAAGTCCACCCTCATCAAGATCATCGCGGGGCTGCACCGGCACGACGCGGGCACCTTCGAGATCGAGGGCGAGCCGGCCGGCCTCGGCTCCCCGCGCGAGGCCCTGGACCGCGGCATCGCCACCGTCTACCAGGACCTCGCCGTCGTCCCGCTGATGCCGGTCTGGCGGAACTTCTTCCTCGGCTCCGAGCCCACCAAGGGCGCCGGGCCCTTCAAGCGCCTCGACGTCCAGCGGATGCGCGAGACGACCCGCGCCGAGCTGCTGCGCATGGGCATCGACCTGCGCGACGTCGACCAGCCGATCGGCACGCTCTCCGGCGGCGAGCGGCAGTGCGTGGCCATCGCCCGCGCCGTCTACTTCGGCGCCAAGGTGCTCGTACTCGACGAGCCCACCGCGGCGCTCGGCGTCAAGCAGTCCGGGGTGGTGCTCAAGTACGTCGCCGCCGCCCGCGACGCCGGTCTCGGCGTGGTCCTCATCACGCACAACCCGCACCACGCCTACCTCGTCGGCGACCGCTTCGTACTCCTCAAGCGCGGTGCGATGGCCGGCAGCCACGCCAAGTCCGAGATCGCCCTGGACGAGCTCACCCGGCAGATGGCGGGCGGCAGCGAGCTGGAGCAGCTCAGCCACGAGCTGGCGCGGGCGCCGGGCCCGGACGTCATCGGCGGCCGCCCGGTGGAGGAGCCGGACGAGGGAGATGCCGAGGCGGACACCGAGGGGCCGGCCGGGGCAAGAGCTGCCGAAGGGGGCGGGAAACCGGTCGGCGAAGGGGGCACGGAAGGAAGCGGCAAGGGAGCCGACGAGGGGGACGACCGGTCCTCCGGCGCCTCGGCGGCGGACCGCACGGGGGAGTGACCGCGCGCCGCGCACCACGTGTGAGGCACAATCGGCCAGGGCGGGCCGAGCCCGCCGCGCCCGACCGCAGGACCGAGGCGACGCGCCTCCCGAGACACCCGCAGGGACGACGACTCGTGCGACCACGCACCCCAGGCGAACGCACCGGCCGCACAGCATGCGAAGCCCGCACCGGCCGCGCCGCGAGCACGGCCCGTACAGCGGCCGGCGCAGGATTCGGCGAAGGGGCCACGCGATGAGCATGTACCGCGAACGGGTGCACCGGGGCTCGGCCCGGGCGACCGTGCTCAAGACGGTGGGGACGCGCGAGCGGCGCTCGCACCTGACCGCGCCCCGGGTGCCCACCGTCGGCATCGACATCGGCGGCACCAAGGTGATGGCCGGGGTCGTCGACGCGGACGGCAACATCCTGGAGCAGGTGCGCACCGAGACCCCGGACAAGTCCAAGAGCCCCAAGGTCGTCGAGGACACCATCACCGAGCTGGTCCTGGACCTCTCCGACCGGCACGACGTGCACGCGGTCGGCATCGGCGCGGCCGGCTGGGTCGACGCCCACCGCTCCCGGGTGCTGTTCGCCCCCCATCTGTCCTGGCGCGACGAGCCGCTGCGCGACCGGCTCGCGGGCCGGCTCGCGGTGCCCGTCATGGTCGACAACGACGCCAACGCGGCCGCCTGGGCCGAGTGGCGGTTCGGCGCGGGCCGCGGCGAGGACCACCTCGTCATGATCACGCTCGGTACGGGCATCGGCGGCGCCATCCTGGAGGACGGCCAGGTCAAGCGGGGCAAGTACGGGGTCGCGGGCGAGTTCGGCCATATGCAGGTCGTACCGGGCGGCCACCGCTGCCCGTGCGGCAACCGCGGCTGCTGGGAGCAGTACAGCTCCGGCAACGCCCTGGTCCGCGAGGCGCGCGAGCTGGCCGTCGCCGACTCCCCGGTCGCGCACACCATCATCGAGCGCGTGGGCGGCCACGCCCACGAGATCACCGGGCCGCTCATCACCGAGCTGGCCCGGCAGGGCGACGCCATGTGCGTCGAACTTCTCCAGGACATCGGCCAGTGGCTCGGCGTCGGCATCGCCAACCTCGCCGCTGCTCTCGACCCCTCCTGCTTCGTCATCGGCGGTGGCGTCAGCGCCGCCGACGACCTGCTGATCGGCCCCGCCCGGGACGCTTTCCGCCGCCACCTCACCGGCCGCGGCTACCGGCCGGAGGCCCGTATCGTCAAGGCCCAGCTGGGCCCCGAGGCGGGCATGGTGGGCGCCGCCGACCTGGCCCGGCTCGTGGCCCGCCGCTTCCGGCGCGCCAACCGCCGCCGCGTGGAACGGTACGAACGCGCCGGGGTCACGGTGCGGCTCGCGCCGCGCGGGCAGGCGGGGCGCGGATGATCGCCGCCGACCGCACCGCCGCGTCCGACCAGCCGCACGACGCCGCGGGCGGCCCGACGGGCCCCGGCCGCCGCCCCCCGCGCCGCTGGCTCAAGCCCCTCATCGTCTTCCTGCTCATCGCGATCCCCGCCGGCTACCTCTACATCTCCGCGATGCAGAGCCGCGGCGGCGGCGACGCCAAGCAGGAACAGGCCGCCAAGACCGGCCTGGAGGAAGGCTGGCCGTCCCGGCTCCAGCGCCGCGTCTACGGCGTCTGGATCCCGCCGTACTCCGCGGACGTCGCCAGCTACGAGACCAACTCCTGGAAGCACAGCTCGCTGTACCTCCAGTTCACCACCTCCGCCGAGGGCTTCGAGACGTTCCTGAACAAGGTCGGCAGCGCGCCGGACGACCTCAAGGACGGGGAGATCACCATCGACGACGACCAGGCGGACGAGGTCGGCTGGAAGTTCAAGGGCGACCACCGCTGGACCGGCACCGTGCATACGCAGAAGAAGCCGCTTCCGACCCTCCAGATCACGGCGAACCTCGACGACCCGGAGCACCCCAGGGTGTTCACCGTCTCGACCAGCGCGCCGTGAACCGCGCCGAGTAGCGGGGGCTTCCCGGCCGACCTCGGCATGCTGTACCGACCCGCTCGGCTGGTACGCCCCGTTGAACCGGCCGGCCTCGGCATGCTGTACCGACCCGCTCGGCCGGTACGCCCCGCGGAACGGCGTACCGGAATGCGGAACGAGCCGGCCTGGGGAAGCGTGCCCGAACAGCAGCCGTGGCCGTGGGACGAGCCGATCTGGCGCGGGCACGCCGAGTACGTGTCGGCGCGGGGCGCCCGCTGACCACCCGGCCGCTGCCCGTATGGCGTGGACTCCCGCCGGTGGGCCGTACCAGGGCGCTCCCCCCTGCCCGGCGCCGGAGAGCGGTTCCGCCGAGGGCCACCGGCCTTCGGCCGCGGAGATCCCGACCTCTCGGACCACTTGTCCCGCGACGATGTCCACCGAGGCTGGTACCCGCGGGGAACCATGATTCATGATGGCCCGGCCAGCACCTTCCGAGGCGGAGTGGCGAACACCCCGCGGAGTGGAGACACGCCATGGACGGGCTCACCGAAGAGGAAAGCGCGATCGTCTCGCTGGTAGGCGAGTTCGTCGATCGTGAGGTGAGGCCGGTCGCGCGGGAACTGGACCACACCGACACCTACCCCGAGAAGCTCATCGAGCGGATGAAGGCCATGGGCGTCTTCGGCCTCGCGATCCCGGAGCCCTGGGGGGAAGCGGCGGTGTCGGCGCAGTGCTACGCGGCCGTGACCGAGGAACTGGCCCGGGGGTGGATGAGCCTCGCCGGTGCGATGGGCGGGCACACCGTCGTCGCCAAGCTGATCACCGCGTTCGGCACGCCGCGGCAGCGGGACACATACCTGCCGAGGATGGCGACCGGCGAGGTCCGGGCGACGATGGCGCTGACCGAGCCGGGCGGCGGCTCGGACCTTCAGGCCATCCGCACGGTCGCCCGCCGCGACGGCGAGCAGTACGTCGTGGACGGCTCGAAGACCTGGATCACCAACGCCCGCCGCTCCCAGCTGATCGCGCTGCTGTGCAAGACGGACCCCTCGGCGGACCCGCCCCACAAGGGAGTGAGCATCCTGCTGGTCGAGAAGGGCCCGGGCCTCCAGATCTCCCGCGACCTGCCGAAACTCGGCTACAAGGGCGTCGAGAGCTGCGAGCTGGCCTTCGACGGCCTCCGCGTCCCCGCCGGTGCGCTGCTCGGCGGGCAGGAGGGCCACGGGTTCGCGCAGATGATGCGCGGCCTGGAGATCGGCCGGATCCAGGTCGCGTGCCGCGCGGTCGGCGTCGGCCGGGCGGCGCTGGAGGACGCGCTGCGCTACGCCCAGGAGCGCGAGAGTTTCGGCCAGCCCATCTGGCAGCACCAGTCGATCGGCAACTACCTGGCGGACATGGCCACTAAACTGGAGGCCGCCCGCCAGCTCGTACGCTACGCCGCGCGCCGCTACGACTCCGGTGAACGGGCCGACCTGGAGGCCGGGATGGCCAAACTGTTCGCCTCGGAGACGGCGATGGAGGTCGCCCTCAACGCCGTCCGCATCCACGGCGGTTACGGCTATTCGACGGAGTTCGACGTCGAACGCTACTTCCGGGACGCCCCACTCATGATCGTCGGCGAGGGCACCAACGAGATCCAGCGCAACGTCATAGCCCGCCAACTGGTCAAGCGCCACCGCATCTGAAAGGGGCCGACGTGCCGCACCCGCTCAAGGGCATCACCGTCGTCTCGCTCGAACAGGCCGTCGCGGCGCCGCTCGCCACCCGCCAGCTCGCCGACCTCGGCGCACGGGTCATCAAGGTGGAACGGCGGGGCACCGGTGACTTCGCCCGTGGCTACGACCGCACGGTGCACGGACAGTCCAGCTATTTCGTCTGGCTCAACCGCGGCAAGGAAAGCGTCGAACTGGACGTCAAGGACCCCGAGGACCGGGCGCTGCTCGACGCGCTGCTGGCCCGCGCCGACGTCTTCGTGCAGAATCTCGCGCCGGGCGCAGCCGCCCGCCTCGGGCTCGACGCCGCCACTCTCCGCGCGGCGCGGCCCGAACTGATCCACTGCTCGATGTCCGGCTACGGCCCCGAAGGCCCCTACCGCACGAAAAAGGCGTACGACCTGCTCGTACAGTGCGAGACAGGACTGGTGACGGCCACCGGCACGCCGGCGGAACCGGCCAAGGCCGGGCTCTCGATCGCCGATATCGCCACCGGGATGTACGCGTACAGCGGCATCCTGACGGCGCTGTACGAACGCGAACGCACCGGCCGGGGCACCGCCTTGAGCGTGGCCATGCTCGACGCGCTCGGAGAATGGATGAGTCAGCCCGCCTACTTCTCCCACTACGGCGGCGAACCCGCACGGCGCACCGGGGCGCGGCACCCCTCGATCTCGCCCTACGGCCCCTACCGCACCGGCGACGGGACGGTGTTCCTCGGCGTCCAGAACGACCGCGAGTGGGCCGTGCTGTGCCGAACCGTGCTCGGCCGTCCGGAACTTGAAGACGACCCCAGATTCGTGACCAATGTGGCCAGAGTCGCGCACGATGCCGAGGTCACCACGGTGATCGAGTCGGCGTTCGCCCGGCTGACCGCCGGCGAAGCCATCGGCCTGCTCGACGCCGCCGGGATCGCCAACGCCACGCTGCGCACCCCGGACGAGTTGCTCGCCCACCCCCAGCTGACCGCGCGCGACCGCTGGCGTGCCGTGGAGACTCCGGGCGGGCCGGTGCGCGCGCTGCTCCCGCCGGTCGAGGTGGACGGCAGCGAGCCGCTGATGCGCCCGGTGCCCGCCCTCGGCGAGCACAACACGGCCCTGCGTACCGAATTCGGACCACGCGGGGCGGATCGGCGCGCGGTTGAACGGCGTACGGCCGGGCCACGCGCGGCCGAACGGCGTCAGGGCGCGGACGAGACCGTCGAACGCCGGGAGACCATCCTGCCCGGGCCCGCCCGGGACCTGGGCGCGCTGCTCGACGTCACGGTGCCCGACCTGGACGCGGGGGAGGGGCTGCCGCTGCTGTGGCACTGGCTCTACCTGCTGGACTGCCCGGCCCTGGCCGACCTCGCCTCCGACGGACACCCGTTCCGCGGTGCCGTCCCCGCGCACCCCGGGCCCGGGCACCGGCGCATGTGGGCAGGCGGGCGCGTCCGCCAGCGGGGGGTGCTGCGCTGCGGCGAACAGGCGGTTCGCCGTACGAAGGTCCTCTCCGTCCAGGAGAAGCAGGGCCGTTCGGGGCCGTTGAAGTTCGTGGTGGTCGGGCACCGGATCGAACAGCGCGGCGAGGTGGTCGTCGACGAGGAGCAGGACATCGTGTACCGGCCGCTGCCGGCCGGGCGCTCCGCGGCCGCCGAGCCCGGCGCGCCCGTGGCGGCCACACCGGACGAATGGGCCATCGACGTCTCGCCCGTCCTGCTGTTCCGGTTCTCGGCGCTGACGTACAACGCGCACCGCATCCACTATGACCGCGACTACTGCCGCGACGTCGAGGGATACCCGGGCCTCCTCACGCATGGCCCGCTGCAGGCGATCGCCATGGCGGAGAAGGCACGCGCCGGCGGCCTCTTCGGCCGGGTGTCGTTCGACTACCGGCTGACCGCCCCGCTCTTCGACGACCAGGGCATGGTGGTCGGCGCGGCCCCCGGCGAGCAGGGGGAGACCCGCACCGCGGTCCGCGATGTCTACGGACGGCGGACCGCGACCGGCACGCTGCGGAGGCAGGACCGGTGACGGCCGCTCTCACCGGCGCCCGCACGTTCCTGTTCGTACCCGGCGACCGGCCCGACCGGTTCGCCAAGGCGTGGGCGGCAGGCGCCGACGCCGTCGTCCTCGACCTTGAGGACGCGGTCGCCCCGGATGCGAAGGCGGCGGCGCGGGAGCACGTCCGCGACTGGCTCGACGAGGGGCGCCACCGCGCCGTGGTCCGGATCAACGCCGCCGGGACCGACTGGCACGAGGCCGACGTCGAAGCCGTGGCGGGACGCGTGGCCGCGGTGATGGTGCCCAAGGCCGAAGACCCCGCCGCGCTCGGCGCCCTCGCCCGCGCGCTGCCCGCAGGCACCGCGCTGCTCCCGCTGATCGAGACCGCGGCGGGGATCACCAGGGCGGTGCGGGTCTGCGGGGTCGAATCGGTCGTGCGCCCGGCATTCGGCAGCGTCGACCTCGCGGCGCAGCTCGGTGTCGACCACCGGTCGAAGGCGGCGTTGAACCACGCCCGGTCCGCGCTCGTACTCGCCGCGGCGACGGCCGGGTGCGCCGCGCCGATCGACGGTGTGACCACCGCGATCGACGACCAGGCGGCGTTGGCGGACGACCTCGGCAACGCGGCGGCGCTCGGGTTCACCGGAAAGCTCTGCGTCCACCCCCGCCAAGTCGCCGCGGCCAACGCCGCCTTCACCCCGACGGACGCGCAGATCGCATGGGCGCGCGCCGTGCTCGCGTCCGCCGAGGGCGGCCATGTGACGACGCTGAACGGAGAGATGATCGACCGGCCGGTGGTCCTGCGTGCGGAGGCGGTCCTGGCCCGAGCCCGACCCTGAGTCCGAGCCTGAGCACCGGGCCGGGCGGACTCGACGGCGCGGCCGTGGCCAACTCGGCGGGGCGTCCCATCGAGACGGCCCTGACTCTGCCCATCCCGGAGATGCGCTTCGACCCGGCGCCGGAACGGCATTTGGCGCGGCTGGTCATCGAGGCCGCGGGCGAGATCGGACAGCAGGTCTCGACGGCCTGACGGCCCGTCTGCCTGACGGCCCGTCGGTCTGACGTTCTGTCGGCATGACGGCCTGTCGGTTCTACGAGAGTGTGTCGGCCCCCGGTCTCCGGCAGCGCGCCGCTGACGGCACGGCCGCCGCGAGCCACCGGCGCCCAAGCGACTGCCCCCTGCGGCAGCGGCCGAGATCCCGAGCCGCGGTTGCGCGTATCGGCCGACCGCTGCGGGGCCGTCAAGCGGTGGCACGAGGCTGTTGCCGTCGTACCGGTCCGCAGGTGATGGGGAAGCCCGGTATCGACGCCAAGATGACCGCCATCGCCCGCCGGCTCGGTGAGGCACTGATTCCGGTGAGCGTCTGACGCGGCCGGCTGTCGGTCGGCCCGGAACGTGGCGACTTTCCGCACCGCGCCGAGAGCTCCGGGCCCGCCGACGGGGGCAGTACGTACACAGCCCCGGGCATCCGCGGCCGGCACCGCTACCATGACCACTCCCGTCAAGGCGATCGGCTGGTGATCCGCACCGGGCCCGGGCAGGCCGCGACTACCATCAAAACGGTCCACACCGGGCACGACCTGCACAACTGACCCCTGAGTGCCGTTGGGCGCGCAGGCGACGCGGCGGGCGGTCCCGCCGGCCCCGGCCGGGCTGCGGCGGGCAACACGGCCCGGCGGTTGTGACAGATTGTGAGAGATGAGAGCGTGCGGAGCGTGAGCGAGACGACGACTGAAGCCCTGCAGTACCGGTGTGACGGGCCGGAGCAGGCCCCGGTCCTGATCATGGGGCCATCCCTCGGCACCACGTGGCACATGTGGGATCGGCAGATCCCGGAGCTGACCCGCCACTGGCGCGTGCTCCGGTTCGACCTGCCGGGGCACGGCGGCGCGCCCGCGCACCCAGCCACCGCCGTCGGCGACCTCACCGACCGGCTGCTGGCCACCCTCGACCAGCTGGGCATCGACAGATTCGGCTACGCCGGCTGCTCGATCGGCGGGGCGATCGGCGCCGATCTCGCCCTGCGCCACCCGCACCGCCTGGCCTCGCTCGCCCTCGTCGCCTCCTCCGCCCGGTTCGGGACCGCGGACGCCTGGCGGCAGCGCGGCGTCGTCGTCCGTACGAACGGGCTCGACCCGATCGCCCGCTCCGCGCCGGAGCGCTGGTTCACCCAGGGGTTCGCCGCGTCCCAGCCCGCGATCGTGGAATGGGCCGTACAGATGGTCCGCACCACCGACCCCGGCTGCTACATCGCCGCCTGCGAGGCGCTCGCGTCCTTCGACGTCCGCGCGGAGCTCGGCCGCGTCGGCGTGCCGACCCTGGTGCTCGTCGGCGCCGAGGACCAGGTCAGCCCGCCCGCCGACGCCCGCGTCCTGGTCGCCGGGATACCCGACGCCAGGCTCGCCCTGGTCCCCGGCACCTCGCACCTCGCCCCCGTCGAGCAGCCCGCCGCCGTCACCGATCTGCTGGTCCGCCACTTCACCACCTCCTGGCAGAGCGGATACGAGAAGACCGGCCCCCAGGCGATCACCCCGCCCGTGCCCAAGCCGCAGCTCACGCCCCCGCCGCCGCCGCCCGTGGCAGCGCCCGCCATGCCCAGCGGCCCCGTCGCCGCCATCGCCTCCGCCGAGCAGCCCGTCGCGACCGGCGGCCCCGCCGCCGAGGCGTACGAAGCGGGCATGAAGGTACGGCGCGAGGTGCTCGGCGACGCCCATGTGGACCGCGCCGAAGCGGCCAAGGACGACTTCACCGGGGACTTCCAGGACTTCATCACCCGCTATGCCTGGGGCGAGGTGTGGACCCGCCCCGGGCTCGACCGGCACACCCGCAGCGTCATCACCCTCACGGCGCTGGCCGCCCGCGGCCACCTCGACGAGCTGGCCTCCCACACCCGCGCCGCGCTCCGCAACGGCCTCACCCCCGAAGAGATCAGGGAAGTGCTGCTGCAGACCGCCGTCTACTGCGGGGTGCCGACCGCCAATTCCGCCTTCGCCGTGGCGCAGCGCGTGATCCGGGAGGAGACCAGCCCGCACGCGTAGCAGGATGGAAACATGAACCTCACCAAGCACAGCCACGCCTGCGTCCGGTTGGAGAAGGACGGGCGGACCCTCGTCATCGACCCGGGCGGCTTCAGCGAGCAGGACGCGGCCGTCGGCGCGGACGCCGTGCTGGTCACCCACGAACACCCGGACCACTTCGACGAGGGACGGCTCCGGGCCGCCCTGGACGCCAATCCGGCCGCCGAGATCTGGACGCTGCGCAGCGTCGCCGAGCAGGTCTCCGCGGCCTTCCCGGGTCGCGTCCACACCGTCGGCGAGGGCGACGCCTTCACCGCCGCCGGGTTCGACGTCCAGGTCCACGGCCAACTGCACGCCGTCATCCATCCCGATATCCCGCGCATCACCAATGTCGGCTACCTGGTGGACGGCTCCGTCTTCCACCCCGGCGACGCGCTGACCCTCCCCGGGCAGTCCGTCGACACCCTGCTGATCCCCGTGATGGCCCCGTGGAACAAGGTCGGCGAGATCATCGACTACGTCCGCGAGATCGGGCCCCGGCGCGCCCTCGACGTCCACGACGCGCTCCTCACCGGCCTCGCCCGGCCCGTCTACGACCGGATGCTCGGCCCGGACGGACCCGGCGTCGCCGGGGCGGACCACCTCCGGCTCGACCCCGGCGAGAGCGTCGCCCTGTGACCGCCGCCTTGTGACCGCCGCCCCGTGACCGCCGATCCGCGACCGCCGATCCGTGGTCATCGCTCCGTGACCACCGGAAGGCGATCGTCGGAGGGTGACTGTCGGACCCGGACGGTAGGTTTACGGGCATGCGCATCGCCACATGGAACGTCAACTCGATCACCGCCCGGCTGCCTAGGCTGCTGGCCTGGCTGGAGAGCAGCGGCACCGATGTGCTGTGCGTCCAGGAGACCAAGTGCGCCGAGGCGCAGTTCCCCTTCGACGCGCTGCGCGAGCTCGGCTACGAGGCCGCCGTCAACGCGACCGGCCGGTGGAACGGCGTGGCCCTGCTGTCCAGGGTCGGCCTCGACGACGTGGTCGTCGGGCTGCCCGGCGGCCCGGAGTACGACGGCGCGCTGGAGCCCCGCGCCGTCTCGGCCACCTGCGGCCCCGCCCGCGTCTGGTCGGTGTACGTGCCCAACGGCCGCGAAGTCGACCACGCCCACTACACGTACAAGCTCCGCTGGTTCGAGGCGCTGAAGGCGGCGGTCGCGGACGACGCGGCCGGGGAGCGCCCCTTCGCCGTCCTCGGCGACTTCAACGTCGCGCCCACCGACGAGGACGTCTGGGACCCGGCGCTCTTCGAGGGCGCGACCCATGTCACCCCCGCGGAGCGCTCGGCGCTCGCCGCCCTCCGCGAGACCGGTCTGTCCGACGTGATGCCCCGCCCGCTCAAGTACGACCGCCCGTACACCTACTGGGACTACCGCTCCCTCGGCTTCCCGAAGAACAAGGGCATGCGCATCGACCTCGTCTACGGAAACGGAAGCTTCGCCAAGGCCGTCTCCGACTCCTACGTCGACCGGGAGGAGCGCAAGGGCAAGGGCGCCTCGGACCACGCCCCCGTGGTCGTCGACCTGGACCTGTGACGCGGCGCCCGGCCGCTCGGAGCCTGTGCCGTGTCCCCGACCGGGGGTATGGCGCGGGCTCTCACCCCACCAGTTCCCGCAGCTCGATCGCGTCGGCGAACGCCCGCATCCCCGCGTCATTGGGGTGCAGATGGTCGCCGCTGTCGTAGGCGGGCAGCATCCGCTCGGGCCGGTCCGGGTCGCGGATCACGGCGTCGAAGTCCACTACGGCGTCGAAGTGGCCCTCGCCCGAGCGGACGAAGGAGTTGACCTTCTCGCGCTGCCCGTCGGCCGCGGGCGTGCAGTACGTCTCGCCCGCGCACGGCGCGATGGTCGCCATCACCACGCGCACCCCCCGCGCGTGCGCCCGCGCCGTCACGGCCCGCAGCCCCGCGACGACCTCCTCGGCCGAGGTGCCCGCGCGGACATCGTTGACGCCCTCGAAGACGAGGACCGTACGGGCCGAGGTCTGGCCCAGCACATCGCGGTCCAGCCGGTGCTGCGCGCTCACCCCGCTGGCGATCGTGGACACGCCGTCCCCCGGATAGCGGTCGGTCACCACGCGGTTCCCGGAGATGGCCTGATTGACCACCCCCAGCCGCGCCACCGCGTGCTGCGCCGCGAGCCGGCTCCACAGCAGATCGGGCCAGCGCCGGTTGGCGTCGGGCGTCGAGTTGGCCCCGTCCGTGATCGAGTCGCCGAGCGCCACCACCGTCCCCGGCCCGCCCCCGACGTCCACCCCGGTCAGCAGCGGCCAGGTGGTGAGCGACTGGCCGTACGAGCCGCCGGCGCGCTCGCCCGTACGGTCCCCACTGCCGTCGGCGCTCAGATAGGAGCGCTGCAAGGCCAGGCTGTGCACCGGCAGCGCGCTCACCGTCCCCGGCAGATGCACGCTCACCAGCAGATTGGCCCCCGCGGGCACCCGGAACCCCACCGGATCGCTGAACTGCTCGGCCCCCGCCGCGACTTCGGCACCCGCCCGGCCGCCGAACCGCAGCGGCACGGGCCGGCCGGCGGCCGCCGCGCCGCTCGCCTGGAGCGCCACGCTCGCGTGCCCGATCGCCAGGGGCCGCCCCGCGAAGGTGTTGGCCAGCCGGATACGGGCCCGCGGCCCGCCCGCGCTGGTGTGCACGACGAGCCGCAGCGTCCGGTCCCGCCACGGCCCGACCGCGGTGTACCCGGACGCGGACGCCGCCCAGCTCCCCGTCCACCCCTGGGGCACGGCCCGCACCGCCACCGCGAACACATGCAGATCGGCCGCCGCGCCGGGGTCCTTCGGCAGCACCACGGACGCGATCTCCCGGCCGCGCGCCACCGGCACCGTCACCACATACAGCCGGGTCTTCTCGGCGCGTTGACCGGCGGGGGAGTTGAGGTGCGGCAGCGCGACCGCCTTCGTCGCGAGCGGGCCGGCCCGCCAGTCCGGGGCGCTCAGCGCGTACGTACCGCGCGAGCCGTCCCGGTAGCGCACCGTACCGCTGCCGCTCGCCGTGCCGCCCGTACCGGCGACGAGAAAGGAGACGGCGTCGCCGCGCCCGGTCAGCCGCACGCGCTGCCCGTCCGCGCGCACGTTGTCCGGCGTCCCGGCGGCGGCCCGCGGCAGGCGCAGCCGCACCCCGTCGAAGCCGAGGGCGCGCCCCGGCGTCCAGCCCGCGGCGGCCAGGTCCTGGGCGGAGAGCGAGCTGCCGCCGCCGTCGAAGTCGGCCGTCTGCGGCCGGGCGTCGTCGCTGACGGCCGTATTGTCGAAGAGCCGCTCCAACGGGAGCGGCTCGGAAGGGCGTTCTGCGGCGAGGGCGGGCGAGGCCGTGACGGCCAGGGTCAGTGCGACGCCCGTCGCGACGAGCCCGGCCGCGGCCGCGGGTCTGTGCCGGCCGTCGCCGCCGCGCGCGCCGTGGAACGTGTGTACGAGCATGTGTGCAGCCTCCCGTGTCCCGCCGGGGCGCGAACCGGTCCGTGCGGCCGGTGCGCGCGCCGGTCCATGAGCCGGTGTGTGAAGAGGGGCGCTCGGGGCCCCGGTGGCGACCCTGCTCTGGCGGGATGAAGCTAAAGAGGCGACCGGGCGACGTCAAGGAGGCCCAATGGGCCAAGAGGGTGTGCCGCGCGCCTGTGGTGGGGCCGTCCGTGCGGGTGGGAACCTGTGCGGTATGAACATTCCCTTCTTGGACAACTGGCGCAAGCGGCACGGGCCGGAGCACGGGATGACGCCGGCCGAGGCGCTCGACATGAATCCGGAAGGCATCGCCGAACTGCTCTCGGAGTGCGAACTGCTGCGCGCCCAGGCCCAGTCGGCGGGAGGCGCGCTGGACGACTCGCCCGCGTCCCTGGCGGCGCTGGACCAGTTGCAGCCGCGCTGGCGCGAGGATCCGGAGCTGCTGCCGTGGCTCGGCAACGACGCCGGGCTGTATCTGGGCACGGTCGTCGTCCGTACGGTCTCCGGGGCGGTCTGGCACATCCGGCCGGACGGCCAGCCCGTCGTCCGGCTCGGCAACGGCCGGGAGATCGACGTGGTCGAGGCGGGCCAGGGATGGGCGGCCGACGGCGCGCCGGAGCTGTCCCAGCTGTACGCGGAGATCGCGGAGAGCTGACGGGCCTCCGGCGCTTGAGGGCGCGAGCGCGGGACACCGGCCGCCACGGTCGGGGCCAGGGGCGTCCGGCCCCGGCTCCCCGGCTCCGCCGGCTGCTCCTAGCTGGTGAACGGGATCGAATACTCCAGCCGCCACCGGTCCGCCCGCACCACGATGTCGGCGGTCTCCACGGCCCGGTCGTCGGCGTCGAAGTGCGTGCGCTCGACGACGGTCACGCACTGCCCGACCGCACAGCCCAGCGTCTCGGCCTCACGGCTGGTGGCCGGCCGTGAACCGACCAGGTCCTGTGCCCGTACGACCCTGATGCCGATGGCGGCCAGCCGCCCGCGCACCCCGCGCCGGGCGTACGGGCCGCGCTCCGGATGGACGACATCCGTGCCCTCGGTGACCGACAGCGGCTCCCAGCTGGTGGCGAGCTGCACGGGGCGCCGGTCGGCGAGGTACTCGTACTGGGTGCAGACCACCCCGGCGTCCGGCGCGAGCCCCAGCCGGACGGCGATCCGGCCCGGCGCGGCCGTCTCGGTGGAGACGGCCTCCCAGGTCAGCGCGGTGTCCTCGGAGGGGGCCCGGTCGAGCGCCGGGCACGCCTCGGGGTCGCGTCCCTGGTCGTACCCCCGGATCACCGTGGCGAAGGGGGAGTCGACGGCGCCCGTGGAGCGCAGCAGGGCGCCCAGCGGGGCCCGGTCGCTGACGAACACCCCACGCCCGAACTGCCCTTCCGCGTACCCGGCCGCCTTGAGCACGCGCACCGCGCGGTCCACGGTCTGATCGCTCGCGTCGTACGCGCGCTTGAGCTCGGAGCGGGAGGGGATGCGGTCGCCGACGGTCAGGGAGCCTTCGTCGATCCGCTGCCGGAGGTCGTCGGCGATGCGCTGGTAGACGGGCCTGAGGTCATACACCTGGGGTCCTTTCGCACGAAGTGCCCCTCAGGCTAGGTACCCAGGCCCGCTCTGCGTACCTAGGTCAAAGGTCGGTTAATCCCCGCTGTGTGCGTGTCGTCCGGGAAGTCCCCTATTGGGGTGGATAGTTTGCGTTGACCGCGACACGGTTGAGAGTGGGTAGAGCTGGGTATGGCCGTCGATCCATTGATCGAGCTGCGTGATGTGAACAAGCACTTCGGCTCGTTGCACGTCCTGCGGGACATCAATCTCACCGTCGGCCGCGGGGAGGTGGTGGTCGTCATCGGCCCCTCCGGCTCCGGCAAGTCGACCCTGTGCCGGACCATCAACCGCTTGGAGCCGGTCGAGTCGGGCACCATCCTCCTCGACGGGAAGCCGCTGCCCGAGGAGGGCAAGAGCCTGGCGAAGCTCCGCGCCGAGGTCGGCATGGTCTTCCAGTCCTTCAACCTCTTCGCCCACAAGAGCGTGCTGGCGAATGTCTCGCTGGCGCAGATCAAGGTCCGGGGACGCAAGAAGGAGGAGGCCGACCAGCGCTCGCGCGAACTGCTGGAGCGCGTCGGACTCGCCTCCCAGGCCGGGAAGTACCCGGCCCAGCTCTCCGGCGGCCAGCAGCAGCGCGTCGCCATCGCCCGCGCGCTCGCGATGGACCCCAAGGCGCTGCTCTTCGACGAGCCGACCTCCGCGCTCGACCCGGAGATGATCAACGAGGTGCTGGAGGTCATGCGGCAACTCGCCCGCGACGGAATGACCATGGTCGTCGTCACCCACGAGATGGGGTTCGCCCGCTCGGCCGCCAACCGGGTCGTGTTCATGGCTGACGGGTGCGTCGTCGAGGACCGCGCGCCCGAGGAGTTCTTCACCGCGCCCGAGAGCGACCGCGCCAAGGACTTCCTCTCCAAGATCCTCAAGCACTGAGCGGGGGAGCAGACATGAGCCCGGCTTCCTGCCCCACAGCCACCGACCCCGCAGCCACCGACCCCGCGGTTTCCGGCCGTACGCCCGCGCACCCCGCGGCTTCCGGCCGTACACCCGCGCGCCTCGCGGCCCTTCCCCTCCCGGCCCGCCGGATCGCGGCGGCCCTCGCCCTCGCCGGACTGGCCCTGTCCGCCGCGGCCTGCGGCAAGTCCGGCAGCCCGCCGGTCAAGGGCCCGCCGGCCGGCGCGCTGCCCGTCTACCGGGTGGCCGACGGCTTCCGGCTGCCCGACTCGACCACCTGGAAGCGGGCCCGCGGCCGCGGCCACCTCGTCGTCGGCGCCAAGGAGGACCAGCCCTATCTGGGCGAGAAGGACCCCGCCGGCGGCCGCTACTCCGGCTTCGACATCGAGATCGCCAAGATGATGTCGGCCTCTCTCGGCTTCCCTCCCAAGACCATCCGGTTCAAGACCATCGCCTCCGCCAACCGCGAGACCGCGCTCCAGAACGGCCAGATCGACTACTACGTGGGCACCTACACCGTGAACGCCCTGCGCAAGAAGCAGGTCGGCTTCGGCGGCCCGTACTACATGGCGGGCCAGGGACTGCTCGTACGGACCGACGAGAAGGACATCCACGGCCCCCGCGACCTCGACGGCAAGAAGGTCTGCTCGGCCGCGGGCTCCACACCGCTCCAGCGCATCGAGGCCGACTACCCCGAGGCCGACGCCGTCGCCTACGACACGTACTCGATCTGCGTCGACAACCTGCTCACCTACCAAGTGGACGCGGTCACCACCGACGACAGCATCCTGATGGGGTACGCGGCCAAGGTGCCCGAGGAGCTGAAGCTCGCGGGCAAGCCCTTCTCGAAGGAGCCGTACGGCATCGGCGTCCCGCGCGGCGACAACGCGCTGCGCCTCGCGCTCGACGACGCCATCGAGGCGCACGAGAAGAACGGCGACTGGAAGAAGGCGTACGACGCGACCCTCGGGCTGTCCGGGGTCCCCGCCCCCAAGCCGCCCGCCGTCGACCGCTACCCGGCGAGCTGAGGCAAGGACCGCCATGGACGTACTCACCGAAAACTTCTCCCTGTACGGCAAGGGCCTGCTCGGCACCGTCGAACTCACCGTCTACGCCGGGCTCCTCTCCCTCGTGCTCGGCTTCGTGATGGCCTCCTTCCGCGTCGCACCGGTCGGCTCGCTGCGCGCGTTCGGGACCGTATGGGTGGCCGTGCTGCGCAACACCCCTCTGACGCTGCTGTTCTTCGCGGTCCTGCTGGGGCTGCCGAGGTTCGGGCTGGTGCTGCCCTTCCAGCTCTTCGCCGTTCTCGCGCTCGGCTGCTACACCTCCGCCTTCATCTGCGAGGCGGTCCGCTCCGGCATCAACACGGTGCCCGTCGGGCAGGGCGAGGCGGCGCGCGGCCTGGGCATGACCTTCGGGCAGACGCTCGGCGGCGTGGTGCTGCCGCAGGCGTTCCGCTCCGTCATCCCGCCGATCGGCTCGACGCTGATCGCCCTCGCCAAGAACTCGGCGATCGCCGGATCGTTCAGCGTCACCGAACTCCTCGGGACGTACAAGACGCTCAACGAGCTGGGCTACAGCATCATCTGGTCCTTCGTCTGGATCGCCGTCGGCTATCTGATCGTGACCCTGACCATCAGCGCGGTCTTCAACGTGCTGGAGAAGCGCTGGGGAGTGGCCCGATGAGCGACACCGTGCTGTACGACGTGCCGGGCCCCCGGACCCGGCGCCGCCACCGGGTCTACGGGCTGCTCGCGACCGCCGCGATCCTCGCCGTGCTCGGCTGGGCCCTCTATCTCCTGTTCGACACCGACCAGTTCACGGCCCGCAAGTGGACGCCGTTCGCGTACAAGGGCATCCAGGAGCTGCTGCTGCGGGGGCTCGGCAACACGCTGAAGGCGTTCGTGTACTCCGCCGTCCTCGCGCTGGCGCTCGCCGCCGTGCTCGCGGCGGGGCGGCTCTCGGAGCACCGGCCGGTGCGCTGGGCGGCGACGCTGCTGGTCGAGTTCTTCCGCGCGATGCCCGTACTGGTGATGATCTTCTTCGTCTTCGTGGCGCTCAAGGTGCAGCCGCTGCCCGCCCTGGTCACCGGACTGACGCTGTACAACGGCTCGGTGCTCGCCGAGGTGTTCCGTACGGGCGTGCACTCCGTCGACCGCGGGCAGCGCGAGGCGGCGTACGCGCTGGGGATGCGCAAGATGCAGGTGATGTCGTACGTCCTGGTGCCGCAGGCCGTACGGGCGATGCTGCCGACGATCATCAGCCAGCTGGTGGTGGCCCTCAAGGACACCTCGCTCGGCTACCTCATCACCTATGAGGAATTCCTCCACGCGGGCAAGCTGATCGCCTCCAATCTCGACTACGACCTGCCGTTCATCCCCGTCGTCATGGTGATCTCCCCGATCTACATCGGTATGTGCATGCTGCTGTCGTGGTTCGCCAACTGGGTCGCCAAGCGGCAGCAGCGCAACCTCAAGACGGAGGCGGTGGAGGTGAACGCCGCCGAGCCGGGCACGCTGCTGCCGGGCGCTCCGCAGCAGTAGCGGGCCTTCGGCGCCGGCGGGTCCGCGTGGCTCACACCGGCTTGAACCAGGTGCCCAGCGCCTTGTGCAGGCCGTCGTCCGTGGTGCCCTGCCAGGCGACGTAGCAGTCGGGCCGGAGCAGGAGCGCGGTGTCGAGCTCCGGGACGGCCACGGTGTCGACGTGCGGCGCCCAGGGGCCCGTGTCGAGGGAACCGGTCGGGTCCAGGAGGAGCGGGCGGGCGGTGCGGGTCAGCTCGCGCAGACCCGGCAGATCCGGCGCCCACCGGCCGACGAGCGGCCCGGACGCCGGCCCCATGTCGTACGTGATGTCCGCGCCGGACAGCAGATCCGCCAGGTGCTGCCGGGTCGACGGCTGCGTGATCAGTTCGCCGAACAGCACGCGCAGCGCGGTCACACCTTCGCCCGGGCGGGTGAGCAGCGACTGCGCCTGCGTGTGCATGGCGACCCGTCGGGCCACCGGCGCCCGTTCCGATTCGTAGGTGTCCAGCAGCCCCTCGGGCGCGCGGCCGCGCAGCTCCGCGGCCAGCTTCCAACCGAGGTTCACCGCGTCCTGCAGGCCCATGTTGAGCCCCGGACCGCCGATCGCCGAGTGCACGTGCGCGGCGTCCCCGAGCAGGAGGACGCGGCCCGCGCGGTACCGCGACGCGATCCTGGTGTTGCCGCCGAAGAGCCGCCTCATCAGGTGGGGGCCCGGCCCCTTGGGCGGAGCGACCGGTACGTCCACGCCGAGCACGCGGGAGGCACTGGCCCGGAGTTCGCCGAACGACGCCTCGCCTTCGGCCGGCTGGTCCCACTCCGCGGTGCTGATCTTCGGCTCCTCGCCCGGGAAGGGCGCCCAGGTGAACAGGCCGCGCTCCGTACGCAGATGCTGGAACGGCGGTACGACGCCGAAGCCGGGCACGGTCAGGCCGCCGTCGGCCCCGACCAATTCCTCGGGCACGCTCACATGGCCGGTGCGCGACACCGAGTCGTCCGCGGTCACGCCGGGGAACTCGATCCCGGTGAGCTTGCGGACCGTGCTGTGCCCGCCGTCGGCGCCGACCAGGAACGCCGCTTCGACCGGCTCCCGGTCGCGTATCTCGATCACTACGGAACGCTCGCCCTGCGTCAGGCCGATGACCTCGTGGCCGCGGCGGATCTCGACGCCCAGTTCGGCGGCGCGCTCGGCGAGCATGAGCTCGGTCCGGCGCTGCGGCATCATCAGTGTGTAGAGCGAGTTGTCCGGCAGATCACGCAGATCGAGCGGGAACGCGCCGAACACGAAGCCGGGCGCGGGCTCGGGCACGGCGCCGGGCGCGGTCAGCCGCTCGTACAGTCCGCGCCGGTCGAGCATGCGGACGACCTGGCCGACCAGGCCGTTGGCGCGCTGCTCGTCGACCGGTTCGGCGAAGCGCTCCAGGACGAGCGGGCGCGCGCCGGCCAGGGCGAGTTCGCAGGCGAGCATCAGGCCGTTGGGGCCGGCGCCCGCGATGACGACGTCGATCATGGATCGACTCCTTTCGGGCAATTCTCCGAGGAGATTTTCGGGCAGGATTTCGGGCAGGGGGCATCGGCCCGACCGCCTGTCGGGCTATCGGTCCGCGGTGGGCGGTGGGCGGTGGGCGGTCCGCGGTGGGCGGCTAGGGGGTGGGCAGTCCCGCGGTGATCCGGGCGATGGCGTCCGCGAGCAGGCGTTCTACCGGTACCGGCGGGTCGGTGCGCAGGTGGTGCGCCATGGCGGTGTTGATCGCGGCGGCGACCGCGGACGCGACGAGGTGCGGGTACAGGTCCTGGTTGAGGTCGGTGCCGGTGTGGTCGGCGACGGCCGCGGCGATCTCGGCCTCGGCGGTGGCCCCGGCCCGCAGCATCTCGCCGCGCAGCGCCGGTTCGGCGAGCATCGTGCGCACGCCCGCCGTCCACTTCGCCGCGTCGGGGACGGGGTGGGCGGCCGACGCGGTGTCCGGTCCGAACTGCGGGAGCACCGCGTGCGTGACCGCGTCCCACAGCGGCTCCGCCGAGCGCTCGCGCAGCGCCTCCGCGACGCGCAGGCAGCGGTCGAGGTGGCGGGCGACGATCGCCTCGCCCTTGCTGGAGTAGTAGTTGTTGAACGTGCGCGGTGAGACGCCCGCGGCCTCGGCGATGTCCTCGACCCTGACGTTGTCGAGCCCGTGCTCGACGACCAGCCGCAGCGCCGCCCAGCTGAGCGCGGCGCGGGTCTCGGCCTTCTTCCGTTCTCGCAGCCCCATGGAACGACCGTAGCGAAAATTGCGCGCTACGCAAAGATGCGTGGCGCGCAAAGTTTTGGCGCATGCGTGACGAGCCTCGGAATAAGCACTGCGACACCAGGCCGCACCACTCCTACCATCAGCGAATGACGGACCCTCTCTATCCCGCGAAGCCCCGCCCCGGAGACTCGGTCGCGGTGCTGTCCCCCTCGTCCGGCCTGCCCGGCACCCTCCCGCTGCCCTACGAACTGGGGCTGCGCAGACTGCGGGAGGACTTCGGGCTGAAGCCGGTGGAATACCCGACGACCCGGAGGATGGGCTCGACGCCCGAAGCGCGGGCCGCGGACATCCACGCGGCCTTCGCGGACCCCGGCATCAAGGCGGTGATCGCCAGCATCGGCGGCGACGACCAGCTGACCGTCCTGTCCCACCTCGACCGCGACCTGATCGGCGCCAACCCCAAGCCGTTTTTCGGGAGCAGCGACAACACCAACCTGCTGCTGTTCCTGCGCAACTCGGGCATCGTCGGGTACCACGGCGGCACGGTGATGGTCGAGTACGGACGCCCCGGCGCGATGCACCCGCTGACCGCGGATTCGCTCAGAGCGGCGTTGTTCACCTCCGGCGCGTACGAGCTCACTCCGGCACGTACCTACGGGGACGTCGACCGGCCCTGGGAGGACCCCCGCACCTTCGAGTCCGAACCGGAGATGCGACCCGCCGACGGCTGGGTCTGGCACAACGGCGACCAGGTGGTCGAAGGGGCCGGTTGGGGCGGCAACCTGGAGATCCTCTCCTGGCTGCTGATGGCCGACCGCGAGGTGCTGCCGGTCGCGGCCTACGCCGGAGACGTGCTCTTCCTTGAGACGTCCGAGGAGATGCCGCCCGCCGAAGAGGTCTACCGGGTCCTGCGGAGCATGGGTGAACGCGGGCTGCTCCAGCAGTTCCCCGCGCTGCTGATGGCCAGGGCCAAGAGCTGGTCGTTCGAGAAGCGGCTCGGCGCCCAGGAGGGGGCGCGCTACCGCCGGGAGCAGCGCGAGGCCGTCCTGCGCGCCTTCCGGGAGTACGCTCCCGGCGCCATGGTGGTGTTCGACGTCGACTGCGGCCACACCGACCCGCAGTTGGTGATCCCCGTCGGAGGGCGCATCCGGGTCGACGGCCCGGCGCGCCGCATCACGGTCACCTACTGAGCCGGCGCTCGCACGCGCCGCCGGTCGCCACCCCGCGGCCTGGTTCCACGTCCTCGCCCGGCGCCCTCACTCGTCGCCGCCGAGCCACAAGTCGGGCCCGAAGACCTCGTAGTGGATGTCGGCGGGGCGTATGCCGGCTGACAGCAGCTGGGTACGGGCCGAGCGCAGGAAGGGGAGCGGGCCGCAGAGGTAGGCGACGGTGCCCGCGGGGATGTCGAGCGTGCCGAGGTCGGCCAGGCCCGTACGGTCCGCGGGCCAGTCGCCCTTGGGGTCCTCGTACCAGACGTCCGCGGTGGCGGCGGGCAGCGCGGCGGTGAGGCGGCTCAACTCGGCGCGGAAGGCGTGGGTGTGCTCGCTGTGGTCCGCGTGTGCGACCAGGACGCGGCGCGCGGAACCGGTGGCGGCGAGGCGGGTGAGCATGCCGATCATCGGGGTGCAGCCGATACCCGCGGAGGCGAGTAGTACCGGGGAGTCGCCACCGCCCAGCACGACATCGCCGAAGGGGGCGCTGACCAGCAGCGTTTCGCCCGGCCCGACATGGTCGTGCAGGTAGTTGGAGACCTCGCCGTCCGGCGACCCGGTGGCGCGCTTGACCGAGAACTGGAGCCCGTCCTCGGGGTCGCCCGAGAGGCTGTATTGGCGGATCTGCCGGGCGCCGTCGGGGAGCCGTACCCGCACGGAGACGTACTGGCCGGGCCGGGCGATGGGCGCCGGGCCCTCGTCGGCGGGCCGTACGACGAAGGTCGCGACCTCGTCGGTCTCCGGGACGCGGGCGGCGACCCGGTAGCGCCGCCAGGTGTCGCCGTCCGGGGCCCCGGCCTCCGCGTACAGCCGGGCCTCGATGCTGATCAGGGCGTTCGCCATCAGCCAGTACACCTCGTCCCAGGCCGCGACGGTCTCGTCGGTGGCCGCGTCGCCGAGCACCTCGGCGATGGCCTCGAAGAGGTGGTGGCGCACGATCGGGTACTGGTCGGCGGTGATGCCGAGCGAGGCGTGCTTGTGCGCGATGCGCGAGAGCAGCGCGTCGGGCCGGGTGTCGGGGTGGGTGACGAGGGCCGTGGCGAAGGAGGCGAAGGCGCCCGCGAGGGCCTGGCGCTGGGCGCCGTTGGCCTGGTTTCCGCGGTTGAAGAGATCGCGCAGCAGATCGGGGTGGGCGGCGAAGAGCTTGTCGTAGAAGAGCGGGGTGATCTCTCCGATGGCGCCCCCGACCGCGGGCAGGGTGGCGCGGACGGTCTCGGCCGACGTGGGTGACAACATCAGCGGCTCCAAACTTGCATCTTGAATTCGTATTTTAGGTTGTGCGGAAAGACCGCGGTACGGGGCATGGGGATCAGCTGCCGGGGCGGGGGCTCAGGCCGAGCAGGACCGGACCGGTCGGCTCGGCGACCAGATCCTGGACGGTGATCGGGTCGAGCGAGGCGAAGAACGCCTCCTGGGCCCGGCGCAGCGCCGAGCGCAACCGGCAGGCCGCGCGCAGCGGGCAGGGCGGATCGTCCTCGCAGCCGACGACGTCGCCGACCCCCTCCAGCTCGCGAACGAGGTTGCCCACCGAGCCCGTACGGCCGGCGAGCGTGAGGGTGAGTCCGCCGCCCCGCCCTCGGCGGGCCTCGACGACGCCGAGGTGCTGGAGCCTGCTGACCACCTTCGCGGCGTGCGTGTACGGCACTCCGACGGCCCCGGCCACCTCGCGGGTGGTCGGGGCCTCGGTGTCGCCCGCCACCGCCAGGCGCATGGCGATGCGCAGGGCGATGTCGGTGCTCTTGGTCAGTCGCACATCCGTATTCTAGCTAATTGGTTTTTTGGACTCCAATATGGGGGCGGTACTTGGCGCGGCCGGTGATCGGTGATCGGTGACCGGTGGTTGGCGGCCCGGCCCGGCCTGGCCCCTGGCCGGCGGGCGGCGGTCAGCGGTCAGCGGTCGGCGTCAGGCCGAGGCCGTCCGCCGTGCCGCCTTGGCGTCGCGGCTCGGCCGGGGCGTGCGCCCGGTCCGGGTCTCCACCCACTCGGCCAGCCGGGACAGCAGCCAGTTCATCACCACGAAGATGACCGCGACCTCGAAGTACACCTGGAGGAAGTCGTTCTCCAGGAACGAGCCCAGCACATTGCCCTGGTGCATCAGCTCGGGGTAGCTGACCACGTAGCCCAAGGTGGTGTCCTTCAGAGCGCGCACGGCCTGCCCGATGATGGTCGGCAGCAGCGCCCGTACGGCCTGGGGCAGCACGATGAGCCGCATGACCTGCCCGTGCCGCAGCCCGATCGCGTACCCGGCCTCGCTCTGGCCGCGCGGCAGCGCGAGCACGCCGGCCCGGAAGATCTCGGCGAAGTTGCCGATGCTGTGCATCACGATGGGGATGACGAGCTGCCAGAACGGCGGCATGCGCAGGCCCAGGGACGGCAGCCCGAGCAGGAAGAAATACACCACGAACAGCAGCGGCAGCGAGCGCAGCAGCTCCACCACCGCCCCCGCGGGCAGTGAGACGAGCCGTCGGCGGGAGAGCCGCAGCAGGCCCATCACCGCGCCCAGCGGCAGCCCGATGGCGATCGACACCACACCGGCCAGCAAGGTGTCGCCCAGCGCGCTGAACAGGAACCGCTGGATCGACGCCTGGGTCAGCGGCTGCCACCGGGCCCAGTCCAACTGGCCGTGCCGGCCCAGCTGGAGCAGGACGACGGCGGCGAACAGCGCGATCAGGGCCGCGGCCGCGGCCGTGCCGATCCGCCGCTGGCGGCGGCCGCGCGCTCCGGGTGGCTCGAAGAGCACGCCCGCGGCGCCGCCGAGCGGCCGGCGGCCGCCCCGGTCCGGACGCGGGGAGCGCCGCTCCCGCCCGCTCGGCCCGGCTTCTTTGGCGGCCGGGGCGGGGGCTGCCGGCTGGGGCTGCGGCCGGGTCTGGGTCATCGCTGCTGTGCTCTCTTCCGTGCTCCGCGCCGTCTCGCCGGTGCGCTGTGCCGAGTCGCTCGTGCTCCGCGCCGTGCCGTCCGCGGTCCCCGGTCCGTCTGTGCCCGGTCCCGTGCCACTCGTGCTCCGCGCCGTGCCGTCCGCGATCCCGGGTCCGTCCGTGTCCGGCCCCGTGCCACTCGTGCTCCGCGCCGGCCCGCTCATCGGTGGATCCTCAGCCGTCGCTCCAAGCCCCCGGTGATCAGTCCGCCCGCGAGGGTCAGCGCCACATAGAGCACCGTCGCGGACGCGAACAGCGCGAGCGGCTCGACGTACTGCACATTCAGCTGCCGGATGACACCGGACAGTTCGTTGACGCCCGCGACCGAGCCCACCGCCGTGCCCAGCGCGGTGGCGATGAACATGTTGCCCAGCGGCTGCACCATCGAGCGCAGCGCCTGTGGGAGGACGACCAGGCGCAGGCACTGGAAGGTGGTCAGCCCCACGGCGCGGGCTGCCTCGACCTGGCCGGCCGGTACGGTCTCCATGCCGGAGCGCAGGATCTCGCAGATGTAACTGGCGATGTAGACGGCCAGTCCCACGGTCACGGAGGTGTTCAGCGACAGCGTGAGCCCGAGCTGGGGCAGCACGAACACCGTCACCACCACGACCAGCAGCAGGGGCAGGTTGCGCACCGTGTGCACGTAGAAGGCGGCCGTCGAGCGCAGTACGCCCAGCGGCGCCACCCGGCACAGGCCGAGCAGGCCGCCGAGGATGAGGGCGGCGGCGAAACTGACGAGGGTGAGCAGGACGGTGCGTCCGAACCCGGCCAGGATCTCCCCGAAGTGGTCGGTGACGACGTTCACGGCCGGCCTCTCAGGAGCCGCTGGAAGCGGTGGGCGTGGCCGGGGCTGACGGGTCGGCGCCCGCGTTCCCCGGCGTGGGGGGCTCGGGGGCCGGCTGCTTCGTCAGCGGGCTGACGTTGTCCTTCCACGACTGCTTCCACAGCCCCTGCTTCTCGACGGTGCGCAGGAAGCCGTTGACGATCTCGGTGAACTTCGGGTCGTTCTTGGGCAGCCCGATGCCGTACGAGGCGGAGCCGAAGGTGAAGGGCCGCACCTCCAGGGAGGTGTCCTTCTGCGCCCGGGCCACGATGACCGCCTGGTTGTTGATGAAGGCGTCGCCGCGGCCGTCGCGCAGGGCCTGGAGGCACTGGCTGATGGTCTGGAAGATGACCGGCGTGGCGTGCGGCGCGACCTTCTTGAGGGATTCCACGGACGGGCCGGCCGTGGTGATCACCTTGCGGCCGTCGAGGTCGGCCGCCTTGTCGATGTCCTTCATCCCCTTGCGGACGAGGACGGCCTGGCCGAGGTTCATGTACGGGCCGCCGAAGGCGACCTTGCGCATCCGCTCCGGCGTGATCTTGTACGTGGAGACGACCGCGTCGGCCGTACCGTTCTGGAGCAGCGCCTCACGGGTGTCCGCGTTGATCGAGACGTGCTTGACCTCCGGCTTGCCCAGCAGGTACTTCGCGAGCATCGCCGTCAGGTCCGCCTCGAAGCCCTGGTACTTCCCGTTGAGCGGGTTCTTCTCCGAGAAGCCGGGGTCGGTGTCCGAGGTGGCCGCCGTCAGATGGCCGTTCTTGCGGATCCGGTCCAGGGTGGGCGAGCTGGGCAGGTCCTTGCCCACGGGGGTCCGCGAGAGCAGGGCGTCGCCCGACTTCGCACCGTCGCCGGGCTTGTCGGGCAGCTCCGAGGAGCCGCAGGCGGTGAGGGACGCGGCGCAGGCGATGGCGGCCGCGAGCACAGCTGGTCTCCGGAGAGTCATGACCGGTTCCTTTCACGGCCGCGGACGGTAGACCTGTCCCCTGGAAGGGGCGTCCGGGCGGAGGGGGCAACCAGAGACTGTGTCGTAGAAACTACGAACACATGAAGCTCTGTAGTGCGCTTCACCATAGTCGGGCCCCGCACCGTGTCAAGAGTTTGTTCGGGTTCGGTATGCGGCGGGTTCGCCCGCCCGCCCCCGCCTGTCGGCCCGCCGTTCCCGCCCGTCGCCGGTCAGTCGCCGAACGTGTCCGCGCCCCGGTCCCGCCGCTGCCGGCGCGGTACGTACACGGCGGGGTCCCGGCCGGTCAGCGAGGTGCGCAGCCGGTTCAGCGTCTCGCCGGCGTCGGCCGCGCGGGAGGCCCCCCGCTCCTTGAGGGCCAGCAGCAGCGCGTCGTTGAGGACGATCGAGGCCAGCTCCTCACTGGCCATCCCGCCGCTGGAGTAGAGGGCGGTCAGGGCGACGTCGACCCGGTCGCCGAGCACCGGCCCGAGCGAGTCGGTGATCAGGATGCTCGCCGCGTCCACCTGTGCCGCGTGGGCCAGCACCACCTCGATGTCGGTCAGCAGGCGCCCTGGGGCGTACACGACCACGACGTCGCCGGCGGACACCGGCAGCAGCGCGTCCGCGAGCTGGAAGCCCGTGGCCGCCGCGACGCGGGTGCGGAAGCCCAGCCGCCCCATGCGCAGCGCGAGGTGGCGGGCGGCCAGTTCGGAGGCGCCGACGCCGAAGGCGGTCACCGCGCGCGCGTCCGCCAGCAGGTCCACCGCCTGGCCGAAGACCGCGGAGTCCACCAGGCGGCGGGTCTGCTGGAGCCGGTCCACCGCCTCGTCGAAGATCTGGTCCAGCGTCGCGTCGGTGTCGCCGGAGGTGGTGCGGCGGCGCACCGAGGACGGTCGGCTGCTGTCCACGAAGCGCTGGCCGAGTTCGCGCTTGAGCTCCGGCAGGCCCGTATAGCCGAGCGCCTTGGCCGTACGTACCACCGTGGCGTCGCTGGTGCCGGCGGCCTGCCCGAGCTGCTCGGCGGTGGCGAACGGCACGTCCTGCACGTGGTTGCGCAGGTACTCCGCGACCTGTCGCTCCGCCGGGGAGAGCTGGGCCAGCCGCTCGGCGACGCGGGCGTGGAAGCCGTCCGGGGCGGGGCCCGGGCCGGTTGCGGTAGTTTTCATGACAGCTATTGACTCCTCTGTAGTGCTCGCTACTATCGGGCCGTAAGCGGCTACGAGAGCCGGAACAACTCGTAGCGGATGCTACAGACGGCTACACACGCCGAGCGCGCCACTTCTGAGGGAAGCCCATGCAGACACCTCCCATCCCGCTGATCGAGATATCCGGGTCGCCCCGCGAACGCGGCCGCCAGTACGGCGAGGCCGCCCGCCCCCAGATCGAGGCGGCGCTCGCGTTCTACCGTGCCTCGTTCGCCAAGACCCCCGGGCTCGAATGGCACGAGGTCACCCGCCGCGCCGAACTCTGGCTGCCCTGCGTCGAGGACTTCGCCCCCGACCTGCTGGAGGAGTTGCGCGGGGTGGCCGAGGGCGCGGGCGCCGGGCTGCTCGACCTCATGGCGCTCAACGCGCGCGGGGAGATCGTCTACGACCGCACCTTCGCCCGGATGGGCGCGGAGACCACGGGCACGGAGACCACGGGCGCGGACGCCGCTGGACCGGCGGCCTCGGACGCCCAGGAGCCCGACGCCGACGGCTGTTCGTCCTTCGCCCTGCTGCCGCCCGCCGCGGGCGACGGCCACGTCTGGTGCGGGCAGAACTGGGACTGGCGCACCGGCGCCGAGCCCACCCTCGTCGCGCTCCGCATCGTCCAGCCGCCCCGGCCGACCGTGGTGATGGTGGTCGAGGCCGGCCAGATCGGCCGGCACGGCGCCAACTCCGCCGGCATCGCCCTCAACGCCAACGGCCTCGGCGGCCGGTTCGGCGACGAGATCGGCGTACCGCAGCCCTTCATCCGGCGGCGCATCCTGGACCAGGCCAACTACAAGGACGCCCTCCAGGTCCCCTTCACGGCCCGTCAGCAGATCCCCACCAACCTCCTCCTCACCCACCGCGACGGCATCGCCATCGACCTGGAGACCACCCCCGGCCGTCACCAGTGGCTGTACCCCCAGGACGGGCTGCTGGTCCACGGCAACCACTACCAGGCCCCCGTTCCCCCGCAGTTGGAGCGCACCTACCGGCCGTTCTCGGTCGATTCGCTCTACCGGGTCCCGATCATCGAGGCGGCGCTGCGCCAGGCCCGCGACCGCAGCGACTCGGCGGAGATCCGCAAGGTGATCGAAGGGGGCCTCACCGACCACTTCGGGCTGCCGCACTCGGTGTGCAACCACCCCGTCACCGAGACCGACCCGCTGCTGCACACGAGCACCATCGCCTCCAACATCGTGGACCTGACGACCGGCGAGTACCACGTCGTCGCGGGCCTGCCCTGCTCCTCGCCCTACCTGCCGCTGCCGTGGAACGTCTACGACGGCCCCGGAGGACAGTGATATGGCCCCGGACCAGAGCGACATGACGGGCACTCAGCAACCGCGGCCGACCGCGGACCGGTCGCCCGGCAGCGCGGCCGATCCCCTCATCCGCGTCAGCGGCGTACAGAAGTTCTTCGGCGACAACCAGGTCCTGCACGACATCGACCTGGACATCCGCGGCGGCGAGGTCGTCGTGCTGCTCGGCCCCTCCGGCTCCGGGAAGACCACGCTCTGCCGGTGCGTCAACCGCCTGGAGACCATCGACGGCGGCATCATCGCGGTGAACGGCTCCCCGCTGCCCGAGGAGGGGCGGGCGCTGGCGCGGCTGCGCGCGGACGTCGGGATGGTCTTCCAGTCCTTCAACCTCTTCGCCCACAAGACCGTCCTGGACAACGTCACGCTCGGCCCCGTGAAGGTCCGGGGGACCTCCCGGGGCGAGGCCGAGGACCGGGCCCGCGCCCTGCTGGAGCGCGTCGGCCTGGCCGACAAGGCCGGCGCCCGCCCGGCCCAGCTCTCCGGCGGCCAGCAGCAACGGGTCGCCATCGCCCGCGCGTTGGCCATGGAGCCGAAGGCCCTGCTCTTCGACGAGCCCACCTCGGCCCTCGACCCGGAGATGATCAACGAGGTCCTGGACGTCATGGTCTCCCTGGCCGACGAGGGCATGACGATGCTGGTGGTCACCCACGAAATGGGGTTCGCCCGGCGGGCCGCCGACCGGGTGGTCTTCATGGACGGCGGACGCATCGTGGAGTCCGCCCCGCCGGAGGAGTTCTTCGGGAACCCGCGGACCGACCGGGCGAAGGAATTCCTGTCGAAGGTGCTCCAGCACTGAGACGATCTGGTGCTCTGGTGCTCCGGCGATCCGCTGCTCCGGCGATCCGCTGCTCCGGCGCTCCGGTGCCGAGACGCGCGGGATCGCCTTCGCCCGCCTCGGCACCGCGGCGACCGTCGGCGAATCCGTCGATCGGTGCCCTCGGTGCCTTCTGCGCCCTCGGTGCGTTCGGGCCGTCGCCGTGATGATGTCTGCCGGGGGCGGCGGGCCGGGACGGCCGCCCGCCGCGGTGGCTCGACGTGCGCCGCGCAGCCACGAGGGGAGTCTCGTATCCGCCTCGGTCCGCATCCTCGGATGCGGGCCGAGGCGGTGGCGTATCACCACACGCGTTGACACGTGGTCAGCCTGGTGGCTGTAATGGTGCACGTGCCACGTGGCGTCGACCAAAGAGCAGTGGGCAGGTCGGCAGCCGGGCGAGCACCCATTCATCAAGGGGCCACGCCATGAGTACAGACTCAGCGTCCCGCGCTTAGCGCGTCCGCGCGCCGCCCTTGTGCCACGCCCCCGCTTCCCGGCGGCGTGCCGCGCGCGCAGCACCGACTTCCACCCTCATCGCGGTCACGCCATCGCCACGCCACCGTCGCGCCGTGGCGGACCCACGCACGTCTTCGGAGAGCCCACACCACCATGCCCACATCCTTCAACCAGTCCGTCATCGAGGAGTTCCGCGCCAACGGAGGAAAGGTCGGCGGCCCCTTCGAGGGCGGTGACCTCCTGCTGCTGACCACCACCGGCGCCACGTCGGGCGTGGAGCGCACCACACCCCTCGGCTACGTTCGCGCCGGCGGCCTGCTGCTGGTCGTCGGGTCCAATCTCGGCGCGTCCCGCCATCCCGCCTGGTACCACAACCTGCTCGCCCACCCCGCGGTGCGCGTGGAGCTCGGCGCCGAGGCGTTCCAAGCGGTCGCGGTACCGGCCGAGGGCGCCCGGCGCGACCAGCTGTTCGAGCACGTGGTGCGCGCGGCACCCGGGTACGGGGACTATCAGGCCGCGACCGCCCGTACCCTGCCGGTCGTGGTCCTGGAGCGCCCCGCGCCGGGGGAGGAGGGGCCGCGGGAGATCACCAACCTCGCCGAGAAGCTCATCGAGGTCCACGTCTGGCTGCGCGCCCAGCTGCGGCACGTGAGCGAGGAGGCCGCCGCCCATCTCGCCGCGCGCGCCGCCCACCAGGGGCCCGGCGAACCGCCGTCGCCGGGTCTCGGCCTCCAGATCCGGCAGCACTGCCTGGCGTTCTGCCAGGCGCTGGAGTTCCACCACACCAGCGAGGACGCGCACTTGTTCCCGGGCCTCGCGCAATATCACCCCGAGCTGCGCTCCGCGCTCGACCGGCTCGCCGTCGAGCACCGGACGGTCGCGCGCGTCCAGGGCGAACTCGTCGCCCTGCTGGCCGACATCGGCACCGCCGATCCTCGTCGCTTCCGGGACGAACTCGCCCGGATGACAGAGGAACTGACGGCCCATCTCGACTACGAGGAGGAAGCGCTCATCCCCGCCCTGACCGAAATCCCCTGGCCCCCGGCCCCGCCGAGCCCCGACGCGGCCGAAGGAGTCACCACCGCCTGACCTCGACGGCGGGGGCTGCGACGATGGTCCGCATGCGAGAGAAGGAAGAAGAGGGACAAGAGGCAGCGGGGGAGAGAGCGGAAGGGGTGGTGGAGGAAGTCATCCCCATCCTTCATGTCGAGAACGCCGCCGCCGTCCTCGGCTGGTACGAGCGGCTGGGCTTCACCCGGCAGTGGGAACACCGATTCGAACCGGACCTCCCCGCGTTCGTGGAGGTCGCCAGGGGAGAGGTGCGGCTGTTCTTGTCCGAGCACAAGGGCGACGCCCGCCCCGACACGCTGGTCTACCTCCGCGTCCGTGAAGTCGACGCCATCGCGGCCGAGTTCGGTGTGCCCGTGGAAGTAGCCCCCTGGGGGCGCGAAACCGAACTTCGCGATCCCGACGGCAACCGGCTGCGGGTGGGCACGCCGACGGACTGAGGACGTGCGTACGGGCCGACGTGCTCCAGGTGCCGAAGCCGCCGCACGGAGGCATCCGGGACGCTCGCCCGTACACGCCGGGTTCTGCTCCGGCGTACGGACGGCGAGACTCCACCGGCAGCGGGCCGTACCGACGCCGCGGCCCCGCTGCCGGGGCCGTATCCGCGTGCCGTGACCGGCTCCTGAGTCAGTCGGCTCCCGGGCCGTCTTCGACGCGGTGGCCGGCGGCGTCCTCGGCCACTGCCACGAACCGCTCCAGGACGGGGGATGTGCTGTCCGAGCGCCAGGCCAGGGCGATGGTGGACACCGGCGCGTCACTGATGTCGACGAACGCCAGATCCGGCCGGTAGTAGAAGCGGCGCGCCCGCTCGGTCGTGATGCTGATGCCGCGGCCGGTCGCGGCCGCCTGCAACTCGCTCTCGAACGAGCTCGCTTCGGCGCCGACCACCGCGGCGGCGCCGTCCCTCCGGTCGTTGAACATCCAGAAGTCCCGCCACGGCCCGCCGCCGGGTGAGGCGATCAGCGGCTCGTTCAGGAGGTCGTCGACACCGACCTCGTCGTTCGAGGCAAGGCGGTGGCCGATCGCCATGGCGGCGACCAGCTTCTCCTGAGCGAGTACGAGATGCTCCAGGCCCGCCGCACCGTGCGGGAGGCGGAGGAAGGCGACGTCGGTCGACCCGTCAGCCAGGCCCGCGGAGGTGTCGGTGAAGTCGAACTCGCGGACCTCGACGTCGACTTCGGGAAATCGCCGGTGGAACGTCTTGAGCACCAGCGGAGCGAACTCCATGGCGGCGGCGACCAGAAAGCCCACCGTGAGACGGCCGCTCTTCCCCGCGCCCACGAGTCTGGCCGCCTCGACGGCGCTGTCGAACGTCTCCACCGCGGCGCGCGCGTTGACCAGGAATTCGGCGCCCGCGGCGCTCAGAGTGACGCCGTGCGGGTGCCGGACCAGCAGTCGCGACCCGAGCTCCCGCTCCAGTTGCTGGACCTGCCGGGACAGCGACGGCTGCGCCACCTTGAGGCGGGCCGACGCCCTGGTGAAGTTTCCTTCCTCTGCGACGCATATGAAGTAGCGAAACTGCCGCAGATCAACTGTCATGGGCCAGGAGCGTACTCGTGCGCGCCCTCAGTCCGTCGTGACCGTGCTGAGAGCCTCGGACTCGGCACCGACCCCGTGCCCTGGTACGCCCGTCGACGGGCCCTTGGCGACGGCGGCCCCGTAACCCCCGGAACGGCGCGGCAGGATCACCAAGGACGCCACGACTCCGACGACTGTCAGGAGGCCGGCCAGCAGTACCGCCCGACTGTAGCCCTCGGCCCCCGGCAGCCCGGCGGCCACCGACAGCCCGATCGCCAGCCCGACGGCGGAGCCCACCTCTTGAGTAGTGGTCAGCATTCCGCCGGCCAGGCCGTGGTCCTCCGGCTCGACGTCCTCGATTCCCGCGACCGTCCAGGCCGGGAAGGCGATCCCGTACCCCGCTCCGGCGAGCGAGGCCCCCGGCAGCACCGTGGCCGCCCATGCCCCGTCGGCGGACAGCGAGAACCCGAGGATGCCCAGAGCGATGGCGAACAGCGTCATTCCCGCGACGATCACCGGTTTGGTGCCGAACCGGGCGACCAGCGCCGGGCCGGCCCACGCGCTGAAGAGCAAAAAGGCGCCGGCCATGGGGAGCAGCCCGAGGCCGGTCTCAAGGGGCGTGAAGCCGATCACGATCTGCATGTGCAGCGCCACGATGATGAAGGTCGGCCCCAGCCCGGTGTTGGCCAGCAGGGAGACCACGTTGGCACCACTGACCGAACGCTTCCGGAACAGGCCCAGGGACATCAGCGGATCGGTCGCCTTCGACTCGACCCGCACGAAGGCCGCGAGCAGGATCAGCGCCGCCGCCCCCAGGCCGAGGGTGAGCGGATCTCCCAGCCCGGCATGCTCACTGTTGGCAAAGGCGTAGACCAGCGCGGTGAGTCCACCCGCTACGAGCAGTGCTCCGGCCACGTCCAGGCGCGGCCTCGACCGCGACTCGGGCAGCCCCTTCGGCAGGGCGCGCGCGAGGGCCACCACGAGGACGCCGAGGGGGACGTTGATCCACAGCACCCACCGCCAGCCCAGTACGTCCGTGATGAATCCGCCGAGAATCACTCCGGCGGCCAACCCGCTCGCCGCCACTGCGGCCCATGCCCCCAATGCGCGATTCCGCTCTTTCCCCGACGGGAACGTGGTCGTCAGCAAGGAGAACGCGGCCGGCGAGAACAGCGCCGCCCCCAGTCCCTGCAGAGCTCTCGTGATGATCAGCATGAGCGGGCTGGAGGCGAAGCCGCCGACCAGTGAGGCGACGGTGAATACGGCAATTCCGGCGACGAAGATTCTCCTTCGGCCGAAGATGTCCGCGGCCCGCCCGCCCAGCAGAAGAGATCCCGCGATCGCCACGCCGTAGGCGTTGACGACCCATTGAAGGCCACCGGAGCTGAAACCCAACTCCCGCTGAATCTCGGGCAGCGGGACGGTGGTGATGGAGAAGTCGAGGATGGCTATGAATTGTGCCGCACACAACAGGAAGAGCGCTAGACCTCGACCGAGGAAAGTCACGGTACACCTTTCGTGCAAAGGGAATCGCAGTGACGACGATCCCGACTTTTGCACGTGCCCGGCGGGAGTGTCCAAGAGCAACCACTCTCATCCGGTATAGCTTTTTGCTCTCACTCCTGCCGCGAGGGGGAGGAGCCAAATTCGCTCATCGCTCGGGGAACGGCGCTGCGGCCGCCGCGCGACAGTTGGCGGAACAGGCGTCGCCCGTATCCCGATTCACCCGCTGCCCGGCGCTGATTCCGGCCCGGGCCTCAAGGAATGCCGCACAGGTATGGGCCCATGCCTGAAACCTATGCATTGCCGCACGGAGCAGCGCCGGAATTATCTGGTAACTTCCTGGGGAACCGAATGAGTTGGCGGAAGGCGTGGGTGTTCGGGATGGGTTCATTCGCGACTCCCCGCTCTGCGGGCCCTGGGTGTCCCGGCGTCCGGGGAGCGGCGTGGATCAGTCCGGTGCGGCTCGCCGGGCGCCCCGCACCGGGACTGTGCGCCACCAGTCATCGCGCTGAGGCGGCCGATGGCGCGGCTGTGCTCGTCGATGAGCTGGCCACACCGCGCGCGACGCGCTCGGACCGCCTGGGTGACGCCCGCCGCCCGACGCCTGAACACCTGACGCCGACATCCGACGCCTGACACCGACGCCCGGGCACCGCCCGGCGGCCCGGCCCGCCACGTCCCCCACCTGTTTCCCCACCTGACGAACCACTCCGCGGGCAGCGGTGCCCGACGAACCCGATGGGATGATCGATGAGAATTTCTTGCCCCGCCCGGCTGAGACGAGCGGGCAGAGCGACCAGAGTGGCCGTGGTCGGCGGCATGGTGATGGCGGCCCTCGCCGCGGTTCCCGCCGGAGCGGATCCGCTGCCCCGGCCGCCCCTCCAGGACCTGGGCGTGTCCGGCGCTCACTACACGCTGACCGAGAAGACGGACCAGTTCACCACGCCGCCGGCCGCGGAGTACGCGCCCGTCGGAATCGACGGGGCACTGACCGGTACGGACCGCACCACCCTTCCCGGCCAGAACGACGCCGCATGCGCGAAGCGCGCCGGGAATCTGCCCGGAGCGGCGCTGCCGACCGGCTCGATGTTCTGCTGGGACACCGCGGCACAGGGCGACAAGAGCAACGTGGAGTCGATGCCCTGGGTCCCGCAGGGCATCGCCACCTCCGGAGAGGCGCAGCTGGACGGTATCCCGGTCGGTGGGAAGAACCGCGCCGCGGTGATCAGCTGGACGTGGCAGAACTCGCCCAAGGGAACGACGGACTACCGCCACAACTCGGTGAAGCTGGCATTCGCCAATCTCGACGACAAGAAATACCGGTTCGTGCTGCCCGTGTGGGTGGACGGGGCGGGCAAGCAGCGACGGATCTACGGGCACGCCGGCGGGCTGGCCTGGTACGGCCCGTACCTCTTCATGTCCGACACCGGCGCGTGGAACGGTCAGACGCGACCGGGCGCGGACAAGCCGGGTATACGGGTCTTCGACACCCGCAAGATCTACCGGAAGAAGGACGGCGGAGGCGGCGACTACCAGTACGTCATGCCGGAGGTTCGGAGCTACCTTTCCGGCGGCGCCTCGTTCCACTTCCTCTCGCTGGACCGCCACAGCACGGGCGGCGCCTCCCTCGTCAGCGGTACGTACAAGACCTCCAAGGACTCCCCGAACGGTGGCACGGAGCTCTACCGCTACAGGTTCGGTGACGACTACCGCCTCCAGCCGAAAGCTGTACAGGGGTGGAAGTCGACCGTGACCCAGGACGGGGCCAACGCGATCAGCGACGTACAAGGCGTGCAGGCCGACGGGGACACCCTGTTCGTCAACATGTCCAAGGGAAGCCTCACCAACCGCCGGTTCGCCACGGTCGGCGTCGCGGGGTCCCCCGCCGACTGGACGATCCAGTCCCGCAAGGACTGGGCGTTCCGCCCCCAGGACCTCTCCCTCTGGTACGGAACCCAGGAGCTCTGGGGCCTCACCGAGGGCGAGGAGGAGCGCGTGGTGTTCTCGGTGAAGACGGACCTGCTCCGGTAGCGGCAGGGGCCGCCAGCGGTGGCGGGGAGCGTCGCCGTTCTCCGGGCGGCCCGGCGCGTCGGCGGCCGGTTCCGCCACGCCGGGGCCGTACGCGCCCTGTCGTGGCGGGGGAGTCGCGAGTTACGCTCCGGCCTCTGTCATCTGCCCGGAGGTTCCACGGATGGCCAGCCCCAGAACGACCTCCCCCCGCCGCCTGGCCGCGCTCGGCGCGACAGCCGCCCTCGTGGCGGGGCTCGGCATCGCGCCGACCGCCGCCGCCCACGACGCCCCGGACCGTCAGCCGGCCGCGGCCACCGCGCACGGCGCCTCGGACCGTCAGCCCGCCGCCGTCGGCACCGGCCGTACGTCCGCGAAAACGCCCGTCGCCGTCGGCTACGGCGGCGCGGTCTCCAGCGTGGACGCCGATGCCTCGGCCGCGGGCATCGACGTGCTCCGGCGCGGAGGCAACGCCGTGGACGCGGCGGTGGCGACGGCCGCCGCGCTCGGCGTCACCGAGCCCTACTCGGCCGGTGTCGGCGGCGGCGGATACTTCGTCTACTACAACGCCGAACACCGCAAGGTGTACACCGTCGACGGGCGCGAGCGCGCCCCGCTGAGCGCCGGCGAGGACCTCTTCCTGGAGCACGGGCAGCCCATCCCCTTCGCGGACGCCGTCACCAGCGGCCTCAGCGTGGGCACCCCGGGCACGCCCGCCACCTGGGACACCGCCCTCGACGCCTGGGGCACCCGGTCGCTGCGCCAGGTGCTGAAGCCCGCCGAGCGCATCGCCCGCGACGGCTTCACCGTCGATCCGACCTTCCAGAAGCAGACCGCGGACAACGAGTCCCGCTTCAAGGACTTCCCGGCCACGGCCAAGCTCTACCTGCCCGGCGGCCGCCCGCCCGCCGTGGGATCGACGATAAGGAACCCCGATCTCGCCCGCACCTACGAGCTGCTCGGCAAGAAGGGCGTCGGGGCGCTGTACGACGGGGAGTTGGGGCGCGACATCGTACGTACCGTACGCAAGCCGCCCGTCGACCCGGCGTCCTCGCGCGTGGTGCGGCCGGGTGACCTGACCCGCGACGACCTGGGCGATTACTCGACGAAGCGTCAGGCGCCGACCCACATCTCCTACCGGGGGCTCGGGGTCTACGGCATGGCGCCGTCCGCATCCGGCGGTACCTCCGTCGCCGAAGCCCTCAACATCCTTGAGAAAAGCGACGTCTCACGGCTCAGCGAGAAGCAGTATCTGCACCGCTATATCGAGGCCAGCCGCATCGCCTTCGCCGACCGCGGCCGGTGGGTCGGCGACCCGGCGCAGGAGGACGTGCCCACCAAGGGGCTGACCTCGCAGCGGTTCGCCGACTCGCGGGCCTGCCTGATCAAGGACGACGCGGTGCTCACCAGCCCGCTGGCGCCCGGCGACCCGCGCCACCCGAAGCCCTGCGCCTCGACGGGCGTGGCCGCCCCGACCACGTACGAGGGCGAGAACACCACCCACCTGACGGTCGCCGACAAGTGGGGCGACGTCGTCAGCTACACCCTCACCATCGAGCAGACCGGCGGCAGCGGCATCACCGTCCCGGGCCGCGGCTTCCTGCTCAACAACGAGCTGACCGACTTCTCCTTCGCCCCCGCGAACCCGGCCGTCCACGACCCGAACCTCCCCGGCCCCGGCAAGCGCCCGCGCTCCTCGATCTCCCCGACGATCGTCCTCGACCGCCACGACCGGCCGCTCTTCGCCCTCGGCTCGCCCGGCGGCGCGACCATCATCACCACGGTCCTGCAGACCCTCCTCAACCACGTCGACCGCGGCATGCCGCTCGTCGACGCCATCGCCTCACCCCGCGCCAGCCAGCGCAACGCGGCGACGACCGAGCTGGAACCGGCGCTGTGGAACAGCCCGGTGCGGGGCCAACTCGAAGCGCTGGGACACGTCTTCAAGCTCAATCCGGAGATCGGCGCGGCGACCGGTGTGCAGCGACTTCCCGACGGTCGCTGGCTGGCCGCCGCCGAACCGGTCCGGCGCGGCGGCGGATCCGCGATGGTGGTGCGCCCGGCCGACCGCCACTGACGTCAAAACCCTTGCCTTGGAGTCCACTTCGACGAGTGCATAGGGGGGCAATGCTTCCTCCGCCCCCCTGTAGGGGGACTCTGGTGGGCACGAGTGTCCGACTGACGCGGTATCCGACGGTCAGCGGCGGCGCGCATACGAGGTGCCCGCACCCGACGTCCGGGCCACCCTCCTGGACGCACTCCCTACGGCCAGGGGGGCGTACGTACGGCCCCAGTCGAGCCCGCGTGGAGCCGAGGCGGCGCGCGTACAGCCCGGACGGTCGCGGTGATGGCCGTCCGGGCCGTACGGCATGTCAGCCCAGCAGGCCGATGACGGCCTTCGCCGAGTCCAGCTCGCCCAACCGGGGGAAGATCCTCTCGATGCTGTTGCGGTGGGCGTCGCCGTTCATGTCGGTGACGGCGTCCGTCACGATCGTCACGTGGTAGCCGTGCTCGTGCGCGGCCCGGGCGGTGGACTCGACGCCGATGCTGGTGGCGATGCCCGCGAGGACGATCTGGGTGACGCCCCGGCGGCGCAGTTCGAGGTCGAGGCCGGTGCCGTAGAAGGCGCCCCACTGCTGCTTGGTGACGGTGATGTCGTCGGGCCGCTGGCCGAGCTCGGGCACCAGCTCGGTCCAGTCGTCCGGCAGTTCGCCGCCCGGCATGCCGGCCTGGGTGCGGCCCGGCGCCCCGCCCGCGACATTGACGAGGACCACCGGGAGGCCGCGCTCGCGGAACGCGGCGGCCAGCTCGGCGGAGCGCGCGACGACATCGGCGGCGGGCGAGAAGGTCGGCAGGGCGGTGATGCCCTTCTGAAGGTCGATGAGAACGAGCGCGGTGTTGGCGTCGAGAGTGGTGGCTGGCATGTTCGGTACTCCTAGAGGTAATTGGTGATCCGTCAGGAAAACTGTTCGCGCGTATGTCCGTGCCTCCGCCACGCCGCTACGGGCGGCCGGCCGGCTCACTGCTCGGCTCGGGTGCGCGGCGAGACGTCGGCGCGGGTGCCGGTTGCTGTTGAGGCGTCAGCATGTAGGTCAGCACGATCCGCTGACGATGTATCAACTCCATTGCCTATAGCATCCTCAGGCGGGGCGTCGGCCCGTACGGCCGCAGTCCGCCGCGCTTCCTCGGGGCGTTCCGCCGTCAGCCGCTTGAGGAGTTCCGTCGCCTCGATCAGGGTCCGCTGCTCGTCGGGGGTGAGCCGGTCCGCGATGGCCCCGGCCAGCCAGCTCTGTTTGGACCGCAGCAGGGACGCGAGCGTACGACGGCCCTCCTCCGTGATGGAGAAGACGACCTGGCGGCCGTCGGTGGGGTCCGGGGAGCGCTCAAGCAGGCCCCGCTCCTCCAGGTGGCCCAGCGTCAGCCGCATCGACTGGGGCCGTACCAGTTCGGCGCGGGCGATCGCCGCCGTGGTGGCGGCGCCGCCGGTCGCGATCCGGCCCAGCGCCGAACGCTGGGTGGGGGTGAGTTCGCCCTGCGGGGACGCCGCACGCAGGTGCCGCGACAGCTGGGCGACGGCAGCCGAGAGGTCGGCGGCGGCGCGTACCTGTTCCTGATCGGGCATGGCCCCACCGTAAGAGCTCGACAGGTAAACTTGCAAGTTTGCCTGTCTTCCGTGCGGTGTGGGGACGCGCGCGGCCGACCGCCACGAGTGACGTACCGGGCGTCGGCCGACCGGAGGAGACCGCCGAGACGCGGACCGGCGGGACCCTTGCCACAGTTCGTGGCGGGTCATACGGTCGCATCCACACGTAGATCCACTTGATCCACGCGTGTTCAGCCTGGTTGACGCCCTGGCAAAGGAGCAATTCATGGCCAAAATCGTCCGCGCCGCACTTGTACAGGCAAGCTGGACCGGCGACAGCGATTCGATGATCGCCAAGCACGAGGAACACGCCCGCGCGGCGGCCGCCCAGGGTGCCAAGGTGATCGGTTTCCAGGAAGTCTTCAACGCCCCGTACTTCTGCCAGGTTCAGGACAACGAGCACTACCGCTGGGCCGAACCGGTACCCGACGGCCCGACCGTGCGCCGCATGCAGGATCTCGCCCGCGAGACCGGCATGGTGATCGTCGTGCCCGTCTACGAAGTGGATCAGCCCGGCTTCTACTACAACACCGCCGCCGTCATCGACGCCGACGGCAGCTACCTCGGCAAGTACCGCAAGCACCACATCCCGCAGGTCAAGGGGTTCTGGGAGAAGTTCTACTTCCGGCCCGGCAACGCCGGCTGGCCCGTCTTCGACACCGCGGTCGGCAAGGTCGGCGTCTACATCTGCTACGACCGCCACTTCCCGGAGGGCTGGCGCGCCCTCGGTCTCGGCGGGGCGCAGATCGTCTACAACCCCTCCGCCACCTCGCGCGGCCTCTCCGCCTACCTGTGGCAACTGGAACAGCCCGCGGCCGCCGTCGCCAACGAGTACTTCGTCGCCGCGATCAACCGCGTCGGCACGGAGGAGTACGGCGACAACGACTTCTACGGCACCTCGTACTTCGTCGACCCGCGCGGCCAGTTCGTCGGCGAGAAGGCCAGCGACAGCAAGGAAGAGCTGATCGTGCGCGACCTGGACCTCTCCCTCATCGACGAGGTCCGCCAGCAGTGGGCCTTCTACCGGGACCGCAGGCCCGACGCCTACGACGGCCTGGTCCAGCCATGAGCACCCCGGCCTCCCTGCACGCCCGCCACCAGGCGGTCATGCCGGACTGGCTCTCGCTCTACTACGAGCGGCCGCTGGAGCTCACGCACGGCGAGGGCCGCCACGTCTGGGACGCCGAGGGCAACCGCTACCTCGACTTCTTCGGCGGCATCCTCACCACGATGACCGCCCACGCCCTGCCCGAGGTCACCAAAGCCGTCGGCGAGCAGGCCGCCCGCATCCTGCACACCTCCACCCTCTACCTCGACCGCCCGATGGTCGAGCTCGCTGAGCGGATCGCCCAGCTCTCCGGCATCCCGGACGCCCGCGTCTTCTTCACCACCTCCGGCACCGAGGCCAACGACGCGGCGCTGCTGCTCGCCACCTCCTACCGCCGCTCCAACCAGATCCTGGCGCTGCGCAACAGCTACCACGGCCGTTCCTTCGCCTCCATCGGGATCACCGGGAACTCCAGCTGGTCGCCCACCAGCCTCTCGCCGCTCCAGACGCTGTACGTACACGGCGGCGTCCGCAGCGACGGCCCGTACGCGCACCTGACGGACGCCGAGTACACCGCGGCCTGCGTGGCGGACCTCACCGACATGCTCAGCCAGACGCACGGCAACATCGCCGCCCTCATCGCCGAACCGGTGCAGGGCGTCGGCGGGTTCACCAATCCGCCCGACGGGCTGCTCGCCGCCTTCCGGGAAGTCCTCGACCGGCACGGCATCCTGTGGATCACGGACGAGGTGCAGACCGGCTGGGGCCGCACCGGCGAGCACTTCTGGGGCTGGCAGGCACACGGCCAGGCGGGCCCGCCCGACCTCCTCACCTTCGCCAAGGGCATCGGCAACGGCATGTCGATCGGCGGCGTCGTCGCCCGCGCCGAGGTCATGAACTGCCTCGAAGCCAACTCCATCTCCACCTTCGGCGGTTCCCCCGTCACCATGGCCGCGGGCCTCGCCAACCTCACCTACCTCCTGGAACACGACCTCCAGGGCAACGCGCGCCGCGTCGGCGGCCTCCTCATCGAGCGGCTGCGCGCCGTCGCCGCCGGGCTCCGGGTCGTACGGGAAGTACGCGGCCGGGGCCTGATGATCGGCGTGGAACTGGTCCACGCCGACGGCTCGCCCTCACCCCGCGCCGCCGCCCTCGCCCTCGAACGCGCCAGGGAGAACGGCCTGCTGGTCGGCAAGGGCGGCCGGAACGGCAACGTGCTGCGCATCGCGCCCCCGCTGTCGCTGTCCGTAGCAGAGGCGGAAGAGGGCGCGGCGCACCTCGAAGACGCGCTGCGCCAGGCCCAGTTGGCCATCGGAGGAGAGGAGCAGCCATGACCCGCACGCTCATCAGGGGCGGCCTGGTCGTCACCGCCGCCGAGGAGACCCACGCCGATGTGCTGATCGAGGACGAGAAGATCGTCGCCCTCGCCGCCTCGGACAGCGCGTACGCCGCCGGCTGGACGGCGGACCGCACGATCGACGCCACCGGCAAGTACGTGATCCCCGGCGGGATCGACGCCCATACGCACATGGACTTCCCCTTCGGCGGCACCTTCTCGGCCGACTCCTTCGAGACCGGGACCCGCGCCGCCGCCTGGGGCGGCACCACCACCATCGTGGACTTCGCGGTCCAGACGCGCGGCCAGGCGCTGCGCGAGGGGCTCGACCTCTGGCACGCCAAGTCCGACGCCCAGTGCGCCGTCGACTACGCCTTCCACATGATCCTCTCCGATGTGAACGAGAGCACCCTCAAGGAGATGGACCTGCTGGTGGGGGAGGGGGTCACCTCCTTCAAACTGTTCATGGCCTACCCGGGCGTCTTCTACAGCGACGACGGGCAGATCCTGCGCGCGATGCAGCGCTCCGCCGGCAACGGCGGGCTGATCATGATGCACGCCGAGAACGGCATCGCCATCGACGTCCTCGTGGAGCAGGCCCTCGCGGAGGGCCGTACCGACCCCCGCTACCACGGCGAGGTCCGCAAGACGCTCCTGGAAGCGGAGGCCACCCACCGGGCCATCCAGCTCGCCCGCGTCGCCGGGGCCCCGCTGTACATCGTGCACGTCTCGGCCGAGGAAGCGGTGAACGAGCTGACGCAGGCCCGCGACAAGGGCCTGCCGGTGTTCGGCGAGACGTGTCCGCAGTACCTCTTCCTGTCCACGGACAACCTCGCCGAGCCGGATTTCGAGGGCGCGAAGTACGTGTGCAGTACGCCGCTGCGGCCCCGGGAGCACCAGGCGGCGCTCTGGCGCGGGCTGCGCGGGGACGATCTCCAGGTGGTGTCGACGGACCACTGCCCGTTCTGCTTCACGGGCCAGAAGGACCTGGGGCGCGGCGACTTCTCGAAGATCCCGAACGGTATGCCGGGCGTGGAGAACCGGATGGACCTCCTGCATCAGGCGGTCGTGGACGGGCATATCTCGCGCCGCCGCTGGATCGACATCGCCTGCGCGGCCCCGGCGCGGATGTTCGGCCTGTATCCGAAGAAGGGCACCATCGCGCCCGGCGCGGACGCGGACATCGTCGTCTACGACCCGCACGCCGAGCAGGTCATCTCCGCCGAGACGCACCACATGAACGTCGACTACTCGGCGTACGAGGGACAGAGGATCACCGGCCGGGTCGAGACCGTACTCTCGCGCGGTACGGCCGTACTCGACCAGCGCCGGTTCACCGGGCGCGCCGGACACGGCCGGTACATACCGCGCGGCACCTGTCAGTATCTGAGCTAGGAGGCTGCGGACATGGACTTCGGACTCGTCCTTCAGACCGACCCGCCCGCCACCGCCGTCGTCGACCTGATGCGGCACGCGGAGGAGCGCGGCTTCACCCATGGCTGGACCTTCGACTCGGCTGTCCTGTGGCAGGAGCCGTTCGTCATCTACAGCCGCATCCTGGACCACACCGAGCGGCTCGTCATCGGCCCCATGGTCACCAACCCCTCCACCCGCACGCCGGAGGTGACCGCCTCCACCTTCGCCACGCTCAACGACATGTACGGCAACCGCACGGTCTGCGGCATCGGCCGCGGTGACTCCGCGATGCGGGTGGCGGGCCGCAAGCCCAACAACCTCGCCACGCTGAGCGAGTCGATGCATGTCATCCGCGAACTCGCCGAGGGTCGCGAGATCACGGTCGACGGCACGCCGCTGCGCTTCCCGTGGGTGCGCGACGGCAAGTTGCCGGTGTGGATGGCGGCGTACGGGCCGAAGGCGCTGGCGCTCGCGGGCCGCGAGGCGGACGGCTTCATCCTCCAGCTCGCCGACCCGTATCTGACGGAGTGGATGATCAAGGCGGTGCGGGACGCGGCTGCGGAGGCGGGCCGCGACCCCTCGGACGTCAAGATCTGCGTCGCCGCCCCCGCGTACGTGGGCGACGATCTCGCGCACGCGCGGGAGCAGTGCCGCTGGTTCGGCGGCATGGTCGGCAACCACGTGGCCGACCTGGTCACGCGCTACGGCGAGCACTCGGACATGGTGCCCGAGGCCCTGACCGCGTACATCAAGGCCCGCGAGGGCTACGACTACGCGCACCACGGCCGCAGCGGCAACCCCGACACCGCGTTCGTACCCGATGAGATCGTGGACCGGTTCTGCCTGCTGGGCCCGGTGGAGGCGCACGAGGAGAAGCTGCGCGTCCTGCGGGAGCTGGGCGTGGACCAGTTCGCGCTGTACGCGATGCACGACGCCAAGGAGACGACGATCGACGCGTACGGGGACCGGATCATCCCCGAACTGGGCTGACCGTGATGGGGTGCGTGTCGTGAGAACCGTGGGACGCGCCTTGTCCTTCGAGCGGCGTCAGACTGTCGGCCGTACCGTGCTGTTCGTGTTCATCCGCCGGTGGGCGTAGGGCAGAAGATGCTGAGTGATCGGGGGGCACGGGCCAGGGCGTGCTGGAGCATTTCCGTCAGGTCGGGGACCGTAAGGCCGAGTTCTTGTAGCCAGCGAGCCACCTGGGAAATCGGGGTGTCCATGACTTCTGCCCTCTCGATGAGGTCGTGCAGGTCGATGTCGCTGTCGATGGTCAGGAGCAGGTCGCTGTCCCCGCTGATCCTCAGTAGTTCGAGGGCCGAGGCGGAGGACAAGCCCTCCCGGAGGTCTGGGCAGGAGACCTTGATGCCGTAGCCGGCGAGCCGTTTCACCAGGACCGAGTGGGGTTTCAGCAGGTTGCGGGCCGCCGCCATCACGTGGGCGAACGGCATGGCGTCGGCGGCGGTGCCCCCGCCCCATACGAGAGGGCCGACCCGCCGCGGTCGGCTCGGTGGTGCGGTACATACGTACCGCACGGTCACGCAACTCCAGCGAGTATTTTCGGGGTGCAGCCATGGCCGCAGGTCCTCGCATGAGTCCCATCTGACCTGCTGTCAGCATCCTCCGCATCCCGGGGGAACCTCAAAGCGCGTGTACTCGCGTTTCGTGGCCCTGCGGGTCCGGCACGCCGGACGTGAGATCCGCAAGGCCACGGCCGGCACCGGGCTCCCGATCTGCCGGCTGCTGGCCGATGGCCTGCCGACCAGGACGAACCCGCGCAGTTCTGGCTCTCCAGCCTGCCCGCGACTACCCCGTTGCCTGTCCTCGTGCGCACCGCGAAGCTCCGCCGGCGCATCGCGAACGACTACCGCGAGATGAAACAGGTCCTGGGCCTGGCCCACTTCGAAGGCCGGACCTGGCCGGGCTGGCACCACCACGTCACCCTCGTCTCGGTCGCCCACGCCTTCTGCACCCTGCAGCGACTGAACCGATCCCCCAAAGAGACGGCGTCGGCCTGAGCCCCTCTACCGAGTCGTCCGCGAGCTGCAGTTACTCCCCACCATCTGGACCGGCGCCTGCCCCACCTGTCACCGCGACATGCCAGCCCCCGCACCAACATGACCAAGCCCTATTAGTAGGTATCGGGCAGCGGGCTTCTCGTCCGGGTGAGTTCCCGGCCTCGGAAGCTACCTGCGCGGTCCGGCGCCGGTTGCTGGTTGTGCCTGGCCCTGTTCCGATCACGAGGGGCCGGGCCCGGCGAACCACAGGAGGAGGCCATAGTGCCGAGGGGAGAACGCCCGTTGGGCGCGGGGGACGGGGCGCCGATTCGTCTGGCGGCGGAGCTGCGGTCGTTACGGCAGCGGGCGGGCAGCCCGACCTATCGTGAACTGGCCCGGATCTCTCATTACTCGGTTGCCGCACTTTCTTCGGCTGCTGCCGGGGCCAAGCTGCCCAGCCTGTCGGTGACGGTCGCCTATGCGACGGCCTGCGGAGGCGACCGCGCCGAGTGGGAGGAACGCTGGCACGCCCTGGCGGCGGAGCATGCGCAAGAGGGAGCGGCACCGTCGCCGACGGAGGCCGCGCCGGGGGTACGTGCCGAGGACGCGCCGTACGCGGGACTGGAGGAGTTCCGGGCCGAGGATGCGGACAGGTTCTTCGGCCGCGAGCAACTGATCGAGGAGGTGGCGGCCCGGCTGGGGTCGTGGCGGTTCGTCACGGTGGTCGGGGCGTCGGGCGCGGGCAAGTCGTCGCTGTTGCGCGCGGGGGTCGTACCGCGCTGGCTGCGGACTTCCCCCGAGCGGCCGGTGGTGGTCCTCATCCCCGGGCCCTGTCCGTTGGAGGAGATCGCGATCAGGTTCGCCGGACCGGCCCACACCTCACCCGGCGCACTCGTCAGTGACCTGGAAGACTCGCCCCGTGCCCTGCACCGCGCCGTATGCCAGGTCCTCGCGGACCGGCCGGACGGGACGGAACTCCTGCTGGTGGTCGACCAGTTCGAAGAGGTGTTCACCCTCTGCCACGACCCCGCGGAACGGACCCGGTTCATCGACGCGCTGCTCACCACCGCCACGGCGGAGAACAGCCGGTGCCGCGTCGTCGTCGGCGTGCGCGCCGACTTCTACGCGCACTGTACGGACCACGCCGAGCTGGGCTGCGCGATGAGCCAGGCGCAGGTGCCGGTCGGCCCCATGACCACCGACGAGCTGCGCCGGGCCATCGTCCGGCCGGCGGTGGGCGCCGGCTACCAGGTGGAAGGTGCTCTGGTCGCCGATCTCGTCAGCCAGGCGAAGGGGCAGGCCGCGGTGCTCCCGCTGCTCTCCCACGCTCTCCTGGAGACCTGGCGCCGCCGCCGCGGCACCACCCTGACGCTGGCGGGCTACCACGCCACCGGTGGCATCGACGGAGCCCTGGCCCATACGGCCGAGACCCTGTACGGCGCGCTGTCCCCTGGACAGCGACGCGCGGCCCGCGATCTGCTGCTGCGGCTGACCGCGCTGGGTGAGGGAACCGAGGACACCAGGCGCCGCGTCATCCGCGCCGAACTCGACCCATGCCCGGACACCGCGTCGGCCCCGGTGGGCTCCGCGTGGACGGCGCTGCCCGCGCAGCGCAACGAGCGCGCCGCCGACACAGCTCTCGTCGTCGAACGCTTCGCGACGGCGCGGCTGTTGACGCTCGATCTGGATAGCGTCGAGATCACCCACGAGGCGCTGATCCGCTGCTGGCCCCGGCTGCGCGGCTGGCTGCTGGAGGACCGTGAGGGGCAGCGGATCCACCACGCGCTCACCCAGGCGGCGCACGCGTGGGAGGCGGTGGGGCGCGATCCCGGCGCGCTCTACCGGGGTGTGAGGCTGGCCGGGGCCCGCCAGTGGACGGCCGGCCACGGTGCCCAGGTGCTCAGCGGCCGGGAGCACGCTTTCCTCGGCGCGAGCCTGGCCGCCCAGGCGGCCGAGGAGCGAGCGGCCCGGCGCGGAACCCGCAGACTGCGCCACCTCACACTGCTGCTCGCCCTCCTCCTCGTCTGCACGGCGGCCGCCGCCGGACTCGCTGTCCAGGCCCAGCACCGGGCCACCAGGGAGCGCGACACGGCCGTCTCGCAGCGCATCGCGGAACAGGCCGCGGCCCTCCGTCCGACCAACCCCGCAGGCGCCCTCCAACTCGGCCTGAGCGCGTACCGCCTGCGCCGCACCGCCACCGCCCGCGGCACGCTGCTCAGCTCCTACGCCACGCCGTACGCGACCCGCCTCGTCGCCGCCGACCGGTTCGACGCCGTCGCGCTGCGCCCCGGCGGGCACGTACTGGCCACCGCGGAACGCGGTCGGGCCCTACGGCTGTGGGACATCGCCGACCCGCACCGGCCGCGCCCGCTGACCACGCTCGACGGGCGGCCCGGTGCGGTCCATTCAATGGGGTTCAGCCCCGACGGGCGGCTGCTGGCGGCGGCGGACGAGAGCGGCAGAGCGCTTGTGTGGGACGTCTCCACGCCGTCGCGTACGGGGGCCCCTGCCGTGCTCAAGGGCATCGCCGTCGCTGTCGCGTTCGGCCGGGACAGCGGCACGCTCGCCACCGTCGGCGACAGCGGGCACGGCGCAGCCGTCCGGCTGTGGCACACCGCCCGCCGGTGCCGCACCTCCCCGGCCGTCGCCCCGGCCGGCGTGTTGCCCGGCCACGGGGAGCAGCTGGACTCGCTCGCGTTCGGACGCGACGGCCGGACCCTCGCCGCCGGCGGATCCCGGGGCGCCTGGCTGTGGGACCTGGACGATACGGGCCCCGCCGGCCCGGACGGTGCCGAGCCCTGCGCCCCGAAGCGCCGTGCCCGTCCGGCAGGACCCGTGAACGCCCGCGCCGAACGCATCCGTATCAGCACCGTCCCGGTCCGAACCCTCGCGCTCTCCCCGGACAGCAGTACGCTCGCCGTAGCGGGAGACGACTACGCCCTACGCCTGTGGAACATCACCGGGCCCGGCCGCCCGGCCCGCACCCCCGTCGTCTTGACCGGACACACCGACAATGTCGGTGCGCTCGCCTTCAGCCACGACGGCCGCACCCTCGCCAGCGGCAGCGTGGACGCCACCGTCCGGCTCTGGGACACCGCCGACCCCGCTAAGGCCCACTGGCAGACCACGCTCAGCGGCCATGCCGGAGACGTTCCCTCGCTCGCCTTCAGCCAGGACGGCCACACCCTCGTCAGCGCGGGCGGCGCCGACCGCACGGCCCGGCTCTGGGACCTCCCGGGACCGGCCCTGCGCGGCCACACCAACTCGCTGTACGGAGTGGCCTTCAGCCCCGACAGCCGTACGGTCGCCACCGCCAGCTACGACAGCACCGTACGGCTGTGGAACGTGAGCAACCCGAACCGGCCCGAACCGCGCGCCACCCTGACCGGGCACACCGCCGCCGTCAACGACGTGGCCTATACGCCCGACGGCCGCACCCTCGCGTCGGCCAGCCTCGACCACACGGTCCGGCTCTGGGACACCGCCGGACCCGGCGCCCCGCGCCCCCTGACCCGGCTCACCGGCCACCACGACGCCGTCAACACCGTCGCGTTCAGTCCGAACGGCCGGATCCTCGCCAGCGGCGGCCCGGACGTACGGCTGTGGAACACCACCGACCCGCTTCGCCCGAAGCAGCTCGCCGTCGTCACGCCCCAGGGGAACCGAGTGGAATCACTCGCCTTCAGCCGAGACGGACGGGTCCTCGCCACAGGAGGCGCGGACCACACCGTCCAGCTGTGGGATACCACACGGCTGACAGCCCCGCATCTCCTCGCCAAGCTGACCGAGCACCAGGACAGGGTCACAGCCGTCGCGTTCAGCCCCCAGGGCCACATCCTGGCGACAGCGGGCGACGACCGCACCCTGCGGCTCTGGGACGTCACCGACCCCCGGGCCCCGCCCCGCTCGCCGCACCCGGCGGCTACACCAACGCGGTCAGAGCCCTCGCCTTCAGCCCGGACGGCCGGACGCTGGCCACCGCGAGCACCGACCGCCCCGTACGGCTGTGGAACCTTGCCGACCCCCGCCACCCCACCGAACTGGCCTTGCTCTCCGGGCATACGAAACCCGTCGACGCGCTGGCCTTCGCCCCCAACGGCCGCACGCTGGCGACCGCCGGCGAGGACTGGACGGCACTGCTCTGGGACCTCGGCACGGACCGGGTCGCCGACCGGATCTGCCGCACGACGGCCCATCAGGGCCTCTCGCGCGCCGAGGCACGCCAACTGCTGCCCGGACTGCCGTACCGGCCGCCGTGTGGTGCTCCCCGCTGAACCGGCGGGAGTCCTGGCACGGCTCGTTGTCCAGCATCCGTTCATTCACCGCGGCACGCCGATCGTGAACAACGCGAGGCCGGTATCTCTTGAGTCGCCGGCCGGTCAGGCTCGGCCGGCGAGCACCTGTGGACACCGCAGCGGGAGAGGCACGGACGAAGCCGTGCACACCCCGCGAGAAGGAGATGACCATGTTTGCACCAACCAAGAAGGCCGCGGCCGCCACACCGGCCCCCGCTTTCGGCAGCGTGACACCCGATCGAGAGGAACTGGCCATGTCACGATTCCCGACCGTCAGCAACGGAACGGCCCTGTCCCGCCGGTTCCGGCAACTGGGCCTCACCGCCCTTGCGCTGGCCGGGGCCCTCGCCTTCTCCCCGGTCGCACCGGCAACTCCGGCAGCCGCTGCCCCCGCCGCAGTCAATGGCTGCGGCTGGAACGCCAGCACTCCCACGGATCACGCCTACTACGAGCACTGCGACCCCAACACGAACGTCTGGATCCTGGTCAAGAGGAACATCCGAGGGAACTACCACCGGTGTGTCGGTCCCGGCCGGACCGTCCTGGACAGCGACGCGTACGCCGCCATGTACGACGGAGGGACCTGCAGCCACCCCGGCGACACCCGTGAATGACCCGCCCAGAGGCGGATAGTGACGCGTGTCCCACCCCCTGGTTGGGTGGGACACTGCCGGGGACCCTCGGTCGGGTGTCGGCCCCACGGCGCACGGGTCGACAGGTAGAAGGTGCAGACGGGCAAGGGATCCGTCCAGGAGAACTCCGTTAGGTTGCCCTGGATCTTGGGTTCTGGCTGGTGGGTTTTCTGGGCGGGGCGGTACGGGGCTGCCGTGCCGGGGGTTTGGCGGCGGCGCGCGCGGTCGACACCGGCAGGATCTGCGGGAGTGGCGGGTGCTGAGGGGACGCCCCGCCGCCACTCATCCGGCCTCCGGGGAGCACGCGGCCCAGGTGTGGTCGCTCGGCCGGATACTGGTGCCCCGCTGTTGGCACCGCTGGAGATGCGCCGATGTGATCAGCCGGCGTCAGGCACGGGGATAGGGCCGCTCCGCGCGGCGCACCGCCCAGCCGCCGCTTGAGGCCGCGGCCGTCCTCAAGCTGCACCGTTTCCCCGGGGAGCGAGGGTGTGGAAGTGCTCGTACCGCTTGTTCGCCGGTCAAGTCCCCTTGTTCTGGGCGTACTTCCCGTGCCGGGGCCAGGTAGATAGGCTTCAGCCGCCGAACCCCTCTTCACGTCGGGGTTCGAGGCCCTACCAGATCAGTCCAGCAGACGAGATGTGCGGCGGGGCCTGGGACGGGGCTTGGCCCGGTCGTGCGGAGGAGAGGCTTCCCATGGCGTTGGCTCCCGGCAAGAGCTACCAGATCGTGAACAAGCGCACCGGTCTGGCGATCGTGCCCAGGAACTGGTCCACCGGGCCGGCGTCCGTGGACCAGTACCACATTGGGGTGCCTCGAAGTTTCCGGACAGGGGCCCAATAGGGTTGCCCTGAACAGGAAACGAGGAAGCAGAAGTGTCACCACCCAGCGTCCGGCACGTGTGGCAGGACTGTGCTTCTGCTCGATCCGGAGCACGTCCTTGACCTCCGCCACGGCAGCACCGTCCAACTCCGATGTCGACGGCAGTCGGTGGTGAGCGCTGTCAGCTCGCCGAGGGTTCGCGCCGACAGGGCACCGTCCAGGCGCGGGTCCAACTCGGTCGCGGTCAGCCGACCGTCCCCCGCCGCGACACGCAGCACCTCCGCGGCCCGGTCTCGGTCCGCATGAGAGGCCCGCAGTTCGGGCGAAGAGCTGGGTCCAGCACCTCCAGGCGGCAGGCCGGCACCTGGCCTCCCAACCCGAGACAGCCTTCTGCGCCGCCCTCAGCGGAGAACACAACCTCCTCGCAGTCGCCGTGTGCCGCGATGTGCCTGCCCTGTACGACTTCGTCACCTCCAAGCTCGCCGCCATGCCCGGCATCGCCTCCTTGGAGATCAGCACCCGCGCCCGACGCCTCAAACAGGGAACCTCCCTCATCGCGCACGGCGGCCTGGCGCAAACGTGAGCTGGTCGCCTCGCCGGGCAAGGGGTGTTGATCCGGCAGCAGCGTCATTGGCGAGAAGTAGGCGTCCCCTTCCCGGTCCAACGCCCCACCCCAGCCCCATGACCTGCGAAAACGGGATGAAAACCTCTCATTTTAGGGAGGCCCCGAGTGCCAGCACGCCGACCAGCGGTTTGCTCCGAGTTCAGCAGCGCCCGGAACCGACACTCGCAGGATGGTTCAGCACTCTCGGTGGACACGATTGGCTCCGTGTCGTTCGGGTCTCGACTTTCGGCAATCTGATTGATCGTCAGGATCCTGATGTCCTGCAGTCGCAGTTGGGGGCGGGCCGGGGCCCGCTGGACGGCGTGGATTTTCTGCGTCCGTGGGCCGGTAGGGGCGAGGGCAGCGCACCGGACCGCCGTTGCGGTCGGCCGATCTCCAAGCCTACGGAGTCGCCGCCCGCCCGGCGCGCCCGCCCGAGCAGCAGGACCACCATGAACCAGCGGAAGCGGTTTCCGTGCTTGGCCGTCAGGGCGCGCCGGGCGTGCCGCAGTTCGGGGGCCGGTAGCACCCGGGCCCGCGCCGGGACGGCGGGGCCGTGCGGGGTGCCGTCGAACGAGCAGGCTGCGAGCGCCACTTCCGGATCGGCATGGATCCGGCCGACCTTGCCGGAGCGGGAAGGGGTGTACACGTAGAGGCGCCCGCCGTCGGGTGCGGCCCACACCGGGGTCGTCACCGGCGTGCCGTCTCGCCGATAGGTCGTCAGGGCGAGGTACTCCTCGGCGGCCAGGCCGCCCGGCGGGCCGCCCGCGTCCCAGGTGTCCGGCCGGTCCGGCCCCGGGTCCGCTACTCCGGCCGGGGCGGCGGCGAGCGGGGCGTAGAGCGCGGACGATTCCTGATACAAGCCCGCGGCGAAGTAGTAGCCGTTGGTCACTGCGATCAGCACGGCCGACGTCACGCAGTACAGCACCGTGCCCAGACCCGGCACCTGCTCAACCGGCAGCGCGTATGCCATCCATACCCGCACGGCCGAATCGACCAGCAGGGCGACGCCCCACAGCACGGTCGAGACCCGCCAGATACGGCGGAACGCCGGTAGCCGCTCCCAGAGTTCGTCCCAGTCGGCCGCCACCCCGAGCCCGCGGGTGCGGCGCTCCAGGAGCGGCCGGCTGTAGAGGAACGCGAGCGGGCGCCCGGCCCGGGCGGACACCAGGAACCACAGGCCCGCCACCCCGGTGAGGTAGCCCTCCCGGGCCAGCAGGGCGCGCGGGCTGCCGGACAGCGCCGAGACCAGTGCGCCGAGCGCCATCGTGGAGAGGATGAAGACGCCGAGGCCGTCGACCCGGCGGTATCGGACCAGCCGGACGGCCACCACGCCCGCCGGGGCGGCCGCGGCCACCACCAGCGTCGGGTACACACCGAGTCCCGCGGCGCGTAACCCGTAGAAGAGGCCGACCGGAACGACGATGTCCACCAGAAGGTCGCGGCCGGGGCGCCGGCGGGCCGGCGGACGGGCCGTCATCGGCCAGCCCCGGTTTCGGGCCCCGCCTCCGCGCGGGTCACCCGAGTCGCTTGGTCGAACAGCTCGACCAACTCCTCCGCGTACGCCGCTAGATCGAGGTCGGGTTCGGAACGCAGCAGGAACGGCAGTCCGTCGATGGACCGCTGGATCGTCGTCGCCATCACGAAGGTGTCGAACACTCGGAACTCACCTGCGCGCTGCCCCTCCGCCAGGACCCGCCGCACCGGGTCAACCGCGGCGCGCTCGTCGCCCCCGTCGTAACTGCGCCCGCCGTCCTCGGCCCGGTGGTCCAGGAACACCGACATGAGCGCGCGCATCCGCGTCGGATGCTCGGCGATGTAGCCGACCAGCGCGCGGATGTAGGCGTGCAGCATTTCGCGGGGCCCGGTCGCCGCACGGGTGTGCTCGGTCATGTGGCGGGCGATGTCCGCGTACGCCTCCTCGACGAGAGCGGCGATCAGCTCACTCTTCCCGGCGAAGTGATACGAGATCAGGCGGGTGCTGCTCAACCCGGCCCGCTCCGCGATCCGGGCGAACGTGGCCTGGCCGTAACCCAGTTCGGAAATGGTCTCCACCGTGGCGGCCAGGATCTGCGCCCGGCGAGCGGTGGATGTGACGGACTCGGTCCGCTCATTTACTCGCATGAGTAAAAAATACTTCGATTGAGTAAAACTGACAAGAGGTGTGGCCGGGCATGGGGACCGGGCGGCGGAGAGAGGGGGATGGGGCTTGTAGGGTCTCGCGGCACGTGGCGCAGGCCGAGCTTCTGACCAGCGGGTTTCAGGCTGTCTCACGGCGATGGCACACGGCACAGCCTTACGAGACGTGGCACATCCTCAGCACGCTTGTGCGGATGGCCAGGACCGCGCTCCGCCGACCTGCGGAATCTCAGTTCGATGCCGCGTTCATCTGCGTGAGATCTCGGGCCGGGATCTCGCCGGAACGGGCGGCACCACCGTGCGAGGCCTGGCACTCCCCGTACTCCGGGGGCTGGGAGCTGGGCTGGGAGCGCGTCGATGGCGGGCCGGCCGCGGGGGAGGTCCGGCGGGAGCTGTTCGACGACCCGGCGGCCGCCGGCTACGCCGGCGAGATCACCCTGTGCCCGGAGTGGGGAGAGGCGACCCGCCTCGCGCGCGAACTCCTGCAGCCGGGCACCACGGTCATCCTCGACACGGCTATCCGGGCAGACCCTTGTCTCAACTGGGAATTACTCTGTTGGGTTCACCGCGAAGGATCACTCATTCACCCAGGCCAGGATGCGGCTGCGTCCCATGGCGCCGAGCCAGGTGGCGGAAGGCTTGGGAGTGCGGGTGAAGGTCTCACGGTCGACCGCGATCAGCCCGAACGTAGGCGCGTAGCGACCCCACTCGTAGTTGTCCAGGGCGCTCCAGTGGAAGTAGCCCCGGACGTCGATGCCGTCGTCCATGGCGTCGGCGAGGGCGTCCAGAGCGACTGAGGTGTACTGGATGCGGCGGGCGTCGTCGGCCGTGGCGATGCCGTTCTCGGTGACGATCAGCGGGACGCCGGGCGCCTTGGCGGCGCTGTCACGTACGGCCTGACCGAGGGCCCGGGGGTAGAACTCCCAGCCCGAGAGGGTGCTTTCGGCATCCTCGGGGACGGGCAGGGCGCCGTCCGGGCCGACAAGGGTGCGGGTGTAGGACTGCACGCCGAGCCAGTCGTCACCGCGGGCCGCCTCCAGGAAAACGTCCTCCCACTGCTGCCGGACGGGGGCGGCGGCCTCTTCCGCCCCGGGCAGCGGCTGATACGCCTGATTGGCCACGGACCATCCTGTACGCACGTGCGGGGCGCGGGACTTGACCGCCTCGACGGCGCGGGCGTGGGCCCGTATCAACGCCTCGGACGTGGCACCGTCCGGCAGCGGCATGCCGGTCGCGGGCAGCGGCTCGCCGGAAAGGTGGGCACGGTGGACGGCGGCCATTATGGCGACCATGTTCGGCTCGTTGATGGTGCAGGCGTGGTCCACGCCGGTGGCGTAGACGGGCGCGGCCGCCGTGAGATAGCGGGCGAAGAGGTCGTCCGAGCCGGCGGCCGCCCAGCCGCCGCGTTCCGTGAACCACCGAGGTGCGGTGAAGTGATGCAGCGTCACCAGGGGCCGTAGTCCGCGTTCGTGTGCGCCTTCGATCATGCGACGGTAGTGGGCGATCGCGGCCTGGGAGAATTCGCCGGGCGCGGGTTCGATACGTGCCCACTCGATGCTGAACCGGTAGTCGGTGAAGCCCAGTTCGGACAGCAGATCCATGTCCTCGCGCCAGCGGTGGTAGCTGTCGCAGGCGTCGCCGCTGGGCTCCTTGATGAATGGGGTCTGCATGTGCTCGAACTGCCACCAGTCGCTGTTGGTGTTTCCGCCCTCGGTCTGGTGTGCGGAGGTGGAGGCGCCCCAGAGGAAGCCGTCGGGCAAGTGGCGTGCGGATGCCATGAGTCGAGTTCTCTTTTCGTCGAGGGAGCGGAAGGAGGAAAACGGCATGAACGCGGCTCCGGTGGGCCTGGGAGAGTGGTTCAGCGCGGGTCGGCGAGGGCGTCCCTGCGACGGGTGTCCAGCTCTTCCTGGACGCGTGCCGTGTCCGCCGCGTACGGCCGGTAGAGCAGCGTCAGGAACAGGCCGTTCACCAGCATCAGTACGACGAGGACCCACAGGAACACCATGCGCAGGCCGACCGCGTCGGCGAGGAAGCCCGCGCCGAGGCTGTAGCCGGCCCAGGCGATCGCCTCGGCGATGGAGCAGTACAACACGAAGGCAGCACCCCGGAGTTCGGGCGGGGTGATGGCCATGACCATCGGTCGGTCGATGCTGGGGTTCATCCCTTGCGCCGCGCCGATCAGGGCGAAGAAGGCGCCGAACACGAGGATGCTGTCGTAGGGGAACTGGGTGCCGAAGAAGGCGAAGGCGGCGAAGACGAACTGGACCGCTTGGAGGACCGTGACCGGCCCGGAGCGCGGGTTGCGCCGGGACACCCGGTCGACGGCGAAGCCGCCCAGGAGGGTGCCGAGGAAATAGCCGACACCGAACGGCAGGATGACCAGCGAGGCCCGCTGCGTGCTGAAACCGTGCTCGTCCACCAGGAAGACCACGCCGAATGTGAGCACCAGCAGGTGCCCGGAGAGCAGACGCGAGACGATCAGGATCACCAGGCTGCGGATCTTGAGGAGCGAGAACACCTTGCCCCAGGAGAGCTCGGAGGCGGCCTCCCTGGTCGCCTTGTCGAGGTCGGCGAGCTGCTGCTCGGCGGCTCCCCGGCCCGGGTCGCGGAGCCAGATCAGCAGGGCGACCCCGAGCAGGAGGTTGAAGCCGCCGATGCCCCACAGCCCCCAGCGCCAGCCCTCGTCCACTCCGGCGAGCTGCCCCTTGAGTGGCCCGATCACCGCGCTGACCAGGGAGATCGCCCCATACACCAATCCGATCGCGCGTCCTCGGGACGAGCTGCCGAACAGGTCGCCGACGAGCTCGGAGACGATCGGGTTCGCGGCGGCGTAGCCGGCCGCCAATATGGTGTAAAGGATCAGGAGTTGGGTGAAGTTCTGCGCGAAGCCGGCCGCCACGCCCCACAGGCCCCACAGGCCGGTGGCCACCACGAGCACGCTCTTGCGTGACCAGCGCTGGGCCGCCCACACCCAGAATGGGCCGGTGAACACGCCCACGATCTTGCCGGCCGCGGTGAGGATGCCCAGGGCGCCGAGGGAGACGCCGAGGGACTGTCTGATGAGTGGGAACAGGCTGCTGACCAGGCTGGCCCCGGTGCTGTCGACCAGCATGGTGCCACCGAGCAGGGAGAGCTGGCGCCAGCGTCCCTTGATGTGTGCGGGTGTTCCTGAGGGGCCCGCGGCGGTTTGCGCGGGGCCCCCGCTGAGCTCGGGCATCGTGCTTTCTCGATTCTCTGCGGTCGAGCAGCGAGCAGATGGGGGCAGCCCGCCGGCCATGGAGAGGCGTGGCCTCGGCGGGTGGGTGGGGCAGTGATGGGCCCGAAGGGCGCCGGAGGAGCCGGGTGCGTCCTGCCCGGCTCGCGCTCAGAGTTTCGCGAGATCCTCGGCGACCCGGCGCAACGCGTCGGTGGGGACCATCGCGCCTGCCATCGCGGCGACATCGATGAGTGGGGTCGCCCCGATCATCTGAAGCAGTTCGGAGTCGGCGATACCGGGCAGGTGGGCGCGCAGGACTTCGATGCCGGACGGATCGGAGATCAGTGCCTGGACCGGTGTGCGCAGTGACAGGCGGCCTTGCGGGTAGTCCTCGGGGCACGGCAGCGGTTCGGCCGCCCGAGCCGCCTGCGCGCGCTGCGCCCCGACGAGCAGGTGCGCGTCGGTCACCGGCCCCTTCGCGGGCAGCCCGAGGCGTTCGAACTGGCTGGGCGGCGTGTCGCCCGCACGCATCAGGTCGACCATCAGCGTCGCCATGCGCAGTTCCGCGGCGTCATCGACGATGGGGGTGTGCTGCTCGGGGTCGCTGTCCAGGTCGAAAAGGAGCGTGCCGTGGTGATACGGGTTGAGGAGGGCCCGGCCCGGCACGCGTACGGTGCGGACGTTCTTGGTGAAGGAGAACGGTTCGGCCAGTTCCAGGTCGGTGAGTTCGGCGGGGGAGAAGCGGCCACGCATGTGCGTGGGCATCAAGGTGTGTTCGTACAGGGGGGAGTTGGTGGGCGTCGCGGGTGCGCGCATGTACACGTAGCGGCCGTCGGTGGCGTTGACGTGCCCGCCGTAGATGCCGAAGAGTCCTGCCTCCCGTGTGGGTGTGTCCTCGGCCATGGGGAGTGGGGAGCCCTGCATGTCGTCGGGGCGGTCGACGCCGAAGAACTCCAGGAGGGTCGGCGCCAGGTCGACGGTCTGGACGAGCGCCTCGCGGCGGGCGCCGGCGGCGGCCGTGCGCGGGTCCCAGGCGAAGAGCGGCAGGTGGACGAGTTCGTTGAACCAGGGCTGGACGCTCTTGCCCCACCACCCCTTCTCGCCGAGCAGCAGGCCATGGTCGGTGTTGACGATGAGCAGCGTGTCGTCCCACAGCTGGAGTTCGTCCATGGTGTCCAGGACACGTCCCAGTGAGTGGTCGCACATGGACAGCAGTGCCGCGTACTCGTTGCGTCCATGGTTGATCTGCTCGTCCGTCTCCACGACGCGCTTGTAGTCGGGCCAGTCGAAGTGCGGGCCTTCGTACTCGTGCGGGTAGAGGTCCTTGTACCGCTGGGGGCTGAAGAAGGGCTCGTGCGGATCGAAGGTCTCGATCTGGACGAACCACCGGTCGGCGTCCCGGTTGGTGCGCACGAACTCAAGGCCCGCGTCGAAGGTGAGGGTCTGGGAGTGCCGGTCCTCGGTGGCCATGTGCTGCCGGTTCACCCAGTACTGCCGGTAGCCGTCGCCGAACCGCACCTTCTTGAGGTCTTCGGGGATGGGCGGGTCGGCGACCTGCCCCTTCCAGGGGTCGCCTTCCTGGCCGCGGAAGAACTCCCAGGTGTGGTAGCGGCCGTGGTAGGTGGCGCCGCCGTCCTCCCAGTAGTGCGGGTGGTCGCTGACCAGATGGGTGTAGACGCCGTGTTGCTTGAGCAGTTCGGGCATGGAGTCGTCGAACGGCTCCAGCGGGCCCCAGCTGCGGTGCAGGAAGTTGTGGCGTCCGGTGTGCAGTTCGCGGCGTGCGGGCATGCAGGGCAGGGACCCGGCGTATGCGTGGTCGAACGTGACGGCCCGTTCGGCGAGGCGGGCGAAGTTCGGGGCGTGTGTCCAGTCGCCGCCGTACGGGGGCAGCATGTGCCGGTTGAGGCTGTCGAACATCACCATGATGGCCTTCATCCGGTGGTCTTCCCTCCTGTCATGCGGTGCAGGGTCTGCTCCAGCCAGTCGACCCAGTAGTCCATCGCCCCCGCGCCGAGGCGGTGCAGTGCGTCGTGGACCTCGCGGTCGAGTTCCTGGTCGAGGCCGGGCATCGGGTCCTCGTAGTGCAGCGTGCGGTCGCGGTTGCGGTTCTTGGCGACCTGGGCCCGGCGATAGGCGAGTTCGGTCCTGAGCAGTTCGACGGCCGCGTCCCGGTCGAGCGGCGCCGTCACACTGAACCGGGCGGTGAAGACGATGTCCTGGAGGCGGGTGGAGGGTTCGTACGGCGAACGGATCCACTCCCGCAGGGCGTCGTGGCCGTGCTCGGTGAGCCGGTACACCTTGGCGTCCGGGCGGCCCTCGCGTACGTCCGTCTCGTGCTGGACCCATCCCTGGGTCTCCATCTGGGTGAGCTTTCGGTAGATCTGACTGTGATGTGCCTTGGCCCAGAGGAACTGGCCCTCCGTCTCCAGCCATTTGCGCAGTTCGTAGCCGTCGTAGGGGCGGCGGGCCAGCAGACCCAGCAGCACGTACTCGAACTTCATGTGTCCGACTTCCTATGTGTGTTCTCTCCTATGTGTAAATTCATATACTCGACGGATGGAGACGTCAATGGACTGCTGTACACCGAGATCCGGGCGCGGCGCTGCCGGGCCGCTGCCCGAACCGTCCGCGCGCCGGCCGGAGCACGCTCAAGTGCGCTTGGCCGGCGGGGAGTTCCAGATGGGGGACGCCTTCGGTGAGGGGTATCCGGCGGACGGTGAACGGCCTGTTCACACGGTGCGTGTCGCCCCCTTCGCCATCGACGTCACCGCGGTCACGGTGGCGATGTTCCGGGTCTTCGTGGAGGACAGCGGGTACGTCACCGTGGCCGAACGGGAGGGCAGCTCGGCGGTCTTTCACCTCGCGGTGGCCGCCGGGCGGGCGGACATCGCCGTGGCCGACCCGGCCGTCCCCTGGTGGCTCGACGTCCGGGGCGCCGACTGGCGGCACCCGCACGGCCCGCTGTCCGACGCGGAGGACGAGCACCCCGTGGTGCACGTCGCCTGGGAGGACGCCGTCGCCTACTGCGCGTGGGCGGGCCGGCGCCTGCCGACGGAGGCCGAGTGGGAGTACGCGGCCCGCGGGGGCCTCGAAGGCAGGCGGTTCGCCTGGGGCGATGAACTGTTGCCGGACGGCGAGTGGCGGTGCAACATCTGGCAGGGGCGCTTCCCCTACGTGAACACCGGTGCCGACGGCTGGCTCGCCACCGCGCCCGTACGGACCTACCCGCCCAACGGATTCGGCCTGTACGAGGTGGCCGGGAACGTGTGGGAGTGGTGCGCCGACTGGTTCGCACCGGACTACTACGCACAGTCCTCCGCGGTCGCCCCCCGGGGACCGCGGAGCGGGAGCCGCCGGGTGATGCGCGGCGGCTCCTACCTGTGCCACCACTCCTACTGCCACCGCTACCGGGTGGCCGCCCGGTCGGCCAACACACCCGCCTCCAGCAGCGGAAACTGCGGGTTCAGGACGGTATCGGCCGAGTGACCCCAGGGCTCAGGCGATGAGCATCCGCCACACGCGGCGGACATGGCCCGCCATGTCGATCGACGGGTCGCTCAGCCACTGCAGCATGATGCCGTCGGACGCGGCGATGAGTGCGGAGGCGGTGAAGCCGGGATCGACGTCGGCGCCGACGCGGCCCTCGCCTGCCTTTGCCGCCACGTATGCGGCGATGGTGGCGCGCAGCAGGTCGAAGCGTTCCCTGAAGTAGGCGTGGGCCGGATGGGCCGCGTCGGTCGAGGCGGCGGCGAGGGTGACGTACAGGCGGGCACGGGCCGCGTTGGTGGCGGTGGCCGTCAGAGCCAGGGCCAGGAACTCGCCCGGATCCCGAACGGCGTCGGGGGAGTCGAACCGGATCTGCGCCGCCCGGTCGCTGGCGCACAGAACCTCCGTGAGGAGGTGGTCCTTGGAGTCGAAGTAGTGCATCAGGCCCGTGAGGCTGCTGCCGCTCTGCGCGGCGACCGCCCGCAAGGTCGTGTTCCGGTCGCCTTCCCGGCCGAAGATCTCCAGCGTGACCCGGAGGATCTCCTCCCGCTTGGCCACGCCCTTGGCGTACGAGTTCTTCGCTGTCACCGGGTCAGTTTATGGGCGGGGATCACTCCGCGGATGGGCTGCCTCTTGCCAGCAAAAACAGTACGCCGTACTGTTTTGCGGTGTCCGCGCCATCCGCAACCGTCCGCGAGGGCCATCAGGTCCCTCGGGGTGGCTGCGGCCCTGGGCGTCAGAACCTGGCCCCCGGCGAGCGGTTTTTCACGGACCAGCGCCCCTGTACCTCCGCTTCTCCCGCGAGACCGGCCGCACAGTTCCTCCCCATCCGCGCCGCACGCGTGCTGCCGGACCCTCACGCACCAGTAAGGAGCACACAGTGGCCGACGCCCCGAAGGCGACCTCCGCCACCACCGAAGCCACGCAGGAAGTGGCAACCCGGCTGACCCTGGACGAGAAGGCGCGCCTGACGACCGGCGCGAGCTGGTGGACCACCGAAGCCGTCCCGCACGCCGGCATCCCGGAGATCCGCCTCTCGGACGGGCCGCACGGACTGCGCCTGCAAAGCGATGAGCAGGCCGATCACCTCGGCATCAACGCCAGCGCCCCCGCGACCTGCTTCCCGCCCGCCGTCACCCTGGCAAGCACCTGGGACACCGACCTGACCGAGCGTGTCGGCCGCGCACTCGGCCGCGAGTGCCGCGCCCACGGCGTGCACGTGCTGCTCGGCCCCGGACTGAACATCAAGCGCAGCCCCCTGTGCGGCCGCAACTTCGAGTACTACTCCGAGGACCCCCTCCTCAGCGGCGTGCTCGGCACCGCCTGGGTGAAGGGCCTCCAAGCCCAAGGCGTCGGAGCCTCCCTCAAGCACTTCGCAGCCAACAACCAGGAGAGCGGCCGCATGTCGGTCAGCTCCGACATCGACCCCCGAACCCTGCGCGAGATCTACCTGCCCGCCTTCCGTCGCGTGGTCACCGAGGCCCGGCCCTGGACGGTGATGTGCGCCTACAACCGCCTCAACGGCGTCCACTCCTCGCAGAACCACTGGCTCCTCACCGACCTGTTGCGCCACGAATGGGGCTACGAGGGCGTCGTCGTCTCGGACTGGGGTGCCGTCCTCGACCGGGCCCGTTCCCTCGCCGCCGGACTCGACCTGGAAATGCCCTCCTCATCGGGTGTCGGCCCCGCTCGTCTGGTCGCCGCGGTGAAATCCGGCGAACTCGACGAGAAGACCCTGGACGTCAGCGTCGCCCGCGTCGCCGAACTGGCCCGCAAGGCGACGGCCCACGCTCAGCCCGTCGCCGACTACGACCGGGACGCCCACCACGCCCTGGCCCGCGAGGCAGCCACCCGCGGAGCCGTGCTCCTCAAGAACGACAATGAGCTGCTGCCGCTGGACCCTGCGGCGGACACCCGCATCGCGGTGCTCGGCGAATTCGCCCGCACCCCCCGCTACCAGGGCGCGGGCAGCTCGAAGGTCACTCCCACCCGGCTCGACGACACGCTCACCGCCCTGGCCGCCGCCGCGCCCTCCACACGAATCGAGTTCGCCCCCGGGTTCCCCGTGGAAGACCCGGGCGGTGATGCGGCAGCACTGCGGGAGGAGGCCGTGCGCACCGCGCGGGCAGCGGACGTCGTCCTTCTCTTCCTCGGACTCCCGCCGAGTTTCGAATCCGAGGGATACGACCGCGATCACCTCGAACTCCCGGCTGAACAGATCGAGTTGCTGGCCGCGGTAACGGACGTCAACCCGAACACGGTCGTGATCCTCGCCAACGGCAGTGTCGTTCGCCTCTCCGGCTGGATCGACCGCGTGCCCGCCGTCCTGGAGGGCTGGCTCCTCGGGCAGGCCGGCGGTGCCGCCACCGCGGACCTCGTCTTCGGTACGGCCAATCCGTCAGGACGTCTGGCCGAAACCATCCCGCTGCGCCTCGCCGACACACCTGCGTTCACCGACTGGCCGGGAGAGAGGGGCCATGTCCGATACGGAGAGGGCCTCTTCGTCGGATACCGCCACTACGACGCACGCGAACTGGTGGTCTCCTATCCCTTCGGCCACGGACTCTCGTACACCACTTTCGACTACGCCGACCTGCGGGTGACCCAGGGCGACGCCGGTCTCGACGTCACCGTGGCGATCACCAACACCGGCCCGCGTGCGGGACACGAAGTCGTGCAGGTGTACACGCGTGCTCCCGGCTCGCAAGTAAGGCGGCCGGTAAGGGAATTGCGGGCATTCTCCGCCGTCCTCCTCGCGCCGGCCGAGACCCGTGACGTCACCCTCCACATCGCCCGCGCGGACGTCGCCCACTTCGACATAGGCGCCGACGCCTGGCTGGTCGAAGGGCTCGACTACGGCGTCGAGGTCGGCGCCTCCAGCCGGGACATCCGTCTCACCACGACCGTCGCGATCGACGGGGACCCACATGTCGACGCCCTGGACGCCGACTCGACCGTCGGCGAGTGGCGCGTGCACCCCGTCGGGGGGCCCGCCGTCGAACGTCTCCTGGAACGAGTACGGAAGACCATGGGTGACGCGTACCCGCAGGACGGCAGTTCCCGCTCCCGGATGATCGCTGACATGAGGCTCAGCCAACTCGCCAAACTGCCGATCGTGCCGTTGGGCTTCGCCGACATCGAGGCTCTCCTCGCGGTCGTTCGACACGAGCCCGTGCGGCCCTCGCGCGACGCCTGACGGGTGCGGGCCGCGCCGATCTCCCGAAGTGGGCATCGCCGGGACAGCCGCGGTGCGGGTGATGCCGCGCGACTGTGACGCTCATGTGATGCTCCGGGCCCCGAAAGGACGCCAAGTCGGCCGAGGAATCGGCCCTGAACTGCAGTTTCTGTTACGCCGCCCTCTGTGACATCTTTCCGATGACGCACCATGTGGAGTGCGTGGCGATTCTGAAACCTGCCGCAAAGACAATCTGACCTGCGAGTTTGTGGGTTGCGCCCTATGTGCCGTGTGGGCGCTACGGGCGATATCTTGACGCTGGAATGACGCTCTCCGAGGTGTCTTGACGCTCATATGACGCTCGTCCTGATGGGGCGTCAGCTATGTTGAGCGGCTTGCCAGATGGCCTGATGGTCAACCCTGTTAGGTGGGATCACCGAGAATTTTGCGGGGCGCCCGGGCGGTCATGCCTGGCTACATGCTCGGGTGCCCAACAGATTCTTCGTCTGTTGGTGGTATAGAGGCAACGCATCGCTGACCAGCGCAAACAGTGCCTGTCGCGGCTTTGGCAGGATTACTGGCCCGGATATGGTCCGGATCTTGACCGATGTGGTCCTTCGAGCGGGGTGGCCGCCCTGCGCCACGCGGCGGTCGGAGCCGAAAAGGAGGGGGAGTGTCGCCCACTGCATCCGCTCGCACACTGGTGTGACATAGCCATCGGCCGATACCGCCCTGTATGCCGAAACCCGCACGCTGCTGGCGTAGAGCGACAATCCGCTCCCCGTGGCCGCGTGCGGTGGTGGCCATTCGTCGTGAGCTATGGCGGTCCCACATGGCACATGTCGTAGAAACCGTCCATGGGCGTCCAGTTGATCCAGGGTGAGCGCGTAAGTCGAGGTCAGAGCCCTGTGATGTGACTGCGTCCGCGGGGTTGGTAACCCGCCCGTGATCGCTTGTGATCGCTTGTGACAGGTGAGGACCCCCGTCGGATCGCTCCGGCGGGGGTCCTGCGTAGACGGGGACCTGATACGACGACGCCCCGCTGGCTTGCTGCGGCGGGGCGTCCTCGTGCAGATATTCCGTTGATGTTGCGGGCGTCAGGCACTCAGGCCGAGCGGGTGCCAGTCCGAGAAGTCGAGGCTCTCCTGACCAGGGCCGGGGGTGCGTCGAGACTTCCGAGGCGGTTTCGGTTCCTTGGTTGCGTAGGCAGGTACGGGCAGGATGCTTGAGAGGGTGGACACGAGATGGGGCAGCACCTCTGGCCTGTCTCATAGGCCACACGGTAGCCCGGGTACGCCCACGCCACCGGTCAGGCCCGCAGGTATGTGAGGACGGCCAGCACCCTGCGGTGGGTCTCGTCCGCCGGAGGCAGGTCCAGCTTGGTGAGGATGCTGCTGATGTGCTTGCCGATCGCAGCCTCGGAGACTGTCAGCTCCTTTGCGATCGCGCCGTTGGACTTGCCCGCCGCGATCAGCGTCAGCACCTCGCGCTCGCGCGGCGTGAGCCGCTTCAGCGGATCGCGGCGGCGGCGCAGCAGCTGGCGCACCACCTCCGGGTCGACCACCGTCCCGCCGTTCGCGACCTCGTGCAGTGCGTCGACGAACTCCTCGACCTGGCCGACGCGATCCTTCAGCAGGTAGCCAACCCCCGAACCGTCACCGGAGTCCAGGAGCTCGGAGGCGTACGTCCGTTGCACGTACTGACTGAGGACCAGGACGGGCAGCGCCGGCCGCTGCTCGCGCAGCCGCACGGCCGCGTGCAGACCCTCGTCCTGGAAGCCGGGCGGCATGCGTACGTCCGTCACCACGATGTCGGGCGCGTGCTCCTCGACCGCAGCGACCAGCGCCTCCGCGTCCCCGACGGCCGCCACCACCTCGTGACCGCAGCGGCCGAGCAGGCCGATGAGTCCTTCCCGCAGCAACACGCTGTCCTCGGCCAGTACTATGCGGAGCGATCGGCTGCCTCGGTCAACTCGCAAGGAAACTCCACACGTAACAGGGTCGGTCCGCCCGGCGGACTGGACAGGGCGAGTCTGCCATCCAGAACCGACACCCGGTCCGCGAGACCGGTGAGTCCGCTACCCGCTGAGGTGTCCGCACCGCCCCGGCCGTCGTCGCGCACGTGGAGGAACAGGCGGCCGTCGCGGTGACCGCCGCTCACCTGCGCACGGTCGGCCCCGCTGTGCTTGGCGACGTTGGCGAGCGCTTCGCAGACCACGAAGTACGCCGCGGACTCGACCGCCTGGGGCAGTCGGCCCGGCAGTTCGAGGTCGACGTCGACGGGGACCATGGAGCGGTCCGCGGCGTCGGCGACCGCGGCCTGCAGGCCGTAGTCCGCGAGGACCTTGGGATGGATGCCGTGGATGAGCTCGCGCAGCTCCGCGAGCGCCTTGCCTGCCTCCTCGTGGGCCTTGGCAAGCTGGTCGGCGAGTGGGCCGGGCGGTGCGTCCAGCCGGGCCAGGCCGAGGGCCATTGTCAGGGCTACCAACCGCAGTTGGGCACCGTCGTGCAGATCGCGCTCGATACGGCGCCGCTCCGCCTCGAAGGCGTCCACCAACCGGAAGCGGGAGCTGGCCAGTTCGACCACCCTGGCACCGAGTTCGCCCTCGCGGGAGGCGATCAGCAGCCGGGTCAGCTCGGCGCGGGCGCCCGCCGCAACACCGAGCGCGTAGCAGCACAGACCCATGAGGAGCAGGCCCAGCACGGCGACGCCGAACGCGGTCGGCCACGTGGTGACGGTCCACTGCTTGAGCACCTTCGTCTCGTCGCCACCGCCAACCGTGGCCATCAGCAGCGGGGCGGAGACCATGGACAGCGGGAACAGCAGCGCGACCGTGACCGCCAGAGCGTCGAGCGGCCACAGCAGCCCGGCGAACAACAGCGCGTACCCGAGCTCCCGCCAGGTCGCCTGCTCGCGCAGGCGGGTGGTCAACCAGGTCCACAGTCCCGGCGCGGTCGGCTCCTGGTGCTGGCCGGACGCCGGTTCATGGTCGATCAGGCGCAGCCTGCGCCGCTCCAGCCAGGCCACCGGAATCCCGCTGAGGGCGACTACGACGAGCAGGGGAAGCCCGACCAGGACGACGGTGAGGACCCCGCAGACCGCGGCAACCGTCACGATCGCCACCAGGGCGGCCACGCCGGTCACCGCGCCGGTCAGCAGATATGCGACAGAGCGCCAGGGCCAGACCGACAGTAAGAAGTCCGGCCGGGACATGGCCTGCCACACATTCCGAGGGTGCATGGGGATCACCGTAGGAGGGCGAACCTGCGCGGCGCCATCGGCCCAGGGCGTGGATCGGGGGTAGGGCCAGCCCCACCCCCGTACCGGACCGGGAGATCACGGGCTCGGGCAGCGGCCCCTGAAGGTCACGAGGCGTAGGCCGCAGGACGAGCCACGCAGGGCGCTGCCAACGAGAGACGCGGGTTCGTCACCTTCTGGCGCATGTCATGACCGGCGTCCCGGCGTTCCAACATTCCGAACCAGTTGCGGCCGCTTGTGCAGGCGCGGTTGAACAAAGTGGGGGGTTTACATGAAATTCCAGCTTCTCGGTCAGGTCGAGGCGAGAGACGGGGCGCGTCGCATCGCGCTGTCGGGCTCCAAGGTGCATACGGTTCTGGCCGTGCTGCTGCTCGCCCATGGTCGAGTGGTGAGTGACGAGAGGCTGAGTGAACTGCTGTGGGGGTGGGACCCGCCGGCCACGTGGAACGCTCAGATCTACACCTACATGTCGAGACTGCGAAAACTCCTCGGCCCCGGGGTCGACCTGGTACGCCGCCCTCCTGGCTACCAGTTGGTCGCCGACGGGGCGCACGTCGACGTCGTCGAGTTCGCGCGGCTGGAGCGGCTCGGGCGCCGGGCGTTGGCGGAGCGGCGGTTCGCCCAGGCCGCCGACACGCTCCGGCAGGCACTCGACCTGTGGCAGGCACTCGACCTGTGGCAGGGCTCGGCGCCGGCCAATGTCACGCCGCATCTCACGGAGGTGGAGCTGCCGCAGCTGGAGGAGGTCCGGATGAGCGCTCTGGAACACCGGATCGAGGCGGATCTCGCGCTCGGCCGACATGGGCGGCTGATCTCCGAACTCACCCGGCTCGTCAGCCGCGATCGCAGGGAGCAGCCGGATCGCCGTGGAACCCGAGGCGGCCATTGCCGTCATCGAGGCCTGCGGACGGCTGCCGCTCGCACTACGGGCCGCGGCCGTCCGGCTCTCGGCCCGGCCGCACTGGCCGATGACGCGGCTCGCGCGACGCCTGGACGATCAGGCATCTCTTCTCGCGGAGTTGAGGGTGGGCCCGCTCGATGTACGGCGGACACATTCCGCAGCGCTGCGGCAACGGCTGCTGGATGAACAGGAGTTGATGAAACGGATCGCCTTGGGAGCGGGACGGGAACTCACCGCAGTGGGGCCGCGCTGCTTTTCGGGCTGCCCGAGGCCGTGACTGAGGAGTTCCTGGATCGGCTGGTCGAGGCGTCGTTGCTGGAGGCATGTGGCATCGACGCCACCGGCGCGCCCCGCTTCCGCTTCCATCCCTTGCTCCGTCTTACCGCAGCGAGCCTGGAGGAGTCCCGTGCGGGGAGAAAGCTGCTGCGGGCGGTCTGAGGCGGGCTGTCCTCTGGGGACTTGTCACGGTGGCCGCAGCTCGGGGTGAGCTGGATTTACACCGTGGGGTAGGTCTGGCCCTACCTCAAGTCTCGTCCCTGCCGCACTGCGCCGTGAGGGGCTCTTGCGATCTGGTGGAGGCATCAGGAAAACGAGGAGGGACGCCACGCGCCCGGGTGTGCCCGGGCGGCAGTCGGACACAGGGTCCTGCGACGGCAGGCACCTGCCGCGCCGTCCCGGGTGCCCAGGCCGCTCCGACGGCGCCGTCTCCCGAAGTTCCGTCCCGCTCAGATGCGGGGGAGGACCGACACCGACATGAGTAGGAACAGATGACCGACGATGCGATCCAACTGCGCTCCGTGACCCGGAGGTACGGCTCCGGCGGTACATCCGTCACCGCCCTCGACCAGGTGTCGCTCGGCTTCCCGAAGGGCACGTTCACCGCCGTGATGGGACCGTCCGGCTCGGGCAAGTCGACATTGCTGCAGTGCGCCGCGGGCCTGGATCGGCCCACCTCCGGCTCGGTCACCGTCGGCAGGACCGAGCTGAGCGGGCTCAGTGAGACCAAGCTGACCCTGCTGCGCCGCGAGCGCATCGGCTTCGTGTTCCAGGCGTTCAACCTGCTGCCCTCGCTGACCGCCGAGCAGAACGTGGCCCTGCCGCTGCGGCTGGCCGGCCGCCGCCCCCCGAAGGCCCGGGTCCGCGAGGTGCTGGAGCAGGTCGGACTGGGCGAGCGGGCGCGGCACCGGCCGACGGAGATGTCCGGCGGCCAGCAGCAGCGAGTCGCCCTGGCCCGCGCTCTGATCACGCGCCCCGAGATGCTGTTCGGCGACGAGCCGACCGGCGCGCTCGACTCGCAGACCAGCCGTGAGGTACTCGCCCTGCTGCGCGGCATGGTGAACCGCGAGGGCCAGACGATCATCATGGTCACCCATGACCCGGTCGCCGCCTCCTACGCCGACCGTATCGTCTTCCTCGTCGACGGCCGCGTCAATGGCGAGCTGGTCGGCGCCTCCGCCGAGGACATCGCCGGGCGCATGACCAAGCTGGAGGCCGTGCCGTGCTGAGCACCGCCCTGCGCACCCTGCGCACCCGCTGGGTCACATTCGTCGGCAGCTTCGTCGCTCTCTCGCTGGGCGTGGCGCTGATCGCCGTCATGGGACTGGCCCTGGCGTCCTCGCTGGACGCACCCGACCGCAAGCCCGAGCGGTTCGCCGCGGCACCGGTCGTCGTCAAGGGCATGGACACCCTGCGGGTGCCCACCTCGATCGGCGACCGTACCCAGAAGCTCGCGCAGCCGCGCGCCGTACCCGACAACGTGGTCGCGAAGCTGGAGGGCCTCGGGACCGTCGTCGAGGACCGGTCGTTCGCCGTACGGGCCCAGGGCGGCCCCAGCGATCTGGTGGGCCACCCCTGGTCCACCGCTGCCTTCGCGCCGTACCGGCTCGACGCGGGACGCGCGCCGAAGGCCGCGGACGAGGTCGTCGTCAGTGGCAACTGGGCCCGGCCGGGCACGCGAGTGCGGACCGACGTCGGCACCGTACGGGTCGTCGGCACCGTGGCAGGACTCGGCTTCGAGAACGCCGTCTTCCACACAGACGCCCGTGCCGCCCAGTTGGCGCCGCGCAGCGTCCAACTCGTCGTCGACGCGGACGCGGCTGCCGTATGCGAGGCGGTGCGCGGCAGCGACGGCGTCCAGGTCCTCACCAGCGACGCGCGCCGGTACGCCGACGCCGATCCCGACCGGGACAGCGAGGCCCTCACCGCGATGAACGCCATGTTCGGCACGGCCGGTGGTGTCACCGGGTTCGTGTCGGTGTTCGTGGTGGCGTCGACCTTCGCGTTCACGGTCGCCCAGCGCCGCCGCGAGTTCGGGCTGCTGCGCACGGCTGGGGCGACTCCGGGGCAGATTCGCCGCATGGTCGTCTCCGAGGCCCTCCTGATCGGTGTGCTCGCCTCTGCGGCCGGCTGCGTGCTCGGCTCCTACGGGGCGCCGAAGCTCGCCGAGTGGGCGGTCGACGAGGGCCTCGCGCCCCGCTGGTTCACTATCGGCGACTACACCTGGCCATACCACCTGGCCTTCTGGACAGGCCTGCTCGTGGCGCTGTCCGGAGTACTGGCCGCGTCCTGGCGCGCAGGGCGCACCGGCCCCACCGAGGCGCTGCGCGAGGCGGCCGTGGACACCCGGACGATGACGTGGGGCCGCTGGCTGTTCGGCGCCGGTCTGCTGCTGACCGCCGTCGTGACGCTGGTCCTGGCCCTGGCGACCGATCCGAGCGGCCTGCTGCACCGCAAGACCTACGTGAGCCGGCCCATGCTGTTGATCACCGCGGTGGCGCTGCTCGCGCCGGTGCTGGTGCGCCCGCTGACCCAGCTGATCGCCTGGCTACCGGCCCAACTGCCCGGCGCCACTGGAATGCTGATACGGGAGAACGCCGCCGCCGGCGTCCGGCGCACAGCCGCCATCGCGGCGCCCGTCCTGGTCACGGTCGCGCTGGCAGGATCGCTACTGGGCGCCACCGCCACCCTCAACGAGGCGAAGGCCACCGAGGTCCGCGAGCAGACGGCCGCCGACTTCGTGGTCACCCCTGCGGGCGACACGGGCTTCGACAACTCGACTCTGAAGAAGCTACGTTCCGTGCCCAGCACTGAGGTCTCCGCGACCTCGTCGAGCGCCGTGTACGTCCTGGAGGAGGGCGCGGCGCTCATCAAGTCCGAAGCCCGCGCCGCCGCCGACCCCCGCCTGCTCGCCGACACCGCCCGACTGCCGCTCGCCGCCGGGAAGGTGAGCGACCTGGACGACGACTCGATCATCGTCAACGAGGAGTGGGAGCGGCACGCCGTGGGGCAGAGCGTGGACGTGTGGCTCGGCGACGGCACGAAGAAGTCCCTGAAGATCGTTGCGGTCATGACGATCGGCACCGGCAACAACGGCGTCTACGTCACGCCGCGCAACGCTCCGAACGCGCCCGTCGACCGGGTCGACGTACGCCTCGCGGACGGCGCCGACGCGGCTGCCGTGGCCGCCGGACTGCGGGACGCGGTCCGGGCGTCGAGCGGGGAGGTGCTCACCAACGAGCAGTGGGCGCAGACGATGTACCCCGAGACCAACCGGACGACCCGAATGGGCTTCCTGCTGGTCCTCGGCATCGCCCTGCTGTACACCGGCATCTCGCTGGCCAACACCATGGTCATGGCGGCCTCCGACCGGGTCCGCGACCTGGCCGTGCTGCGGTTGGCCGGGGCCACCAGTTGGCAGGTGTTACGGCTGGTGGGCGCCGAGGCGCTGATGGTGGTCATGGTCGGTGGAGTGCTGGGAGCGCTGGCCGCGGGGCTCAACCTGATGGGCATATGGAGCGCGCTGGGCCTGCTCTCGGTGTGGACGTCGATCGAGATCCCGTGGGCAACGCTCGGTGCGACCGTGGGCGCCTGCGCGGTGCTCGCCGTGGTCTCGGCGGTCACCGCGGCCAGCCTCTCCCTGCGTCGCAGGGCGGTGGAGTTGGCGGGTGTACAGGAGTGACCCGCTGAACCGGCGCCGGGCGGTCCCTTCCCCTTCCCGTCCGGCGCCGCCCCTGCGTCGCACGGCGACCCCCGTGGCCTGCGTCGGCTTTGTCCGGGTGAGGTGGCGCGGGCGCCCCTTTCGGCAGCCCGGCGGCCCCGGTCGTTTGGCCGCGGCCCATGAGTGACGGCCGGGGGTGTGTCCGGTCCGGCGCCTTCGTCAGGCAGCCGCCGGAGCGGACAGTTCAGCCATCGCCACCGCGATCTGCCGGGGGCCGGTGAACGACTCCCGGCCGTGTGCGGCCAGCATGTTGTCGACGATGAGCACGTCGTCGCGCTGCCAGCCGAAGCGAGTCGAAGCCGAGCGGTGGGCGGCCCGCAGGTGCGCCACCGTCTCGTCCGGGATGCGCCCGCCGTCGCCGAAGTAGGTGTTGGTGGGCAGGTTCTCGTCGGCGAAGATCTCCCGCAACCCCTCCTGGACCTCCGGCGCGACCGAGGTGAGGTGCCAGAACGTGGCGTGGTTGAACCACACCTCCTCGCCGGAGACCGGGTGAGTGTGCACCGCTGCCCGGATCGCTGTGGTCCGCAACCCGCCGTCCGCACGCCACTCGGCCGCGATGCCCTTGCCCCGGCAGTACTCCACGGCCGCGTCCCGATCGGTGGTGTTGAACGCCTCCTGCCACGGCACGACGAAGTCGGCGTGGAAGTTGCGCACTACGCGCCAGCCGCCGCGCCGCTCGAACTCCCCCCGCACCGCGGGGTCGATCGCCCGGTACACCTCGCGAATATCCGCGAGCGGGGTCGCCCCTTGGGTGTGCGCGGGCTCCACGCAGTAGAAGTTGGGCTTGATTCGCTTTGACGGTCATTCGAGATCAGGGGTTCAGCCCCGGGAGGATGTCCATCATGGAGAGCATGGGGAGAAGAAGTCTCGCCGCCCTCGCCGTTCGTTTACGCCGGGGTTCAAGGCCGAGATCGTCGGCCTGCGCCGGCGGGGTGACCGCTCGGGCGGGCAGGTCGCCGAGGACTTCGAACTGACCGAGACCGCGGTGCGGGACTGGGTGAAGCAGGCCGAGGTCGACGCGGGCGAGCGTAACGGGCTGAACAGCGGTGAGCGTGAGGAACGGGCCGCGCTGCGGCGGGAGAACCGCCGGCTGCGCGAGGATGTCGACGTCCTCAAGCGGGCCACGGCTTTCTTCGCGCAGGAGGCCCGGTGACGGTGCGCCCGTTCATCGAGGCGGAAAGCAGGCAGGTCACAGCGCCAAACGGGCGGGTGAGCTGATGAAGGTCTCCCGGACCGCCTTCTATGCCCGTCGCTCCGGCCTGCCCGGCCCCGTGCGGTGCGGGATGCCGAGCTGACCAAGAGATTGTCGAGGTCCATGCGAAATCGCGCGGAACCTATGGGGCCCCGCGCGTGCACGCCGTGCTCATACGCGAAGGTGCCAGGTGCGGCCGCCGTCGTGTCGCACGACTGATGCAGGCCGCCGGACTGCAGGGCCGGCACCGCAGACGACGGCATGTGACCGCAATCGCTGAGTACACCGGTCAGCAATTCGCTGCGCTGGGAAACGAGTTCGGGATTCGACTGTTGGTCAGCCGCACCAGTCAGTGCTGGGACAACGCGCTCGCCGAGTCGTTCATCTCGACCATCAAACGCGAACTGCTCGGCACCTCCGCCTGGCCCAGCCGGGCCGCAGCCCGCACCGCGATCTTCGACTTCATCGAGGGTTGGTACACCCTGCACCGACTGCACAGCAGACTCGGCTACCTCAGCCCCGCCGAATATGAGACCGCACTCGCAGCCTGACCACCGCACCAATAGTGTCCGCCAAAGCGGAACACGCTCAGTCCGCCGGGGCTCCGGATTCAGTGGCGCTCATGAGCACGAGCGAGTTCATCAGGCGCCTCACCAGGACGAACACATGCTGGGCGCCTGAACCGGACCCTCCACCCGGAAAGATCCGGAGCTGACTGGCGATGGCTCACAGTTCCCGCGAAATCTCGGGGGGCAGCTTGGTCGAGCGGGTAAGACGCGCCGCTGTCACCTGCTCGACAGTCAACCGCACTGCGGTCCGTAGATCGGCCCCGCCAAGCCGGGCACCGGCGAGGTTCGCCCCATCAAGCCGGGCGAGAGAGAGGTCCGCCCCGCTGAACCATGCGTCGGCGAGGTTCGCGCCGATGAACCAGGCACCGGCGAGGTTCGCCCGCTCAAAATGGGCACGAGTCAGGTTCGTACGGGAAAGCAGAGCACCGGAGAGATCCGTCCCCCTGAACCCGGCACCAGAGAGATCCGCCTCGTCGAGCTGGGCGCGTGAGAGGTTCGCCCCACTGAACCGGGCGCCGGGGAGGTTCGCCTGCCTCAGCGCGGCGGAGTGAAGGTGGAGGTTGCTGAAGTCAAGGCCCTGGATAGCACGGCTGCGGGGGATGCGGTGTGTGAGCTCGCTCAGCGCCTTCAGTGCCTCATGCACGTCAGTTTCGGGCTCGGCGGGCAACGTTGGCCGCAGCACGGGGGGCGGCTCGCTTGCAGGAGGGGTAGTTCGCCACACCGCGCTGATGCGGTCCCACCAAGTGGAGGGTGGTATCGCACATGAACTCTGAGGCACACGGCGCCGGATGAAGAGGGCCAGGGTTGGTACCGCGAACAGTGCCGCACCGAGCCCACGGTGGCCGAGTTGCGTCAGGAGCTGGATGCCCGCGGAACGGGTGTGCCGATTGTCGGAACCGAGGCGTACCAGAGCCTCCCTGAACCGATCGTCGTGCACGGCCATCGCCTCGACGCTTTTGGACCTGCGCATGTCTCATCCCATCGCAGAGGCAGAGATCCCATCCCCGGGAGCTGGCGCATTCACCCTGAAGAGCGAATGGGTCATGCGGTCCGCGTCATCGGAGGCCCTCCCAAGAACGGCATAGCCCGGCGCGTGAGCGCCGGCGGGGCTGGATGGCTGCCCGGTCGCGCGGGCGGTACGCGGTACAGGGAAGGTTTATATCGTTGGAAGAAAGCCGTACAGGCGTTGCGCAGAGACTCGCCGGCCGGAGGGGGGCGATCGTCGGGGCGCGGCGCTCCGTTCGGGTCAGCGGCGGCCGAGGGTGCTCTCGCGCTCGATCAGGCGGTATTCCGGGGTCAGTTCATGTCCCGAGCGATCCTCGGGCCGCTCCAGACGGTGCAGCAGCGACTGCACCGCGAGCCGGGCGATCGCGAGCTTGTCCGGCGAGATCGTGGTCAGTGTGACCGCACCGAACCGGCCCTCCGCGATGTCGTCGAAGCCGACCACCGCCACGTCCCACGGCACCCTGAGGCCCCGCTCGTGCAGCACCCGCATCGCACCGATCGCCACCAGGTCGTTGTACGCGAACACGGCGTCCGGGCGGACCCCCGAGTCCAGCATCCGGGCCATCGCGTCGGCGCCGTCGCCCCGGTCCCAGCCGCTGGTCTCACCGACCAGCGTGTCCGGTGCCGGCAGTCCTGCCGCAATCAACTCCGCGCGCCAGCCGTCCAGTCGCAGGTGCGCGGGCCGGCTGGCCGAGTCGGTGCGCGCGCCTAGGTAGACGATCTGCGTACGGCCGCGGCCCAGCAGATGGCGCACCGCGGTACGGGCCGCGGCGACGTTGTCGATGGCGATGTGGTCGTAGGGCAGGTCGTACTCGCGCTCACCGAGCAGCACCAGCGGCACGTCGTCGTCCCGGCCGCGCAGATCCTCCGCCTCCAGCTCCAGCGGGCTCAGGATGAGTCCGTCGATCACCCGCGCCCGGAAGCTCTGGCTGACCAAAACCTCTTGCTCGCGGTCGCCCTGGGTGTGGTCGAGGAGCACGGTGACATCGTGCGCCGCCGCCGCGTCGATCACGGCTCCCGCGAGTTCGGCGAAGTAGGGGTTGCCGAGCTCGGGGACGGCGAGGGCGATGATGCCCGTACGCCCTTTGCGCAGGTTACGGGCGGTCAGGTTCGGTCGGTAGCCGAGCTCGTCGATCGTCTGTTGGACGTGCCTGCGCATCGCCGGAGTCACATGCCGGTAGTTGTTCACGACATTCGACACGGTCTTGATCGAGACGCCGGCGTGCTCCGCGACGTCCTTGAGGCTCACCCGCACGGAATCTCCCTCGGCTCGGCACGCCCGCCCCTCGGGCGCGCTCGTCCTGGCTCTGGACAGCGCGCCGGATCACGTGCTGTCATGCGAACTGCTGTTCTTTGCAACGTTGTACAGATGAGTTGTACCGACTTGAGCGGCGAGTCGCCACCCTTCCTCACCGCGTTTTAGCAGACGCGTTCCCCTACAGGAGGATCCGTGCGCACCAGAACCCTCAGACGAACCGGCCGACATTTGGCCCTGCTCCTCACAGCGACACTCGGACTCACGGGGCTCACCATGGCCCCGCACGCCACGGCCGCGGACGATCCGGTCGTGCCGAAGGGGCTCAAGGGCGAGTACTACACCCAATCCGCCCCGGGGGCATTCGACTTCGGCAAGTTGAAGGCGACGGGATTCGATCCGAACATCGACTTCGGCAGCCTCGAATCCCGGCTGCAGTCCGCCACCGGGCAGTCGGATCATGCCAGTGTGCGCTGGACCGGGAAGCTCGTGCCCGAGAAATCCGGCTCGACGACGTTTTCCATCATCGGGGACAACGGCTTCCGGCTGTGGGTCGGTGGGAAGCTGGTCATCGACCACTGGGTCGATGACTGGGACAAGGAACAGACCTCCAAACCCGTTGCGTTGACGGCCGATCAGGCGGTCGACATCAAGGTCGAGTACTTCGAGCACGTCGGCGGATCCAATCTGCATCTGCGGTGGACCGAGCCCGGCGAGCGGAAGCAAGCCATCCCGTCGTCGGCGTTCCGGCTGCCCGACGACTGGAAGTACGACGGTGCCATCGGCACGACCGTCCTCGGTGACGGGCGGAGCCTGAAGCTCGACTTCGCGCAGAAGATCGGCAGGGTGCCGGGTCAGGTGAACGGCCATGTCTCGGCCGTGATCGGGGGCAGCAAGTGGCCGCTGAGCCGCGTCAAGGCGGACCCGGACGACTCCCGGGCCCTGCTGATCGGGCTGAAGGAGCCCGTCGTCGGCAACAAGAACGGCGACGCGCCGGGCCTCGTGGACGTGGCGTACGACGGGAAGGGCGGCCTGACCGGAACGGACGGCGTCGCCGTCGGCTCCTTCTGGTCGAGTGGGCCCAACCACTCCACACACGAACTGAGCACCACCTGGGGCGACGGAGTGACGCCCGCTAACGCGCACCGCGAGTACCCGCGGCCGCAGCTCACCCGGTCCGAGTGGCGGAATCTTAACGGGAGGTGGCAGTTCGCCGCGGCCAAGGCGGGCGACGCCGTACCGGTGGGCAAGCGACTGGGCGAGAAGATCCTGGTGCCCTACCCGGTGGAGTCACAGCTGTCCGGGATCGAGCGCCACGAGGACCGCATGTGGTACCGGCGCACCTTCACGGTTCCGGCGGACTGGAAGGTGGGCCGCGGCAAGCGGCTCCAGCTGAACTTCGGCGCCGTCGACTGGCAGGCGCAGGTGTACGTGAACGGCAAGAAGGTCGCCGATCACAAGGGCGGGTACGACAAGTTCAGCGCGGACATCACGGACGCGCTGAAGCCGGGGCGCACCCAGGAGCTCATCGTCGGCGTGTACGACCCGACCGACGCGGCGAACGGTGAGAACCCGCCGATGGGCAAGCAGCGCCTCGACCCCAGCGGCATCTGGTACACCCCGTCCTCCGGGATCTGGCAGACCGTGTGGATGGAGCCCGTCGCCGCGGACCATGTCGCCGATCTGAAGCTGACGCCCGATGCGAGCGGCAGGCTGACCGTCGAGACCAGGGGCGTACGTGACGGCCTTCCGGTCACCGCCACCGCGTACGCCGGAAAGCGCAGGGTCGGCACCGTTACGGGCCGGTCGGGGAGTGCGCTCGACCTGAAGATCCCCAAGCCGCGCTTGTGGACGCCGGACGACCCCTATCTGTACGACCTCAAGGTGAGCGTCGGCGGGGACCGGGTCAGGAGCTACTTCGGGATGCGGTCGATTTCCGTGGAGCGGGTGGACGGCACTCCGCGCACCGTGCTGAACGGGAAGCCCACCTTCATGATGGCCACGCTGGACCAGGGGTTCTGGCCCGACGGGCTGCACACCGCGCCGAGCGACAAGGCGCTCGCGTACGACCTGAAGATGCACAAGCGGATGGGGTTCAACTCGGTCCGCAAGCACATCAAGGTCGAGCCGGACCGGTGGTTCTACTGGGCCGACAAGCTGGGGCTGCTCGTATGGCAGGACATGCCGGCGATGGCGGCGGGGACGAACCCGAGCACGGCGGCGCGCGCCGAGTACGAGCGTGAGATGCGGACCATGATCGACCAGCACTACAACCATCCGTCGGTCATCATGTGGGTCACGTTCAACGAGGGCTGGGGGCAGTACGACGAGGCCCGCATAGCCGACCAGGCCAAGGCGTGGGACCCGACGCGGCTGATCAACTCGATGTCGGGTCTCAACCTCGGGGTCGATGGCGGTACGGGCGACATCATGGACGAGCACGGGTATCCGAGCCCCGCGCTGCCGCCGCACCCGGACGGCAAGCGGGCTCTGGTGGCAGGGGAGTACGGGGGGCTCGGGCTCGGTGTTCCCGGGCACGCGTGGTCCGTGCAGCAGTCGTATGTGGACGTGGATCCGGCCACGTACACGGATGACTATCTCAACAAGCTGAACGAGGTGCGGGCCTTGGCCTGCAAGGGGGGCAACGGCGCCGTCTACACGCAGATCTCCGATGTGGAGGGCGAGTTGAACGGCCTGGTCACCTATGACCGCAGGGTCGTGAAGCCCGATGTGAAGCGGGTGCACGATGCGCAGCGGGCGTTGATCCGTGACGCTTCGCAGGCTCAGCCCGCCGGGTGTGCCTGAGCTGTTCTGATCGCGCCATGAAGGGAGGGCGGCCGGCTGCTCGTCATGGGCGATGGTCGCTCTCCTCTCTCCCCGGCGGCGTGTGGCCGGTGCGGGCAGCCCGGGTGTACCCGTGCTCGCCCTCTTGAGCTCGTCCTCGTCCGGTCCCGGCTCCCTCACGTGACCGGGGGCCGTGCGCGTAGGCCCTGATGGCCCCCGGCCCGTACGACGAGGACCGGAGCGGGGCAGCGGCGGGCATCGGGCAAGCCCTTGCCGCGATGGGCCGCGCGTCCGGCGGACGACGAGGCGCGCCCCGGTCGGCGGCAATCACCCGCCGGGGCCCGGCCCTCGGCCTGCTCCAGCCGGTAGATCACGTCCAGGAGGGCCATCACCTGACGGCGGTGCTCCCGCGACAGCTCGCCGGCGCGCATCGCCATCAGGCTTCGCGACATACCGTCAACTCTGCTACCGCATGGCTGGGTTGACTCGCCTGACAACCCATCACCCGACCGGCCGAAACGGAGAATTCCCCGGCCGCCCAGTAGTGCGCGAAGGCGCGCGCTGGGTATGTTGTGATACGAGACTGTCTCGTATCACAACATCGAGGGAGAGGGATGAACTATGTCCAGGCCGGCCATCTGGGATGACTCGAAGCGCTGGTGGGCACTGGCGGTTCTCGTCATCTGCGTACTCGTCAACGGGTTGGACGCGACGATCCTGTACGTGGCCATGCCGGAACTCGTGCAGGAGTTGGGCGCTTCCAACACCGACCTCCAGTGGTTCCACAACGCCTACCTGCTGGTCTTCGCCAGCCTGATGCTGCCCTTCGGCGTCTTCGCCGACCGGATCGGCCGCAAGCGGTTACTGATGGCGGGTCTGGTGGTGTTCGGACTCGCCTCGGCGTACGCGACGTCCGCGGACAGCTCCGGCGGGCTCATCCTCGGCCGGGGCCTCATGGGACTCGGCGCCGCGATTGTCACCCCCGTGTCGCTGGCCATGCTCCCGGTGCTCTTCGCGCCGAAGGAGCGCGCGCGAGCCCTGGCCATCTGGTCCGCGGGCGTGGCCCTGGGGCTGCCGATCGGCCCGTTGGCCGGCGGCTGGCTGCTGGAGCACTTCTGGTGGGGCTCGGTCTTCCTGATCAACGTCCCGGTCCTGGTGGTGGCGCTGGTCGCGGGACTGCTGCTGTTCCCCGAGCACAAGGGGGCGAAGAAGCACGCCTTCGACTGGACGGGCGCCGTCCTGTCCGTGATCGGACTGGTCTCGCTCACCTACGCGCTGATCCAGGCGCCGGAGGAGGGGTGGCTGAGCGCGACCACCCTCGGCGGCCTGGCCGCCGGAGTCGTGGTGCTGGCGCTGTTCATCGTGCGTGAACGCACCACCGACCACCCCCTACTGGACGTCTCGGCGTTCGGGAACCGGCATTTCGGGGCCTCCATCGTGGCTCTCCTGCTGGTGCACTTCGCGATGACCGGCTTCCTGTTCATGCTCAGCCCATATCTCCAGGCCGTGCTCGGCAACACCTCGCTGGGCACCGGGGTGCGGATGCTGCCCGTGGTCCTCGCGGTCATGGTCGGCGCGGGTTCGGCCGAACGCCTCGCGCCACGGGTGGGGCCGCGCGGCCCCGTGGTCACCGGCCTGCTGCTGATGTCCGCCGGTCTGGTGATGTTCTCCACCACCGAGGCTGATTCGAGCGACTCCTACGTCGCGGTCTGCCAACTGCTCCTGGGGCTCGGCATCGGTCTGACCCTCGCGATCGCCATGCATACCGCCCTGGCCACGGTGGCCGACGAGAAGTCGGGCGAGGCGTCCGGGGTGACCAGCGCCTTCCGCCAGGTCGGCGGCGTCATCGGGGTGGCCGTCCTGGGCAGTGTGCTCGGCACCGCCTACCGCGGTGACCTGGAGCCCGCGGTCAAGGGGCTGCCCAAGCCCGCGGCCGACGCCGCCGGTGACACGGTCGGCGCCGCTCTCCAGGTCGCCCGCCAACTGGGCGCGGGCGGGGAGAAGCTGGCCCTCAAGGCCCGCGAGGCGTATGTCGACAGCATGGACCTCGCCCTGATCGGCGGAGCCGTGGTGCTGCTCGTCATGGCGGCCGTGGTGTTCGTATGGATGCCCCGGAAGGCCCCCGTGCACCCCGAGCCGGCCACCCTCGCGGAGCCCGCCTCCACGAAGGGCGAGCGCGTAGGATGATTCGTGCCAGGTGGGCGACGTACCAACCACCGGAAGCACCGAGAGGCTGACGGTAACGATGCATGAGATCCGCGAAGATCAGCCGTCCGGCATACGGCGTGGCGGCCGCCCGCGCAGCCGCAGCGCCGACGGGGCCATTCTCCGGGCGACCGTATCGCTGCTGGGGGAGTCCGGCTTCCAGGGCCTGACGATGGAACAGGTCGCCCGGCGGGCGGGCGTCGGCCGGGCCACGGTCTACCGGCGCTGGCGCACCAAGGAAGAGATGATCATCAACGCGCTGGACACGTTGATGGCGGACTTCGACGTGCCCGAGACCGGAGATCTTCGCGGAGACCTGCTCGCCATGACCCGCTGGCTGCGGGACGGCCTGCTGAACGCACCCGAGGGACGGCTGCTGCCGCACTTGGCCGCCCAGGCGGTCAGCGATCCCAACTTCCCCTCCAGTCACATGGAGACCTGGGTCTGCCCCTGGCGTGACGCCGCGGAGCGGGTGCTGACCCGCGGGCGCGACGAGGGTCTCGTCCGCCAGGATGTGAACCTCGTGGGCGTCGTCGACATGCTGGCCGGAGTGATCATCCTCCGGCTCTTCCTCGGCCAGGGGCGGCCCCTTCATGACGAACAGATCCAAGACATGATCAACACCGTGCTCGATGGCGCCCTGGTCAACAGCCCCGAGAGCACCGGAAGCTGACGTTCCGTCATTTTGCCGTACGGGCTCCGGCGACCCCGCGGCCACCGCGGCGGGGGTCATTGAGAGGGCCCGCCCATGCCCGTACCGGCACCCGCGCCCCGGCCGCCCGGCCACCCTTCCGGGACGTGCTCGCCCACCAGTGGCCGGCCGGCGTGCTCCGCGCGCTCGGCAAACTGAGGGAACACGCCCGTACGGGTGACGACCCGCTGCGCCGAGGCCAACGGCTGCTCACCGTCAGTGAGGCGTGGCAGCGGCTCACCGCGGGTCTCGGCTACCCCGAACCGCTCGGCCACGGGCCGTGGCGCCACTGGCCGCGGTGGACTTCGCCGAGACCCGAGGAGGAGAGCGCCCCGCATGAAATGGTTCCAGAGCCACCGCGCGCTGCGCGGCACGGCCCTTCGACTGTTCTGCTTCCCGCACGCCGGCGGCGGTGCGGGCTTCTACCGCGACTGGGCCGGGCTCCTGCCGCCCGGCGTCGAGATGCACGCGGTCAAGTACCCCGGCCGCGACGACCGGATGGCCGAGCCGTTCATCGAGAACATGGACGATATGGTCGACCAGGCCGTCACCGCGATGACGCCGCTGCTGCGGAACGTCCCCAGCGCCCTGTTCGGCCACAGCATGGGCGCCTCGGTGGCGTACGAGGCCGCCCGGGAGATCGCCGCCCGCGGGCTGCCCGCCCCGCGCCATCTGTTCGGGCAACTGCGCGCTCCTTGCCTGCGCCTCGCGGACGGGTGCCGCCAGCGTGGCAGGGTCCGGCTGGCGAAAACCTGGACGGCGGCGCGGCGTGCGGTCAGCCGCCGGGGGCGGCGGCGCGCGCGAGAACTCCGTCGACGATGTCCTCCAGGCCCTGGCGGTAGGTATCACGGGCGGTCAGCTCGGCCCATTGGCCGGAGAGCGCCGCGAGGCGGGGGAGCTCGACCGGGTCGATGGCGGTGATGGCCTGGTCGCGGTAGGCGGGGCGGTCGAGCTTGGCGCGGCGGCGGTCGCTGGTGTCGCGGAACATGATCTCGCCCGCGGTGTAGTACCAGATCACGCGGTAGGCGTAGACGGCCTGTTCCGGGGTGAGTCCGGCGCCGACGGCGGCGTCCACGACGTTCTCGACGATCCGGAGCGCGGAGACGGCCATCAGGTCGTCGGAGATGACGACCTCGACGATCCACGGGCACTTGGCGAGGACGTCGTGCAGGACCTGGGCCGCGGCGAGAAGGCGGTCGCGGGGCCGGTCGGGGAGGTCGGGGCGGGGGATCTGCTGGGCGTAGTCCTCCAGCAGCAGGAGCAGCAACTGGTCCTTGTCGTGCACGTAGCGGTAGAGGGCCATGGGGGTTATGGACAGCTCACGGGCCAGCCGCCGCATGGACAGATGGTCGACGCCCTCGCTGTCCAGGATGTGGCGGGCGGTGCGGATGATCGTCTCGCGGGACAGCCTGCCGGGGCGGTTCGGTCCGGCTGTGCGGGCAGGTGGGGGATTCAACTGGCCGCCTTTCTCTGTTTTCTGGTTTCTGGGTGCTTACGAGGTGTTTGACGGGGGGTCGGCCGCATCGTATCGGCGTGGTGTGGATGGCATCGGCACGGGATAGTGGTGACAGAAAGGTCAGTGAGGGTTACCTTGGTATACGCGTATACTCGTTCTGCGTGAAAGCTACTTGGGGGCGGCGTGTGAAACCAGGGTCCGAACCAGGGGAAAGCTCCGGAGACGGCGAGCAGCACCCGGCGGAAACCGCGCCGCACCTCTCCGGGCGACAGGCCCTGGCCGCGCTGTTACGCCCGTACCGCGGCGGACTGGCCGCCGTGCTCGCGCTCCAGGCCGTCAGCGCCCTGGCCGGACTGGCCCCGCTGCTGGCCGTGGCGGAGCTGGGCCGGACGCTGCTCGGGGACCCGCCCGTGGACCACGGCCACGTATGGGCGGTCGTCGCGCTGGGCGCGGCCGGTCTGCTCGTACGCGTCCTCCTCGGCACCCTCTCCGGCGGCCTCGCCCACCTCATCGACGGCCGGCTCCAGCTGACCCTGCGCCGCACGCTCGCCCAGCGGCTCGCCCGGGTGCCGCTGGGCTGGTACGCGCGCCGCAGCTCCGGCGAGCTGAACCAAGTCGCTCAGAACGATATCGCTCAGCTCCACCACCTCTTCGCCCACACCCCCGGCGAACTCACCTCCGCCGTGGTCGTCCCCGCCGCCTCACTCGCCTATCTGGCCTGGGTCGACTGGCGGCTGACCCTCGTCGCGGCCGTGCCGGCGCTGCTCGGCCTGGCGTGCCACCGCGCGCTCGCCTCCGACGGGCGGCGGCGCGACAAGCAGGCGGTGGGCGCCGCCATGGGCCGGATCACCGGCTCCGCCGTCGAGTTCGTCGAGGGCATCGCGGTGGTGAAGACCTTCGGCGGCGCGGACCGCGCCCACCGGCGCTTCACCGATGCGGCGGACGACTTCGCCGACTACTTCCTCGGCTGGGTCAAGAAGGTCGCACCGCTCGCCTCGGTCGCCACCCTCGTGCTCTCCCCGCCCTTCGTCCTCCTCACCGTTCTCACCGGCGCCACCGCCCTCCTCGCCGCCGGCTCCCTCGCCCCCGCCGACCTGATGCCCTTCCTGCTGCTGTCGATGGCGCTCACCGCCCCCGTCGCGGCCCTCGGCCACGGCATGGACAACGTGCTCGCCGCCCAGCAGTCGGCCGAGCGCGTCAACGCCCTGCTGGCCCTGGCCCCGCTGGCCGAGCCCGCCGCCCCCGCCCTGCCGCAGGGGCACCGCGTGGAGTTCCGCGACGTCCACTTCGCGTACGAGAGCGACCAGCCCGTCCTGCGCGGCATCGACCTGACCCTGGAGCCCGGCACGACGACGGCGCTCGTCGGCCCCTCCGGCGCCGGCAAGTCCACCCTCGTCCAACTGCTCCCCAGGTTCCTCGACCCGACGTGCGGTCAGATCCTGCTCGGCGGCGTGGAGTTGCGCGATATGCAAAGCCGCGAGCTGTATCGCCGCATCGCCTTCGTCTTCCAGGACGTCCGGCTGCTGCGCACCACCGTGGCCCGCAACATCGCCCTCGCCGTGCCGCACGCCGACCGCGACGCCGTCGAACGGGCCGCGAGGGCCGCCGGAATCCATGAATGCGTCGCGGCCATGCCGCGCGGCTACGACTCCGTCATCGGCGAGGACGCCGGACTCTCCGGCGGCGAGGCCCAACGCCTGTCCATCGCGCGGGCGTTGCTCCTCGACGCGCCCGTCCTCGTGCTCGACGAGGCCATGGCCTTCGCCGACCCCCGGACCGAGGCCGCCGTGGGCCACGCGCTCGACGCCCTGGCCGCGGACCGCACGCGGCTCGTGATCGCCCACCGCCTGGAGACCGTCACCCGGGCGGACCGCATCGCCGTCATGGAAGACGGCCGCATCGTCGAGAGCGGCACCTATAGGGAACTGCTCGCCAAAGAAGGGAAGTTCGCGACGATGTGGCGAGCGCAGCACGGGCGCCCAGGGCGGGACGCCGCACCGGCGGGCACCGAGCCGAGCCTGCTGGGAGGCGAGGGCCGGTGATCCGCCTGCTCCTCCGCGTGCTCGGCGAACGACACGCCCGCCCACTGCGCCGTGCCATCGCCCTGATGGCGGCCGGCGCGGTCGCCGAAGGGCTCTCCTACGCGCTCCTGGTGCCCCTGTCGCGCGCCCTCCTCGGGGGCAGCGCGCACGACGCCTGGCCGTGGCTCGCCGCCTTCGCGGCGGCCGTCGCCGGCTACGCCGCGCTGCACGCCGTCAGCGACCTGGCCGGCTACGGCACGGGCGCGGCGCTCTCCCGCGGCCTCCACCACCGGCTCGGTGACCACCTCGCCCGGCTGCCGCTGGGCTGGTTCACCCCGAACCGGGTGGGCGAGGTGACGGTGCTCGCCGGCCGCAGCGTGCTGGAGGTCATGTCCGTCCCCGCACACCTGCTGAAGCCCCTCACCAGCGCGTACCTCACCCCGCTGACCGTGCTGGCCGTGATGTTCTGCTTCGACTGGCGGCTGGCGCTCGGCGGGCTGATCGCCGCGCCCCTGATCGCTTGGGTGCTGCGCGCGACCTCCCGCGCCACGGCGCGGGCGGACGCCGAGCGGGCGCGTCGCGGCGAGGAGGCCGCGGGCCGGGTCGTGGAGTTCGTACGGGCCCAGCCGGTGCTCCGCGCGGGCGGCACGACCGGCGAGGGCTACCGGCTGCTGGACGACGCGCTCCAGGAGCAGTGGCGGGCCGGACGGCGCTCGTCCCTCGCCGCGCTGCCGGGCGTGCTCGGCCTCTCCTTCGCGGTGCCCGTCGCCTTCACCGCCCTCCTGGCGATCGGCGCCCAACTGGCCCTGAGCGGACGCACGGAACCGGCCGACGTGCTCGTGATGCTGGTCCTGGCGGCCCGCTGCGTGGACCCGCTGCTGGCCGTGTCGGACCTGAGCGGCATCATGCGCGGCGCGCGCGGCGAGCTGGAGCGCGTCGACGCCGTGCTCAAGGCCCAGCCGCTGCCGGAGCCCGTCGAACCGCGGGAACCGGTGGGGGACGGGATCGCCCTGGAGTCGGTCTCGTTCCGCCGCGGCGGACGCACGGTCATCGACGGGGTGTCGCTGACCGTCGCCGAGGGCGAGCGGCTCGCGGTCGTCGGCCCGTCCGGCGCGGGCAAGAGCACGCTCCTGCACCTCATGGCCCGCTTCCACGACGTGGACGGCGGGACCGTACGTCTGGGCGGCGCCGATGTGCGCGACATCGCCACGGACCGGCTCATGTCCCGGTTCTCCGTCGTCTTCCAGGACGTCTACCTCTTCGCGGGCACCATCGAGGACAACGTGCGCCTCGGACGCTCGGACGCCACCCCCGCCGACCTCCGCGCGGCAGCCGCCGCCGCACGCCTCGACGAGGTCGTCGCCCGGCTGCCGGACGGCTGGGCGACCGAGGTCGCAGAGGGCGGCGCGGCGCTGTCCGGGGGCGAGCGGCAGCGTGTGTCCATCGCCCGCGCCCTGCTCAAGGACGCCCCCGTGCTCTTTCTCGACGAGGCGACCTCCGCGCTCGACCCGGAGAGCGAGGCCGCCGTACAGGACGGGCTGAACGCGCTGATGCGCGGCCGGACCGTGGTGCTGGTCGCGCACCGGCTGCACACGGTCGAGGACGCGGACCGGATCGTCTTCCTGGACGGCGGGCGCGTCGTCGAGTCGGGAACACACCAGGAGTTGTGCCGGCTCGGCGGGCACTACGCACGCTTCAGAGCCCCGGCAGCCGTCTGACACACGGCAGTCGAAAGCTCGTCGTACGTTCCACCGCCGGCAGCGGGGGGGGGGGGGGGGGGGGGGGGGGGAGGGGGGGGGAGGGGGGGGGGGGGGGGGGGGGGGGGGGGGCCGTCGTGCCATCCGCCGCAGCGAGTAAT
>NZ_JBWKFF010000002.1:646095-766502 GCF_056434425.1 Streptomyces sp. NPDC044033 | reverse complement strand
GGTTTGTTCTGGTTGGGGGAGCACAACAAATTCTGAAGATCCCGGGAGTCTTCGGAAAAACTGGAGGTAAAAGGCTTGGTGGCTTGGGGAGGGGGGGGGGGGGGGGGCCCCCCCCCCCCCCCCCCCCGCACCCGGCGCCACGGTGCGGCGGCAATCTGCCGCCGCACTCATCTCGGAGGAGGTCAGCCATGTTCTGTACGGGGGGAACCGTGAGGATGGAGCTGTTGGGCCCGGCGCGGGCCTGGCGGGATGATGTCGAGGTGACGTTGGGGCCGCCCAAGCAGCGCGCGGTCCTCGGGATGCTCGCCAGCAGGGTCAACGACGTGGTGAGCGTCGAACAACTCGTCGACGCGGTGTGGGGCGGCGATGTCCCGCAGACCGCGGCCAACGGCGTCCACCGGTACGTGGCCGGACTGCGCCGGGCCCTGGAGCCGCAGCGCGGCCGGGGAGAGGGCGCGGAGCTGCTGGTCTCCACCGGTGGTGGATACGCGCTGTTCCTGCAACGCGACGACGTGGACGTCGAGTTGTTCGTACGTCACCAGACCCACGCCCGCCGGCTGTTGACGAGCGGCGACTCTCCCGGCGCGCTGCGGGAGTTCGACGCGGCGCTCGGGCTGTGGCGCGGCGAGGCGTACGGCAACGTACCCGGGCCGTTCGCCGCGGTGGAACGCACCCGGCTCCAGGAACTTCGGCTGACGGCCGTCGAGGAGTGGGCCGCCGCCATGCTGGCCGTCGGCCGCCACCCCGAGGCGGCGGCCCGGCTCGCCGACTGCGCCGTCCGCGAACCGTTCCGCGAACGGCTGTGCTGGTTGCTGATGCTGGCGCTGTACCGCTGCGGACGGCAGGCCCACGCGCTCGGCGTATACCGGGAGACCCGGCGGCTGTTCAAGGAGGACCTGGGCATCGAGCCGGGCCGTGAGCTGCGGGGGTTGCATGAGAAGATCCTCGCCGGCCACCCCGACCTCGACTCCCGCCCGCGCCCCGAGCCGGCCGGGGCGCCGGCGCGGGCCCGGGGCGATGCCCCGCGTGAGGGCGCCGAACCCGCGCCGGTCCTCGTGCCCCGCCCGGCTCAACTCCCGCCCAGCGCCCGCGTGTTCGTCGGACGGTCCGCGATGCTGGCGCGGCTGGCGGAGGTGGCCGCCGAGGGCCGCCCGCACCCGGACCGCGGCACCACCCTGATGGTGATCGACGGCGCGGCAGGCGTCGGAAAGACCGCGCTCGCCCTGCGCCTGGCGCACCAACTGTCCGAACGGTGCCCCGACGGGCAGCTCTACATCGACCTGTGCGGCGCGAACCCCGACCGCGCCCCGCTCACCCCCTCGGCGGCGCTGGCGTCCTTCCTGCGCAGCCTCGGGGTCACGGAACGCCAACTGCCCCACGATCTGGCGGGCCGCACCGCGCTCTACCGCAGCCTGCTGCACGACCGCCGCGTGCTGATCGTCCTGGACGACGCCTACCAGGCCCAGCAGCTGCGTCCGCTGATCCCCAACGGCCCCGCCTGCGTGCTCGTCACCAGCCGCTTCCGGCAGAGCGGGCTCGTCGTGCGGGACGGCGCGTACCGAGCCGCCCTGGGGCCGCTGACCCCAGGGGAGTCCGTCGAGCTGTTCGCCGGTCTGCTCGGCGAGGAGCGGCTGGCCGGGCAGCGCGAGGACGCCGAGCGCCTCGCCGAACTGTGCGGTCGGCTGCCGCTCGCGCTGCGCAGCGCGGCGGAGGCGCTGGCCGCCGACACGACCGTACGCCTTGCGGAACTGGCCGAGCGGTACGCCTCGGAGCGGACCCGGCTCGACCAGCTCGCGGTCGTGGACGACAACTCCGGGAGCCTGCGGCGCGCCTTCGCGGCCTCCTACGGCACCCTCCCCGCCGATGCGGCACGGATGTTCCGCCTCCTCGGCCTGCTCGACGGCCGGGTGATCACCGTCACGATCGCGGCCGCGCTGGCGGGCGTCGACCGGACGGCCGCGGGGCGGCTGCTGGGCGTCCTGGTCAACAGCCACCTGCTGGAGGAGGCGGAGGAACGGCTGTACCGCTTCCACCCGCTGGTCGGGATCTACGCCGCCGAGTGCGCGGAGCAGGAGCCGCAGACCGTGCGCACGGCGGCGCTGGGCCGGCTGCTTCGGAGCGGCGGCTCCGACCGGGCCCTCACCCGGCCGGGCGCGATCCCCGGCCGCGGCCTGAAGTGAGCCGCTCCCCGCTGCCGGCCCCGGTCTCGGGCCGCGGCGGGGCCGGGCCCCGCGCCGCCGCGAGAAGTAGCGGTCGACGGGGCCCACCGCGACGGAGAGCCCGCATCATCTCCCTGGCCGGGCGCCGCCGCGTGCGGTGATCTCCCGAGAGGCGGGTCAGGCACCGCGGACGCCGGACCCTGCGGCAACGCCACCGATTCGGCAGTGCCATGGATTCGGCGATGCCATCGATTCGGCAGTGCCATTGATGCGGCAATGTCACCGAGGGGCGGCGGAGGCGGTGCCGACGGCGCCGGACTTACGGCACCCGCGCCGTCCACTCCTCGGTGCCGAACTTGGTGCGCGCCAGTTCCTCGGCCCGCGTCAGTTCGGCACCGGTGATCTCTCCTTGCGCCAGTCCGTAGCGGCTGCGGAAGGAGGCGATCATCTTGTCGATGACGGTCTCGCGGGGGAGCCCGGTCTGCCGGCGGAGCGGGTCGACGCGCTTCTTCGCGCTCTTGGTGCCCTTGTCGGAGAGCTTCTCCTTGCCGATGCGCAGCACGTCGAGCATCTTGTCGGCGTCGATGTCGTAGGACATCGTCACGTGGTGCAGGACCGCGCCCGCGCCGCCGGCCGGGCCGACCATCCGCTTCTGCGCGGCCCCCGCCACCTTGCCGGCCTCCGTCGCGATGTCGTTGAGGGGCTCGTACCAGGCTTTGATGCCCATGTCGCCCAGGGCGGCGAGCACCCAGTCGTCGAGGTAGGCGTAGCTGTCGGCGAAGGAGAGGCCGGACACGAGCGAGTCCGGGACGGAGAGCGAGTACGTGATGGTGCTCCGGGGCTCCACGAACATCGCTCCGCCACCGGAGATCCGCCGCACCACGCCGACGCCGTGCCGCGCGGCCCCGTCGAGGTCGACCTCGTTGCGCAGCGACTGGAAGCTGCCGATGATCACGGCGGGCGAGGCCCACTCCCAGACCCGCAGCGTCGGCGGCCGCAGCCCGGCCGCCACCTCCTCCGTGATCACCTGGTCCAGCGCCATGTGCAGCGCGGGCGACTGCGGCGCCTCGTGGATGAGCTGCCAGTCGTAGTCGCTCCACTCGGTGGCGTGCGCGAGCGCCCGGCGTACGGCGATGGCCACGCCCTCCGCGGTCAGGCCGAACATCACGGTCGACTCGGGCAGCGCCGCGGTGATCCGAGCGGCGAGCCCCGCCGTCTCCATGGCGGCCGGCGCGCCCTCCAGCGCGGAGTCGATGGCGAGGAGCGCCTCGTCGGGTTCGAGGAAGAAGTCCCCGGCCACCCGCACGTGGCGCAGCGCCCCGTCCTCGACCTCCAAGTCGACGACGACGAGCTTCCCACCGGGGACCTTGTACTCACCGTGCACCGCGCATTCCTCCGCCTCTTCCGGGACCGGCTCTCGAACGTCTGCCGATTCGGCGCCCACGTTACTGGGGTTTCCGGTTCGCGGTGATGCCGGGGAAAGCGGGCGGTACGCCCGATAGGCGTGGTAGGTCCGGTGGATCTAGGCCGGCGCCGGCCGGTCGCACGGGAGTCCGGCCCCGTACGGCGTGGGCAGTGCCCGTACGGGACCGCGCTCCGGCCCCGTACGGGCAGGGTCAGGCGGTGGTGCGCTCCACGGGGATCCACAGCTCCGCGTCGGCCCGCGCGGCGTCGGGGGAGAGGCGGGTGCGCAGGATCTCCGGGCCCGGACGGCTCCGGTACGGGTTGGAGGGGAACCACTGCGTGAAGACGTCCCGCCACAGCAGCTGGAGGGCCATCGGGAATTCGCCCGAGCTCTCGAAGACGGCCCACGACCCCGCCGGTACGGTCAGGGCCGAGAAGCCCGCCGGGGCCTCGGCGCCGGTCACCACCCCGTGGTAGTAGTCGAGTTCCGTGCCCTCCGCCCGGCTGTCGGCGAGATCGTCGCTCACCGCGACGATCCCCCGCGGCTCCTGATCGCACAGTCCCTCCAGACGCCGCAGCGTCTCGGGGGCGATGCCCCGGATGAACTCCGCGATCGCCGGATTCATCCCCTCGTGCACCAGGGGGACGCGCGCCTTCTCGCCCACCACCCGGAACTCCTCCTTCTCCACAATCCGGTACTCCATACTGCTTCTCCCTTCGACGACGAGGCGGAAGGACATACGGGGCTGGGAGCGCAGCGCGGCGCCCGTGCGACGGGCCTCGCCCGGGCCGATGCCGTGCATGGCGCGGAACGCGCGGGCGAACGCCTCGCCCGAGCCGTAGCCGTAGCGCACCGCGACATCGAGCAGCGTGTGCTCTCCGGCGAGTACGTCGGCGCCCGCGACGGTGAGGCGGCGGCGCCGGATGTACTCCGACAGCGGCAGGCCGGCCAGCGCGGAGAACATCCGCCGGAAGTGGTACTCCGACGTGACGGCGATCCGCGCGAGTTCGGCCATCTCGATCCGCTGATCGAGATGGCGCTCGATGTGCTCCATGGCCTGGTTCAGCCGCTCCAGCATGCCCTGGTCCTTCTTCCTTGGCTTTCTCGATCCGTCACTCACGGATCTCGATCCGTCACTCACGCTAAGGAGCGCCTACGATGCCGGACCCGACATTCCATGCCCGGCCCGGTCTGTTCCCGTGAGGCGGGGCGGCCTCGCGGCGGGGCGACTTGGCATATGACCCGAGCCGATTCCGTCGTACACTCTGCACACCCCACGAACTCCCCCCACCCCGCTCTCCCGGTCGGCCGGGCACCGGTTCGCGACCGGGCGGCGGAGCCATGCGCGGACGCTCCGCGCAGCAGAGCGTCAGGGGGGACCTGATCGTGAGCAACATATTCACCGCCTTCACCGCGCGTAGACCCGGGCGGGCCTGGGTGTCCGCGGCTGCCGTGCTGGCCTTCGGGCTCGGCGTCGCGGGCTGCGACGGCTCGGGGGACGGCGGTACGGGCAAGAGCGCGTCTCCCGAGGCCACGGCTTCGGCTTCGGCATCGGCGACGCCCAGTGAGTCGCCGACGCCGAGCCCGACTCCGACTCCGACCTCGACCCCGACGTCCGCCCCTTCGACGCCTCCGCCGGCCCAAGAGCCCGCGCCCGATCCCGAGCCGCCGACGAGCCACCCCGCGCCGAAGCCTCCGGCCCACCACGAGGGCGGGGGCGGCGGTTCATCGTCGGGCGGTTCGTCGTCCGGCGGCAGCCACTCCGACTCCGGTGGTTCGAGCACCGGCGGCTCCCACAGCGGCGCCTCCGCCATCTGCGATGACGGCAGCTACTCCTACTCCGCACACCGCCGCGGCACCTGCTCCCACCACGGGGGAGTGGCCACCTGGCTGAAGGACCTCCCGGCGTAGGATGCGCGGCACTTGGCCGGTACAGCTAGTACAGCTGGTGCGGCTCGTGGCGCACGGGGGCAGTACGGCCCGTACGGCACCTGCCGTCCGTACGGCCGCCACCCGCCGTCGCAGCCCGAGGAGTCCGACGATGTTCACGACCCGGCCGACCCTCCAAGGAACCTTCGGAATGGTGTCCTCCACGCACTGGCTCGCCTCGCAGTCGGCGATGGCGGTCCTGGAGAACGGGGGCAACGCCTATGACGCGGCCGTCGCCGCCGGATTCGTCCTGCATGTCGTCGAGCCGCATCTGTGCGGACCGGCGGGCGAGGTGCCCATGATCCTCGCCCCCGAGGGCGGACCGGTGCGGGTGCTGTGCGGGCAGGGGCCGGCCCCTGCCGGGGCGAGCATCGAGCACTACGCGGGGCTCGGCCTGCAACTCGTTCCCGGCACGGGCCCCTTGGCGGCGGCCGTGCCGGGCGCGTTCGACGCGTGGATGCTCCTGCTGCGCGATCACGGCACCAAGTGCCTCTCCGACGTGCTGAAGTACGCCATCGGGTACGCCGAGGACGGCCACGCCCCCGTCGAGCGGGTCGGCGAGACCGTGGAGAGCGTGCGCGAACTCTTCGAGACGGAGTGGACGGACTCCGCCGCCCTCTATCTGCCCGGCGGCGAGCCCCCGGCCCCGGGCCGGCTCTTCAAGAACCCGGCGCTCGCGGCGACCTGGCGGCGGCTGATATCCGAGGCGGAAGCGGCCGGCACGGACCGGGCCGCGCAGATCGACGAGGCGCGCAGGGTGTGGCGCGAGGGGTTCGTCGCCGAGGCGCTCGTGGCCGCCGCCGCCCGGCCCACCATGGACACCTCGGGCGAACGGCACACCGGCACGCTCACCGCCGAGGACCTCGCCGCCTACCAGGCGACGTACGAGGACCCGGTCACCTACGACTGGCACGGCTGGACCCTCTGCAAAGCCGGCCCGTGGTCGCAGGGGCCCGTCTTCCTCCAGCAGCTCGCCCTGCTGCCGGACGGCCTGACCTACGGCACCCCCGAGTACGTGCACACCCTCATCGAGGGCGGCAAGCTCGCGATGGCCGACCGCGAAGCCTGGTACGGCGACGCGGCGGACGTACCGCTCGACACCCTCCTGTCGGACGGCTACAACGCCGACCGCCGCGCCCTGATCGGCGAGCGGGCCTCGTACGAGCTGCGCCCCGGCAGCCCCGACGGCCGGGCGCCGCGGCTCAGCGAGCACACCACCACCGTCGCCGCGGGCGGCGCGGGCTTCGACGCGCTCGGCCTCGCCGGTACGGGCGCGGGGGAGCCGACCGTGGCCAAGGACGGCGCGACCCGCGGCGACACCTGCCACCTCGACATCGTCGACCGCTGGGGCAACATGGTGGCCGCGACCCCGAGCGGCGGCTGGCTCCAGTCCAACCCCGTCATCCCCGCGCTGGGCTTCCCGCTCGGCACCCGCCTCCAGATGGCCTGGCTCGACCCGGGCCTGCCGAACTCGCTCACGCCCGGCCGCCGCCCCCGTACGACCCTCACCCCCTCGCTCGCGCTGCGCGACGGCGTACCGGTGCTGGCCTTCGGCACCCCCGGCGGGGATCAGCAGGATCAATGGCAGGTGCACTTCTTCCTCGCGGTGGCGCTGCGTGAGCGGGTACGGGGCGGGCTCGACCTGCAAGGCGCGATCGACGCGCCGAACTGGCACCAGGACAGCTTCCCCGGTTCCTTCTACCCCCGCGCGATGCTGCCCGGCAGCGTGACCGTCGAGGCCCGGATCGGCGCCGAGACGATCGAGGAGCTGCGCCGCAGAGGGCACGAGGTGAGCGTGGGGGAGCCCTGGTCGGAGGGGCGGCTGTGCGCGGTGGCGCGCGACCCGCAGACGGGCGTGCTGTCGGCGGCGGCCAACCCACGCGGAATGCAGGGGTACGCGGTAGGGCGTTAACCCCATGTACGCCTGACGTCACCATGCCGTACATCGCCACTGTCAGTGACGCGTGGTTCGATGGACGCATGATCGAAGATCTGCTGAACAAGTTCGAGGTGTCCGAGGTCGAAGAGGCGATCCGTGAGGCGGCCGCGGCCGAGATCATGCCGAGGTTCCGGCAGCTCGCCGCCCACGAGATCGTCGAGAAGAACGGGCCGCACGACCTGGTGACGGTCGCCGACCGGCTCGCCGAGGAACACCTCACCGCCTCGCTCACGAAGCTGCTGCCGGGCTCCGTCGTGGTCGGAGAGGAGGCCGTGCACGCCGATCCGTCCGTGCTGGCCGCCCTGCGCGGCGACGCGCCGGTCTGGATCGTCGACCCGGTCGACGGCACCCGGCTGTTCGTCCACGGGGACCCCGGCTTCTCGACGCTCGTCACCCTCGCCCAGGGCGGCGAGCTGCTGGCCTCCTTCACCTACGGTCCCGCGCTCGACCTGATGGCCATCGCCGTCCGCGGTCAGGGGGCCGTGCTCAACGGCGAGCCGATACGGTCCGGCTCGCCGGAGTCCGGCAAGACCCTCGAAGTGGCCACCTCCCACCACGACTTCACCGACGACGACCAGAAGCGGGTGCTCGCCGCACTGGCCGTCGACGGGGTCGCGCCGCGCCCCTGCGGCTCCGCGGGCCTCGAATACCTGCACGTGGCGCAGGGTTCCCTTGACGGCCTCGCCTTCTCCTGGGAGAACGCGTGGGACCACGCGGCGGGGCTGCTGCTGGTCGCCGAGGCGGGCGGCACGAGCGCGACGGTCGCGGGCGAGCCCTTCCGGATCGCCGGGGGCAACGCCCTTCCGTTCACCGCGGCGCGGGACGCGGAGACGGCTCGGCTTATCCTGGGGCTGCTGGCGTCCGCCGGCTGACGCCGACTTCAGCGAATCCAGGGGCGTCGGCGACGTCAGGGAGGTCAGCGACCTCGCTGGCCTGAGAGCGTTCTCGGTGGCCTGAGAGCGATCTCAGTGATCTGAGAGTGACCTCAGAGCGGTCTCAACGACGAGGGGAGCCCATCCGGTGCCATCCATGCTCGACGCGGTCGTGGTAGGTGCCGGGCCCAACGGACTGACCGCGGCCGTCGAACTCGCCCGGCGCGGCCTGGCCGTCGAGGTGTTCGAGGCCGCGGAGACCATCGGCGGCGGAGCGCGCACCGAGGAACTCACGCTCCCCGGCTTCCGCCACGACCCCTGTTCCGCCGTGCACCCGCTCGGCGCGGGATCGCCCGCCTTCAACGCCATGCCGCTGGCCCGCCACGGCCTGACCTGGCTCCACCCCGACCTGCCGATGGCGCACCCCTTCCCCGACGGCACCGCCGCGCTGCTCTCCCGCTCGGTGGGCGAGACCGCGATGTCGCTGGAACCGCGCGACGCGGGCGCGTACCGCCGACTGCTCACGCCCTTCCTCGGCAAGTGGGACGCCATCGCCACCGACTTCCTGCGCACCCAGTGGGACGGATTGCCGCGCGATCCGCTCACCTACGCGCGCTTCGGCCCCGTCGCGGCCCAGCCCGCGGCCCTGCTGGTGCGCCGGTTCCGCGACCAGAAGGCGCGCGGCCTGTTCGCGGGGCTCGCCGCGCACGGCATCGCGCCGCTCAGCTCGATCGGGACCGGGGGAATGGCGCTGATCTTCGCGCTCGCCGCGCACTCGGTCGGCTGGCCGGTCCCGCGCGGCGGCTCGCAGGCCATCGCCGACGCGCTCGGCTCGTACCTGCGCGAACAGGGCGGCGCGATCCACACCGGCTTCGAGGTCAAACGGCTGGACGACCTGCCGCCCGCCCGCGCCTACGTCTTCGACACCTCGCCGACCGCCCTCGCCCGCATCGCCGGGCTCGGCAACGCCTACCGCAACTACCGTTACGGCGCGAGCGTGTTCAAGGTCGACTACGCGCTGGACGGCCCCATGCCCTGGACCGCCGAGGCGGCGCGCCGCGCGGGCACCGTGCACATCGGCCCCACGTACGGGGAGATCTCCGCGGCCCTGCACGCCGCCGTCGACGGCCGCGACCCGTCCGTACCGTTCCTCATCACCGCCCAGCCCAGCATCGTCGACCCGACCCGCGCCCCCGAGGGCAAGCACACCTTCTGGGCGTACGGGCATGTGCCCAACGGCTGGGAGGGCGACGCGCTGGAGGTGATCGAGCGTCAACTCGACCGGTTCGCACCGGGCTTCCGCGACCTGGTGCTGGCCCGAGCCGTGGCGGGCCCGCCGCAACTGGCCGCCCGCAACACCAATTACGTCGGCGGCGACATCGCCAGCGGCTCCGTCGAGGGCCTGCGACTCCTGCTGCGCCCCAAGCTGACGCGCGTCCCGTACGAGACGTCGCACCCCTCCGTCTTCATCTGCTCCTCCGCGACACCGCCGGGCCCGGGGGTGCACGGCATGTCGGGGCATCACGCGGCGCGCGCGGTGTGGCGGCGGCTGCGGGGACGGGACACCGCGGGCACACGCCGGCCGATCGCGCCGCTGACGGGCTGACGGGCTGGCGGACTGGCGGGCTGACGGGCTGATGGGTCGGCGCGCGTCAGCCGTTTTCGGCAGCGGGTCCGGACAGCTTCCAGGTGGCCGAAACGGTCAGGCTCGCCTGCCCGTTGGCACCGACGATGCCCAGCTTGAGATCCTGACCGACCTGCACGCCGAACTCCACGCTCAGCTCCTGCGGCGGATCGTCCACGGCCCCCACCGCGTCGTGGACCTCCTGAAGCAGCGGCCCGAGCGGGCGCAGCACCGTGCGCAGCGTGCCGGTGGCGAGCGCCGCCGCCGCTCGGGCTCCGCGCCCTACGGGCGTCATGCCATCGAGCCGGGTGTCTCCGTCACCACTCGGCGGAGCCCCGACGGGGGCGAGCGCCAGGCGCACGGCGGTGCCATCGGCCAGCAGGATCTCGGCGTAGTCCGTCACTCGGCCTATGTTAGGCGCAGCCCCGGCCCCGGTTTATGCGACAACGCGCATAGTCGCCTCCACGCATGGACGGCCGAGCGGCCCCCTCATACAGTCATGGTCAACAGGCCCACCAGGGCCCCGACGCAAGGGGGTTCGGCGATGGCACGCGAGGAACTGATCCGGCTCACAGGGAATGGCAACGGCGGCCCGTGCGGCGAAGAGGACTGCCCGAACGTGTACCGCACCGCAAGCGGCTCCATCATCGTCCAGGGCGAGGTTTCACGGGTATTTGAACCGGCGGCCGAGGAAGGGCTTGTGGAAATCCCGGAACAGGTATTGCGGGAGGCTGTACGTGCTCTTGGATGGTGACGAGTGGCGGGCGGTGTTCCAAACCTTCCGGACGGAAGCCTGGCGACTTGAGACGCTCCCGCAGTACCTCATGCCGCAGGAAGAGAAGGAGATCCAGGCATTCAAGGACGGTGACCGAGTCGACCTGCGGTCCTACTCGTCCAGCTATACCGACCGGATCAAACGACAGCGTGCGGAGGGAAAGGCCAATGGACGTGTCCGCATCCTCACCCGTCCACTCTCCGAATACCTGCGGTTCGAGTTCTCTCGTTACTACGAGCCGCATGCTCTGGCCGGCGAAGACATTCGCATCCTTGACGTGACCGGCCGGGGAAACCCATTGGCGGGCATCCCGGATTTCTGGATGTTCGACAGATCCACGGTCGTGCTCATGCACTATGAGCCGGACGGCAAGCAGGTCACCCGTGAAGTCCACGAGGGCGACCCTGGACCGTTCATCGAATACCAGCGGATCGCAGTAGCCGAGTCCGTGCCTCTCGGGGAGTACGTGAGCGGGTGACGTTCGAGCCCGACCAGCTTGGCCAGTCGTCGGACGAACTGGCGGCCATGCTGAGAGGACTGCGCAAGGCGGCCGGTCTCTCCGGGGACCGGCTGGCCAAGCGTATGAACGTTTCCCAGTCCAAAGTGAGCCGCATCGAGAACAACAGAGTGCGGCCGTCCCTCGTGGACATAGAGCAGTACTTGAGGGGTGTGGACGCACCCGCGCCCGCTGTCGAGCAGGTCATGGCCTTGGCCAGGCTGGCCAACACCCAATGGCGGGATCTGCGGAGTCTGCGGCGTACGGGCCTCGGTGCCCGCCAGGCGGAGCTGAAGGCACTTGAAGCCTCCTCCGGCCATATGCGGTATTTCCTGCTGTCCATGATCACCGGTCTGCTGGCAACGCCGGAGTACATTCGCGCCAGCCTCTCTCACTCGCCTGCCGACGTAAGCAAGGCAGTGGCCGGGAAGCTGGAACGCCAGCAGATCCTCTATGACAAGTCCAAGCGTTTCACTTTCATCCTCACTGAGCAGGCGGTGCGGTTCCCACTCACCGAGCCCCAGGCGATGGCTGTGCAGCTGGACCGGCTGGCTTCGCTTGCTCTCCTGCCGAACATTCGACTTGGGGTTGTTCCCGTAGGTGCTTATCTGCCTGGAATGCCGCTGAATACTTTCACCGTGTATGACGACAGGATGGCCACGGTGGAGCTGGCGACCGGCTCCATAGTCTTCCGGGACGGAAGAGATGTTCGAGCCTACCTCGACGAGTTCGCCGGGTATGAGGATCGAGCGTTTTTCGGTGACTCCGCCAGGGCGAAATTGAGGGAATGGTCGGCTTCCTTCCGCGGGGATCTTTAGTCCACAACGCGAATAGTGCTGGAGACGACGCCTCGCCGGGCCGATGATGTTCCTATGCCGTCTGAATCGAAGCAGAAGAACTCCTCAGCCCCAAAAGGGTGGAGAGTGGACCCGATCCCGAGCCGACCGGCTTACCGAGACGACGCCGGGCGGGTCTGCATTCCGGTGTGGCTGGCGAGGGACGGACGGCATGTGGCAGACACGGAAGTGGTTCTGCTGCCATCCGAGGCCGACCTGCTGGGCGAGCGACTCGGGAACCTGATTGCTTCCCGACCCGTGGTTCCCGAGCTGTTCGAAGGCGGAAGAACGTCCGAGATTTCACCCGGCGTGACGTTCGTTCGCAAGAGCAGTCCCTGTGAGCTCTGAGGCGGCCTCTCAGCCATCTACCAGGAAGGTGCATCAGCATGCCGAACGCGACTGATCTGTACGGCCTCGACATCGACGGAGCCCGGTTCAGCCGGGCCTGCGGAGGCAACACGCACCCGGACGGCGAGTCGTGCGTGGCCCTCGCCCGGATCGGGACCGACGCGTGGGCCGTCAGTGACAGCAAGCGGCCGGGCGCCGAGCCGTTGAGGTTCACCACTGCCGAACTGGACGCGGCCGGTATCGACCCCGCGCGCTTCGGGCTCTCGGCCTGACCGGTCGCCACCGACCGGTGGCCCCCGTCCTCTGGGGAGGGCGGGGGCCACCCTCAACTGTGCTGAACGGAACGGACCATTGCACTGCCATGGCTACCTCTGGGTCGGGGACAAGGCGACCTTCGACAAGGAGGGCGTCCGTCGCCCGCCGGCGGCGGAGGAGCCGGCCGCGACGAGTGCGCTCGACGTGGTGCGGCGGTACCGGGAGGCGGCGAGCGAGTGGCGCACCTGCGATGTGCCACCGCTTCAGGTGGCGCACTGGCTGATGAAGCCCCCGCATCTCATCCGGGGAACGTGGGAGGAGCCGAAAGAAGCCGCGGAGTGGCTCGGGCGGCAGGTCATCGCGTACGCGCCCCGGTTCTCCTCGGAGCAGGACCAGGACAGCACACGGCTGACCGTACGGGTGGCGTACGCCGCGGAGGCCCTGGGATGGGGCGGAGACGTCTCGCACGGGCACTACCTGGGGCGGCCGCTTTTCCTGTCGATCGCTCTGGTGACGTGCTCCCCGAACCGCGCGGAGCCCCGGCTCAACTGCCCCCTCCGGACCCACCCGAGCCGCCAGTGATCCGGCCCCCCAACCCCCATGTCGGATTTCCGCGAGCCCGCGGCCCCGCCGACGGCCATGCTGGTACTCATGCACACCGACTTCGACCGCTGCGTGCGGGCCGTGCAGTCCAAGGACGCCCGATTCGACGGCTGGTTCTTCACCGCCGTCCTGACCACCCGGATCTACTGCCGGCCCAGCTGCCCGGTGGTGCCGCCGAAGGTCGAGAACATGTCCTTCTACCCCAGCGCGGCCGCCGCCCAGCAGGCCGGGTTCCGGGCCTGCAAGCGCTGCCGGCCCGATGCCAGCCCGGGGTCGCCCGAGTGGAATGAGCGGGCCGACCTCGTCGCCAGGGCCATGCGGCTCATCGGCGACGGTGTCGTGGACCGGGAAGGCGTGCCCGGGCTCGCCGCACGGCTCGGCTACTCCACCCGGCAGGTCGAACGGCAACTCCTCGCCGAACTCGGCGCGGGGCCGCAGGCGCTGGCCAGGGCCCAGCGGGCGCAGACCGCGCGGCTGCTCATCGAGACCACCGAACTGCCGATGGGAGACGTCGCCTTCGCCGCCGGCTTCGCCTCCATCCGCGCCTTCAACGAGACCGTACGAGAAGTCTTCGCCCTCTCCCCGAGCGACCTGCGCGTCCGGGCCGCCCGCGGCCGGCAGCCGTCCCCGTCCGGCGTGCTCGCCCTGCGGCTCCCGTTCCGGGCGCCGTTGTGCCCCGACAACCTCTTCGGGCACCTCGCCGCCACCGCCGTGCCCGGCGTGGAGGAGTGGCGCGACGGCGCGTACCGGCGCACCCTGCGCCTCCCGTACGGGCACGGCACCGTCGAACTGCGCCCCCAGACCGGTCACATCGGCTGCCGACTCGCCCTCACCGATCAGCGCGACCTGACCGGAGCGATCAGCCGCTGCCGACGGCTGCTGGACCTCGACGCCGACCCCGAAGCCGTCGACGACCTGCTGTGCTCCGACGAACGCCTCGCCCCCCTCGTCCGCAAGGCGCCCGGGCGGCGCGTGCCGCGCACCGTGGACGCGGACGAGTTCGCCGTCCGGGCCGTGCTCGGCCAGCAGGTGTCGACCGCTGCCGCCCGTACGCTCGCGGGCCGGCTCGTCGCCGCGCACGGAGAGGCCGTCGAGGACCCGGCGGGCGGCCTCACCCACCTCTTCCCCTCGACCGACGCGCTCGCCGCCCTCGACCCCGCCACCCTCGCCATGCCGGCCGGCCGCCGCGCCACCGTCGTCGCCATGGTCTCCGCGCTCGCCTCCGGCGACCTGGCCCTCGGCGTCGGCAGCGACTGGCCCACGGCCCGCGAACGCCTCGACGCCATGCCCGGCATCGGGCCGTGGACCACCGAGATCATCGCCATGCGCGCGCTCGGCGACCCCGACGCCTTCGTGCCGACGGACCTCGGGGTCCGGCGCGCGGCCGAAGAGCTGGGGCTCCCCGCGACCCCGGCCGCCCTCACCCGGCACGCGGTGGCCTGGCGGCCCTGGCGCGCGTACGCCGTCCAGTACCTCTGGTCCGCCGACGACCACGCCGTCAACCGCCTCCCGGCCGGGTGAACGGCCGACCACCCCCTGTCCGCCCCCGATCGGAAGATCCGACCCATGCGCGTACGCACCCACACCCTCATCGACAGCCCGTACGGCCCGCTCACGCTCGTCGCCGCCGACGGCACCCTCTGCGGCCTCTACATGACCGAGCAGCGCCACCGCCCGCCCGAGGAGACCTTCGGCGCGCCTGACGACACGCCCTTCACGGCGGCCGTGCACCAGCTGACCGCCTATTTCGCGGGCGAGATCACCGAGTTCGACCTGCCGCTGCACCTGGACGGCACGCCCTTCCAGCGCCGCGTGTGGAGCGGACTCCAGCGCATCCCGTACGGCGAGACGGTCTCGTACGGGCAGCTCGCCGACCGGATCGGCGCGCCCAACGCCTCCCGCGCGGTCGGCCTCGCGAACGGCAAGAACCCCATCGGCATCATCGTCCCCTGCCACCGCGTCGTCGGCTCCACCGGCAGCCTCACCGGCTACGGCGGCGGCCTCGACCGCAAGCGGCGGCTGCTCGACTTCGAACGCGGCGTCAGCGATCCGACGTCTCAGGCGGGAGCGGCGGAGCAGGACGCGCTGTTCTGAGCGCCCTCGGCGCCGGGGACCGAAACCGACGCGACTCCTCCGGTACCGGGCTACGGCGTCGGCGCGATGGGTAAGTCCCCGGTGTACGTCATTCGCCCCGGACCGGCCGCGAGCCCGCGCGAACGCGGCGCCCGGCGCCCGGGCCGAGGGGCTGGTCCTCGACGCCGGGCGCCGACGCGTCATCGGCGTCCGTACGGTCGGCGCCGCCACGTCCGGCAGCGCGTCGAACCGTACCGTCCGCCTCGGCCGAAGGCGTCCCTACGCGCCCGGCGCACCGCCGGTCCCGTCGTCCCGGTCCCGAGCGCTCTCCACGACCCGGCGCAGCCGCGCGTGCCGCACCGGGCTCTGCTCGGAGACGACATCGCCGACCATGGCCCGTACCGCGTCGCGCATCCCGAGCAGCGCGTGGTGGCGGGCCGGGCCCGCGCCCGGGTCGTCGCGGAGTTCCTTGATGAGCGACCAGCACAGCGCGAGCATCACCAGCACGAACGGCAGGGCGACCAGGATCGTCGCCGACTGGAGCGAGTTCAGGCCGCCCGCCACCAGCAGTACGGCCGCCACCGCCGCCATCAGCACGCCCCAGCCGACCACCAGCCAGGTGCGCGGATGCAGCGCGCCCCGGCTGGTGAGCGAGCCCATCACCAGCGAGGCGGAGTCGGCGCTGGTGATGAAGTACGTCATGACCAGCGCCATCGCGATCCACGAGGTCACCGTGGCGATCGGCAGCGCCTCCAGCAGCCCGAACATCGACGCCTCCGCGCCCTCCTTGACGGTCGCGGTCAGGTCGGCCCCACCCGTCATGTCCAGGCGCACCGCGCTGCCGCCCATCACGCAGAACCAGACGACCGTCGCCCCGCTGGGCACCAGCAGCACCCCGACCAGGAACTCGCGGATCGTACGGCCGTGGGAGATCCGGGCGATGAAGGTGCCCACGAACGGGGCCCAGGACAGCCACCACGCCCAGTAGAAGATCGTCCAGGTGCCGAGCCACTTGGGGTCCGTGAACGCTCCGGTGCGGGTCGCCATCGTCAGCAGGTCGTGCAGATAGCCGCCTGCGCTCGCCGGGATCGTGTTCAGGATGAAGACGGTGGGGCCGAGCACGAAGACGAAGAGCATCAGGCACGCGGCGAGCACGATGTTGATCGTGGACAGCCACTTCACGCCCTTGTGCAGACCGGAGAAGGCGGAGAGCACGAAGGCCGCCGACAGCGAGCCGATGATGATGAGTTGGAGCGTCTTGGAGTCCTCGACGCCGGTGGTGATGTTCAGGCCCTTCGAGACCTGGAGGGCGCCCAGGCCCAGGCTGGTCGCGGTGCCGAAGACGGTGGCGAAGACGGCGAGGAGGTCGATGATGCGGCCCTGCCAGCCCGCCGCGCGCCGCTCGCCGAGCAGCGGTACGAACGCGGCGCTGACCCGATTGCCCCGGCCCTTGCGGAAGCCCGCGTAGGCGAGGGCGAGCCCGGCCATTCCGTAGATCGCCCACGGGTGCAGGGTCCAGTGGAAGAACGAGTACTCCAGCGCCGTACGGGCCGCGGGGCCCGTTCCCGCGGTGACCCCGCTGCCCGGCGGCGGGGCGGCGAAGTGCTGGAGCGGCTCGCCGACGCCGTAGAACATCAGGCCGATGCCCATGCCCGCGCTGAACATCATCGCGATCCAGGTGAGGTTGCCGAACTCCGGCCGGTCCTCGTCCCGGCCCAGCCGGATCCGGCCGAACCGGCTCAGCGAGATCAGCACGGCCAGCACGAGGAACACATCGGCCGCGATCACGAACAGCCACGCGAAGTTCGACAGGACCCAGCCCAGGGCGGAGGAGGACGCGCGGTCGAAGGAGTGCTTGCCGAACGCCGCCCAGGCGACCACCCCCAGTACCGCGGCGCCGCCGACGGTGACGACCGTCATGTCCGGCTGCCGGTCGTGCGCCGGTCCGTGGGGCGGTCCGGATGACGGGCCGGATGGCGGCGGTCCTGGCGGGGTGTCCGGATCGGTCGGCTGAGGGGTGTCGGTGCTCATGTCGCCCCACTATGGCCGGATTGAGTGGTTTTTCCGGGGCTGGCGCGCCGCCGGGGGCCGTGGGCAACGCCGGACCATGGCGGGTAGGGTCGCTGCGGCGCGAGCGCCTGTGCGAAAGCCGGGCCGAAAAGCAAGGGGAGCAAGGTGGCGGACGTTTCCACTAAAGAGCCGACGCGCGTGCTGATCGCCGCGGACAAGTTCAAGGGCTCGCTGACGGCCGTTCAGGTCGCCGAGCATGTCGCGGTGGGGCTGCGCCGGGCGGCGCCCGGCGTCGAGGTCGAGACCCTGCCGGTCGCCGACGGTGGCGACGGCACGGTGGAGGCCGCGCTGGCGGCCGGGTTCGAGGCCCGTGGGGCGCGGGTGACCGGCCCGCTCGGGGCGCCCGTCACGGCCACGTTCGCGATGGGCCCGGACGGCACCGCCGTGGTGGAGATGGCCGAGGCGTCGGGGCTGCGGCACCTGCCCGCCGGCGTCTTCACGCCGCTCACCGCCAGCACGTACGGGACCGGCGAGCTGCTGAGCGCGGCCCTCGACGCGGGCGCGCGCGCCATCGTCTTCGGCGTCGGCGGCAGCGCGAGCACCGACGGCGGAGCCGGGATGCTGGCCGCGCTCGGCGCGAGCTTCCTCGACGACGACGGCGACCCCGTGCCGCACGGCGGCGGGCCGCTGACCGAGCTGACCTCGGCGGACCTCTCCGGGCTCGACCCGCGCTTCGCGGATGTCCCGATCGTCCTCGCGAGCGACGTCGACAACCCGCTGACCGGCCCGAAGGGCGCCGCCGCGGTGTACGGCCCGCAGAAGGGCGCCAGCGACGAGGACGTCACGACGCTGGACAACGCGCTCACGCACTACGTCGGCGTGCTGGAGAAGGCGATCGGCCCGCGGGCCGCCGAGTACGCGCAGTCGCCCGGGGCGGGGGCCGCGGGCGGCATCGGCTACGGCGCGCTCATCGGCCTCGGCGCGACGTTCCGGCCGGGCATCGAGGTGATGCTCGACGTGCTCGGCTTCGGCGCGGCGCTGGCCCGGGCCGGGCTCGTCATCACAGGGGAGGGCTCGCTGGACCAGCAGACCCTGCACGGCAAGGCTCCCGCCGGGGTCGCCGCGGCGGCCCGCGCGGCCGGGGTCGAGACCGTCGCGGTCTGCGGCCGCCTGGAGCTCGCGCAGGAGGCGCTCGCCGCGGTGGGCATCCGTCGCGCGTACGCCCTCACCGAGCTGGAGCCGGACCTGTACCTCTGTATGTCGGAGGCGGGGCCGCTGCTGGAGCGGGCGGCCGAGGCGATCGCCCGCGACTGGCTGCGCTGAGGCCGGGGGCCGATCCGGGGCGGGAACCGTGCCGAGGCCCGGTCGGGGCAGGAACCGTGCCGAGGCCGGCGGGGCTGACGTGAGGCCGGGGCGGGCTGGGGCGGGAGATCTCGCTATACACCACAGTTATAGGTGTTCTGTATAGTCCCCCGTATGATCTCGACCTACCCCCACTTTGGCATGCCCGAAATCGGCTTGCTTCTCATATCCGCGCCCCGGCTCAGCAGCGATGAAACGTTTCGCCTGAGCCGGGGCCGCGTGGCCCGTCGGGAGGCCGCGCTCTGATGGCGGAGACACTCCGTAGGCGGCCGTCGGGCATCGGCTCCACGCCCGACCCGTCTCGTGGCGGCCGCCGGTGGGACTGGCCGCTGCTGCTGGTGTGCGCCGTCGTGGCGCTCGCGGTGGGGCTCTCGTCGCCCCCGAACACCTCACAGCGGGTATGGGGCGTCTGCGCCGCCGTGGGATACGGCTGCGCGGCCGTCGTCGCGGTGCTGTCGGCCAAGCCCTGGGCGCGCAACGCCGCTGTGGTGGCGCTGATCGGCGCGGCCGTCGTGCCGCTGGTGTACCTGACGGCGATCGGCCGGGCGCAGATGGAGGTCGGCGTCGTGGAGCGCGGGGCCGACCTGCTGTTCTCCTCCGGAACCCCGTACAACTCGTCGCCGCACGCCGTACCGGACTTCAACCCCTATCTGCCGGGCATGGCGATCTTCGGCATACCGCGCGTGCTGTTCGGCGACACCTTCTTCGCCAGCGCCCGGCTGTGGTTCGTCGTCGGTTTCCTCGCGGCCGTGATCGGTGCCCTGCGCGTATCGCTGAAGGGCACGGGGGGTACGGGCAGCACTCCGGCCGGCACGTCCGGCGCCACCGGGCTGCTGTGGCTGATCGCCTGCCCCGTCGTCGCACTGCCCCTGACCATCGGCGGCGTGGACCCGCCGGTCATCGCCCTGGTCTGCCTGGCCCTGGCCTTTGCGCACCGGGGCCAGTCGGGGCGCGCGGGCCTGGCGCTGGGCGTGGCGGCGGCGCTGAAGTGGACCGCTTGGCCGGCCGTACCCGTGGTGGTAGCGCTGCTGCTGGTCTGCCGCGGCAAGCGCGCCGCCATCAAGTGCGCCGCGGGGGCCGCGGGGATCGCCGTGCTCTCCGTCGTCCCGGTGGCGCTGGCCGACACCGGGGCGTTCTACCAGAACGTGGTCCTCTACCCCCTGGGCCTCGGCCCCACCCAGTCGTCCGCCGAGAGCCCCCTGCTCGGGCATCTGATCGTCTCGGTGGTGCCGCACGGCAAGACGGTCGCCGTGGCGCTCATCCTGATCAGCGCCCTCGCCGTCGGGGTATCGCTGCTGCTCCGCCCGCCCCGCGACATCGTGGCCGCCGCCGACCGGCTGGCGATCGGACTGCTCCTGGCCATCGTACTGTCGCCCGCGACACGCATCGGCTACGCGATCTACCCCGTGGTCCTGCTGCTCTGGCCCCGCTTCGTGGTCAGCCTCTCGCGCGGACGGGACGAGGCGGCCGCCGATCGCGGTGTGCCGGCTCAGGGCGAGCGGACCCCGGTCACCGCCGCCGCGCCCTCCGACTGAGCGCGCCGTGAGCGGACCCGTACAGCTCCTCTGATCCGGTGCCGCCCTGCCCCACCAGGGCGGCACCGGCCACCGGGCCGGGGGCGACGCCGACAAACAACGCGACAACCCCGACAACGCCGACAACACTGACAACGCCGAAGGGCCCCGAGCACGTAGCTCGGGGCCCTTCGGCGTTGCGGTGGTACTACGGCAGCTGGGTGGCGCGGGCCTCGCGCCGGTTGCCGCGGAAGGTGTTGACGCGGCGGGCCGTCGCGAAGAGCGGGATCACCGCGCCGAGGACGACCTGGAGGGCGCAGCCGGTCTGCAGGAGCAGTTCCCCGCCGGGGGCGTCGAAGGCCCAGGCGGCCAGCAGGCCCATGCTCAACACGATCCAGCCGAGCATCGCCACCGCCAGGCGGCCGCGCGGCTTCGGGTACTCGACCCGGCTCACCATCAGCCACGCCACCCCGACGATCGCGAGGAGCGTCGGCATGAACGGGAGCTCAAGGAGGACGATGGAGACGACGGTCAGCGCCCCGAAGGGGCTCGGCATCCCCTGGAAGATGCCGTCGCGCAGCTGTACGCACGAGAAGCGCGCGAGCCGGAGCACGACGGCCAGCAGGACCACGATCGCGGCGACCGCCGAGACCCGCTGGTGGGCGTCGTCGGCGACCATCCCCCAGACGACCACGAAGTACGCGGGCGCCAGCCCGAAGCTGATCAGGTCGGAGAGGTTGTCGAGCTCGGCCCCCATCGCCGAGCTGCGCAGCTTGCGCGCCACGAGCCCGTCGAAGAGGTCGAAGACCGAGGCGAGCAGGATCAGTATCACCGCGGTGGCCGCGCTGTGCCGGGCCATGCCGCCGTCCTCGTTGCCCGTCAGATGCGGGATCAGGACGCCGGTGGTGGTGAAGTACACGGCCATGAAGCCGCAGATGGCGTTGCCGAGGGTGAGGGTGTCCGCTATCGACAGCCGGGTGGACAGGGGGATGTCCGCGACGTCGGAGTCCGCTTCCTCGGCCTCCGGCACCCAGGCCGCCTGTGTGTCGGGATCAATCACGGTCAAGGCGAGTCACCCCCGCCGTGGTCGCCTGGCCGACCTCGACCGCGGCCTCGACGCCTTCCGGGAGGTAGACGTCGACGCGTGAACCGAAGCGGATCAGACCGATCCGGTCGCCCTGCTCGACCTTGGTGCTCTGCGGCACGTACGGGACGATGCGGCGGGCCACGGCACCGGCGATCTGGACCATCTCGACGTCGCCCAGCTCGGTGTCGAAGTGCCAGACGACGCGCTCGTTGTTCTCGCTCTCCTTGTTGAACGCCGGTACGTAGCCGCCGGGGATGTGCTTGACGGAGCGCACCGTGCCCGCCATGGGGGCGCGGTTGACGTGGACGTTCAGAGGGCTCATGAAGATCGCCACGCGGGTGCGCCCGTCCTTCCACGGCATGATGCTCTGCACCACACCGTCGGCGGGGGACAGGACGCGGCCCTCGGGGATCTCTCGCTCGGGGTCACGGAAGAACCACAGCATTCCCGCCGCGAGCGCGGTGGTGGGTACGGCCAGGGCCGCCCAGCGTCCGGAGCGGCGGGCACGGGCGAGGCTGACCGCGGCCGTGGCGACGGTCGGGACGAGCCACGGCGACGCCCCGCGCGCGAGGCGGACGCGGCCGCGAGGTGCAGAGGATTGGCTGTGGGGCATGGATGACCTTCGTAGCGGAGGATGATGCCGCGTAACAAAACGGGGGACGGCGGCTTTCCGGGGATGCTATCGGTTGCGAGCGGCAACTGGGCAAGCGCCAGGGCCAGTCGGTGGCCGAACTCCGATGACGGGGTGTGATCTACTTCTCGTAGAAAACACCTCATAAGGGACATTTATCCCTGGAATCGGTACTCTTCAAGTAGTCGACGGCCAATGATCATTTTCTGGATCTCGGCGGTACCTTCACCGATGAGCAGCATCGGCGCCTCGCGGTAGAGGCGCTCGATCTCGTACTCCTTGGAGAAGCCGTAGCCGCCGTGGATGCGGAAGGCGTCCTCGACCACCTCCTTGCAGTACTCGGAGGCCAGGTATTTGGCCATACCGGCTTCCAGGTCGTTGCGCTGTCCCGAGTCCTTCTTGCGTGCCGCGTTCACCATCATCGCATGCGCCGCTTCGACCTTTGTCCCCATTTCGGCCAATTTGAACTGAATGGCCTGATGTTCGGCGATCGGTTTTCCGAAGGCGTGTCGCTGTTGCGCGTAGGAGGCGCCCAACTCGAAGGCACGCTGCGCCACTCCGCACCCACGCGCCGCTACATTCACCCGGCCGACCTCGACGCCGTCCATCATCTGGTAGAAGCCCCGGCCGGTGGCGCCGCCGAGCACCCGGTCGGCCGGAACCCGCAGTCCGTCCATGATCAGTTCGGTGGTGTCGACGCCCTTGTAGCCCATCTTGTCGATCTTCCCCGGGATGGTGAGACCGGGCTTGACCTCGCCGAACCCCGGCTCCTTCTCCACCAGGAAGGTGGTCATCGACTTGTGCCGGGCGGTGCCCTCCGGGTGCCCCTCGTCCGTGCGGCACAGAATCGCCACGAGCGAGGACGAGCCCCCGTTGGTCAGCCACATCTTCTGCCCGGTGAGGGCGTAGCCGTCGCCGTCCCGCACGCCCTTGGACGTGATCGCCGACACATCCGAGCCCAGCGCCGGCTCGGACATCGAGAACGCGCCCCGGATTTCTCCCGCCGCCATTTTTGGCAGGAAATAGTCCTTCTGTTCTTCGGTGCCGTGCTGCTTGAGCAGGTAGGCGACGATGAAATGGGTGTTCACGATCCCCGAGACGCTCATCCAGCCGCGGGCGATCTCCTCCACGCAGAGCGCGTAAGTGAGAAGGGACTCACCGAGGCCGCCGTATTCCTCCGGAATCATCAGGCCGAACAGCCCCAGTTCCGTCAGCCCCTCGACGATCCGCGCCGGGTACTCGTCGCGGTGTTCCAGCTCGGTCGCGACCGGCAGGATCTCTTTGTCGACGAAGTCACGGATGGTGGAGAGGATTTCCCGCTGGACATCGGTGAGGGAATCGGTCTGCGCGAGGCGTCCCATGGCTACTTCTCCACCTTCTTCTCGGGAGGCGTCTGGGGCCGGGGGCGGCCCGGCTGCTCTCCGCCGCGCTCCTTGACGTACGTCTCGGTGGGCACCATCACCTTGCGCCGGAACACGCAGACCAGGGTGCCGTCCTGCTTGTAGCCCTTCGTCTCCACGTACACGATCCCGCGGTCGGACTTGGATTTTGACGGAATCTTGTCGAGCACGGCCGTCTCGCCGTAGATGGTGTCGCCGTGGAACGTCGGCGCCACGTGCTTGAGCGACTCGACCTCCAGATTGGCGATCGCCTTGCCCGAGACATCCGGCACGGACATGCCCAGCAGCAGTGAATAGATGTAGTTGCCGACGACCACGTTCTTGCCGAAGTCGGTCGACAGCTCCGCGTAATTGGCGTCGATATGGAGCGGGTGGTGGTTCATCGTGAGCAGGCAGAAGAGGTGGTCGTCGTACTCGGTGACGGTCTTTCCCGGCCAGTGCCGGTAGACGTCGCCGACGGTGAACTCCTCGTAAACGCGGCCGAACCGCATGGCGCTCACACCTCCGGTGCTTCGAACGCGGTGGTGCGCCGCATACCGGCGGCGCGGCCCTTGCCCGCGACGACCAGCGCCATCTTGCGGCTGGCCTCGTCGATCATCTCGTCGCCGAGCATCGCGGAGCCCTTCTTGCCGCCCTGCTCCGAGGTGCACCACTCATAGGCGTCCAGGATCAGCTCCGCGCGGTCGTAGTCCTCCTGCGAGGGCGAGAAGACCTCGTTGGCCGCCTCGACCTGGCCGGGGTGCAGCACCCATTTGCCGTCGAAGCCCAGCGCCGCGGCGCGGCCCGCGACCTCGCGGAAGGCGTCCACGTCGCGGACCTGGAGATACGGCCCGTCGATCGCCTGGAGGTCGTGGGTACGGGCCGCCATCAGGATGCGCATCAGGATGTAGTGGTACGCGTCGGCGCCGTACCCGGGCGGCTGCTGCCCGACGACCAGCGTCTTCATGTTGATGGAGGCCATGAAGTCGGCCGGGCCGAAGACGATGGTCTCCAGCCGGGGCGAGGACGCCGCGATGCCGTCGACGTTCACCAGCCCCTTGGCGTTCTCGATCTGCGCCTCGATGCCGATCCGGCCGACCTCGAACCCCATCGTCTTCTCGATCTGGGTGAGCAGCAGATCGAGCGCATGGACCTGGGCGGCGTCCTGCACCTTCGGCAGCATCACGCAGTCGAGGTTGTGGCCCGCCCCCTCGACCACGGTCACCACGTCGCGGTAAGTCCACTCGGTGGTCCAGTCGTTGACCCGTACGACCCTGGTCTTGCCTGTCCAGTCGCCCTTGTTGAGCGCGTCCACGATGGTGTGCCGGGCGCCCTCCTTGGCGAGCGGCGCGCACGCGTCCTCCAGGTCCAGGAAGACCTGGTCGGCGGCGAGGCCCTGGGCCTTCTCCAGAAAGCGCGGGTTGCTGCCCGGCACGGCCAGGCAGGAGCGGCGCGGACGCAGGCGGTTGACAGTCATACGGGTACCTCCAGGGGGTCGAGCCTGTTCGCTTTCCGGATCTCGTCGACGATACGGCCGATGATCTCCGTGATTCCGAAGTCCTTCGGGGTGAAGACGGCCGCGACGCCGGCCGCGCGCAGGGCGTCGGCGTCGGCGGAGGGGATGATGCCGCCGACGACCACGGGCATGTCGTCGACGCCGGTGCGGCGCAGCCGCGCCAGCACGTCCGGGACCAGCTCGGCGTGCGAGCCGGAGAGGATGGACAGGCCGACGCAGTGCACGTCCTCGGCGACGGCCGCCGAGACGATCTGTTCCGGGGTGAGCCGGATGCCCTGGTAGACCACCTCGAAACCGGCGTCGCGGGCCCGTACGGCGATCTGCTCGGCGCCGTTGGAGTGCCCGTCCAGACCGGGCTTGCCGACCAGCAGCCGCAGCTTGCCGCAGCCGAGGTCCTCGGCGGTACGGGCCGCCTTCGCGCGTACGGCCGCGAGCGGGGTGCCCGGCTCGGCGGTGACGGCCAGGGGCGCGCCGCTCACGCCCGTAGGCGCGCGGAACTCGCCGAAGACGTCCCGCAGCGCCCAGGACCACTCGCCGGTCGTGACGCCCGCGCGGGCGCATTCGAGGGTGGCGGCGAAGAGGTTGTCGCTGCCGGCCGCGGTCTTCTTGAGGACGGCCAGCGCGTCCTGCGCGCGGCCCTCGTCACGGTTGTCGCGCCAGGTGTGCAGCGCGGCCACCACGCGCGCCTCGTTGGCCGGGTCGACGGTCATGATGGCGGTGTCGAGATCGGCGGTGAGCGGGTTGGGCTCGGTGGACTCGTAGCTGTTGACGCCGACGATCAGCTCCTCGCCGGCCTCGATCCGGGCCCGCCGCTCGGCGTGCGAGGAGACGAGCCGGGACTTGAGGTAGCCGGACTCCACGGCTGCCATCGCGCCGCCCATCTCCTGGATGCGGCCGATCTCCGCCCGGCACTCGGCGACCATCGCCGCCACCTTGGCCTCGATGACATGGGAGCCGGCGAAGATGTCCTCGTACTCCAGCAGGTCGCTCTCGTGGGCCAGGACCTGCTGGATACGGAGCGACCACTGCTGGTCCCAGGGGCGGGGCAGCCCCAGCGCCTCGTTCCAGGCGGGGAGCTGCACGGCGCGGGCGCGGGCGTCCTTGGAGAGGGTGACGGCCAGCATCTCCAGCACGATGCGCTGGACGTTGTTCTCCGGCTGCGCCTCGGTCAGGCCCAGGGAGTTGACCTGGACGCCGTAGCGGAAGCGCCGCTGCTTGGCGTTGTCGATGCCGTACCGCTCGCGGGTGATCTCATCCCAGATGCGGCCGAAGGCGCGCATCTTGCACATCTCCTCGATGAAGCGGACGCCCGCGTTCACGAAGAAGGAGATCCGGGCGACGACATCGCCGAACCGCTCCGGGGCCACCTGCCCGGAGTCGCGTACGGCGTCGAGCACCGCGATGGCGGTGGACAGCGCGTACGCCATCTCCTGGACGGGCGTGGCCCCGGCCTCCTGGAGGTGGTAGCTGCAGATGTTGATCGGGTTCCACTTGGGGATGTGGGCCACCGTGTACGCGATCATGTCGGTGGTCAGCCGGAGCGACGGCCCGGGCGGGAAGACGTGCGTCCCGCGCGAGAGGTACTCCTTGACGATGTCGTTCTGGGTGGTGCCCGACAGCTTGGTGATGTCGGCGCCCTGTTCCTCGGCCACCACCTCGTACATCGCCAGCAGCCACATCGCGGTCGCGTTGATGGTCATCGAGGTGTTCATCTGCTCCAGCGGGATGTCCTGGAACAGCCGGCGCATGTCGCCGAGATGGGAGACGGGGACCCCGACCCGGCCGACCTCGCCGCGGGCGAGGACGTGGTCGGGGTCGTAACCGGTCTGCGTCGGGAGGTCGAAGGCGACCGACAGGCCGGTCTGCCCCTTGTCGAGGTTGCGTCGGTAGAGCTCGTTGGACGCCTCGGCGGTGGAGTGCCCGGCGTACGTCCGCATCAGCCACGGACGATCCTTCTGACGCTCAGTCATGTACGTCTCTCAGCCGTCTCGTTCAGATGTCGCGGAAGCGGTTGATGGCGTCGAGGTGCCGCTCGCGCAGCTCGGGATCGGTGACGCCCATGCCCTCCTCGGGGGCGAGCGCGAGCACGCCGACCTTGCCCTGGTGGAGGTTGCGGTGCACGTCGTACGCGGCCTGTCCGGTCTCCTCCAGGGCGTACGTCCGGGAGAGCGTCGGGTGGATCTTCCCCTTGGCGATCAGCCGGTTGGCCTCCCACGCCTCGCGGTAGTTGGCGAAGTGGGAGCCGACGATCTTCTTGAGCGACATCCACAGATAGCGGTTGTCGTACTCGTGGGTGTAGCCCGAGGTGGAGGCGCAGGTGACGATGGTGCCGCCCTTGCGCGTGACGTACACGGAGGCGCCGAAGGTCTCACGGCCCGGGTGCTCGAAGACGATGTCGACGTCCTCACCGCCCGTCAGCTCCCGGATGCGCTTGCCGAACCGCTTCCACTCGCGGGGGTCCTGGTGGTGCTCGTCCTTCCAGAACCGGTAGTCCTCGGCGGTGCGGTCGATGATCGCCTCGGCGCCCATCCGGCGGCAGATCTCCGCCTTGCGCGGGCTGGAGACGACGCAGATCGGATTGGCGCCGCCGGCCAGCGCGAACTGCGTGGCGTAGCTGCCGAGTCCGCCGCTGGCGCCCCAGACCAGGACGTTGTCGCCCTGCTTCATGCCCGCGCCGTTGCGCGAGACGAGCTGCCGGTAGGCGGTGGAGTTGACCAGCCCGGGGGAGGCCGCCTCCTCCCAGCTGAGGTGCCGGGGCTTGGGCATCAGCTGGTTGGACTTGACGAGCGCGATCTCCGCCAGGCCGCCGAAGTTGGTCTCGAAGCCCCAGATGCGCTGCTCGGGGTCGAGCATGGTGTCGTTGTGGCCGTCGGAGGACTCCAGCTCCACGGAGAGGCAGTGCGCGACGACCTCGTCCCCGGGGTGCCAGGTGTTGACCCCGGGACCGGTGCGCAGCACGACGCCGGCGAGGTCGGAGCCGATGACGTGGTACGGCAGGTCGTGCCGCTTGGCGAGCGGCGAGAGCCGCCCGTACCGCTCCAGGAACCCGAAGGTCGGCAGGGGTTCGAAGATCGAGGTCCAGACGGAGTTGTAGTTCACCGAGCTGGCCATGACGGCGACCAGCGCCTCGCCGGGGCCGAGTTCGGGTGTGGGCACGTCCTCGACGTGCAGGGACTTGCGGGGATCCTTGTCCCGGGTGGCGAGGCCGGCGAACATCTCGGCCTCGTCCTTGTGCACGGTCACCGCGCGGTACGACTCGGGGATGGACAGGGCGGCGAAGTCTTCGCTCGTGCTGTCCGACGCGACGATCGCGTCCAGTAGCTGGTTCACGGTTTGCCTCCGGCGAGTGGGGCCTCTCCCTGCTTGAGCGAAGCCGAGAGCTTGGGGAAGCGTCGAGGGAACGGCTTGAGGGGACGTCGGGGGTGGTGCAGAGGCGGTGCCGTCGGTTCGGCGGTGCTGATGGTGCTCGGCGGTGCGCCCGATCGGGCGCGAGGTGCCTGTGACGCAGGCGTCCGGGCGCACAGAGTGCTTGTGGGGACAGCCGACGCACGACGGTTGTGTCTGCGCGCCGGCCGCCCGGACACCCTCAAGGTATGACACCGGGTGCCAGTCGACAAGACACTCAGTGCCAAGAATTTCTCTCAGATGTCATCGGCATGGCACGAATGAGCAAGGTGCGCGGATGAGGGGCCGTACGGGGCCGGGGCCGGGGCCGGGGCCGGACACGACTGCGCCCGCCGCTGCGGGCGGCGGGCGTCAGGGTGCTCGTTGCGGGCGTCAGGCCGCTGATGGGGGAGGCGCCGAGGGGGGACGGGGCGCGGCGGGGGAGCGCGGGCCGGGGGCCGGCCCGGTCACTTCCGCTTGAGGGCCTTCTCGATGGTGCGCATGACCTCGTCCAGCGGCGCGTCCGTGCGCGCCACCGTCACCAGCACCTCGCCGTTCGTACGGGCCGTGGGCGCCGGCGGCCGCTCCGTGCCGGGCCGGGCGCCGATGCCCGTGCCGAAGGTCTCGCGGACGATCGCGAAGGCGTGGTCGAGCTGAGTCTCCACGTCGCCGACCCCGCCCGCGCGCAGCCACCGGCGCAGCACATGGTTGTGGGCGGTGACCACGGCGGAGGCGGCGACCTCGGCCAGCAGCGGGTCGTCGTCGCCGACGTGGTGTGCGCCCTCGTCGAAGTGGCCCAGCAGATAGCGGGTGAAGAGCCGTTCATAGCGGGCCACCGAGGAGATCTCACGTTCGCGCAGGGCGGGCACCTCACGGGTCAGCCGGTAGCGCTCGACGGACACGGCCGGGGAGGCCGCGTACATCCGCATGACCTCCTTGATGCCCCGGCACACGGTGTCCAGCGGGTTCTCGTGCGCGGGAGCGGCGTCCAGCACCGCCGCCGCCCGTACCAGGGTGTCGTCGTGATCGGGGAAGATCGCCTCTTCCTTGGAGCGGAAGTGGCGGAAGAACGTCCGGCGGGCGACCCCCGCGGCGGCCGCGATCTCATCGACGGTCGTCGCCTCGTAGCCCTTCGTGGCGAACAACTCCATGGCGGCCGCGGCCAGTTTGCGGCGCATGGCGAGGCGCTGGGCGGCGGCGCGGCGGCTGCTCGCGCTCTCCGTGCCGTCAGCGGTCTCTTTATTCGTCGAACGCAGCGTACGAGCGGACTTAACGGGCTGGGACATGTGGGGAACGTAACACGCGGCCGTATGCGTGTGCCGGGGCGGACTGCTGACCGGTTCGAGCAGCCCACCCCACCTCAGACACCCTTCGTGCGGCCGACCGTCAGCGGCGGGCATACTCGCGGAAGCCGCGCCCCGTCTTGCGGCCCAGGCACCCCGCGGCGACCAGATGTTCCAGGAGCGGCGCGGGCGCCAGCCCCGGGTCGCGGAACTCGCGGTGCAGGACCCGCTCGATGGCCAGCGAGACATCGAGGCCGACCACGTCGAGGAGTTCGAAGGGCCCCATCGGATAGCCGCCGCCGAGTTTCATCGCGGCGTCGATGTCGTCCAGCGTCGCGTAGTGCTCCTGCACCATCTTGATCGCGTTGTTGAGGTACGGGAAGAGCAGCGCGTTGACGATGAAGCCCGCCCGGTCGCCGCAGTCCACCGGGTGCTTGCGGACCCGCGCGCACACCTCGCGGACGGTGGCGTGGGCGTCGTCGGCGGTCAGGACCGTACGGACCACCTCGACGAGCTTCATGGCCGGGGCCGGGTTGAAGAAGTGCATGCCGACCACGTCCTGCGGGCGCGACGTGACGCGGGCGCAGGCGATGACGGGCAGTGAGGAGGTGGTCGTCGCGAGCACCGCGCCGGGTCCGCAGACCTTGTCGAGCGCCCCGAACACCTCCTGCTTGACCGCCAGTTCCTCGGCGACCGCCTCGATGGCGAGGTCCGCGTCCGCGAGGGCGTCCAGCGACGCCGAGGGCGTGATCGCGGCCAGCGCCGCGTCCCGCGCCCCGGCGGTCAGCCGCCCCTTGCCGACCGAGCGGCCGAGCGAGGTGGCGATCCGGTCCTTCGCAGCCTCGGCCTTCTCCGGGGAGCGGGCCACGAGCGCGACGGGGTACCCGGCCTTGGCGAAGACCTCGGCGATGCCGGAGGCCATGGTGCCCGAGCCGACGACGCCCACGGCGCGCACCTCGCGGCCGACCGCGGCCCCGGCCGCGCCGGCGGCGGGGGTGGCCGGGTCCGGGACGGTCCGCGCGCTGCCCGGCGCCTCGTAGGTGTAGAAGCCGCGGCCGGACTTGCGGCCGGTCAGCCCGGCCTCGGCGAGATGGCCCAGGACCGGGGCGGGCGCGTGCAGCCGGTCGTGCGAGGCGCTGTACATCGCCTCCAGGACCGTACGGGCCGTGTCCACGCCGATCAGGTCGAGCAGCGCGAGCGGGCCCATCGGCAGGCCGCAGCCCAGCTTCATGGCCGCGTCGATGTCCTCGCGGGACGCGTACCGCGACTCGTACATGGCGGCGGCCTGGTTGAGATAGCCGAACAGCAGCCCGTCCGCGACGAACCCCGGCCGGTCGCCGACCGCGACCGGCTCCTTGCCCAGCTCGCGGGCGAGGCCGGTGACCGCGGCGACGGCGGCTGGCGCGGTCAGCACGCTGGAGACCACCTCGACCAGCTTCATGGCGGGCGCGGGGTTGAAGAAGTGCAGACCCAGAACGCGCTCGGGGCGGGCCGAGTCCGCCGCGAGCCGGGTCACCGAGAGCGCGTTGGTGCCGGTGGCCAGGATGGTGTCGGGCCGGACCAGGGCGTCGAGGGCGGTGAAGACCTCGTGCTTGAGCGCGTACTCCTCCGGTACGACCTCGATGACCAGGTCGGCGTCGGCGGCGCTACGCAGATCGGCGCAGGTTCGGAAGCGGGACAGGAGGTCCCGGCGTGCGGGTTCGGTGAAACGCTCGCGTTCGACCGCACGTGCGGTGGACGCTTCGAGGGACGCCACGGCACGCGCGGCCGCAGCGTCGCTGACGTCGATCCCGACGACCTCACGGCCGGCGCGGGCGAGGACTTCGGCGATGCCGCAGCCCATGGTGCCGAGGCCGACGACGGCGACCTTGCGCAGCGGGCGGGCGGCAGGTGTGCCGGAGGCGGCGGAGCCGAGAGGAGTTCGGGAGGCGGGGGAGGTAAGGGAGGCGAGGGGGGTGAGAGAGGAGGGATCAGGGGTGGACGTACGGTCCATCGCGAGACTCCAGGGAGAGTTCCCCGACAGCAGGGGGGAAGTGACGACTGAGGAGTTTCCGGGTACGCGCAAAGTGCGCCCGGAGAAAGGGAGTTGAGGAATCGGCGGGGCCCTGTCCCGAGGCCGTGCCGTACTGGGGTGCCGAACCGACTGCACGCTGTGGCGGCTGCGTCACCAGGCCGCCCGAGCAGGAGTACTGCTCTCCTTTGGAGGTTAACTCACGGGTAACCGAGGCCGCCAGTGGTCGGCTTGCGAATTACGCTGTGGCAGGGGCCACTCGGGGAGGAGCGGGAAATGGAAGAGGAATTCCGTGCGCTGCTGGAACGAGTATGGGGACAGCTGGGCTCCCCGGCGGAGGTGAGGGCCTACCAGGGAGTACTCGACCTGCTGCGCGACCACCGTCCCGCCGAGCACCGGGAAGACCTGGCGCGCATACTCGTCGAGCCCGGACGCCCTCTGTGGGCGCGCGAGATCGCCGCCTACGCGCTGGGCGTACGCGGCGACCGACGCGCTTTCGAGCCCCTGGTCATGCTCCTCAACTACCGCGACCCGGTCAGCTGCGCCTGCTCCGCCCGCGCCCTGGCCCGCCTCCGCGACCCCCGCACCGCCCGCGCCGCCGCCGCCCTCGCCACCAATGAACTGCGCACCGCCTACGCCCTGTACCCCATCCGGCTGCTCACCGAGCTCCGCGCGCCCGAGTCCGTACCCGCCCTGCTGGCCACCTTGAACCGGCTGCTGGCCGCGCCCGACCACTACTGGCCGATCGCGCGCGCCTGCGTCGAGGGGCTGGGCGCGCTCGGGGACCGGAGCGCCGTGCCGTCCCTGACGGCGGCCCGCCGCCACGAGCGGCTGCGGCCGGCGGCCGACGAGGCCCTCGCGCAGCTCGCGGGCCCGGCGACACAGAATGTGCGCCCCACCTCCAGTGCGTAACGCACCTCGGGCACCGGGACCCCGGCCACCTCGGACTCCTCTTCACCGCCGTCCGCCGCGAAGCCCGCGCGCTCGTAGAAACGGCGGGCGCGGGCGTTGCCCTTCACCACCCACAGCAGCAGCCGCGAGAACCCCCGCTCGGCGGCGCCCGCGAGCGAGGCGGCGGTCAGGGCGCGCCCGACTCCGGCGCCGACCAGCTCGGGCCGTACATAGAGCGCGTACAACTCCCCGTCGCCCGGGGCCGCGCCGCGATCCCGCGACGCCCCGAAGCAGGCCCAGCCCACGACGGCGCCGGACCCCTCCGCCACCAGGCTGGTCACCGCGCCGTCGCCGCGTCCGAAGAACTCCCGCCGCCGCGCCGCGTCCTCGCGCACGCTCAGCCCGTCGAGATACGCCTGCGGCATGAGCCCGGCATACGCGAACTGCCACCCGCGCACCCGGATCTCCGCCACCGCGTCGATGTCCCCGGCCGTCATCTCCCGCACCCGCACCATGCGCGGCACGCTAACGGCGTGCCGCGCGCGGTGCCACGGAATTCCTGTCGCGCGCCGGGCGTCGGGCGCCCGGCCGGGGAGATGGCGCAGGCGCCTACTCGCCCACGAGCGCGAACGCCTCGATCTCCAGCAGGAGGTCGGGCCGGGCCAGGGCCGCCACCTGGACGGCGGAGCAGGCCGGCGGGCGGGTCATGTCCAGGACCTCGTCGCGGGCGGTCCGGATGGCCGGGAGGATGGCGATGTCCGTGACGAAGAAGGTCATCTTCATCACATCGGCGAAGGTCGCGCCCGCCTCGGCGAGGCAGCGGCCGAGGTTGGCGAAGACCTGGCGGGCCTGCGCCTCGGGGTCGTTTTCGCCGACCAGCGAGCCGTCGGCGTCGAGCGCGATCTGCCCGGACACGGCGACGAAGCGGCCCGTTCCCCAGACGACGTGGCTGTAGCCGTTGCCGGGGGCGAGCCCGTCCGGTACCGGGGAATGGTGGAGCTGGGCCATGCGGGGCCCCCTTCAGAGCAAGGTCAACTGGGTGTGTTCGGGGGCGAGCGTAGGCGACGCGGCCGGCTCGGGGACGCGGCGGTGGGCGCCGGGGGCGTACGGGCCGATGCCGTACCGCCCCGTTTCCGGTCGGGGGCGGCGCGGGGTGCCGTGCGTGGTCAGTCGCGCACGCGGTGGGCGGCCCATGCCTTCGCCGCCGTGTGTACGCGGCGTGTCCACGGGTCGGGGTCGTGCTCGGCGATCTCGGCCCAGAGGTTCTCATTGGCCGCGGCGAAGGCGCTGACAGCGGCTGGATGAACCGCGCGGAAGGCGGGGGTGCGCATCGCCCACTGTTCGGCGCTCGCGGGCGAGTGGCTGCCCTCGGCGATGAGCCAGACGACCCAGTACCCGGCGTCCAGCCACGGAGCGCCCCGGGTGGCCCACGCCCAGTCGACGAACCATGCCTGTCCTTGGCCGACCAGGATGTTGCCGGGGTTGGGGTCGGTGTGGAGGAGGGCGTCACCGGCGAAGTGTCCGAGTGCGGTGGCAGGCGCGTAGTCGCGTAGCCGGTGTTCGGCCCGCTTCAGTTCCACACCGTCCGGTGCCCGCAAGGCCGACAGCCGCTCCAGGGCGGCGGCGACGAGCGGAAGGTCCTGAGAGCCCGGCGAATAGTCGGCTTGGCGGCCGCTCAGGGCGTCGAAGGCGACGAGATCCCATCCGCCGGCCTCGACGCGCCACCGCGCGCGCGGGGAGATTCCTTCCACGTACGGGCTCACTGTCGCTTCTCGCTCCTGCGTCCACACGCGGGGGTGGCCGATGGGCAGGCCCTTGATGTACAGGTCGCCCTGCTCGGTGGCGAGGCGCGCGGCGATGGCGGAGTTGAAACCGGACGACACCGTGTCGGCGTGCAGGATCGGGCCGGTGCGGGCGGTGACGGCGTCCTGGGCATCGGCGGGCAGGTCGCTGAAGTGCATGCGCTCGGTCGGCATGGCGGAACTCTTGCAGAGAGACGGGTGCCCCCGCACAGCACGACGGCTGCGCGAGGGCGCTACGGGACGGCTACCGGTAGGGGTTGTCGTCGTTGCAGCCGGGGACGGCGCCGACAGTCAGTGCCTCGATGTCCTCGACGACGACCAGGTCCACCGGCTCGGCGGCCGGGACCTCCTCGACGGGCCTGGAGCTGATCTCTACGGCGACAGCAGTCATGACGGAACTCCTTTTGCATGCTGACAGTAGTTTTCCAGTGGTGCCTTCGCGGTCTGGAACGCTTTTGCCAGCGGGCGGCAGACCCGGCAGGTGCCGGAGAGCTTGCAGCCCGTGCAGCCACCAGTGCGAAGCATTTGAGTGTCGGCGACAGCGGGCAGTCCGAGCAGCCCGTTGATGCCGGTCTCCATGAGGTCGATGGGGTGGTCGCGGCCGACCTTGCACATCGTCGCGAGCCCGAACGGATCGACGTGGAAGAACGTGTGACCGGCGGGGCAGCCCCGGAAGACCTCGCTGCGTTCGAGGAAGTCCGGGGACTGCACGGCAAGCGGGTCCGGCTGCCCGTCGTACGTAGGGGAGATCGACGCGTATTCGCTGAACCGGTCCGCGTACTCCAGCGCGATCCGGCGCATGGCGTCGGCCTCGTGCGCGTTGTGCCGGGTGATGATCAGTGCCGGCTCGACGGGGATGCCCGCCGCGCGTGCCGCCTCAAGGCCCTTCATCACGAGCCGGAACGACCCCTGTGTACGGGTGAGGGAATCGGCCGCCTCGTCGCTCGCCCCGTACAGGGACACGGTCACCTTGTGCGGACGCATCCGCGTGAGCGTGTCGAGCACATCCTGACGGTGCAGGCGGCTTCCGTTGGTCAGCACCTCCAGCAGCATCCCCCGCTCGTACGCGTAGGCGTAGGCGGCGAGGAAGTCCCGGTCGATCGTCGGCTCTCCGCCGGTGAACTGGAGCCCCAGCACGCCGGCCTCGCACAGCATGTCGATCAGCCGGGCCTTCTCCACCCATGGCAGGCCCTCGAACTTCCGCTGAGCGAGGAAGCAGTGCTCACAGTTGAAATTGCAGCCCTTGTTCACCTCCCAGGTCGCCCGGGAGTAGTTCAGCCGTGTACGAGGGCGCACGATGACGGTACCGCTCATCGGCCGCCCCGAAAGGTCCAGGCCCCACGCGGTGCGGGCGGCGGCGGTCAGCCACTCAGGGACCGGCGCGTCAGCGGCGAGAGCCGAGGCCAGGTCGTCGTACCGGGCGGCCGGAAGCCGGATACCGCGCCGTTCGCCCGGCCGGGCCACGAGGAACGTGTGTTGCTGCGGACTGGCGATGACTTCGTGCAATGCGAACCTCCCAGGGATATCGGGTTGTCACCTCCGCCGGAATCGGTTCATCCGGGGCGGGGGTGGGGCCGAGCCCGACGGCACGCGGGTCATGGATCACCACGTGCCGTCGGAGTCACTTCGAGAGCAGGGCCAGGTACAGGGCTCCCAGCAGTCCTGCGGCAGCGGTGACCAGCCACCAGACTTCCCGCCGCGTTGGCAGCGGCGGGGAGCGTGGTGGGCGGTGGGGAGCCCTGTCGCCGCGGCCGGTCACTGCCCGCCCCCGGCTCGTGGCCGGCATTCAGGCACGCAGACCCACAACCGGAAGAGCAGACCGCGGTACCGCACCTCGCTCAGCACCCGGCCGGTCGTTCCCAGACGCCGCGCGCACAGCGCGCATTCGATGGCCATCTGCTGACGGGGCCGGAGCCGGGCGAGGTCCGGCATGGGAGGTGGCAGCGCACCCGCCGCCCGCGCGTTCACAGGACGGCGACGGTGCGCATTTCCGCCCATACGCGTTTCCCTCGGCGCATCAGGTCGGTGCCCCACCGGTCCGAGAAGTGGTCCACGACCGCCAGGCCGCGCCCGCCCTCGTCGGCTTCGGACAATTCCCGCAGCACGGGCAGGGCACGGGACTTGTCCACGACAGTGACCCGGACGCGGTCCGGCGAAGGGCGGCTGACGATTACTCGGATGCTGCGGCTCTTGCTGTGCTCCACGGCGTTGCCCACCAGCTCCGAGAGGATCAGCACACAGTTGCCTTCGAGGAGGCCCAGGCCCCATGCATCGAGAGCGGCGGCGGCCAGGCGGCGGGCGCGGGCGGCGGCCTCCGGCTCACACGGAAAGGTCTGGGCGTAGGCGGGGCGGCCGATGGCTGCCACCTGGGTGCTGCTCGCGATCGCTGTCATACGGGGCCTTTGCCATGGGGGGCCGACAGGACGTTAAAGGTCGAGCGCTCAATGTGAGTTGAGCCACACGGAGCAGAGTGCCCCCATGGAAGCTGTGGTTGCAAGCTTGGAATTGAAATCCACAAAAGTAGAACGTCAGTTGCATGGACCAGTGACACCGGATGTGGGCAGACTCATCCTGTAAAGGCACCTGATGACCCCGAAGAGGGGTTCAGCAGCCCTGACTTGAACCCGAGTTGACCCGAAGAAAGGCAGGCCGCGGATGCCAACCGTTCGCCTCGTTCCCACAGTCCGGCGCCGGCGTCTGGGCGGAACGCTGCGCAGCCTGCGCAACAAGGCGGGCGTCAGCATCGACGCCACAGCGGGAGCCATGGGTTGGGACCCGAGCAAGGTCTCGCGCATCGAGAACGCCAAGGCGCACATGCCCATCAAGGAAGTCGCCCCGCTCCTGGGGTGCTTCGGGGTGACTGATCCGGCCGTCATCGCAGCCCTGGAAGGGCTGGCGAAGGATGCCAACAAGACAGGCTGGTGGACGACGTACGGGGATGTCGTCGCGGACGGGTACAAGGACTACATCGGCTTGGAAGAGGACGCCGAGTCAACCCACATCTACACGCCGGGGATCATTCCCGGCCTCCTGCAGATCGGCGCGTACGCGCGGGAGACCATCGCCGGGACCGTGCCGTATTACACCCCGGAGGAGGTGAACGCGCTCACCGAGGTCAGGAAGAAGCGCCAGGCCATCCTGACCGACAGCGGCAGGCCGACGGGTCCCCTCAAGCTGTGGGCGGTCGTCCATGAATCGACCCTGCACTACCGATCGGCCGCCTATCCGTCACTGATGCGCGATCAGCTCCGCCACCTGCTCGACATGGCTGACCTCCCGAACACGACGATCCAGGTCATGCCACAGGCCGCCCCTGCCCACCCCGGGATGGTCGGACCGTTCCATGTGGTCAGATTCCCCGACCCATGGCCCACCGTGATCAACCTGGAGAACATCAGGGGCGGCTACTTCGTCGAAGGCACCGACGAAGTCAAGCCGTTCGAGGCCGCATTCGAGCTCATCGTCGCTGCCGCACTTCCCGTAGAAGACTCACGGGAGATCATTAAGAAGATCATGGAAGGAACCCCCGCATGACCACCGAGCATGACCGCAAGGAAGACCTTTACTCGCACGACCTGACCGGCGCTGTCTGGCGGACGTCGTCCTTCAGCGACGGCGGCGCGCAGTGCGTCCAGATCGCCGACCTGCCGGGGGGAGGGCGCGCGGTCCGTGATTCGAAGAACCCGGAGCGCCCCGTGCTGTGCTTCGACGCCGACGAGTGGGCCGCGTTCCGCAGGGGCGTCCAAGCCGGAGAGCTGTAAGTCCCGCACGCCGACAGGTCCCATCCCTCGATCAAGGCAAGGGGGGTGGGGCCTCTTCCCGTCCCGCCCCTCCGGCTCCCTGACGAGGGCCCCTGGCGGATGAGGCGACGTCGCCGACTGCGCCGGCTGCCATGGCCGGAGCGGCGCTCTCGCCGTCCCCGCTCAGATTGGTCCAGCGCATGGCACCTCCTCGTATCGTCCTCCTTCGAATTAGAACATACGTTCCCCTCGTGGGCGGCGGCCCCGGATTTGGGTGGGTGTGGTGTTGGTGGTTGGCTGTGGCGCACAGGTCAGGTACGGCAAGCACGACGTCCGGAGGAAGAGCCATGGGCCAGGTCGAGGCCACCACGGAGCGGATCATCGCGGCGGACCCGGAGGATGTGTTCGACGCGCTCGCCGACTACACCGGCACCCGCGCCAAGCTGCTGCCCGAGCACTTCAGCGAGTACGAGGTGCGCGAGGGCGGCGACGGCAAGGGCACGCTCGTCCACTGGAAGCTCCAGGCCACCAGCAAGCGGATCCGCGACTGCCTGCTGGAGGTCGACGAGCCGACCGACGGGCAGCTCGTCGAGAAGGACCGCAACTCCTCCATGGTCACCACCTGGACCGTGACCCCCTCGGGCGAGGGCAAGGCGCGCGTGGTCGCCACCACCACCTGGAACGGCGCGGGCGGCATCGGCGGCTTCTTCGAGCGCACCTTCGCGCCCAAGGGGCTCGGCCGGATCTACGACGCGATCCTCGTCCGGCTCGCCGACGAGGTGGAGAAGTAGCCGCGGCGCGAGAGGCCCCGCGGGCCACCGCCGGAAGGCGGCCGGGACGGCCCGCTCGCGGGCTCACCGATTCGAGTGGTTTTCATAGCGGTGCGGCAACGCGCCACAACCGCTCCCACCGGCCCGAAGGCCCGCCGGGCACCCCTCCCCAGTGAATCGTCGCGCTTGCTCGCAGTTGTCGTGAAATGCGACAACGGGGCGGCGGTGCAGGCGCGATGAGGGGAGCAGCACGTGGGCGGGACCATCTGGGCGGCGAAGGACGAACACCTCCTCGCGGCCGACCCCGGGCCCTCGCGCCCGGTCGCCGCGACCCATCCGGCGGAGAGCGCCTGCAGCGGCCCGCCCCGAGGACGGGCTGCCCGCGCCGCCCTGTTCCTCGGTCTGCTGACCACCGCGCTGCTCGCGGCGCTCGACCAGAGCCTCGTGGCCGCCGCGCTGCCGCGCGTCGCGCGCGACCTGCCCGGCGGCCCCGCCGTCTCCTGGGTGGTCACCGCCCACCTCCTCGCCTGCGCGGCCGTGCTGCCCGTATACGGCAAGCTGGGCGACCTGCTCGGCCGCAAGGCCGTCTTCGTCTTCGCGCTCGTCGTCTTCATCGCCGCCGGCGCGCTGGCCGGCTGGTCCCGGACCGCGCAAGAGCTGATCGGCTTCCGCGCCATGCAGGGCATCGGCGCCGGCGGACTGCTCGCCGGCGCCCCGGCGCTCCTGGCCGACCTGGTACCGCCGCACCGCCGCGGCCGCTGGTACGGGCTGCTCGGCGCCCTCACGGGAGCGGCCCTCGTCGCCGGCCCGCCGCTCGGCGAGCACCTCGCCGAACACGTCTCCTGGCGCTGGTGCTTCTACCTCGACGTCCCCGTCGGCCTCTGCGCGCTCACCGTCGTCGCCCTCGCCCTCAAGCTGCCCAAGCCCGACCGGCGGCCGAAGCTCGATGTCCTCGGCGCGCTGCTGCTCGCCGCGGCCTCCGCCTGCCTGATCCTCCTGACCACCTGGGGCGGCACGGAGTACGCCTGGACCTCCCGCGTCACCCTCGGGCTCGGCGCGGGCGCCCTCGGCACCCTGCTGCTGTTCGTCGTCGCCGAGCACTTCGCCGCCGAACCGCTGCTCCCCCTGCGCCTCCTGCGCGACCCGGCCTTCGCCGCCGCCGGCCTCCTCAGCGTGCTCCTCGGCGCCGCGCTCGTCGCCGCCGGCGCGCTCCCGGCGTTCCTCCAGAGCACCCGCGGCATCGCCGCCGCCGAGTCCGGGACACTGCTGCTGCCCCTGCTGGGCGGCACCGTCCTCGCCGCCCTCGCCGCCGGTCCGCTCGCCGACCGCACCGGCCGCCACAAGCCCGCCGCCGCACTCGGCGCCGTGCTCCTGGCCACGGGCGCCTATCTGCTCTCCGGCCTCGACGCGGCCACCCCCCGGCTCACCCTCAGCCTCTGGACCGCCGTGCTCGGTCTCGGCCTCGGGCTGCTGCTGCCGGTCCTGACCCTCGCCGCGCAGCACCCCGCCCGCCCCGCGGACCTCGGCGTCGCCACCAGCGCGGCGCACCACCTCCGGCTGCTCGGCGGCTGCGTCGGCGCGGCCCTGGCCGCCTCGCTGATGGGCGGCCGGCTCACCGGCCCGGCGGCCACCGGCGCGCCGCACCACACGGGCCTGCCGCCCGTCGACTCGATCACCCCGCGGCTGCTGCACGCCCTGCCCGCCGCGCCGGGCGACGGCCGGCTGCGGGCGTACACCGAGGCTGTGCCGCAACTCTTCCTCCACCTCGTGCCGGTGCTCGCCCTCGGTCTCCTGCTCGCCTTCCTCCTGAAGGACCGGTCCCCGGCGTCCGCCGCGGCGCCCGGCGCCGTCCCCGCGCCCCGGCACGTCGTCGCGCCGCCGGAGCCCGCCCCCCTGCTCACGGGCACGGCCATCACCGGCACCGTCCGCCGCCACGACGGGGCCGAGGTGCCGCGCGCCGCGCTCACCCTCATCGACGCGACGGGGCGGCAGATCGGACGCGGCGCGAGCGAGGCGGACGGGCGGTACGCGCTCGCGGCGCCCGGCGCCGGCTCGTACGTCCTGGTCGCGGTCGCCGGGCGGCACCAGCCGCGGGCGGTGACCGTCACCGTCGCCGGGCGCCCGGTCGCGCTGGACATCGTGCTCGGTGGCGCGGGGCGGCTGACGGGCACGGTGCTGACCGCCGACGGCTCGCTCGCCCCGGAGGCGCTGGTGACCCTCACCGACGCGTACGGCGAGGTCGTCGCCACGACCCGCAGCGGCCGCGAGGGCGGCTACGTCCTGCCGGAACTGGCCGCCGGAGAGTACACGTTGGCCGCCGGCGCGCCCGGATTCCGCCCCGCCGCGCTCCCGGTCACCCTCCAGCCGTCCCGCGAGACGCGCCAGGACATCGAGTTGGCGGGCGGCGCCGTGCTGCGCGGGGCCGTACGGGCGGGCGGCGGGCGGCTGGTGGAGGAGGCCCGGGTCACGCTGCTGGACGCGGCGGGCAACGTCGTCGGCGCCGCCATGACGGGCGGCGACGGCACCTTCACCTTCATCGGACTCCCGGCCGGCGAGTACACCGTCATCGCCGCCGGATATCCGCCCGTCGCCACGGTTCTCCAGGTCACGGGCGGCGGACGTACGGAGCGTGATCTCCAACTCGGGTACGGGGACTGACAGAGGCGCGCTGCGGGCGTGGAACACACGGGACCACGAGCGCGCCGGGCGCACCACCTATTCGTCCATTGCCCCACCGGGCGGCCCGGTATGGGCCTACCGTGGTAGTGGTGGCGCAGATCGTGCGTACGTGTACGAAGGAGCAACCGCCCATGGACCGCACCGCGACAGGCTCCGCCTTCGAGACGGCGGCAGACGTGCCCGGGCGGATCCCGCTCGCGGTGATCGTCGTGGACTCCGCACGGCTGGTGACGCACTGGAGCACGGGCGCGCGCAAGCTCTTCGGCCACAGCCGCGAGGAGGCGGTCGGCCGCGCCGCCGTCGATCTGCTGCCCGTGGCGGGCGCGTTCTCCGACATCGACTGGTCGGACCCCGACGCGTACGACGGCCTGGGGCAGGACCTCGACGCCTCACTGGGCGGCGAGACGGCCTACCCCACGTCCGGCCGCGCCCGCATGACCGACACCGGGCACGGGCCCGCGGACGTCGTCTGGTGGGCCTACCCGCTGGTCGGGCCGGGGACCGAGCGGCTGCTCGTACTGGCCGCGGACGCCGCCCAGTTGCACAGCACCGAACACGAGCGCGTCGCGCCGGGCTTCGGCCTGCACACGGACTTCGAGGGCGCGCGGCAGCTCGCCGAGCGGCTCCCCGACATCCTGCCCAACATGGGCCCCGCCGCGAGCAGCCGCATCGTCTCCCAGGTCCTCGAACTCGGCTACCCCGTACTGGAGATAAGCCAGCAGGAGCGGGTGCCGGTCACCCCGGACTGGGGCATGCCCAAGTACGTCGAGCGCCGGCGGCGCCGCCTCGCCCGCGACCAGGGCCAGGGCGGCGGCGCGCTCGGCTCCCCGGCGGCCGCGGGCCCCGTCGACCCCGCCGACGAACTCGACCTCGAATACGCGGCGGTCCGCGAACGCCTGGAATTCCTCAACGAGGTCAGCGGCCGCATCGGCAGCTCCCTGGACCTGGCCCGCACGATCCGCGAGGTCACCAGCGCCGCCGTGCCCCGCTTCACCGACTTCGCCGGCACCCACCTGCGAGCGGCGGTCCTCGCGGGTGAGGGGTTCCCCGACGGGCCGCCCGACGTCACCACCGTCTGGCACCGCGTCTGGGTCGAGCACAACGACGAGCCGGGCCGCTGGGACGACACCGTCCCGGTCGGCGAGGCCATCGCCTTCCCCGCCGACACCCCGTTCTTCCAGTGCATGGTCACCGGAAACCCGGTGCTGATCCCGCACATCAGCGAGGAGTTGGGCAACCGGATCTCCGAACGGTTCGAGAAGCGGGACCTGCGCCCCCTCATCACCGGCCGGTCGATGCTGGTCGTACCGCTCAAGGCGCGCAATGTGGTGCTCGGGTTCATGGTGCTGATGCGCCGCGACGGGCGCGAGACGTTCAACGACATGGACCGTACGACCGGCGCCGAACTCGCCGCCCGCGCCGGGCTCGTACTCGACAACGCCCGTATGTACACCTACCAGGAGAACGTGGCGGAGACGCTCCAGGAGTCCATGCTGCCGCAGGTCGCCCCGCGCATGGCGGGCTGCGACGCCGCCACCCGCTATCTGCCGGGCACGCTGCTCGGCCGGGTGGGCGGCGACTGGTTCGACAGCATCAAGCTGTCCGGCTCGCGCACCGCCTTCGTCGTCGGCGACGTGATGGGGCACGGCCTCAACTCGGCCGCGATGATGGGCCAGTTGCGCACCGCCGTGCAGACCATGGCGGCGCTCGACCTGCCGCCCGCCCAACTGCTGCGCAACCTCGACGATCTCGCGCAGCGGCTCGGCGAGCACTACCTCGCCACCTGCCTGTACGCCGTCTACGACCCCATCCGCTCCGAACTGCTCATCTCCAACGCGGGCCACATCCCGCCCGTGCTCGTATGGGCGGCGGACGGCCGCAGCGAACTGCTGGAGCTGCCGACCGGCGCGCCCATCGGCGTCGGCGGGGTGCCCTTCGAGACGGCGAAGGTGCGCGTCGCGCCCGGCGACCGGCTCGTGCTGTGCACGGACGGCCTGGTCGAGGTGCGCGGCGCGGACATCGGGGACGGCCTTGCCGCCCTGTGCGAGTCGGCCGCCCACCCGGCGGCCTCCATGGACGACGCCTGCGACACCATCATCCGCGCCCTGAACACGCGCGGCGGGCGCAAGGACGATGTGGCGCTGCTGATGGCCCGGCTCAACGGCATCCCGCCCGGCGACGTCGCCGAATGGGAGCTGGGCACCGACCCGCGCGAGGTGGGCCGCGCCCGCCGGCTCGTCCGCGATCAACTGCGCGCGTGGGGCCTCGACGAGGCCGTCGAAACCGCCGAACTGCTCGTCAGCGAGGTCGTCACCAACGCCCAGCAGTACGCGCACGCCCCGCGGATCGGCCTCCGGCTGGTCCGCAGCGACGCGCTGCTGTGCGAGGTCACCGACGACGACCAGAGCCTCCCGGCGCTGCTGACCGCGGGCCGCGACGACGAGTTCGGGCGCGGGCTGCACGTGGTGAGCGGCCTGGCGCGGGAGTGGGGGACGAGCCGGCTGGCGCGGGGGAAGACGGTGTGGTTCGAGCAGTCGCTGGGGCGCGGTACGACGACCGGTCGCCGGTGAGAGACCGAACAGCAGGTGAAAGACCGGACAGCGGGTGAGAGACCGGACAGCGGGTGAACGCCCGAGCGCCGGGCGAAAGTCGGAACACCAGGTGAAAGAAGGCTCCAGCCCCTTGCCCGGGCCCGTACCGCGGCGGTACTCAAGATCCTGACGGTTCGTCGCGCCTGCCGGGCCCGGCGGCCCATCGGACCAATCGGACCTGGGGAGTGCGGCCATGAGCGTGTCGGACCGGTACAGAGACGCCTGGGAGAGCTACTGGAGCGATGTCTCCGACGCTCCCGGCGAGGCGATGTGGGACGCGGAGCCGGCGCTCAGCGCGGTGCCGCACCTGGCGCTGCTGGAGCCGCACACGGACCGTTCCCTGCCGATCGTCGACCTCGGCTGCGGCAGCGGCACCCAGACCCGCTATCTGGCCACCCGCTACGCCCGCGCCGTCGGAGTGGACCTCTCGCACGCGGCGGTCGAACACGCCCGGCGCGCGGACCGGTCCCAGGTGGCCGAGTTCGAGCAGCTCAACCTGGTGGACGCGGCGGCGGTACGGGAGCTGAGCGAACGGCTGGGCGACGTGGACGTCTATATGCGCGCGGTGATCCACCAGAGCGACCCCCAGGACCGGGCGCCGGTCGCCGCGGCCGTCGCCGCCCTGATCGGACGCCGCGGGCGCGCCTTCGTCGTCGAACTGACCCGGGCCTCCCGGGCGGTGATCAGCGAGGTGGCCCAGGCCCCGGGCGGCCCCCCGCCGAAGCTGGAAGCGGTCCTCTCGCACGGGCTGCGCCCGGCCGAGGCCGAGGACCGCGAGGTGTCGGACCTGCTGGAGGGGGCGGGGCTGGAGATCCTCGCCCAGGGCGGCACGACCCTGGCCCAGACGGAGTTCCACCAGGACGGCACCCGCATCGACCTGCCGGCGGAGTGGTTCGTGGTGCGCGGCAGGGAGTGAGGCGCTGGTTTTCGCCGGGGGCGGGGCGGCGGGACTTGTACGGGCGCGGGGCTTGTGGGGGCGTACGGGCTGGGGTTCGTACGGGGGCGCGGGCCTGTACGCCCGTACGGGCTGGGGTCCCGTACGGGCGTGGGGTCAGTGCGGGTGTACGGGCTCGGGGTCCGTACCGGCGCGGGCCCAGCCGCCCCGGCGGGTGCCGGGGCGGTCCGCGTGGCGGCTTGCCTCAGCCCGTGAAGCGCTGACGCAGCTCGCCGATGCCCTCGATCGTGGTGACGAGTTCGTCACCGGGTGCCAGCCACCGCTGGGGGGTGCGGCCGAGGCCGACTCCGGCGGGGGTGCCGGTGAAGATGATGTCCCCGGGCAGCAGCGGCAGGACGGCGGACAGCCGGGAGACGAGGGCGGGAACGGAGAAGATGAGGTCGCGGGTGTGGCCCTTCTGGACCTCTTCGCCGTTGACGGAGCAGCGCAGTTCGAGGTCGTCGGGGTTGTCGAACTCATCGGTGGTGACCAGCGAGGGCCCGAGCGGAGCGAAGCCAGGGTAGGACTTTCCGAGGCTGAACTGCGGTGCGGGACCGGCGAGTTGGATGACCCGCTCGGAAATGTCCTGACCGGCCGTCAGCCCCGCGACATGGCTCCAGGCGTCGGCCTCGGCGACGTGGCGGGCTTCGCGGCCGATGACGGCGACCAGCTCCACCTCCCAGTCCGTGTGGCCGTCCGGGGGCAGCGCCACGTCGGTGACGGGGCCGGAGATGCTGGTGGCGAACTTGGTGAAGACGGGCGGCAGCCCGTCGGGTGCCCCGAACCCCGACTCGGCGGCGTGGTCACGGTAGTTGAGGCCGATGGCCAGCACCTGCCGAGGGGCGGGCACGGGGGAGCCCAGGTCGCGGGGTGAGAAGGAGGAGCCGCCGGTGAGGTTCGCCGTCGCGGCCCAGTCGCGGAACTCCTCCCAACGGCCGTACACGGCCTGGGGATCGGCGGCGAACCGACCGCCACCGGCCCGCTCCACGTCGACGGCCTTCCCCTCGTGCAGCAGGACGAGACGGCCGGAGAGGTTGGCGATACGCACGGGACGGCTCCTTGAGGGCTGGGTGTGCGGCGAGCTGACCGCCCGCCGGATCGTCAATCATCATGATGATTAGGGCGATACTCGCTCCGGGGCGCCGCTGACGTCAAGGGGCGGACGGGAGGCTCGTCCGGCCCCGATATCGGTCCGGCCTGGTGCGCGCCCCGACCGGGGCGCTCGGTACGGTGAGGCCGCAGGTGAGAGACGAGGGAAGGCGAGGTCAGGGGTGGACGGGAACGGGCTGGGCTGGCAGGTGATGCTCCTGGGCGGGGCGTCGGGGAGCGGGAAGACGCGGCTCGGCTATCCACTGGCCCAACGGCACGGGGTGCCGGTCGTGGAGGTGGACGACATCGTCGAGGCCGTACAGGCCATGACCACCCCCGAGCAGCAGCCCGCCCTGCACCACTGGAACACCCACCCCCAGGACGCCGACCTGTCCGTCGAGCGGGTCGTCGAACTCCAGCTGGCGATCTGCGCCGCCGTGCGCCCGGCCGTGGAGGCGGTCATCGCCAACCACCTGCGCACCCGCGTCCCCGTCGTCATCGAAGGTGACTACCTGCTGCCCGCGCTGGCCGCCCAGCGTTCGTTCGCGGGCGTCGAGGCGCGCCCCGGGGAGGTGCGCGCGGCGTTCGTGCGCGAGAGCGACGTCGACCAGCTCGTACGCAACTACCGCGAGCGCGAACCCGAGGAGGGGTCGCAGTCGCACCGGGCGCGGGTCAGCGCCCGTTACGGCGACGTACTCGCGGAGCAGGCGGCGGCACTCGGCCTGCCGGTGCTCGACGCCAGGCCCTGGGGCACGGTGGGGGAGCGGCTGGCCGCCGGGCTGGTCTGAGGGGACGAGTCCTCGCCGATGGGGGGCGGGCCTCGTGATCACACGGCCTGGGTGGGTGTCCAAATGCCGTCTATGTACGGCGAGTTGCCGTCACGGATTCGCCTGTGGCGATACCGGGTGCCCTTGGGCTCGGTGCCGCGTCAGGAGTACGCGGCAGTCCAGGGCCGCACTGGGGTCGCGCTCCCGCTCTGCCTCGGCGAGCTTCTTCGTCAGGGACCGGCAGTAGTCACAGGTGGGGGAGTTCTTCGCCGTCACGCCATAGCCTCTCTGGCTGCCGAGGCTCTGCCTCGGCCCGTACATGGGGGGATGGTGCGCGCCATTCAGCGTGTTGACAGGTTCTTGGGCCTGCGTATGGTGCGGACCCGTCGGTTCGCGATCGCGCGCGTCGTAGGTCAACTGCCGGCGGCTACGAGCTTCACCAGCAGTACGAGGGCGGTTCCTATGGCTCCGACGAACAGTGCGCTGAAGATCCTGCCACCGGTCATGTGGCATCGCCGTTCGTCGGCCCTCGCGACGCCGGTCGAGACTCCACCTCGCCTTTGATCAGCCGCCCTTCGTGTTCCTTCGGCGGCTCCAGCGTCACGTAGTCGCCGAAGTTCCGGCGGAAGCGCTTGTGCCCGGTCGCCTGGGCGTGTTTGCGCATCCATTCGACGGCCGTCTCCGGGTCAATGCCGATGGCGGATTCCCAGCCGCATTCGATGTCGTCTCCGGATACGCAGGTGACGGAGAATTCCGTGTGGGTGAACGGGTCCAGCTCGATCGTGTGGAGCACGTACCGAAAAGTACGACTGCCCATGAAGTCCCCCTCTCTTCGGTCCCCTTTGAGGTTCAGACGAACAGCTGTGTCCGGCTTCCCGCGTCCGGCGCGGCACTTGGTGCACCGGCACGGCGGGAACGCGGGGGAACCGAAGGGAATGGCCGGCTCGCCGCGCGGCCCGTACGAGTCCCCGGCGGCCCCCGGGAGCGTGTCGTTGACGCTCCGCTCGGCCACCCGGTGAGACGGCGCCTCGCGCGCCTTGCTCCTCATGAGCATTGCCACTTGAGCCGCATCAGTCCGCGCAGCACACGCGCCTGTATCGTCCGCGTCCTTTCGCACTCCGACGGCAACGGCCATTCCCCCGGGGCCATCGACCTTGCGCCGCCGATGCGGAGCAAGGTCACAACCAGGTCGGCGTCACAGGGCGCGGGGGATGTCGACGCAATGGCGTCTCTGGGCATCGCGAGGGCCTCTCCAAGTAGCGTGACCTGTCACGCTGGCAGGGAGAGGCCCTGATGTCTGTGGCACTTTCACAATCTGTGAGCGATAAGTACCCCGCGTAATCACAGGGCCAGGCCGACCACCCCGGCCAGCTCGCGCATCTCAGGGGTGAGCGTGCGGCGGCCTCGTACGACCCTGCCGAGCACATCCCGCGCGTACCTCTGCTGCGGCAGCCATTGCGGAGCATCGTGCTGGATTTGCTTCAACCGTTCGACAGCTAGCCCATATTGGCGAGTCTTGGCATGCGCGTCGGCCAAGTCCAACATGTGGCGGTTGCGGTTGGCCCACGTCTTCCGCAGCCCTGCGAGCGGTACTCGTTCGGCGAGCGTCAGCACCTTGTCCGGTCGGTCGAGAACGGCGGCATTCTCGACCGTTTTCATTGCTACCGTCACGGGTCCGAAGGACCTCAACGCATCGCTCGACGGGCGCTGTTCACGTCCCATAGCGGTGGCTGCGGCGCGCGCGAGCCTCATCGCATCGGACGCCTCGGCCGGGGAGTTGTTCCGAACGGCGGCGGCAGACACCCAGAGCATCATGTCCCCCCACGCGCTGAGCTCATCCGGCGTCGCCCTCGACATGCGTGGCTCTGTCTCATCGGCCCACCGCACGGCCAGTTCGTGGGCTTCCTCCAGCTGTCCCCGCCTCGTCCGCAGCCAGCACATGGTGTTGACGGTCGCCGCGGCCTCCAGCCGGTCAGCCGAGTCGGCCATGGCCCGCTCCAGGGCTGTCTCCGCCGCCTCGAACTGACGGTTGGCCACCATCAGGAACCCGGTGAGTTGCATGGTCCGCATGCGCACACCCCGGCCCTCGGGCCCGAGGGCGTCAGCATCGCGAACCAGGGCGGGCGTGATCCGCGCCAGCTCGGCGAACGCGTCCTCGGCAACGAGTGCCTGTGCGGCCCGCAGGGCGTCCGCCACGCCTCCTACCGTCGGAGGTTCGACCATGTCGCCTTCGAGCGTCGGTGGAGCAGCGAGTGCGGTGCGCACGGCAGCCCACCGGTCATCCGTCACAGGGTCGGCTCCCTCCTCACCGGGTTCCCCCGCCAGACGCATCGTCGGCACCCGTAGCGCTGCGGCCAACTTGCGCCATGTCTCCAGCCGGGCATGGGGCCTCTCGCCCTGTTCCAGTTTTGTGATCACCGATTTTGAGACTCCCGACGCGCGGGCCAGATCGCTCTGCGTCAGATCCCGCAATTTGCGAGTTGTCTTGAGGCGTTCTCCAGCAGATGCCATACCGCCAGGCTAGCGCCGCGGTATGTGCTGCCGTTGCGTTCGCGGCCCGCAGTGGCAATTGGTCCGCCGGTGAGGCGAGCAGGCCCCGCACTGGTGCGGGGGCGTGCTGGTGTCAGGGGAGAGCGGCCGCCTTCGGCCGGCGTCGGCCGTTGTTCGGTCGCCCGCGAGGGCAAAGGGCCGAGGTCGCCGTCCCCGCGTTGTGGCGGCGAATTCTCGTCGTCCCGGCCCGTGCCGCAGGCGTCGGCGGAGTTCTCTGATCGGCAATCAATTCGTGTAGTGACCACTACTGTTGGGCGAGCACTTTTCGTACCCGGCCGATGATCGGAGGACATCTCCCATGATGGCAGCGAGCGGCGATCCCAGTATCTCGGCGGGGTCCGGACCCGACCGGATGGACCGGCGCGCGGGCCTGGCCTGTGGGCTGCTCATCCTCGGTGCGTTCCTCCTGTGAACGATAAGTACCCCGCGTAATCACAGAGCCAGGCCGACCACCCTGGCCAGCTCGCGCATCTCAGGGGTGAGCGTGCGGCGGCCCTTGACCAGCCGTTCCATGATGTCGCGGGCGAATCGTTGCTGGGGAAGCCACTCGGGCGAGCTGTCACGGATTGCCCACAGCCGCTCGACTGCCTTGCTGTAGTCGCGGGTTTTGGCGTACGCGTCGGCTACATCCAGGTAATGGCGGTTGCGATTGTTGCTGGTCGGTCGCAGTCCGCCCGTCGGCACCCGCTCGGCGAGACGTAGGACCACGTCCGGACGGTCAACCACAGCGGCATTCTCGGCCCGCTTCAACGCGACCGTCACGGGCCCGAAGGTGCGCAGATGATCGTTCTCCGGGGCGTACTCCCGTCCGATCGCCACCGCCGCCGAGCGTGCGAGCCGTAGCGCGTCCTCGGCCTCACCGGGCGCGTTGTCGCGTACCGCCGCCGCCGATACGCGCAGCAGCAGCCACCCCCACGTACTGAGTTCGGCGGGTGTCGCGCGGGACATCCGAGGTTCGGTCTCGTCGGCCCAGTGCATCGCCAGCTCGCGGGCCTCGCTCAACTTCCCCTGCCTCAGCCGCAGCCAGCACAGCGTGTTGACGGTTGCCGCCGCCTGTAGGCGGTCCCCCGCATCGTCCAAGGCGCGCGTCAGGGCCGTCTCCGCCGCCGCGAACTGGCGCGTCTGCGTCAGCAGCCACCCAACGAGCTGGAGCGTCCGCACGCGCACCGCCCGCCCCTCCGGGCCAAGCGCGTCGGCGTCGCGTACCAAGGCCGGGGCGATTACCGCCAACGCGCCGAACGCGTCGCCTGCGAACAGCGGCTGCGCCGCCGTCAGCGCGTCCGCAACCCCCCTGACGGTGGGCAGATCCTCGTCCCCCTCGGCGGCGACCGGCGGGGCGGCGAGGGCGGCACGTACGGCTGCCCATCGGTCCTCTGTCTCCGGGTCCGCTCCGCTCCCGTCATGGTCCCCGGCGAGGTGCATCGTCGGCACCCGCAGCGCGTGGGCCAGCTTGCGCCAGGTTTCCAGGCGGGCGCCCTCCCGCTCCCCTTGCTCAAGCTTCGTGATCACCGATTTTGAGACTCCCGACGCGCGGGCCAGATCGCTCTGCGTCAGATCCCGCAATTTGCGAGTTGTCTTGAGGCGTTCTCCAGCAGATCCCATACCGCCAGGCTAGCGCCGCGGTATGCGCTGCCGTTGCGTTCGCGGCCCGCAGTGGCAATTGATCCGCCGGTGACGCGAGCAGGCCCCGCACTGGTGCGGGGACGCGACGGCGTCAGGGGAGAGCGGCCGGCGTCGGCCGCTGTTCGGTCGCCCGCGAGGGCAAAGGGCCGAGGTCGTCGCCCCCGCGTTGTGGCGGCGAATTCTCGTCGGCCCGGCCCGTGCCGCAGGCGTCGGCGGAGTTCTCTGATTGGCAATCAATTCGTGTAGTGAACACTACTGTTGGGCGAGCACTTTTCGTACCCGGCCGATGATCGGAGGACATCTCCCATGATGGCAGCGAGCGGCGATCCCAGTACCTCGGCGGGGTCCGGACCCGACCGGATGGACCGGCGCGCGGGCCTGGCCTGTGGGCTGCTCATCCTCGGTGCGTTCCTCGCCCTGCTGGACACCACGATCGTCAGCGTCGGCATGGACAGGATCGGGGAGCACCTCCACTCGCCGCTGTCGACCATCCAGTGGATCGGCGCCGGGTACATGCTGGCCATGGCCGTGGCCATTCCGCTGTCCGGGTGGGCCGTCGACCGGTTCGGCGGCCGGCGGATGTGGATGGCCACGCTCGCCCTCTTCCTCGTCGCCTCCGCGCTGTCCGGCCTCGCCTGGTCCGCGTCGAGCCTCATCGTCTTCCGTATCGTGCAGGGCTTCGCTGGCGGCCTGATCGAACCGGTCGCGCAGACGATGATCGCCCGGACGGCCGGGCCGCGGCGGGTGGGCCGGGTGATGAGCCTGGTGCAGATTCCGATGATGCTGGCCCCGGTCTTCGGGCCGGTGATCGGCGGCTCCGTCATGGAACTGGCGGGCTGGCGCTGGCTGTTCTTCCTCAACCTCCCGATCGGGGCCGCCGCCCTGCTGCTGGCCCGGCGTGTCCTGCCCAAGGACCGGCCCGCCGACCGGACCACCGGCGGCGGCTTCGACTCGCTGGGCTTCGCCCTGCTCTCCCCGGGGCTCGGGCTCCTCGTCTACGGGCTCTCCCGAGCCGGCACCGGTGCTCGGCCCGGTTCGGCGACCGTGGTGGTGCCGGTCGTCCTCGGGGCGCTGCTGCTGCTCGGCTACGCCGGGCACGCCCTGCGCACCAAGGGCGTACCGCTGATCGACCTGAGGCTGTTCGCGAACGGCAAGTTCGCCCGGTGCACGGTCATGCTGTTCATGCTCGGCTTCACCGTCAACAGCGGGCTGTTCATGATCCCCCTGTACGACCAGATCGTGCGCGGCGAGGGCCCCGTGCACGCCGGGCTGATGGTCGCCCCCCAAGGGCTGGGCGCGGCGCTCATCCTGCCGTTCGTCGGCCGGCTCACCGACCGCTTCGGCGCGCGCGGCGTCGTCCCCTTCGGCATGGCCCTGGCGGGCATCGGCACCTTCGCCTATACCCAGATCGCCGCGGGGACCGGCCAAGGGTGGCTCGCCTTCTGGCTGTTCGTCCGGGGCGTCGGCACCGGCGCGACCTTCGGCCCCGCGCTCGGCGCGGCCTATCAGGCCATCGGTGAGGCGGTGGCGGCGCGGGCCACCAGCGCGCTGTACGTGCTCCTGCAACTCGGCGGCGCCATCGGCACCGGCGGCCTCGCCCTGCTCTTCCAGAACCGCATCGCCGCCGCGATCCCCGGCGCCACCGGCACCCCCAGCGTCGCCGATGACCCGAGCCTGGCCGCGCCCCTCGCCCATGCCTTCGGTGAGGCGTTCTGGGCGGGCGTGGTGGTCTGCGCCGCCGCTGTCGTCGTCGGGCTGTTCCTGCCCGGCCGCTACAGCGGCGGCGAGGACGATCGGCCGGCCGACCGGGACGCCGCACGAGAACCGGCCCCGGCGGCGGAGGCCCCCGCGCCGCCGCCCCACTGAGCTCGGTCCATGCCCGACCCGGGTCGGCCATCGGGCTCAGGGAGCCGGGAACAGCCACGCGCCAACGCTCCCGCGGCGGCGGTTCTCTCCCGGGCGGCGCATCCGACACCTTGAGGCCGGGGCCGGTCGCCTGCTACGCGGCGCATCCCGACGCCCCGAGGCCGGACCGGTCGCCTACTGCGCGGCGCATCCCGACATCCCGAGGCCGGGGCCGGTCGCCTACGACGAAGAGTCACTCGCACGGACCAGTGATCCGGCCGGCGGATTCTTCCAGGGCGAGTCCGGGGCGAGTCCGGCCATGCCGAAGGGCATACCTGGCCGACCTATAGGTCCCGCCCCCCGTCAGCTCAGGTGGCTCACATCGTTGTGACACAGCAGCGTCCACCCCAGCCGACCCCCCGGCGGCGGCCACGGCAGCGGCCGCCGCGCCCAGTGCGTCAGACAGGCCGGGCCCGACGTGAACGAGGTGTGCGCCCGTACCCCGGCCGGCAGGTCGAGCAGGAGCTGGCTGACCGCCGTGATCGTCTCGCCGTGCCCCACGACCAGCACTCGCTGCCCCGCGTGCCGGTCCAGGAGCCGGTCCACCGCGGCCCGTACCCGTGCCAGGTACGCGCCCCAGCTCTCGCCGCCCGGCGCCAGCGGCCGGTCGGGGCTGAGTACGGGCGTACCGCCGAAGGCGTCGACCACCTCCCGCCAGGGGCGTCCGTCGCCCGCGCCGCAGTCCGCCTCGCGCAGGCCGGGTTCGGTGACCGGGGGCAGCCCGAGGGCCGCCGAGACGATACGGGCGCTCTCCCGGGCCCGGCGCAGCGGCGAGGTGTACAGGGCGTCGACGGGGCGGCGGGCGTGGTCCTCGCGCAGCCGCCGGGCCAGTCGGCGCACCTGCTCCCGGCCGGTCTCCGTGAGTCCTCCGCAGCCCACCAGGCCGCCGACCGTGCCCGTACGGCTGCTCACCGACTCGCCGTGGCGCACCAGGAGGAGTTCGGTGGCTTCCTGCCTCAACTGCCGTTCCCCGCGACGGGTACGCCGGGGATCGCCGCGAGCGCGGCCGCCAGGCCCGGACCCCGCCGCTCGCCCTTCGTGAACGTCGCGGGCAGCGCCGCGAACCCGTTGACCTGCCCCACCGACGGATAGTCGACGGCCTGCGACCCGATCACCTCGTAGTCCGGCAGCCGCTCCAGTACGGCGCTGAGCATGGTCTGGAACATCAGCCGGGCGAAGTGCGCCCCCAGGCAGCGGTGGATGCCCGCACCGAACGCGAGGTGCCGGCCCGCCGCCCGGTCGACGCGCAGCAGTTCGGGGGAGTCCACGGCCGCGGGGTCGTGGTTGGCCGCCGCCCAGGAGATCAGCACCCGGTCGCCGGTCCGCAGCGGGCAGCCGTTCAGCTCGGTGTCGCGGGTCACCGTACGGGCGTTGAAGTGGATGGGGGAGAAGTAGCGCAGGAACTCTTCGGTCGCGCTGTCCAGCAGCGTCGGCTCTCCGGTGATCCGGTGGCGTTCGCGCGGGTGGCGGGCCAGCCACTCCAGGCTCCGGCCGAGCAGCGCGGTGGTGCTGTCCGCGCCGCCGAAGAACAGCAACTGGCAGACGCTGACGGCCTCTTCGTCGGTGAGGCCCGCGTCCTCGGCGGTCAGATAGCTGATCAGATCGGCGCGCGGCGACCGGCGGCGGTCCGCCACCACGTTCCGGAGCAGAGCGAGTACCTCGCCCAGCAGCCGCCCGGCCTCGGTGTGCTCCGCGCTGCCCGGAGCGCTGGAGACCAGCGTGTGGAAGGGATGGGTCAGCTCCCGCCAGTCCTCGGCGGGCAGCCCGAGCCAGGCGACCACGAAGCAGGCGGGCAGCGGGAACCCGAGATCGCCGACGAGATCGATCCGCCCGGACTCGATCCGCTCGTCCAGCAGCGCCGTGGTGAGGCCGGTCAGCCAGGGCCGCCACACCTCGCACGCGGTGTGCGAGAACCGCGGGCTCAGCAGCCGCCGGTAGCGGAAGAACTCCGGCGGGTCCACCTCCTGCGGGATGCTGCGGGTCCCGGAGGAGAAGGGCACGCCGACGCCCCGGAAGCCGCCGCGTTCCCCGGTGGGGTCGTGGTCGGAGGAGTACGTGGCGTCGTCGCCGGCCACGGCGGCGACGGTCTCCTCGCTGGAGACCACCCAGAATCCGCCGTGCCGCTCGGAGCGGGCCACCGGGCAGCGTTCCCGCAGCTCGCGGTAGATCTCCGGCCACCGCTGCCCGTACTCGGCCGAACCGAAGTCGAAGTCGGTCCCGTGCCCCGACTGTCCGTTCCCGTGCATCCTGCCCACCTCGGTTCGGCCTGGGGCGTGCCCGCCCGGTTCGGTCGGAGCGTGCCCGCGCTGTTCAGGAGCGAGCCTGTGCTGCTCAGGAGCGTGCCCGCGCGGTTCAGTAGCGGTAGTGCTCCGGTTTGTACGGGCCTCTGACCGGGACGCCGATGTACTCGGCCTGATCATCCGTCAGTTCCGTCAACTCGCCGCCCAGCGACCGGCCGAACCCGGCCGGTGACACGTCGGCCACGGCGAAGTCCAGGCCGTTGAGGTGGTGCAGCCGCTCGGCGGTCATCGGTTGTTTTCCTCTCGCGACAAATCAGCGGAACGAAGTGGTTGTTGACGTGGAGTCAGGAAGTATGCGGGGGTGGCTCCGGCCAGTCCAGGCTCTCGAACCAGACCCCCGTGCGGTAGTTGTCGACGGCGGTGCGCATATACGGCACGACGTCGGAGGGCAGGTCGCGCACCGGGCTCCACAGCAGCTCGGAGCACTTGCCGGGCTCGGCGTTGACGGGGGTGCCCGCCCAGTTCCGGCACGCGGTGAAGAAGTCGACCCGGCTGCCGTCGGCCTGCCGGTGCACGACCGAGACGACGTCCACGGACTCCGGCGGCACCGCCAGGCCGACCTCCTCACGGGTCTCCCGGACGGCGCCGCGCCGCACGCTCTCGTCGTCCTCCAGGTGCCCGCCGACCAAGCTGAGCCAGCCGTCCCGGTAGCCGGTGCCGCGCCGCCGGGAGAGCAGGACGTGGCCGTCGCGCAGCAGCAGGATCCAGACGGCGGCGATCAAGGGGCACCAGCGCCCGTACGGACTCCGGGGCTCGCGCCCGTACGGACCTCAGTGCCCGCGCCCGTACGAGCTCCCGTGCCCGTACGAGCTCCCGTGCCCGTACGAGCTCCCGTGCCCGTACGGGCCGCCCCGCCCCTACCCACCGAGCGGGGCATGATCCACCTTGGGTCCGGCCGCCTCTGCCGCCCCCTCCACCCCCGCAGTCCCGGCCGCCCCGAGCACCCCGGCGGGCCCACCTGGCAGCAGCGACGGGTCCCGCGCGGCCAGCCACGGGCCGAGCACCAGCAGGTCGAGTCCGCTGCCGAGGAAGGTGCGGACCGCGTCCGCGGGGGTGTTCACGATGGGCTCGCCCGCCAGGTTGAACGAGGTGTTGAGCACCACCGGCACCCCCGTCAGCTCCTCGAAGCGGCGGATCAGCGACCAGTACCGGGGGCTGTGCTCCCGCTCCACGGACTGCGGGCGCGCCGTGCCGTCGACGTGCACGACGGCCGGTATCCGGGACCGCGCCTCGGGCCGTACGGTCGCCGACACGTTCATGAACGGGGAGCGGTGCGGGGTGTCGAAGTAGGCGTCGAACCGCTCGGACAGGACGCTCGGCGCGAGCGGGCGCCAGATCTCGCGCCCCTTGATCCGGTTGAGCCGGGAGACGATCTCCCGGCTCCTGGGGTCGGCGAGCACGCTGCGCGCGCCGAGCGCCCGCGGCCCGATCTCCGCGCGCCCCGAGCACCAGCCGACGATCCGGCCCTCGGTCATGGCGGTCGCGACATGGCCGATCAGCTCGGCCTCCGGCACCCGCACCACGTGCAGCCCGTCCGCCCGCAGCGCCTCGGCGGTCTGCGCGTCGTCGGGGCCCGGCCCCCAGTAGGCGTGGTCGATGCGGGTGGGCGAGAACGCCCCGCCCGTCGTACGGGCGTGGGCATGGGCGACGTGCAGCGCGGCGCCGAGGCTGACGCCGGGGTCGTGGGCGACGGGCAGGAAGTAGTACTCGTCGAAGAGCCCGCTGGCGGCGAGCCGGGCGTTGGCCGAGCAGTTCTGCGCGACGCCCCCGGCCACCACGAGCCGCCCGCTGCGCGTCGCCTCGCGGGCGTGCCGGGCGAGGCCGAGCAGCGCCTCCTCCAGGGCGGCCTGCGCGGAGGCCGCGAAGTTCGCGTACACCATCTGCTCCGCGCGCTGCCCGTCCAGATACGGGAACGTGGTCCGCCGCCACCAGGACAGCAGCGCCTCACGCATCTCGGTACGGGTGTCCGCGGTGTGCTCGACCCGCAGCTCCGGCGCCATCGCGGGGCCGCCGTCCTCGGTGACCAGTGGCATCGGCTCCCGCGCCCGGCCGTACGCGGCGAGCCCCATCAGCTTGCCCTCGCCCCGGGAGCCCGCGGTCTCCAGGCCCGCGTACTGGGTGGCCGCCCGGTAGAAGTGCCCGAGGGACGCGTTGACCGGGTAGCTCGCCAGCGTCCGGATGCCGTCCCCGTCGCCGTACGCGATCGAGCTGGACTCCCGCTCGCCCTGCCCGTCCACCACCACGATGGCCGCCTCGTCGAAGCCGCTGGACCACAGGGCGCTGGCCGCGTGCGACAGGTGGTGGGCCACCGGCACCGCCTTCGGCCGCAGCGGGCGGTCGAACTCGGCGGGCAGGGCGTTGTCCAGCTCCAGGTAGGGCGCGGCCGGCAGCGCCGGTTCGAAGCGGCCGATGTCCCAGCCGGTGGCGATGGCCCCGACGTCGGCGGCGCGCGCACCGGCCTGCCGCAGACAGGACCGTACGGCCTCGATCGGCATCTCCAGCCGGGCTCGCTTGCGGCGGCTGAACCGCTCCTGTTCGGCCATGGCCAGCAGCCCGCCGTCCTCCAGCAGAGCCGCGGAGGGGTCGTGGAAGCCGAAGTTGATTCCCAGGACGAGCATCAGCGAGCACCCCGCGCCATGGGTTCGACGAGGTCCCGCAGCGGTTGCCCTTCCTCCAGGCGGACGATGTTGGCGCAGGCGGAGCGGAAGTACATTTCGGCTACCTCCCGGGTGCGACCGGCGATATGGGGTGTCAGGAGCAGATTCGGGGCGCCGCCGAGCGGCGAGCCGGGGCCCAGGGGCTCGGCGGCGAACACGTCGAGCGCGGCCCCGGCGAGGCGGCCGGAGCGCAGCGCCGCGGTCAGGGCGGTCTCGTCGACGAGGCCGCCGCGCGAGGTGTTGACGAAGTAGCCGCCCGGGCGCATGAGCGCGAACTCCGCCGCGCCGAAACGGTAGTCGGCGGCGTCGGCCCGCACATGCAGGCTCACCACGTCGGCGGCGGGCAGAAGCCTCTCCAACGGCTGGTAGTGGACGTCGAGTTCGCGCTCCCGCCCGCAGGCGAGCCGGGTGCGGGAGAAGTAGCCGACTTCGGCGCCGAAGGCCGACAGTAGCCGGGCCGTGGCCGTGCCGATCCGGCCCATGCCCACCAGCGCCACCGACGCGCCGCCCAGCTGCCGGGTGGCCGCGTCGAACCGGTTGGAGGCGTGCCACTCCCCGGAGCGTACGAACGTATCGGCGTCGGGCAGCCGGCGCAGCAGCGCGAGCGCCGCCATGACGGTGTGTTCGGCGGTGGCCGCCGCGGCGAAACCGGATTTGTTGTGCGCCACCGGCACGTTGTGCGCCTGGGCGGCGGCCAGTTCTCCGGAGATGTCGTACTGTCCGCGCCCCAGGCGCTGCACCAGGCGGACCCGGTGCAGGAGCGCGAAGTCGGCCTTGTCCAGAGGCTCTTGGTCCACGACGATGACATCGCACCGGCCGAACTTGGCCTCCCGGTCCGTGTCGTGCGCGTCGGAGAATTCCAAGTGGAAGCGTGGCGGCCTCAGTTCGGCGGTGATGACCCGCCGGCCGAGCGCGCTGACGGCGCCGCGCACGAGGACGTTCACAGCGCCTCCCCATCCGGTTCCGGCCGCCACTCGTGGCCGAGCGCGGCGAGCTTGCGCCGGGCCACTTCCGCCTCGACCTCGGCGGGCACCGGCAGCAGCCGCGGCGGCGGACCGTCTCGCGGCGCGGGCCGCGCCGCGAGGTGGGTCAGGCACAGGGCGTGCAGGGCCAGGGAGATGTCCATCATCTCCGGCGGGTTGATCCCCGCGTAGACGTGGTTGCCGCCGGGCCCCTCCAGGAGGGTGAGCCGCTTGCCGTCCAGGACGTAGTCGATCCGTCCGGGCGCGACCCTACGGATGGTGGCGGCCGTGGCGAGGGCGGCCCGGTCGATCTCCTCGGCGGAGTGCCCGATCCCGCCGAGCACCGCGCCGTCCTTGAGGGCGCGCAGCCGCTCCAGGGAGAGCACCCGCCGCGCGTCGGTGACGGTGATGACGACATCGGCCGCGGGCAGCGCCCGGTCCAGCGGCACCAGCCGGTGGCCCTCGTAGACCGCCCGCAGCGCGGCCACCGGTGAGACCTCGGCGACCTCGACGCGGCAGTGGCACCCCCGGGCGTAGTCGGCGACCGCGCGCCCGGTGACCCCGTAGCCGACCACCAGCACGCTCTTGCCCGCGAGCTGGACCCCGGCGCCGAGTACGCCGAGGAGCGCGGCCTGCCCCGTGCCGTGCGCCGTCTCGACCGCGGACTTGAGGGCCGAGGCGGCGACGGAGAACAGCGGGAACGGCAGCGCGCCGCCCGCCTCGGCGACCTTCTTCACCGCGTTCCGTGAGTGCGCCGTCCCGCCGAGCACCGGCGTCGCCCCGTCCGTACGGCTCCACAGCAGGGCCAGTTCGCCGTTGTCGACGACCAGGTCCGGGGCGAATTCGAGTACGCACCGGGCGCCGGAGCTGGACTCCTGTAGCGGGGTGTCCAGCACCCGCGCGCCGAGAGCGGTCATCTCGCGGCCCGCCTCCGGGTCGAAGGTGGTGGACTTGGACGACACCACGACGACGCGGGCACCGCCCGCGAGGAGGACCCGCACGAGCCGCGCCGCCTCGTCGGTGACGTTGAGGGCGGCGGCCACCTTGCGGCCGGCGAGGGGGCGCCGCTGCCCGAAGTCCCGTTCCAGGGAACGCAGTACGGGCATGGGGGCGGTGCCGGTCATCCGACGTGTCCCAACGCCCTGAGCTTGGCGCGGGCCACGTCCTCCGTGAGTTCCTCGGGGGCGACGGACAGGCCCGGCGGCAGGCTGCCGCGCCGCTCCCACAGCCGTACGGCGCACAGGGCGTGCAGCGAGAGCGAGAGGTCCATCATCTCGCTGGCGTTGCCGCCTCCGCAGACGTGGTTGAACTGCACCCCGCCGCCGAGCAAGTACACGGATTTGTCCGGCAGTTGGTATTCGTCGAGGCCCGTAGAGACCGGCAGCACCTTCTTCGCCGCGGCGGCCAGCGCGGGCACGTCGACGGCGTCCGGGTAGTGCCCGATGTTGCCGAGCACCACGCCGTCCCGCAGCAGATCCAGGTCGTGGCCGCCGATGACGCCGTGCGTGCCGGTGGCCACGATGACGACATCGGCGCTGCTCAGGGCGTTGGTCAGCGAGTCGATCCCATGACCGGCGGCGGCCGCCCGCAGACAGGCCACGGCCGAGACGTCCACCACCGTCACCCGGGCCCGGAGCGCCGACACATAGGAGGCGATGCCCCGGCCCGCCGTCCCGTACCCGATGATCGTCACGTGCTTGCCGCTGAGCTGCATGCCGGTGGCCCCGATGACCGCGGCGGCGGTGGACTGCCCGGTGCCCATGGGCGTCTCGATCGCGTTCTTGAGCGGGTTGTCCACCAGCGACAGCACGGGGACCGTGAGCGGCGAGCCCGCCGCGGCCAGGGCCTTCACGGTCTGCGTGCCGCTGCGCGAGTGCACGGTGGCGCCGACCAGCTCGCGCGCCGCCTCGGGCCGTTCGCCGCAGGCGACGAGGAGCGCCGCATTGTCGATGAGCAACTGCGGGCGGAATTCGGCGAGTCGCCCGGCCAGGTGGTCGGGTCCGGCCGCGGGGTCGGGCGTGAGGACCCGGATCGTACGGTGCCTCTCCAGCTCGGCCACCGCGCCCGCGTCCACGGTCCTGGGGTTCGACGGATGCAGCAGGACGTGCGCCCCGGCGTCCTTGAGGGCGACCAGGAGATGGGCGCTCTCGGGGCTGACGTGCAGGGCCGCGGCGATACGGACGTCACGCAGCGGCTTCTCCGGCCGGAACCTGCGGCGGAGTCCGGCCAGCACCGGCATCTGCCGCCAGGCCAGCTTGATCCGCGCGCGGTCGGCGGCCTGGGTCCGTACCGCGGTGGCCGGGTGATCGGCCACCGCCTCCTCGGGTGGGGCTACGGCCATGTCTGTGCTCTCTCCTCTTCCCGGGCGCCGGGGCGCACCCCGGCGCCCGAAGGCCCGTCCGGTCGGCTCGGCCTCAGGCCTGGGACTTCCACAGCCGGCACATCGACACGAGTCCGTCGGGGGTCCGCGGCTTGCCGTTCTTGGCGAGCACCTCCTCGGCGGGGCAACCGCTCAGCCAGGGCTCGTCCTTGGCCTGGAAGGCGGCCTGGGTGAACAGCTCGAACTCGTTGTGCTGGCGGTTCAGCCGCAGCCCGCGGTCGGTCATCGTGGCGAAGTGCATCGGCTCGTCGAACAGCACCGAGCAGACATAGCAGCGGCCGTCCGGGAAGATCGACAACCGGTCGAGCGAGCAGCCGACGCAGCCGCGGTACCCCTCGTCGATGTACCGCTCCAGCTTCTGGGCGCCCGCGTAGGTCGGCGGGTACCAGATCGACGTCCGGTAGTTCTCCTTGATCGACTCCAGGTACTCGTAGAAGTCGATCCAGCGCTGCGGGGAGAGCGACCACTCCTCGGCGTTGGCGATCCCGCGCCCCTCCTCGGAGAAGACGTGGAAGTTGACCATCTTGACGCCGAGCTCGTCGGCGAGCGCGAGGAGCGGCGCCGCGTCGTCGATGTTGAGCTGGGAGATCGTGCAGATCAGCCGCACGTCGTAGCCCGCGGCGATGGTCTCGCGGATGCAGGGGACCGTCTTGTCGAACATGCCCTCGCCGCGGATCGCGTCGTGCGTGGCGGGGCTCGCGCCGTCCAGGCTGAAGGAGATGTAGTGCAGCTTCGCCGGGTCGATCTTGTCGATGGTGCGCTCCAGCAGACCATTGGAGTTGATCATGATCTGCTTGTAGCCCAGCTCCTCGGCGTAGTCGACCATGCGGGGCAGGTCGGGGTGGAGCGTGGGCTCGCCGCCGAGGAAGGTGATGTACTCGCCGCCCAGGGTGCGGCAGTAGTCCATGATGTTGCTCGCACGGTCGAACGTCAGCGAGAGCCCGCGCTCCAGACGGTCGCCCATGTAGCAGTGTCCGCACCGCAGTTGGCACTTTTCGGTGACGTACAGATAGATGTTGTGGAACCGCTTGTAGTGCACGCGCGAGCGGTCACGGGAGCTGGTCACGCTCTCCACGGGAACAAAGGTAGCCATTGCGCACTCCCCGTTCGGAAGGGTTTCCGGGCAGGTTCGGCGGAGCGGCGGCAGGTCGGACAGGACCCGGCCGGCGGCGCGTGAACCTTGGCACATGCGTGGTGCTCCGCGCGGCGGACGTCAGCGGATCCTCGAACGGATCGGGTGCTCGACACGGCAATTCGGCCGGTCTTCACCGCCGCACGCCATCGAACGTAAGGCGGGTGTTCCAGGGGATGTGAGAGTTATTCCAGCCGCGCCCCGAGGTCTCCGGGGGCCTCGGGGCGCGTGCAATCACTACCGGAGCGGCGCGCCGGCGGACGTCCCTCGGAGTGGGCCGGAGGTGAGCGTCGGACGTAATCCTGACGCCGTGAACAGCGGGAGCGCCACCCGGACTGTCCCGAAAACACCGCTGCGGCCGGGGGCGCGAGGCTCCCGGCCGCAGCGGTGTCCGAAAGGAGACGCTCGGCGTCAGTAAGGTAACGCTTAGTTTCTGCCTCCCAACGCCCTTGCTGCGGGCGTCAGTTCACGCATGGAACGCCGCCCGCCTTCACCGCCGGGCCCGACGTGTCGTCGTCATCATCCGACGAGGACGACGAGGAACCAGCCGGGCCGGTGCTGGGCTTGGAGTCGTCCGATGTGGCGGGTGCCTCGGTCGGGAGCTTGTAGTCCTGGCCGAGCGTGATGCTGACGTGCCCCGCGGGTACCGACGCGCTCGGGGTGGGCGCCGCCGTCTTCAGCCGGTCCGCGATCTGCTGCGCGGCCTTCTGCGCGCCGCTGCCGTAGACGATCGTGGTGTGCGGCTGCGCCGGGGCGTCGCCCGCCGCGCCCGCGGTGTAGCCGAGCTTGGCCAGGGCCTTGAGCCCGGCGTCGGCGGCGCCGGTGGCCCCGTTGCCGTTGCGGACGTCGACCGTGCCCGGCGCGGCCTTCTCGGGCTTCTTGCCGCCCGAGGAGTCCTTCGGGGCGGCGGTGGCGAACGCCTGCTGGACGATCTTCCTGACCTGGGCCGGGTCGACGAGGTTGACGGACTCCTTGTTGCGCGTGCCGAACCCGGTGATGGGCAGGGTGTGGAAGACGACGTTGCCGCCGGTGAGGTTGGGCGCCTGCTGGGCGAAGTCCAGCACGTCCCAGGACTTGTCGAGGACCAAGTCCTTCTTGACGACGTCGAGGAGCCCTTGCAGCTTGCCCAGGTCGCCCCAGACCCCCTGGTTCTTCAGCTCGTGGGTGACCGACGAGATGAACGCCTGCTGGCGGCGGGTGCGGTCCAGGTCGCCGTTGAGCAGCCCGTGGCGCTGGCGCACGAAGGCGAGCGACTGCTTGGCGTCGAGCTTCTGGACCCCGGCGCCGAAGTCGGCGCCCGAGTAGTGGTCCTTCACCGGGTGCTTGAGGCAGACCGTGATCGGCTGGAGCACCTTGGCGATGTCGTAGAAGCCGAGCAGATTGACCTCGGCGAAGTGGTCGATCGGCACGTCCAGGAACTTCTGCACCGTGGCCAGCGTCGCCTCCCGCCCGGCCTCCCGGCTCTTGCCCTCCAGCTTCGCGCCCTTCATCCCCTGCGCGGTGAGCTTGTCGTGGGCCCCGGCGTAGGCGTTGGAGTACGCCTCCTTGATCTTGAAGTGGCCCTGTACGGAGCCGTCGCCGTTGTAGGTCTCCACATAGTCGTCACGGGGCACCGAGAACGCCTGGACCTTGCCGCCGTCCTTCGGTATGTGCATCAGGATCAGCGTGTTGGTGTTGTAGTAGCCGATCTGGCTGGACCCGGCGTGCAACTGGTCCTGCACGAACTGCTTGGGCAGGTCGTTGCCGTTCATGTCCTTGCGCGAGTCGAGGCCGATGAGCAGCAGGTTCACCGAGCTGTCGAGGTGCTTGGGCGCGTTCTTCTTGATGGAGTCCAGCGCGCTCGACGTGGTCATGCCGTCGGTCAGCGAGTGGTACGCGTACCAGGTGGCCCCGCAGGTGATCAGCACGACGGCGGAGGCGGCCCAGACCATGGCGCGCAGCGCCAGCACCATCCGCGGCGGCCGGCCCGCCGTGCCGGGGGCGGCCGCCGCTTTGCCGCGGGGGCGTGCGCGACGCCGGGTCCCGTGCTTGTTCGGCCCCGACTGCCGGGACCCGCGCTCCTCAGCCATTTCCGCGCCTCCCGCGCCGCATGCCGCCGAGGCCGCGTACGGCCAGCACCGCGAGTACCGCGCACTCCGCGGCCGCCATCGCCGGGAACCCGGCGACGGCCCAGCGCACCAGATCGGTGGTGAGCGTCTTGCCGCCGGACGGCCCGGCGCCGAGCAGCCCCGCGCCCGCCGTCACCGCCGCCACCACCAGCGGGGGCAGCGGCACCACCCACCACAGGGCGTGCCGCCGGGCCGCCAGGACGGCCGCCCAGCCCGCGCCCAGCGCGGCCCCGGCCGCCAGCGTCCACCCCGGGCCGGAGCCGACCATGCTGTCCACGGCCACGCCCAGCAGCGGCGGCGCCACCAGGGCGACGGCCACCGCGCCGCGCGTGCCGCGCCGGGCAGTGGGGGTACTGCTCACCTGTTCGGGCCCGTACGAGCCGGCCGCTCCGGGAGAGGCGGGCTCCGCCGCGAGGGCGGGCTCCTTCCGCGGTGGGTACGGGGCGCTTCGAGCGCCCCGGCGGGTCTGTCCGCCGCCTGCTGCTCGTGCCTGCTGTTCTTGCATACGTCCGTTCTCACCAGTCCGTTCGGCGGTTCACCGGCTTCCCCCCGCCGGCCCGCTCCGGCCGTGCTTGTGCTCGTCGGCCAGTGAGACGGTTCGCTCGCCGAGTTAGTTGCCTGGTCGCGCAAGCCCGCAAGCGTCTATGACGAGGGCCACACAGATGGGCCGAGGTGGGGTCGCTAATATAGTTGCACGATTGCGCAATTGAGCAACTCGATGGATTCGGGTGGACCGACGCGAAGGGGCAGTGGAGTTGTCGCAGGAGCAGCAACCGCCGACGGGCAGCGCGAACCTGCGCATCGGCGCGGCCGTGGCCCGGATCGAGGGCCTGTACACCGCCCTGCGCACCACCGGCCCCGGAGAGCGCAGAGATCAACTCATGGCCGACCTCGCGCGGGCGGGCCGGAGTCTGGCCGCGGTCACCGAGGCGACCGCGGGCGGCGGCGGGATCGTGCCGCCCCGGTCACGGTGGCAGCGCCGCCGCGCACTGGCGGCCCGCGGCGCCGACTGGCTCGCCGCTCGTACGGGGCCGTAGCGCCGGGCTCCGGCCCGCGAGCGGGGGCTCCGGCTACGTAGGTCCGGCCTCCGCATGTGGGTCCGGCCCCGGTCCGTGGGTCCGGCCCCGGTCCGTAAGTCCGGCCCTGGTCCGTGGGTCCGGCCCCGGCGTGCAAGTCTGGCACCGGCCCGTAATGCCGGTCCTGCGGCCCGTACTGCCGTCGGCCGACCCGGCCTTCAGCGCTGGCCCCGGTCCGTAGTGCCGACCCCGGCGTGTAGCGCCAGCGCCCGATCCATAGCGCCGCCCCCCGGTCCGTACCGCCGCGCCGGGCGCCCCCGCCTACCGGGGCGTGCCCGGCGTCCAGCGCATGGTCATATCGGGCAGGTTCTCCATGTTGCGGCTGCCGTCGTTGGTGTCGAGCACCGTGAAGCCGTGGCGCTCGTAGAACCGGCGGGCGTCCGTGTTGAGCTGGAACACGCGCAGCGACATCCCCCCGGGGCTGTGCCGCCTCGCCTCATCGAGGAGCAGCGTGCCGATGCCCCGGCGGCGGACGTCCGGACGCAGATAGAGGTGTTCGAGCATGTCGCCCTCCAAAGCGGCATAGCCCACCACCTCCCCGCCCAGGACCGCGACCCACATCCGACACTCCTTGAACACGGTGTGCTCGATCCACCACGCCACCTCGTCCTCACCGCGCCGCTGCGCCGGGAGATACGGCATCGTCGCCGCCCGTGACGCCAGATGGATACGCGCGATCACCGCCGCGTCCACCGTGTCCGCGCCCCGAATCCCCACCCCGTCGCCATGAATCACGGGGGCGACCCTACAACGGCCCGCCACCGGCGTCGGGCCCGCCTCGGAGCCCGCCACCGGCCTCGCCTCTGCCGTGGAGAAGGAGCTCGGCGGCCTTCTCGCCGATCATGATGGTGGGGGCGTTGGTGTTCCCGGAGGGGACCGACGGCATGACGGACGCGTCCGCGACGCGCAGCCCCGCGACGCCGCACACCCGCAACTCGGGGTCGACGACCGCCAGCGAGTCCTGCCCCATCCGGCACGTACCGACCTGGTGGTGGTACGTACCGACCGCGCGGCGTACATAGGCGCGCATGTCGGCGCGGGTGCGCGCATCCGGCCCCGGGGCCGCCTCCGCCTTGCGCCAGTCGTCGAAACGGGCGCTGTGTCCGATCTCCCGGGACAACTCCACCGCGTCCACCAGCGACTCCATGTCGTGCGGCTCCGCCAGCACATTCGGGTCCACCAGCGGCGCGGCCTCCGGGTCCGCCGAGGCGAGCCGCAGGGTGCCCCGGGACAGGGGGCGCACGATGCCGGGGGCGATGGTGTAACCGTGCTCGGGCACCGGATAGGACTCGGCCGGATAGACCAGGTGCATGAACAACGGCTGCAGGTCGGGGCCCGGCCGCCGCCCGTCCGTCGAGGCGAAGAGCTGGCTCTCCAGGAGGTTCGCCCGCCCGGCGGGCAGCGGCCGCGACGCCTCGTAGACATTGCTGACCAGCAGGTGGTCGTGGAGGTTCGCACCGACCCCGGGCAGGTCCGCGGCGACCTCGACGCCGACCCGCCGGAGATGGTCCGCGGGCCCGATGCCGGACAGCAGCAGCAACTGCGCCGAACCGATCACGCCGCCGCACAGGACCACCTCCGCCGTCCCGTACGCCCGGTGGAGCGCGCCACCGGCCGCGTACTCCACGCCGACGGCCCGGCCGTCCTCCAGCAGCACCCGGTGCGCCCGCGCGCCGGAGCTCACCTTCAGCGCCGGATGCGCGGCCAGCGGTGCCATGAAGCTCTGCCACGCGCTCATCCGGCGGCCGTCGCGGATCGTGACGTGGTTGAAGCCCGCCCCCGTCATCCGCTCGCCGTTGAAGTCATCGGTCGGCGCGTGCCCCAGATCGACCGCGGCCGCCACGAACGCCTCGGCGGTGGGGTGGGGTTCGGTGATCCGGGCGACGGGGAGCGGGCCGCCCCGGCCGTGCCAGGCGCTCGGGCCGTCGGCGTGGTCCTCGGAGCGGAGGAAGTACGGCAGCACGCTGTCCCAGTCCCAGCCGGGGCAACCGCCGTACGCCCAGGCGTCGTAGTCGCTGCGGTGCCCGCGGATGTAGATCATGCCGTTCAACGAGCTGCTGCCGCCGAGCACTTTGCCGCGCGGCCAGAACAACGACCGGCCGTTCGCGTGGCGTTGAGGGACCGTCATGACCGACCAGTCCACCTCCGACCCCAGCAGCGTCGGCCACCCCTGCGGGCTGTGCACCGCCGGATCGTCGTCGGCCGGGCCCGCCTCCAGGATGTGCACCGAACGCCCCTGGTCGAGCAGGCGCCGCGCGATCACACTGCCTGCCGACCCCGCGCCCACGATCACATAGTCGTGCTCGACCAGCCCTTGCTGTGGCATGGCTTTCAGCTCCCGACGCGTCGACGCTGGGGGTCATGCTAGAGCCTGCCTTCGATCGGTGTCGCGGCTCATGTGCCGCGGGTCGCCTGGCGTAGGAGATGCGATGCGGACACCCGGCCGGCCCCCGCTCTCGCCTCTCGGACCGTGATCTCGCCCCTCGGCCCGCGGCCTCACCCCGCGGCCTCACCCCTCGGCCTCACCCCTCGGCCTCAGCCGCCGTCCGAGCCGGGCCGCTGGAGTGCCGTACGGAGTTGGTCCCGTAGCCAGCGGTGCGCCTGGTCGTCGTCGTGCCGCTGGTGCCACGCGAGGATGACGGGCAAGGGCGGCACGTCGAAGGGCAGGGGGCGCAGAAGGAGCCCGAGTTCACGGGTCACGGGCCCGACCATGAGCTCGGGCACCACGACGAGGGCGTCGCTCGCACGGGCCAGGCGCAGCGCCGCGGAGCCTGTCGGGGCGGCGGCGATCACCCGACGGCGCAGTCCCCGCGCTTCGAGCAGGTCGTCGATGAGGTCCCGCAGGCGACCCCGGCGGGACACGGTCACGTGGTCCGCCGCGGTGTAGTCGTCGAGGGTGAGCCGGCCGCTCGCCCGGGGGTGGCCGGAGCGCAGGGCGACGACCAGCCGGTCGTGGGCGACCGTCTCGTGGCGGACGTCCGGCTGGGTCGGGCGGGTGGCGCCGATCTCAAGGTCGACCTGCCCGCGCCGCAGGTCGTTGGTGTCCCCGTCGGCTTCGGCGAGCAGCCGCAGGCGAACGCCGGGGGCGTGGGCCCGGACCGTGGTGAACAGGTCGGGGGCGACGGCGTTGGTGATGGCGTCGTTCCACCGCAGCGTGAAGGTCCGCTCCAGCGTCGTCAGGTCGAGTTCCCGTTCCGAGGAGAGCACCGCGTGCGCGCGCCGCACCAGCAGGTGGACCTCCTCGCGGATCGCGAGGGCGTGCGGCGTGGGGGTCATCGTTCGCCCGGTGCGGACCAGGATCTGGTCGCCCGTGACATGGCGGACCCGGCCGAGCGCTCTGCTCATGGCCGGTGCGGTCAGGTGCAGTCGGTCCGCGGCGCCCGCCACGCTGCCCTCCTCAAGGAGTGCGTCGAGAGCGGTCAGCAGGTTCAGATCCAGATGCATCAGAGTCATCCCAAAGCTTACGAACATGCATTTGACGACATGCTAGTTGGTTTCTAGCGTGAATCCCGGCGGTGAGACAACTCCCGCCCTCCCCAACTCACAGGCTGGTTCCGCATGTTGAGGAATTCCGAACCCGACGCCGCCCCCGCCTTCGGCGGCCGCGACCCCCACCTCGCCGAGGATGAGTCGTTGCTGACCGAGCTGGTCACCGCGGTCCGCGCCGCCGGTGAACACGTACAGGAGCGGTTCTCCCCGGACGCCCGCCCGGGCGGCTTCGAAGAGGTCGTCGCCGCGATCCACGCCAACGACGCGGCGTCCCTGCGATTACTGCGCGATCCACTGGAGAGGCTCCGACCGCACGCGGGATGGGTCGACGACGAGTTGGAGACCGGCCGACTGCCCGACGGCGAATGGTGGGTCACCGACGCCGTCGAGGGAAACATCAACCACGTGCACGGCATGCGCGACTGGTCCGTGACGGCCACCCTGGTGCGCGGCAACAAGCCCGCGGTGACGGCGGTGTCCGTACCGCTGACCGGAGACATCTACACCGCCGTCCGGGGTGGCGGGTCCTTCCTGAACGGCGCCCGGCTGCGGCCCTCCTCGAAATCCGAGCTGAGCGGCGCGTTCGTGGGCACCGGGCAGGCCAAACCGGGCGAGGGCGGCGCGACGTACGACCGGATCGCCGCGTCCGTCGGCGCCATGCTGCGGAGTGCGCTGGTCACCCGGGTCTCGGTGCCCGCCACCATGCAGCTGATCCAGGTGGCGGCCGGGCGCATGGACGGGTTCTGGCAGTACAGCGACGTGCGCTCGGGGCTCGTGTCCGGCGCGCTGCTGGTCGCGGAAGCCGGTGGAACGGTCACCGACACCGGCGGCCGGCCGTGGCGGCTGTCGAGCCCGGACTTCCTGGCCGCGACCCCGGCGCTGCACGCCGCCATGGTCGACGTCCTCTCCGCCGTCCGCTGAGTCACCCCAACGACGTCGACACACCCGCCTGTTGAGCGATCCGGAAAACCGGGAGACCTGATGAGCACCCAGCCTCGCATCGCGATCGTGGGGGGTGGCCCTGGTGGCCTCACCCTCGCGCGCGTCCTCCAGACCCGCTCCATCGACGTCACCGTCCACGAATGCGACGCGTCGCGCGCCGCCCGGCCGCAGGGCGGCAGCCTCGACCTGCACCCGGACTCCGGCCAACGCGCCCTGCGCCTCGCCGGCCTCGACGCGCGGTACCGGGCGGCGGCCCGCCCGGAGGCGCAGCACATGAGGCTCCTGGGGAAGGACGGGACCGTGTACCGGCAGGAGACCGGCACGGACACCCACGCACCGGAACCGGAGATCGACCGCGGTGTGCTGCGTGACATCCTGCTCGACTCGCTGGCGCCCGGCACCGTCCGCTGGGGCCATGAACTGCGCCGCGCCATGCCGGTCGGGAACGGGCGCCACCGGCTGGAGTTCGGCGACGGCGAGACGGACACGTGCGACCTGCTCGTCGGCGCCGACGGAACGTGGTCGCGGGTCCGACCGCTCCTGACCGACGCTGTGCCCGCGTACACCGGGGTCGGCTTCATCGAGACCGGCATCCCCGACGCCGATACGGGCCGACCCGAACCGGCGCGGTTCGTCGGCCCCGGCAGCCTCTACGCCTTCCAGGACGGCAAAGCCCTGATGGCCCAGCGCGACGGGGACGGCCGCATCCGCACCTACATCGGCTTCCGCGCCCCCGAGGGCTGGCTGAACACATCGGGCATCCCCTACGGCCGCCCCCACGAGGCGCGCCGGGCGCTGCTGGCGCACTTCGCCGACTGGTCGCCGCGGCTGACCGACCTCATCCGGTACTGCGACGACACCATCCTGCCCCGCCCCCTGTTCATGCTGCCGGTCGGTCTGACCTGGCGTCCCGTCCCAGGAGTGACCCTCCTCGGGGACGCGGCCCACCTGATGTCGCCCTTCGCCGGAGAAGGGGCCAACCTCGCTCTCCAGGACGCCGCCGAACTCGGTACGGCACTCGCCGACGCCGAAGGCGACCTCACCGCGGCGCTGTCGGCGTACGAGCGCGCGATGTTCGAGCGCGCCGCCCCGCGCGCCGCGCGGTCCGCCGCCAGGCTCGCACTCTGCTTCTCCTCCGACGGCGCCCGCGCCATGGCCGAACATCTCGAAGCCGAGGCGAACGGCGACGGCGGCGGCGGTGGCGATGGCGACGGAGGCGGCGATGGCGACGGTGACGGAGGCGGTGACGGTGGCGACACCGCGAATGCCTCGCCGCCGGCCCATGCCCAGGAGGTCTTAGGGTGACCGACTGGCTCCGGCTCGCCGAGTCCTGGATCGCCTCACCGTGGCTCTACGTGATTCTCATCGGGGTGTCCCTCCTCGATTCCTTCCTGCCCCTCGTGCCCAGCGAACCCGTCGTCGTCATCGCCGGGGTCTACGCGGCGAGCGGCGAAACCCATCTGGCCGCCGTGATCGCCGCGACGGCGGTCGGGGCGTTCCTCGGCGACCTGGTGCCCTACGGTCTCGGCCGGCTGATCGGGGGCCGTCTCACGAAACGGCTGCGTGCAGGGACCAGACGCCGAGCGGTATACGACTGGCTCGCCGCCGAGTTGGCGGCCCGGGGCGGCTATGCGCTGGTGACCTCGCGCTTCCTCCCCGTCGGCCGCTACCTCGTCACCCTCTCCGCCGGCACGGTCGGCTACCCCTGGCGGAAGTACGCGGCCTTCACCGGCTTCGCCGGCGTGTCCTGGAGCGCGTACACCGTCCTCACCGGATACGTCGGGGGCGTGGCGTTCCAGAACAACGCGCTCGCGGGCGTCGGCGTCGGACTCGGTCTCGCCCTCCTGCTGAGCGGCACCATCGAAGCGGCGCGGCGCCTGCGCCGACGGCGCGAGCCGGATGTGGGGCCGGAGCGCCGCGGCGAACGCGGAGAGCGGCCTTCCGCCGATGTCGGCACCTGATAGCCACCCCAACTCACAATAAAATGATGCTGGTTCGGGTAAACGGGTCGGAGTGTGAACTCAACCCGCCGCGTTCCGAATCCCCCTGATCGTTGATCAGGGGGATGCCGGGGTGATGGTCCGGCAACACGCGTGCTCCTCACGGGATACGAGCCTCATGGCGCGGGCTGCCAGGCCGTCGTGGCGGCGTGCACCGTCCGCAGGATCTCGGTGTGGCTCCGGCCGGGGTCGTCGAGCAGCAGCCCGCCCGGGCGGCTGCCCATCGAGTAGTGGGTGTCGAAGAACGTGGCGACCTCGGCGACGGCCGTCGCCCCGCCGGGCCGGGGTGCACAGACCCAGGTCACCGGGGTGCCGGTGGCGGCCACTGCCTCGACCAGGGCGGGCAGTTCGGCGAGGATCCGCTCAGGTGCGAGCCGCACGGCCAGGACGAGCCGCCCTGGTTCGCGCCCGGGATTGAGGGCCACACACCGCGCGGCGACCTCCCGGGGGCGGCAGCCCGGCCGCGGCCGCAGCCCGACGGCCGCGCCGGGGCGGGGCGCGCTGTCGCCGGCGTCCCAGCGGACGCGGTCGGCGACCACGGGCGGGCAGTCGTCCAGGAACGCCATCATCTGCGGGAAGTCGTCGAGCCAGGCCGCGGCCGAACCGTTCGCCGCCCCATACTCCTTGGCGATGCACCGGGCCTCGCGGGGCATCAGGTCCGGCGCCGGATGGTCGCCGGTGACGACGGTCACCGGCGCCCCCGTCGCGTACCGGACCAGCCCCGCGGCCACCGTCAGCAGCGCCCCCGTGGCCTGCCCGCCGAACTGGAGCCAGAACGCCTCGCCGTTCGCCCCCGAGGGCGGTGCCGGTGCCGGAACCGGCACCGCCCTCGGGGTCCGTACCGTGAACGGCCGTGTCCGCCCGTCGAGCCGCTGGGGCGGAGGCCGGCGGGAAGCCGCCCCGGCATCCGGGACCGCCTCAAGCGCGCGGGCCCGCCCGGCGGTCCCCGGCTCCCGTCCGCCGCTGTCCCGCCCGGCGGTCCCCGGCCCCCGTCCGCCGCTGTCCCGCCCGGCGGGGATCAGCAGCGGATTGAAGAGCTCCCGGATGAACAGCCAGGGCAGGTCGCCGTCGAGCACCACATAGGACTTGAACACGGCGGGCAGCACGCGCCCGTCGCGCTCCCACCCGGCCACGCCCACCTCCACCAGCCGCCGGCTCCGCATGGCGCCCGCGGCCCGCAGCCCGTAGCCGATCGGGGTACGGGCGCTGCGCACACACGCCGCCAGCGCGGGATCGTCGGGCACCAGCCCGACGACGCTGTTCAGCGATACGGGCGTCAGCTCGGAGTCGGACATCGCCGACCGGCGGAGCAGGACCGGCTCGTCCCCGCCGACGCCGAGGCACCGGCGGACCAGGGCGGCCTGCGCGGCGGCGGGCGCCACGCCCTGGTGCAGGACGCGCAGCCGCAGCGGCGTCGAGAGCGCGGACTCCAGCAGCGTGGTGGTCAGACCGTCGCTGGCCAGCAGCATCCGCGTCAGCGGGCTGGTGAACCGGGCGACGTCACCGAGGTCGAAGGGGCGCGGTGCCGGCCGGTCCGGGGACCGGGGGTCCGGCGCGCGGCGGTCCGTACTGGGGTAGCGGAGCGGGGTGGACACGGGATCTCATCGCCTTTCCATGAGCTGTGCGGATCCCAGGGCCGCCGAGGCCCAATCCGCCGCGCCGTCCCGGGCGCGGGGGACCGAGCCGGCGCGGCGGGCGCGGGCGGCGCCGGCGAGCTCCCGCAGGAGGTCGGCGGTCGCGTCCCAGCCGATGCAGGCGTCGGTGATGCTCTGTCCGTAGACGAGCGGCTCGGTGGGGGAGCGGTCCTGGCGGCCGGGCGTCAGGAAGCTCTCCAGCAGCACTCCGCGGAGCGTGGTATCGCCGTCGGCGATCCGAACGGCCAGGTCCTCGGCCACCGCGTGCTGCCGCTCGTGTTGTTTGCCGCTGTTGCCGTGGCTGGCGTCCACGACGACCCGGACCGGCAGCCCGGCGTCGGCCAGCGACCGGCCGGCCCGGCTGACGTGCGCGGCACCGTAGTTGGGGCCGTCCGCGCCGCCGCGCAGTACGAGGTGGCAGTGCGGATTGCCGCTGGTGCGCAGCACCGACACGGGTCCGTCGGCGGACACGCCGAGGAAGGCGTGCGGGGCGGCGGCGGCCCGTATCGCGTCGATCGCGACCTGCGCCGAGCCGTCGACGGAGTTCTTGACGCCGATGGGCATCGGCAGGCCGCTGGCCAGGTCCCGGTGGACCTGGCTCGCCGCCGTACGGGCCCCGATGGAGCCCCAGCCGACGACGTCGCCGAGGTACGCGGGGGCGAGCGGGTTGACCCATTCGCAGCCGACGGGCAGCCCGGACTCGGCGATGTCGAGCATCAGGGACCGGGCCTCGGCCAGGCCCCGGCCGACGTCGGCCCCGCCGTCCAGGCCGGGGTCGCCGACGAGGCCGGGCCAGCCCAGGCAGGTGCGCGGCTTCTCTCCGTACACCCGCATCACGATGAGCAGGTCCTCGGAGAGTTCGGCCGCGGCGGCCCGCAGCCGGGAGGCGTAGTCGAGGGCGGACGCCCGGTCGTGCACGGAGCACGGCCCGACGATCGCGAGCAGCCGGTCGTCCCGGCCGTCGAGGACCCGGACGATCTCGTGCCGGGACGCTGTGACGGTGTGGGCGGCGTGGTAGGTCAGCGGCAGCCGTTCGGACAGTTCGGCCGGGCTCTCCAGGGGGAGGGCGCGGGTCTGGCCGCCGGTGGGCCGGACGCGGTGTCCGTCGCCGCGGAGCGGTCCGGGGTGGTCGGCCTGGGCAGTCATGGCGGTTCTCTCCTTCGGTGCGTCGGGGTGGGCGGTGGGCGGGCGGTCCTGGGGAGTCATGACGAGTGGCCGCCTTCCTTGCCGCTTTCCTTGCCGTCCGCCTTGCCGTCTGCCGCGCTGTGGCCGGCGCCGTGCTCCATGCCGTGGCCGCCACCGCCGTGGCCCATGCCGGGGTGCATGTCCATGACCTGGCCGGGCATGACCGTGAACGGGCGCATCATGGCCTCGTCCTCGTGTTCGAGGATGTGGCAGTGGTACATGTAGCGGCCGCTGCCGCCGTCGAACTGGCCCAGAACGGAGACCAGTTGACCGGACCCGGCCGGCGGCGGCGTGAGATCGCCGACCCGCACGGTGTCCTTCCAGCCGCGGGCGGCGCCCTCGGTCGGCACCTCCGCGGTGAAGGCGACGGGCGTGACGGTGCCGTAGCCGCGCACGGTGCCGTCGGCACGCAGCAGCGGCTGGAAACCGCGGGCGTCGTAGTTCTGCCGCCGGGTCTCCTGGAACCGGACCAGGTGGATGTGGAAGGGGTGCACCGGCCCGCCCAGGTTGAGGACGTTCCACTCCTCCCAGCCGTCCTGGCGCACCATGAACGTCGTCGCGTCGTCGAACAGCGTCGCCACCCGGCGCAGCGTCAGCAGAGGCCGGCCCGGCCGGCGCACCTGGACCACGCCGTCGCTGGGGATCGGCACCGACGAGGCGTCCTCGACGGTCTCCATCTCCCACATCATCGGCATCCCGGTCACGTCGGGCGGGGTCAGCACGACCCACCGGTGCTCGTGGTCCGGAGCGGTGGCGTGGCTCAGCCGCTCGTAGGACGGGCTGAGGAGCCGCGGCAGGGTGAACGGGTCATCGCCCTCCCGGTCCTCGACCCGGAACTGCATCACCTGGGGCGAGGGCGCCGGGCCCGGCTCGTTGGCCGCGACATTGACCCAGTGCACGCGCATCCCCCGCAGTACGGAGAAGTCGGCCAGCACGTCGGCCCGTTCGCCCGGCGCCAGGGTCAGGCCCTCGGCGGGCAGCGGCTCGGGCTCGGACAGCAGTCCGGCGTCCGTGCCGATCTGGTGGAAGGCCCGGTCGACGAGCTCCCGGTCCACCGGCGTCCCGTCCTCGTGGCAGAGCCGCAGGGTGAAGAAGCGGGCGTTGGAGCCGTTGACCATCCGGAAGCGGTACCAGCGGGCGGCCACCTCCAGATGCGGCTGGATGACGCCGTTGACCAGGGTGTACGGCCCGTAGAAGGGCAGCGGCACGTCCTGCTTGTTGCGGAAGACCTTGTGCATCAGCCGGCCGGTGAGGCGGCCCTCCCAGTCGGTGTCCAGATTCCGGTCGCACAGCACGAGCGGGATCTCCTGCGCGCCGGCCGGCAGGCCGAGGGCTTCCTCCTCCTCGTCGCGGATCCAGTACATGCCGGCCAGGCCCGTCATCACGTTCAGCGAGGTGATGTTCATGGCGTGGTCGTGGTACCAGAGGGTGGTCGCCGCCTGGTCGTTGGCGTACTCGGCGAGCTGCGTCTCGCCCGGCGGCACGGCGTTGTCCGTCCAGCCGTCGTTGCCGCCGCCGGTGCGCGCGCCGTGCAGGTGCACCACCGTCCAGGCCGGCAGCTTCGGCGCCTTGCGGTCGAACGTGTCCGCGTCCGGGTCGTAGCCGGGGTGCCGGGTGTGCTCCTGGACCCGGGTCTCCACCTTGATCAGGGGGTACGGGCCGCTCAGCCCGTTGGCCCACGCCACCCGCAGCCGGGTGCCGCGCCGTACTTCGACGGTCGGCCCGGGGAGCTGTCCGTCGTACGCCCACATGAGCGACGGCGGCAGCTGCGAGTGCAGGGGCAGCAGGACGGGGCGGGTCGTGACGGTCAGCTCGGCCAGACCGGTGTCGGCGTCGGGCTCCGGCCGCAGGAGCGGCGGAATCCGCAGGGGGTCCACGAACGGCTCCAGCGCCGGTTCCGGTGTCTGCTCGGGCGTCGGCTCCGCTGTCTCCTCCGGTGTCCGCTCCGGTGCCGTGGCGGCTGTCCGCTCGGGCGCCGTGATGGCGGGGGCGGACTCCGGGGCGGTCGTGGTCGCGGGGGACGGTTCGCCGGCGGTTTCGATGAGCTCAGGCATTTCGGGGCTCTTTTCGTGAGGTGGGAGGCTTACGGTCTTCACCGTGCGCCTCGCCCCGCCCCTCCCACATCGGGGGAAATACCCGCCCGACTACTGATCCGCTACGGACCCGCGGCCGCTCTCCACGGACCTGCCCGGGTGCCAGGGGCCCGGCCGCCGCCGTATGGGCCCGCGGCGCTGCTGCCCTACGGACCGATCCCGCGCTTACGGGGCCCAGGCCCGCCCTGCCCTACGGACCGGCCCCGCGCTTACGGCCCAGGCCCGCCCTGCCCTGCGGCCTCTGCCTTGCCCGGCGGCCCTCCCGCCCTGCCCAGAGCTCCCCCCGCCCTGCCCCGCGGCCCCCGTACGCCGCGCCCTACGGACCCGTACCGCGCGCATCCGCAGCGTCGGCGTCCGTACCGCGTCCGCCGGAACCGTCCCCGGCCCCGGCCCCGCCCGCCGCCTCCGCCAGCCTCCCCGCCACCGCCGCCCGCGACGACACCCCGAGCTTCGTGAAGACGTGCGCCACATGGGTCTCCACCGTCCGCGGGCTCAGGAAGAGCCGCTCCGCGATCCGCTGATTGGTGAACCCCTGCCGGACCAGCTCCGCGACCTCCGCCTCCCGCCGCGAGAGCTGACCGGCCGCCCCCGCCGCCGCCCGCGCCGTGCGGACGCCGACGCGCCGCTGCTCCCGTACGGTCCGCGCGTACAGCCCCTGCGCCCGGCACGCGCCGAACAGCTCCGCCGCCCGCGCCAGCTCCGTGCGCGCCGCCTTCTTCTGCCCGCACCGGGCGTGCGCGGTACCGGCCCGCAGCCACGCCCGCCCCGCGAAGAGCGGCTCGCCCGTCTCCCCGAACAGCTCCGCAGCCCGGCCCGCGCCGCGCGCGGCCCCGGCCGGATCGTCCTCCAGCGTCGCGTGCGCCCGCGCCAGCGCCGCGAAGGGCGACGCCTCGCCGCCGCCCGGCGCGGCTTCCGCCCGCTCGGCCCACCGGGCCGCCGCCGCGGGCCGGCCGCGCTCGGCCTCCGCGTCGGCCATGGCCTCGCAGCAGATCAGCAGGCACGACTGCTCCAGCAGCGGCGCGAGGAAGTCGTCGCACGCGGCCAGGACCTGCGCCTCGCCCTCGTCCACCTCGTGCAGCGCCGCCAGCGCCAGCCCCCGGCCCACGCCGCCGAGCCGGGCCCACCACTCCCGGCGGCCCCCGGCGTGCCGCAGCGCCTCGTCGGCGGCGGCGAGCGCCGCCGTGTGCTCGCCCGTCCAGTTGAGGAGGAGGCACTTGACGGCGAGGGCCAGTGCGACGCACTCGTCCGAGCCGAGCAGCCGGGCCGCGTCCACCGCGTCCTCGGCCCGGTCCACGCCCTCGGTCAGCCGGCCCATCCGCCCGAAGGTGAACGCCTGCGCGGCCAGGACCCACGGGGACAGATAGCTCTGCCCGGTGGCGTCGGCGATGGCCATGCCGCGCTCGATCTTCCGTGCGGCCTGCGGCAGCCGGCCCATCATCGCGTCGACCCAGCACAGGAAGGCCAGCGACTCCAGCCACGGCGCCAGCTCGGCATCGGTGGCCTCCTCGGTCAGCCGGTCGGCCCGTACCGCGTAGCCGATCGCGGCCTCGCGCTCGCCCACGCCGTACGTGTAGGCGAACCGCAGCGCGATCAGCGGCACCCAGTCCTCCGCCACCCAGTCCTCGGGCATCCAGTCCTCGCGCGCCCGGCCGGGCGCCGGGGAGCCGTCCGCCGACGGCGTCGGCCCGGCCCGCGCCAGGGCGGCGGTCAGCCGGTCCAACTCCACGGCGGCGGCCGGGAAGTCCGCGCGGATGAGGCTGTCGCCGATCAGCTGGAGACGGAGCGGCACCGCTTCGGCCGCGTGCTCCGGCGGAACCCGCCCCAGCTCCGCGCGGAGCAGGGCCCGGCCCTCGTCCTGCCGGTTGAGCAGCCGTTCCAGGATCGCGCAGAACCGGGCGGCGCGGGCGCGGGGCGCCCAGGCGTCGGCGGGCAGCAGCCGGAGCACTTCCAGGGCGGTGTCCCGGCCCTGTACGAGCCGGCCGCCGACGCCCTGGAGGCGGGCCAGCTCCACGAGGAGGGAGAGGCGGTCGGCGGCGGGTCCGGCCTCGGGGGCCTCGGGGGCCTCGGGGGCCTGGGGGTCGGCGGGGCGTTCGGGGAGCAGGCGCAAGGCGGTCTGGAGCCACCCGGCCGCGGTGGCGGGGGACTGGTGGGCGGTCGCGCGGGCGGCCTCGACGAGCACGCCGACGGCGAGCAGATCGCCGAACCGCGCGGAGCGGGCGATATGGCGGGCGCGGGTGACGGTCGGCGCGTCCCGCTCGTCCAGGGCCGCCGCCACCCGCGCGTGCGCCGCGACCCGCCAGCCGACGCCCGAGGAGGCGTACGCGAGGTGCCGTACGACGGGGTGGCGGAAGCGGAACCGGCCGGGCTGCGGCGCGCAGCGGACCACGTCGCGCGCGGCCAGCTCGTCGAGGGCCGCGAGCGCCTCGGTCTCGGTGGTGCGGGCCGCGACGGCGACCATGGCCGGGTCGAACTCGTCGCCGAGCGCCGCCGCCGCCTGCGCGGCGAGCCGGGCGTGCGCGGGCAGCGCGGCCAGCTCGGCGGCCAGGGCCTCCCGCACCGGCCCCGGCACCTGGTCGTCGTCGCCGTCGAGCACCGGGGCCGCGTGGTCGGCGGGGGACAGCGTGGCGAGCGCCGTCTGACGGGCCCCGGACCGGGACAGCGCCTCCAGATAGAGCGGGTTGCCGCCGCTCGCCTCGTACAGCGCGCGACACCGCCGGGCGCCGACGGCCGGGCCGAGGAACTCCCGGGCTTCCCGGAGCGAGAACGGCGCCACCTGGACGCGGGTGCCCAGCCCCGGCGCGGCGTCCGCGAGGGCGGCGGTGAGCCGGGGTCCGGCCTGGCGGGTGCGGTAGGTGACGGCGAGCAGGATGGGGCCGCGCGGGGCGTGCCGGGCGAGGTGGGCGAGCAGCTCGACGGACCCCTCGTCCGCCCAGTGCACATCGTCCAGCAGGACCGCGAGGCCGCCGGGGTCCGCGAGGACCTCCAGCAGCAGGCGGACGGCCCGGTGCAGCCGGTAGCGGTGCAGCCCGAGGGCGGGAGCGGTCCCGGGGCCCGGATCCGCGCGGGTCGCCGACAGCGCCGGGAAGACCTCCGCGAGCAGCTGTGCGCTCTCCGCGTCCAGGCAGTCGCGGACCTGCCGCGCCCGGTTCTCCACCTGGTCGTCCAGGGCGTCGACGGCGAGGGCGAGCGGCACGTCGTGCTCGAACTCCGTGCCCCGGCCGCGCAGTACGGTCATGCCGTGCCGGTGCGCGGCGGCGCCCGCCTCGCCGAGCAGCCTGGTCTTGCCCGCCCCGGGCTCGCCCGTCAGCTCCACGAGCCGGAACGCGCCACCGGCCGCCCGCGCGGCCTCCTCGTCGAGGAGCCGCACCACGTCCGCCCGGCCGACGAGTGCGCTCTTGCCGTTGTGGGGTGCGGGGCTGTCGGACATCGGGCCGCTCGGTTCCCGTCGGCAGGCGGCCGTGAAAAACGGCACGCTGCGACATAGGCGACATAATGGAATATTTTTGAATTCTAGCGACAAATCACCCGAGAGGCGGGGGCGGCGGAGGTCAGATTCCGTATGGAGCGGCTCATTCCCCTGTTCACCAGTGAAGGCGTGCACGACGCCGAGGCCACCGTGCATCCGTTCGCCGCCGGAGACGGCCTGGGCCTGAGCCTGACGCGCTTCCGGCGCGGCCCGCCGGGAGGTCCCGCGAGTCCGCGGGACGCGGTGCTGCTCATACACGGACTGACCACGTCGAGCGACATGTTCATCATGCCCGAGCACGCCAACCTGGCCGGCTACCTGCTCGACCACGGGTTCCGGGACGTATGGGCCCTGGACCACCGGATGAGCAACCGCTTCCCGTACGACCTCGCCTGCCACCGCTTCACCCTCGACGACGTCGCCCTCCACGACTTCCCCGCCGCCCTCGCCGAGCTCCGCGCGCACGTCGGACCGGAGTGCCGGGTGCACGTGATCGCCCACTGCCTCGGCGCGGTGGCCTTCGCGATGAGCCTGGCCGCCGGGGCGGTCACCGGCATCACCAGCGCGATCGTCAACAGCTCCGCCCTGGTGCTGCGCCTGCCCGTCTGGTCCCGGTGCAAGCTGCGCGTCGTCCCCGGCCTGACCGAGTACGTCCTGGGGCTGCCCTACCTCAATCCGGCCTGGCCGCATGACGCGCCCTTCACCCGCGGCCGCATGATCGCCCGTGGCGTGTCCTTCTTCCACCACGAATGCGACGTCCCCGCCTGCCACATGGTGAGCGCCATGTGGGGGGCCGGGCGGCCCGCGCTCTTCGACCACGCGCGGATGTCACCGGTCACGCACGAGCGCATCGCGGACCTGTTCGGGGCGACCGGCGTGCACTACTACCGGCATATCCGGGCGATCGTACGAGCCGGCCGCGCGGTGAAGTACCGGCCCGGCGACCCGGCCTACCGCGACCTGCCGGACGACTACCTGGAGGCCGCGGCCGGCCTCACCACGCCGCTGCTGCTGACCAGCGGGGACCGCAACCACGTCATGTCCGACTCCAACGTCGCCTGCCAGCGGGAACTGGCCCTGCGCGCCCCCGGCGTCTCCCGGCTGCGGCTCTTCCCCGGCTACGGGCACCAGGACGTGTTCATGGGCAAGGACAGCGCGCGGGACGTCTTCCCGCAGATGGCCGAGTTCCTGCGCGAACACGCGGACTGACCGGCCGGGGCGGACCGGCCCCGGGGGCGGGCGGACCGGTCCTCCCCGGGCGCCCGGGCCCCGCGGTTCACGCCCGCCCCGGCCCGTACACGTCCCACAGCTCCCCGGCGAAGAACCGGCCGAACCGGGTCAGCCCCGCGAGCGGCGCGGCGCCCGTCGCCCGCATCGACGCGAGCTGGCGGATGAAGTCCAGGCGGCCCACGCGCACCGCGCCGTGGCACAGCCGCGCCCCGGCGGGCTCCTCGTCCGGGCCGAGCAGCCCCGGCCACACGCCGACGGCCAGGGTCGTCGTGTCCGGCCACAGGTCCATCCCCGGATCGTCGCCCACCTCCTTGCGGCCGGTCAGGGTCAGCTCCCGGCCGCCGGGACCGTACAGGTGCAGCCGGTAGAGCATCCGCCGCCGCCCCGGAGACCCGGCGGGCACGAAGAGGTTGAACCAGCCCTCCCGTACGGCCAGCCGTCCCCCCAACGGGTCGCAGGCCACCTCGCCGCGCGCCGCGGCCTGGTGGTCCGGCGAGTCGAGGAAGGCGTCGACGTCGTCGACGGCGATGGTCAGGCGCAGGGTCAGCGCCGGACCGTCGGCGAGCGCGCCGCGCATCTTCTCGGTGAAGGTCAGGCCGGTGGCGGGCGCCGGGGCCGGACGGTACGCGGGCCGGGGCGGGCGCATCTCCAGCAGCCGCGTGGACATGCGGTCGGAGAGCGCGGCGATCGTCAGCGACGGATTGACGCCGACCGGCCCCGGCAGCGCCGCCGCGTCCGCCACGTACAGGCGCGGATGCCCGAACACCTCCCCGTACGCGTCGCACACCGCGTCCTGCGGCCGGTCGCCCATGGGCGCGCCGCCCACCGGGTGGACGGTGACGACGCGCCGCCAGAGCCAGAGCGGGTTGTCCAGATACCGCGCCCCCATGCCGTCGGCGAGCGCCCGCATGGTGGCGCGCACCCCTTCGTAGTACGCGCGGCTGGTCCGCGTGGTCCACTCGACGTCCAGCCTGCCGTCGCGCAGCGTCATCACTCCGTCCGGGACGTCCCGGCCCACGCCCAGCAGCGGCAGCACTCCGGGGAAGCCGCCACCCGCGCCGAGGAGGGCGGCGAACTCGCCGGAGATGTTGCTGTCCGGCGAACCGGAGACGGAGGAGAGCGCGAGGCCGGCGGCGAAGGCGGCCATCCGCCGCGCGCCGCCCGCCAGCCGGGCGCCTTCCACGAACCAGTTGAGGAACCCCGGATAGCCGCCGTCCTGGACGATGTGGCCCCGGCCCGCGCCGCCGGCGGCCTCGCCGGGCGCGTCGACCACACCGGTGATCACCGGCCCCCGGTCCGGCCGGGGCACGGGGGCGCCGGGCCGCCCGTACAGGAAGGTCAGCAGATCGCCGTTGCCGCAGAACCGGGTGCCCAGGGCCGGGCCGAGGCCGGGCAGCCGGGCCCGGTTGGCGAGCAGCAGCCGGACGGTGCCGTAGGCGCCGGCCGCCAGGATCAGCCGGTCGCAGTCGATGTGGCGGCGGGGGAGGTCGGCGGTGCGGGTCGGGCGCCCTTCGGCGTGGGCGCCTCCCGCGCTGTCCGCGTCCCCCCGGCCTTCGGCGTCGTCCACCGGGTGCACGACGTAACCGACGCGGTAGCCGCCGCCCCCGAGCGGCTCCACCGTCGTGACCTGGTGGCCGGTCCGCAGATCGGCGCCGTCGTGCCGGGCGGCGGAGAGGTAGGTGTGATCGAGGGTGTTCTTGGCGCCGTTGTTGCAGCCGAGGTCGCATTCGCCGGTGAGGGCGCAGGTCCGGCGCGGCACCCCGTGCAGATTCCCGTACGGGGGGTCCGCGAGGGGCAGTTCCGGTCCGGGCGGCGCGCCGGGAGCGGGGGAGAAGGACACCGCGAGCGGCGCCGGGGACCACGGCAGCCCGGCCCGTTCCGCCGCCTCCCGCAGCGCCACCGTCTTGGGGGTACGGGCGTACGGGGGCGCGTCCACCGGGTACGGCACCGGGCGCAGCACCGCCTCCACCGCGTCGTAGTGCGGATCGAGGTCGGCCCGGGTGAGCGGCCAGGACTCGTGGCCGCCGCCGGGCAGCGCCTCGTTCCGGACGAAGCAGCGCTCGTCCTTGCGGAGCAGCACATTGGCGTAGATCAGCGAGCCGCCGCCGAGACCGCTGGAGACCAGGGAGTCGCAGCCCTGGAACCGCCACACGTCGTACAGCCCGTACAGCCCCTCGCTCGGGTCCCACAGCGCCCGGCCCAGCTCCGCGGGCGTACGGGCGAAGCTCCCCGGCGGGTAGGCCCGGCCGCGCTCCAGGACGACGACGGAGAGCCCGGCCGCGGCCAGCCGGTACGCGGCCACCGACCCGCCGAACCCGGACCCGACGACGACCGCGTCCACCCGCTCGGGCCTGCCGCCGCTCGATGGTTCGGGCACGGGAACCGTCCTTTCTCCCTCCCGGCTCCCAGTAGAGCAACGGTTCGCGCCGCGCACATCCGCAGCGGCGCCGCGTGGCGGGATCGCGTTGGCGGGGCCGGGGCTACGGCCTGGAGACCCGGTGGAGCGTCAGGGCTCCCCGTGCGCGGCCGGTGATTTCGCGTGTGCGTCGTAGCGCCAGAAGGGGCGTACGGCGAGGCTGCCGCCGATGACGAGGACGATGCAGAGCACGGCGCTGCCCGACCAGGCGATGCTGAAGGTGGTGGCCGCCGCCATGGCCCCCGCGCGAAGATCGCCGAGCCGGGGGCCGCCGGCCACGACGACGGTGAAGACGCCTTGCATGCGTCCGCGCATCTCGTCCGGGGCGTAGGTCTGGAGAATCGTCTGACGGTAGACGGAGCTCACCAGGTCGGCCGCGCCGGCGCACATGAGGAGGACGACGGTGAGCCAGAGCGTGCGGGTGAAACCGGCCAGCGAGATGCCGGTCGCCCAGGCGACCACGGCGAAGGTGAGCGCGACCCCCTGACGGCGTACGCGCGAGATCCATCCACTGCACAGGCCGGCCAGCAGGGACCCGATGGCGACCGCCGAGTACAGCAACCCGATGCCGCCGTGGAAGTGGGTGGCGGCCGCCTGCGGGAACAGGGCCTTCGGCATCGCCAGCACCATGGCGGCGATGTCCACCGCGAACGACATGAGCAGCACCGGGCTGCCGCCGATGAAGCGGAGGCCCTCGGCGACGGCGCGCGCCCCGGCCTTGACCGCCGTCCCCGCCGGTTTGATGGAAGGCAGCCGGAACGTCGCGTAGAGGGTCGCGGTGAACAGGAGCACGTCGGCCCCGTACGCGTAGGCGAACCCATGCGGGAACGCGACGAGGACCCCCGCGATGAGCGGCCCGAGGATCTGCCCGATATTGCTGACCGTGAACTGGAGCGTGTTGGCCGCGGGAACCAAGTCGCGCGGCACGATGCGGGGGATGATGGCGCCGCGCGCCGACGAGGACGTGGCGAAGGCGGCGCCCTGAACGGCGACGAGGGCGAGGAGGAGCACCTCCGATCCGATGTCCAGGACGGTCTGGGCGAGGAGGAGGAGCGTCACCGCCCAGGTCACGAACGAGGACCACAGGGAGAGCAGGCGGCGGTCGACCGCGTCGGCGATGGCACCGCCGTACAGGCCGAACACGACGATGGGCAGGAACCCGGCGAGTCCGGCCAGACCCACGTACATCGATGAGTGCGACATCGAGTAGATCTGGACCGGGACGGCGACCTCGGTCAGCATCGTCCCGATCAGTGAGGCGCCCTGGCCGATGAGCACGCGCCGATAGGCCGGAATGGCCAGCGGCCGTGTGTCGACGGCCGCGTGGCGTATACGGGCCGCTATGCCCGTGGGGCCCTTCGGCTTGTTGATCACTGTCACCGGAGCCCTGCCTCCGGCTCCGTCGTACGGAAAGCCGGCGGCCAGGGCCACGGACTGGTTCGGTGCCGCCGCCGAGACGGCACTCCTGGTGTGGTGTTCATGGCGTCACTTTGCCATCGGGCCCTGCTGGCGCACTTCCATTATTCTGCCTACTTGTGTCGAAGAACAGCCACCAGTGGATCCCGCCCGCCACCTCCCATGTCCACGCCGCCGGCGAGGTCATCAGCCGCCACCGGCACGCCTACCACCAACTCCTCTACGTCAGCACCGGTGTGATGTCCGTACGGACCGGGCGGGGCACCTGGGTGGTCTCCAGCAACCGCGCCGTCTGGACCCCGGGGATGACGTGGCACGAGCACCGGGTCTACGGGGAGACTCTGGTTCACACCCTCGGCTTTCCGCCGGACGACGCCCCGCTGCCCGACGGCTCGCCCACGGTGCTGGCCGTGGGCGGCCTGCTGCGCGAACTCCTCATCGCCTGCACCGAACCCGACCTGCCCCTACCCGAACTGCGGCGGCTGCGGGCCGTGGTGAACGACCGGCTGCGCCGCGCGGACGTCCATCCCCTGACGCTGCCCACCGCGCAGGACCCACGCCTGGCCCACGCCTGCCGAGCGGTCGAGGAGGACCTGAGCCGCCCCCGGCCCCTGGCCTGGCTGGCCCACCACGTCGGCGTGGGCGAGCGGACCCTCACCCGCCTCTTCCGTACGGAGTTCGGCACCACGTACCCCCAGTGGCGAACGAGCACCCGCGTCTTCCACGCCATGCTCCAACTCGCCGAGGGCGCCACCGTCACCGGCACAGCACGCCGCTGCGGCTGGGCCACCACCAGCGCCTTCATCGACACGTTCGCCCGAACCATGGGCCAGACACCAGGCGCGTACCGCAGCGCGGCCATCGGAACGGCCGCGGGGGACGGGCCGGACGCGAAGCCCTGAGCGCCCGCGCCCGTGCGCCCGCGCGACTCGTGCGGGGCCGGGGCCCGCGCGGTCAGGCGAGGGCGGGGCCGGCGAGGTCGAGGGTCAGCTGGTTCTTCCAGTCGTTGGTGAAAACGCCGACCGCTCCTTCGTAACGGGCCCCCAGGAACGGGTTGGAGTGGAACATGACGGTGACCCACCGCAAGGCGCCGCCGGCGTCGAGACGCGCGAGATATCCGATGTTCCCCATCCCGCTTCCCCCGCCCGACATCCACCCCGAACCGTCCGGCAGCGGGCTCTCGAAGTAGGTGTCCACCTCGATGATGCCGCCCTCCTCCACGGCCCGAGCCACGTCGAGCGGCCCGCCGAGCTGGAAGGGGATGGGCTGCCCGGCGTCCGGATGGTAGGCGCCGGGGCCGTCCACCCGCACATCGAGGCCGGTGTCATCCGCCCGGTAGAGCCCGTCATGGAGCGGCATCTCCCCGTCCGCCCACAGCTCTTCGACCACTCCCACAAGCACACCCCCGCTGTCTTTCTTCGGCCCACCGTGCCGCAGTGTCGCACTCCGCTCGGCTGCCACGCAGCCTGCCGCACGCGACCGGGAGCCTGCTGGAGGCCGGATCGCCGGCTGAGGCGAAACCGCCGTTGGCGGGGTCGTCTCAGCATCCGGATTCAAGACGCCGGCCAGGGCGCGGCGGTGGCCGCATGGGCGGCGACCTCACCGTTGCTCGACGGCCACGGCGGGGCGTACTGCCAGGACTGCGACATAGCGGAACCCGCCCACACCGACGACATGCTTATCGGCGGCGTCAAGCCCTGGGCCGTCGACCCCAATGCGGCATCCCGGCTCTGGCAACTCTCCAGTGAGCTGACCGAGTTGGATTCGTTGTTCAGGTCGCCGCGGACGGGCCGGATGTCGCCCGGGGCGTTCCCGACCAGGACCCGGGACCGTTCCGAGGACGGTCCCGGGTCGGTACCGCACGACGGCGCCGGGTCGCGCGGCGAGAGCGCGGACGACGCGGGCGCCCATGGCCCCCGTGCCCCCGGCCATGATGCGGTCGTCACCGCGCCACGTCGAACACGAGCTTGCCGCGGGTGCGGTTGGTCTCGCCCAGGCGGTGAGCCTCGGCGGCCTGCTCCAGGGCGAAGGTGCGCTCGACCTCGACCCGGAGCGCGCCGGTGTCGACCAGGCCGGCGATGGCGGTGAGGGCGGCGGCGTCCGGTTCGACCAGGAGCGGGCTGGTGCGCACGCCCGCCTGCCCGGCGGCGTCGGCCAGGCCGTCCGAGACACCACTCGGGATGGAGATGACCAGGCCGCCGGGGTGCGTCACCGACACGGACCGCACATCGGTGTCGTCCTGGGAGCCGACCAGGTCGATGACCACGTCGACCTTGCCGGTGGCGTCCTCGAAGCGCTGCCGGGTGTAGTCGATGGTCTCGTCCGCGCCCAGTTCCTTGAGCCAGGCGTGCCGGGGCTCGCTGGCGGTCGCGATCACCTCGGCGCCGAGGTACTTGGCTAACTGCACCGCCAGGTGCCCGACGCCACCGGCCGCCGCGTGCACCAGCACCCGCTGCCCGCCGGAGACGCCCGCCGTATCGACAAGGGCCTGCCAGGCGGTGAGCGCCGCCAGGGGCAGGGCCGCGGCCTCGACGTGCCCGACCGAGGTGGGCTTACGGGCGAACTGCCGCGACGGTGCCGTGACGAACTCGGCGTAGCCGCCCGCGGGGCGCGGGAACCAGGGCATGGCGTAGACCTCGTCGCCGGGCGCGAGCGTGGTGACGCCGAAGCCGACCTCCTCGACGACGCCGGAGACGTCCCAGCCGGGGATCATCGGCAGCCGCTGGAGTGCGGCCATGCCGCCACCCGCGCGGGTCTTCCAGTCCACCGGGTTGATCCCGGCGGCGTGCACGCGCACCAGCACCTCGGTCGGCAGCGGTTCGGGCCGCGCGACGCGGGCGGCGGCCAGTACCTCCGGTCCGCCGAACTCCCCGATGGTGACGGCGCGCATTGTCTGCTCGCTCATGCTTTCCTCGCTCGTTTCCACTACGTGTGTTCTCTGTCCGGGACGAGTGCCCCGATATCCGGGGCCGGAATCCGGACAGTCGGGACAGAAGCCCCGATGGCCGGGACGGGTGAGTGCCCCGACGACCGGGGCGGTAGCCCCGGCGCATTCCCAGCCTCTCCGGTGCCCGCGGACGCGGCGAGTGGCCGTACGGCCATCTGTCGTACCATCACGGCCATGACTCATCGTGTTGTCGTTCTCGCTCTCGACGGGGTCATACCGCTGGACCTGGGCATACCGGCGCGGGTGTTCAACGAGGCCCGCGACCCGGCCGGGGCGCGGCTCTACTCCGTGTCGACCTGTTCGCTCGGCGGCCGGCCGGTCCGTACGAGCCAGGACTTCCGGATCGTCGTCGACCACGACGAGTCGCTCCTGGAGACCGCCGACACCGTGGTGATCGCCACCCAGGAGCCCGAGGAACACCTGGTCGCCACCGGAAAGCTGCCCGAGGACATCGCCGCCGCACTCGCCCGCATCCCGCCGCGGGCCCGGGTCGTCAGCCTGTGCACGTCGGCGTTCCTGCTCGCGGCGGCCGGCCTGCTGGACGGTCGGCGGGCCACTACGCACTGGGCGCTGTGCGATCTGTTCGTGCGGCTGTTCCCCCGGGTCGACGTCGATCCGGGCGCGCTGTTCGTCGACAACGGGCGCATCCTGACGTCCGCCGGCGGGGCCGCCGGCATCGACCTGTGCCTCCATCTGGTCCGCCTGGACCACGGGGCGACGGTCGCCGGCGCCGCCGCGCGGCGGTGCGTGGTGGCACCGTGGCGCGAGGGCGGGCAGGCGCAGTTCATCGAGCACCCGGTACCGGAGGACGGCGACCGTTCCACCTCGGCCACCCGCCAGTGGGCACTGAACCGGCTGGCCGAACCGATCACGCTGGAGGACATGGCCCGGCACGCGCTCATGAGCGAGCGCACGTTCACCCGGCGGTTCCGCGGCGAGGTCGGCACCAGCCCGCTCCGATGGCTGCTGCAGCGTCGACTGGTCCAAGCGCGCGGACTGCTGGAGTCCACCGACCTCACCGTCGCACGCGTCGCCACGGCCTGCGGCTTCGGCGACCCGGTCGCGCTGCGCAAGCACTTCCACACCCACCTGGGCCTGTCCCCGCTGGCCTACCGCCGCGCGCACTGCGCCCCGGAGCCGGTGCCCCCGGAGCCGGTGCCCCAGGGGCAATGAGGTGCCAACTGGCTTGGTCTGGGCGCGATTTCATCGACGGGCGCTACGAGTGGCGGCGCGTCAGGTGACGTCACGTCATCTCGGTGGCGTGGTCGGCGACGCCTCGCCGGCAGGGGGCTCCTGGACCGCCTCCGCCCGCCCGGGCGACGGCGCGGGAGGCCGTACCGCACCGCGGAAATGGCATGCTGCCCGCCATGCATGAAGGTCTGCGGGACGGGGCGGAGTCGGGGGCGTGGGGGAGTGCCGCGGGGCTGTGGGGGGCGTATCGCATGCGCATGGGCCGTCGCTTTCGCCGGGCTCCACTTCTTCTGGGCGCTGGGCGGCAGCTGGGGCCTCAGCGTCTCGGCCGGGCCCTTGGCCGAGGAACGCCCCGGCTGGTTCGTGGCGGTGGGCTTGTGGGGCGTGGGGCTGCTGTGCCTTGTCGGCGGTGCGCTGGGATGGCTCCTCGGCAGGCCGCGGCCTGCCGGCTGGCGGGGCGGGCGCTCAAGGTGCTGGGCTGGTGTGTCTGCGCCGTGCTGCTGGTGCGTGGCGTCGCGATTGAGCTTCTGCTGCTGACCGGCGCCGCGGGGCAGGAGATCGACATCAGTCCGGAACAACGGTTCTGGACACTGCTGTTGTGGAACCCCTGGTTCCTGGTCGGCGGGCTCGCCTTCGCGCTGGCCGCGCGGGGGTTCGGGAGAGCGAGAGGGCTGAGCGGCAGCGCCGCCTGACGGTCGTTCCTACCCGTAGCGGATGGCGGTCCTGAGGCTCCTCACTCCGGTGGCCGTCCGTCCGGGGCCGGCGTCGCGGAGCTGGGGGACGCGGGGGGTGAAGACCGTCGTCGGCGTTCCTGAGGGCCCTCCGTCCCTACAGCCCCGTCGGCCGCGCTGTCGACTCACGCGGGCGCACATGGGTCGGCAGCAGGGTGCGGACCGTGCGGCGGGTGCCCTCGCGGACCTCCAGGAGGCGGGTCACGGCGAGGGCGCCCGCCTCCTCGACCGGGACGTCGAGCGCCGTCACGGACGGTACGGTCGCGCCGAGCGCCGTGAGGTCGTCGGCGGCCGCGAGGCTCACGTCCTGCGGCACCCGCAGGCCCGCCGCCTTCAGCCCGTGCAGCAGGCCGAGCGCGAGATAGCTGTTGTACGCGACGACGGCGCTCGCCCCGGCCGGCAGCTCGGCGGCGGCGCTGATCCCCGCGTCGAAGGTCGGCGGCAGCGGGCCGAGTACGCGCATCCGGGCGCCCGCCTCCTCGACCTGCTCCGCCATGGCCGCCCGGCGCCGCCCGTCGGCCCAGGAACCGGGTGGCCCCGAGACGTACACGATGTCCCGGTGGCCCAGCTCCAGGAGGTGGCGGACCAGCGCGCCGGTGCCCGACGCGGTGTCGAGCACCACGGCCGGCAGCCGGCCCACCCGGCGGTCGACCAGGACGAGCGGGCGGCGGGCGGCCAGCTCCCGCAGGGCGGCGTCGGAGCCGACGGGCGCGACCAGCACCACCCCGTCGACCTGCTCGGACAGCCGCCCCACCAGCGCGGCCTCGCGTTCGGCGCTGTACTCGGAGACCGTGAGCAGCAGATGGTTGTCGGTCTCCTCGGCGGCCCGCTGGGCGCCCAGGACCAGCGGGGCGAAGAACGGGTTGGCGAGGGTCGGCACCACCAGGCCCACCATGCCGGTACGGCCGGTGGTCAGGGCGCGCGCCGCCCGGTTGGGCTGGAAGCCGAGGCGCGCGGCGGCGGCCCGTACGTTCTCCAGCGTGGGCCGCGCCACGAGCTCGGGGCGCATCAGCGCGCGCGACGCGGTGGCCTTGGACACGCCCGCCTCGCGGGCCACATCCGCCAGTGTCGACACCGTTGACTCCCCCTCCCCGCCGGACCCGGGCGCACCCCGCGGCCGACCCATGTCATCCTATCTGCAACCGCTCTCTGCAACCGGTTTCATCAGGATGCGCAGCGACCGGCCAGCGACCGAAGATCCTTTCCTCCCACCGAGGTAGCCATGCCCCACTCTGACGGGACGCCCGTACGGCCGTACGCCGAGCCACCGGCCGGTCAGCCCGGCGAGCCGCCCGCGGGGGCAACTGGCGAGCCGCCCGCAGGGGCAACCGGAGGGCCGACCGCAGGGGCAACCGGAGGGCCGACCGCAGGGGCAACCGGAGGGCCGACCGCCGGGACCTCGGCAGGCTTCCTTGAGCGCCATTTCCGGATCCGCGCCCGCGGCAGCAGCCCCCGCACCGAGGCCGTCGCCGGTCTGTCGATGTTCATCGCCGCCGCCTACGCGGTCGTCGTCGTCCCCGGCCAGCTCGCCAAGGCCGGCGTTCCGCACGGGCCGGTCACCACCGCCGTGATCATCGCGATCGTCCTGTCGACCCTGGCCATGGGCCTGTTCGCGAACCTCCCGTTCGTCCTCGCGCCCGGCCTCGGCGGCGTCGCCCTGCTCGCCGTGACCATCGTCGGCCAGGACCACGTGCCCTGGGACGCGGCGCTCGGCATGGTCCTGTGGTCCGGTGTCGCCTTCCTGGTGCTGACCGTGCTCGGCATCCGCGATCTGATCACGCGGCTGATGCCGCAGAACCTCAAATACGCCATCAGCGGCGGCCTCGGCCTCTTCATCGCCCTCCTCGGCTTCAAGGACAGCGGCCTGGTCGTGGCGAAACCCGCGAGCAACGCGCTCGCGCTCGGCGACCTCTCCCGGCCCGCCGCGCTGCTGGCGCTCGCCGGGCTGGTCCTGCTGACCGCCCTGTCCGCGCGCAAGGTGCCCGGCGCGTTCTTGATCACCATCGCAGTGGTGACCGTCGCCGGCATCCCGTTCGGCGTGACCGAACTGCCCGGCCACTTCTTCGGCGCACCGGACAGCCCCGCCCCCGTGGCCTTCCACATCGATGTGCTCGGTGCGCTGAAACCGGAGTACTTCCCGTACATCTTCGCGTTCTTCGTCTCGGAGTTCTTCTCCATGACCGGCACGCTGCTCGCCGTCGCGGACCGGGCGGGCCTCACCGACAAGGACGGCAACGTCCCCGGCATCCGGCGGCCCTTCTACGTCGACTCCGCCGCGGTGATCGGCGGCGCCGGGCTCGGCGCGCCCAGCATGACCGCGTACCTGGAATCCTCGGCCGGAGCGGACAGCGGCGGGCGTACGGGCCTGTCGTCGGTGGTCGCCGCGGGCGGCTTCGCCGCGCTGCTGCTCGTCACCCCGTTCGCGACGCTCATCCCGTCCGCCGCGACCGCGCCCGTGCTGATGTACATCGGGCTCACGATGCTCGGCGCGCTGCGCAACGTCGACTTCAAGGACCCGACGAACGCCGTCCCGGCCGCGCTCACCGTCGCCACCACCGTCTTCTGGGGCAACTTCGGCACCGGCATCGCCGCCGGACTGATCGCCCACGTCCTGGTCAAGGCCGCCGCCGGGCGCTTCCGGGAGATCCCCTGGGGCCTGTGGGTCGTGATGATCCCGCTCGGCTACTACTTCTACACGCTGCTGCCATGACGGCCGCCGACCGGTTTCCCGACCCCCTCCCGAACCCTCCCGAACCCTCCAAGGAGTGTGCACCCCATGACCGAGCAGCCGCAGCAGCCGCACGACGTACGGATCAGCGGTGGACGGGTGGTGTCGACCTTCACCGGTGAGGAGTTCGCCGCCGACGTCCTGCTGCGCGGCGACACCATCAGCGGCGTGCTGCCGCCCGGCGCGCCCGGCGAGGCCCGCGAGCACGTGGACGCCACCGGGCTGCTGATCGTGCCCGGTTTCGTGGACGCGCACATGCACATCGAGAGCTCGTTCCTGACGCCGCAGACCTTCGCGGCCCTGACCCTGGCCCGCGGTACGACGACGGTGCTCGCCGACCCGCACGAGATCGTCAACGTGGCGGGCGCGCGGGCCATGCGCTGGATGATCGAGGCGGGCCTCGGCACCCCGCAGACCCAGCTGTGGGGCGTGCCCTCGTGCGTGCCCGCCCTGGAGGGGCTGGAGCGCGCGGGCGCGAGCCTGTCGGCCGACGACATCGCGGAGCTGCTGCGCCTGCCCGGCGTCATCGCCCTCGGCGAGGTCATGGACTACCGCGCCGTGGTCGCCGACGACCCCCGCATGCGCGGCATCGTCGCGGCCGCCCGCGAGCAGGGCGTGATCCTCGACGGGCACTGCCCCAACCTCAGCGGCGCGGAACTCAGCGCGTACATGGCCACCGGCGTCGACTCCGACCACACCAAGAACCGCACCGAGGTGGTCCTGGAGAAGGCCCGTATGGGCATGCTGATGATGCTCCAGGAGAAGTGCCTGCTGCCCGAGGTCATCGAGGCGCTGCTCGCGCTGCCGCAGCTGCCGCCGCTCTGCCTGGTGACGGACGACCTGGCGGCCGACCACATCCTGGGCGCCGGCCACCTCGACCACATCGCGCGGGTCGCGGTACGCGCCGGGCTGCCCGCGATCGCGGCGCTGCGTGCGCTGACCTGGACCCCGGCGCAGCGGCTGCGGCTGTACGACCGTGGCGTGGTCGCCCCCGGCAAGCGGGCCGACCTCGTGCTGCTCCGCGGGGAGCTGGGCGACTTCGACCCGGCCGCGGTGTTCGCGGGCGGCCGGGAGGTGGCTCGGGACGGGGCCGCGACGTACGGGGCTGAGGCGTACGGGGCGGCGACGGGCGCCCTCGACGCCGGTCCCCCCGACGCAGGCCCCCTCGCCGACACCCTGACCGTCGAGCCGCAGACCCCCGACGGCTTCCGCTGGCGGGTCGACCTCCCCGACGGCACCCACCGCTTCCGGGCCATGCGCGTCAACTCCCGCGACACCTACACCGAGGCGGCGGAGATCGAACTCCCCGTCCGGTCCGGGGAGGTGGCGTGGGAGGGCCGGACCACGCTGGTCCGGGTGCGGAACCGTTACGGACGCCCGGGCACGGTCTTCGCGCCGCTGCTGGGCCGCACCCTCGCGCCGGGCGCGGTGGCGACCACCTACGCCCACGACAGCCACAACCTCCTCACCATCGGCACCTCCCGCACCGCGATGGCGGCCGCCGCGGCGGCGGTCGTCGAGGACGGCGGCGGCGTCGCCGTCGTACAGGGGGAGACGGTCGCGGCCCGGCTGCCGCTGCCGGTCGGCGGGGTGATGTCCCCGGACCCGGCCGCCGAGGTCGCGCGCCGGTCGCGAGTGGTGCGCGACGCGCTCACCGAGTGGGGCTGGGAGCACCTCAACCCGTTCATGAGCGTCTCGACGCTGACGCTGGCGGTGTCCCCGAGCCTCAAGATCACGGACCTGTCCCTGGTGGACGTGGTCCGCCGCGAGCCGGTCGGCGCCACTGCCACTGCCTGAGGAGGGTCCTCCCGCCGAGGGCCCGAGGCGGGCCCTCCGCTTCTGCCTCCGGCAAGCCCCTGGGCACGTAACCCCATTGGGGTGAGTACGGGTCCGCTCGGCCGGCGCCTCGTCGCGGCGTCCAGGGCTGAACGCTCCTGCGGCACACGGGCGGTACGGGTGGATTCACCGCCTTCGTCGGCTTCAGTCCGGACGGGGGCGCGGGCGTCGCGGTGCCCGCCGACGTCTCGCCCACGCCCCGGCGGCCCGTCATTCCCGCAACCCGCCGCCTCTTCCGCCAGGCCGTCCACGGACCGGTCCCGCACACACCGTGAGCGCGGGGAGTTGAGGGACACGAGGGGCTGACGGGCCCGGTGGGTTGTCTCCGAAGCGGGAGCGAGCCCCCTCTCCAGGGCTGTTCCCTCCCGGACCGCGCAGCTCACAGCCGTTCGGCGGCGGTGACTGACGGGCGCGGCGCGGGAGTTCCCCGACGCGGGCTCCGCGCCTGCCGCCGCCTTCGCAGGGGGCCACCGGGCACCCCGCGGAAGGGGCCGTCCTACACTCCGGGGTGACGCAGAGCGATGTTTGAGGAGCGAGATGGCGCATCAGGGCTTTTCAGTGGACCGGATCAACACGGGCGAAGCACACTCGGCGCGGGTGTACGACTACATACTCGGCGGCAAGGACCACTACGACGTGGACCGCGACGCCGGTGACCTGATGTGCCAGGAGTGGCCCGCGCTTCCGGTCCATATGCGTGCCAACCGGCAGTTCATGCACCGCGCCGGGCGGTATCTCGCCCGTGAGCAGGGCATCCGGCAGTTCCTGGACATCGGCACCGGCCTGCCCACCGCGCCCAACCTGCACGAGGTCGTCCAGGAGGTCGCCCCCGACGCGCGGGTCGTCTACGTCGACAACGACCCGATCGTCCTGAACCACGCGGACACCCTGCTGACCAGTTCCGTCCAGGGGCGGACCGCCTACGTCGACGCCGATATGCGCGACCCCGACGCCATCATCAACTCCCCGGAGTTCCAGCGCCTTCTGGACCTGCGGGAACCCGTCGGCCTCATGATCATCGGCATCCTGCACTTCATCCTCCCGCCGGACGACCACCGCCTGGTCCAGCGCCTCCTGGAACCGCTGCCCGAAGGCAGCTTCCTGGCCATGACCATCGGCACCGCCGACTTCGCGCCCGAAGAGGTCGGCCGGGTCGCCGCCGAGTACGGACGGCGCGGCATGCAGATGCAACTGCGCACCCGCGCCGAGGCGGAGGAGTTCTTCGCCGGCCTGGACGTCGTCGAGCCCGGACTGACGCAGGTCCACAAGTGGCAGCCCGACGAGGGGCAGGAGCCCGTGGACGACCGCGACATCGCCATGTACGGGGCTGTCGCCCGTAAGACCGGCAAGAGCGGGTGACGGGCGCGGGCGCACCCGTCGTCTGAAGCGCGGCTGCCGCGGCCGGGTGCCGCGCCAAGAGCCTCGCCGCAGCAGTGGGCCCCGTCGGCGACCGGCCGACGGGGCCCACCCGTTCGTTCCCGGACCGCCCCTGCCCGAGCGGCCGCCGACTGCTGTACGCGCGCCCTCCCGGACGGCCGGGAAGGCGCGATGCCCGTCCGTACGGTCAGTACTCCGTCATCGCGTGCACCTCGTCCGTCAGGGCGATGAACTCCGGTGACTGGAGCGAGGGGATCATCGAGCGCAGGCGCGCCACGTCGCCGCCCGGGCGGATCTTGCCGGTGACGAGGCCCACGAGCGCCTTCATCTCCCGCGTGGACAGCTTGACGCTGGTCTTGTACGCCATCCGCAACGAGCACCTGGGCCGCTCCAGCGTGCCGCGCCTGGCCTCCACGAGGCGGCCGTCGCGGATCCGGAAGTAGTACGCGATCTCGCCGCCCTCCGGCGCCTCCCTGATGACGTGCTGGATCTCCAGATCGAGACCCGGCTTCTCGGGCATTCGGCCGCCGCGCTTTTCCAACTCCGCCAGATACTCCGGGGAAAGGTATTTGATCTTCGGCATGGCACACTCCGGCATGGCACACTCCAGAAACCTCGGTTCCCGAACCGTATCGGGTCGGACCGCGTGAAATCCTCATCCCTGCTGGGGAATCAGAGGCGCGGTCCGCCGCGCACCCCCTCCGAAATAATGAGGACGTGCGGCCGTATTCACCCGGTTCCGGTGCGTGAATTCTGGAGAGCCGGAAGTGGACGAGGGCCGTAACGGCCGGGGGAGCCGAGCCATGCTGCTGGAGAACAAGCGCCTTCTCGTCACCGGGGTGCTGACCGAGTCCTCGATCGCGTGGCGGGTGGCGGGCCTCGCCCAGGAGCAGGGCGCCTCGCTCGTACTCACCGGCTTCGGGCGCGGGCTGCGGCTGACCGAGCGGATGGCCCGGCGGCTGCCGGACCCGCCGGACGTGCTGGAGCTCGACGTGACCCGCGAGGACCACATCGCCGCCGTGGCCAAGGACCTCGACGCGCGGTGGGGGCGGGTGGACGGCGTGCTGCACGCGGCCGCCTTCGCCCCGCCGCACATCCTCGGCGGCGGCTTCCTCGCCGCGCCCTGGCCGGCGGTCGCGACGGCGCTGCACGTCTCGGCGTACTCGTTCGTCGCCCTCGGCCGCGGCCTCGGCGACCTGCTGGCCAGGGCGGGCGGCGGCTCGGTGGTCGGGCTGGACTTCGACGGCGGCGTCGCCTGGCCCGCGTACGACTGGATGGGCGTGGCCAAGTCCGCGCTGGAGAGCTGCTGCCGCTATATGGCCCGTGATCTGGGCGGCCGGGGGACGCGCGTCAACCTGGTCGCGGCCGGGCCCCTGCACACGGCGGCCGCCCGGGCCATCCCCGGCGCGGAGGCGGTGAGCGGGCCGTGGCCGCACCGCGCGCCGCTGGGCTGGGACCCCGCCGACGCCGAGCCGGTCGCCCGGGTCGTCTGCGCCCTGCTCTCCGACTGGATGCCCGCCGTCACGGGCGAGATCGTGCACGCCGACGGCGGCGCGCACGCGATGGGCGCCGCTCCCACCAAAGGATGAACGCTCATCCTTTGGTGGTGCCCGGTGAATTCATCAGGCCGACGGAAGACGGGCAGAACCCTCCGAACGTAGATTTCCATGCGTTGCGCCGAGAGCTCTTGAGCGCCCGGCCGTGGAAGATTCCGAACTCACCGAGGGGCCTACTCAGGTGATCACCACCGATGCATGGGTATTGCATGCGGGACCCGCCTGCGCGGAATCCGGAGATCTTGCGCCCGGAGAACTGGTGCGGGAGGATTTCAGTTTTCCGGATATCACCGAGAACGAAGTTCTGGTGGCGCCGCTCTACGGCTCATGGGAAGCGAATATGAGCCACGCGCTGGAGCGGACCCCGGTGGACGTGTGCCGTCAGCGCGGCGAGGACCGCATGGTCATCGGCAACTTCGGGGCCGTCCGGGTGGTGCGCCCGGGGAAGGCGGTCACCCGCGTCAAGGAGGGCGACCTCTGCCTGATGCAGGCGTTCGCCCGTACCGACCAGGACGGTTACGTCAAACTCGTGCACGCCTACGACGCCCCCGGCACCACCGGCGTCCTGGCCCGCCGCACGAAGATCGGCGAACACCTGCTGCTGCCCCTGCCGAAGGACACCCGCTACTCGCTCCGGCAGTGGGCCGCCTCCTACGGGCGGTACTGGACGGCGTGGGACAACTGGAAGGTCGCCTACGCCTGCTGGCGCTCCCAGGTGCGTACGGACCCGGCGCGCACGGACCCGCCGCCGCTCGCCTTCGGCTGGGGCGGCGGGGTGGCCGCGGCCGAACTCGAACTCGCCCGACGCGCGGGCTTCCGGGCCGCCATGGCCTCCGGCAACCCGCGGCGGCTCGCCGAGATCGAGGCCAAGGGCATGATCCCGGTGGACCGCCGGCTCTTCCCCGACCTCCACCACGACGAGGACCGGATGGCCGCCGACCCGGACTTCCGGCAGCGCTACCGCCAGTCCGAGCGGACGTTCCTGCGCATCATCAGCGAACTCAGCGGGCGCCGCGGGGCCGCCGTCGTCATCGACAACATCGGCAAGCCCGTGCACCGGGCGACCCTGCGGGCCCTGGGCCGGCAGGGGGTGCTGACCACCGTCGGCTGGAAGCACGGCATGCGGCTGGAGACCGTACGGGCCAACGAGTGCATCAAGCGCCATATCCACGTCCACACCCACGCCTGCTGCTTCCACGACATCGAGGAGATCCTCGAATTCCAGGAGAGCTCGGGGTGGATGCTCGAACTGGGCGACCAGCGCGTCTATGGCTTCGACGAGATGCCGGAACTGGCGCGCGACTACGCGGCGGGGCAACTGGACTCCTATTTCCCGCTGTTCCGTGTCAACGAGGAATGAAGAGAAGTGAAGGGGAGAGCTGTGTCTGAGGTTGACTTCGATATCGGCATCATCGGTGGGGGCCCGGCCGGTTCCACGGCTGCTTCCTACCTGTCCAAGGCGGGCCTGAGCTGCGTAGTGTTCGAGGGCGATCTCTTCCCTCGCGAGCACGTCGGCGAATCGCTGATCCCCGCCACCACGCCCGTACTCGCCGACATCGGATTCCTGCCGCAGATGGAGGAGGCCGCGTTCCCCAGGAAATACGGCGCCGCCTGGACCTCGGCCACCGAACAGTCCATCCCCACCATGGGATTCAAGGGAATGTCCCATGGATTCCGGGCCGCCGAGATCGAATTCCACGAGCGCGAACAGCTCGGCGTGCACCAGGATTACACCTACCACGTGGACCGCGGGAAATTCGATCTGCTGCTGCTCCAGCACGCGAACAGCCTGGGCGCCAAGGTCTACGAGGGCATCCGCATCCGCAGGGTCGACTTCTCCGAACCCTGCCCCCGGATCGTCTTCCCGCTCGGCGCCGGCGAGTCCTCGGTCAAGGTGCGCATGGTCATCGACGCCAGCGGCCGCGGCACGTTCCTCGGCCGGCAGCTCGGGCTCAAGGTCAGCGACCCGGTCTTCAACCAGTACGCCGTGCACTCCTGGTTCGACCGCCTGGACCGCTCCGCCCTCGCGGTCAACAAGGAGCAGGCGGACTACATCTTCATCCACTTCCTCCCGGTCACCGACACCTGGGTGTGGCAGATCCCGATCACCGACACCATCACCAGCGTGGGCGTCGTGACGCAGAAAAAGCACTTCAAAGCGTCCAGCTCGGACCTCGAAGGCTTCTTCTGGGAGTGCGTCGGCAGCCGCCCCGACCTGCGCGACGCCCTGAAGAACTCCCAGCAGGTACGCCCCTTCAAATCCGAGGGCGACTACAGCTACGCCATGAAGCAGATCTGCGGCGACGGCTGGGCCCTCGTCGGCGACGCCGCCCGCTTCGTCGACCCGATCTTCTCCAGCGGCGTCAGCGTCGCCCTCAACGGCGCCCGCCTGCTCAGCGGCGACGTCATCGCGGCCGCGGAGAAGGGCGACTTCGGCAAGGGCGCGTTCCGCACCTACGAGTCCAAGCTGCGCCGCGCGGTCGGCAACTGGTACGAGTTCATCTCCATCTACTACCGGCTGAACATCCTGTTCACGGCCTTTGTCCAGGACCCCAAGTACCGCATGGACGTCCTCAAGATGCTCCAGGGCGACGTCTACGACGACGCGGAGCCCAAGGCCCTCGCCGCCATGCGCGAGATCACCCGCCAGGTCGAGGAGAACCCCGACCACCTGTGGCACAAGCACCTGGGCTCGCTCCGCGCTCCGAGCGCGGCGCCCCTGTTCTGACCGACCGGCCGTACGCGCACACGGGGCGTCCGACCGTACGCGCACAGGCCGACCGACCGTACGCACAGGCCGACCGACCGACCGACCGGCCGTACGCACAAGCCGACCGTACGCACGCACAGGCCGGCCGCACGCGCACACAAGCCGACCGGCCGTACGCACGCCGAGCACCGCAGCAGTTGGAGGGGAACGCGCCGATGCACGAAGCGATCGCCATGGTGGGGGCGGGCTGCCGGTTCCCCCGCGGAGCCGACGGGCTACCGGAGTTCTGGCGCCTCCTGCGCGCGGAGACGGACGCCATCGAGGAAGTCCCCCCGGAACGCTGGGACGTGGACCGCTACTACGACACGGACCCGCACCAGCGCGGCACCATGTACAGCCGGTGGGGCGCCTTCCTGGACGGCGTCGACCGGTTCGACCCGGCGTTCTTCGGCATCGCGCCCCGCGAGGCCCACGAGATGGACCCCCAGCAGCGGCTGCTGCTGGAGGTCGCCTGGGAGGCCCTGGAGGACGCCGGCCAGTCGCCCACCGCCCTGGCCGGCACCCGCGCCGCCGTCTTCACCGGCGTCATCGGCATGGACTACACCCTGCTGCACGCCCGCCAGGCCGGACTGGAGGGCATCGGCGCCTGGTACGCCAGCGGGCGCGAATTCAGCTTCGGCCCCGGCCGGCTCTCCCACGTGCTCGGGCTCCAGGGCCCCAGCATGTCCATCAACACCGCCTGTTCCTCATCGCTCGTCGCCGTCCACCTCGCCTGCCAGAGCCTGCGCGCCGGCGAGGCCGACATCGCCCTCGCGGGCGGCGTCAACCTGATCCTCTCCCCGGAACTCAGCATCTTCCTGTGCAAGGTCCGCGCCATGTCCCGGGACGGGCGCTGCAAGCCCTTCGACGCCTCGGCGGACGGCATCGTACGGGGCGAGGGGTGCGGCCTCGTCGTGCTCAAGCGGCTCTCCGACGCCCTGGCCGACGGCGACGACATCCTCGCCGTCATCCGCGGCACCGCCGTCAACCACGACGGGGCCAGCGCCGGGCTCACCGTGCCCAGCGGCGCGGCCCAGCAGCGGCTGCTGTCCGACGCCCTCGCCGCGGCCGGCGTCGCACCCGCGGACATCGACTACGTGGAGGCCCACGGCACCGGCACGCCCCTCGGGGACCCCATCGAAATGGGCGCGCTGCGCACCGTACTGGCCGCCGGCCGCCCGGAGGACCACCCGCTCTCCGTCGGCTCCCTGAAGAGCAACTTCGGCCACATGGACGCCGCCGCGGGTGTCGCCGGACTGCTCAAGGCCGCCCTGATCCTCCGGCACCGGCAGATCCCCGCCACCATCCATGTGCGGCAGCGCAACCCGCGCATCCGCTGGGACTGGCCGGTGGACGTCGCCACCGAACTGACCCCGCTGCCGGACACCGGGGACGGCCGGCCGCGGCTGGCCGGGATCAGCGCCTTCGGCCTCAGCGGCACCAACGCGCACGTGATCATCGAGGCCGCCCCGCCGCGCACCGACGCCCGTACCCCGGAACCGGCCGGACCGGTCCTGCTCCCGCTCTCCGCCCGCGACGGAACCGCCCTCACCGACCTGGCCCGCGCCTACCGCGACCGGCTCACCGACGCCGAGGCGCCCGCGCCCCGGGACCTCGCCCACACCGCGGGCGCGCGCCGCGCCCACCACGCCGAGCACCGCCTCGCCGTCACCGGCAGCGGTACGGGCGAACTCGCCGCCCGGCTCGGCGCGTTCCTCGACGGCGGTGCACCGCCCGGCCTCAGCACCGGCGGCGGCGACCCGGAGACCGGCGGCGCGGGGGAGCGGAGCGTCGTCTTCGCCTTCTCGGGCCAGGGTGCCCAATGGCCCGGCATGGCCCGCGAACTGCTCGCGCCCGACAGCGGCCACGACGCCTTCCGCGACGCCTTCGACGCCTGCGACGCCCTCGTCCTGGAGCACGCGGGCTGGTCGCCGAAGGAGGAGACGGCCAGGCCCGAAGACGAATCCCGGCTGCACCGCACCGAGTACGCGCAGCCCGTGATCTTCGCCGTCCAGGCCGCGCTCGCCGCGCTCTGGCGCTCCTGGGGCATCGAGCCCGCGGCGGTCGTCGGCCACAGCATGGGCGAGATCGCCGCCGCGTACGTGGCCGGCGCGCTCACCCTCGACGACGCCGCACGGGTCGCCGTCCACCGCGGCCGGCTGCTCGCCGAATCGGCCGGGCGCGGCCGGATGGCCGTACTCGACCTCTCCGAGGACGAGACGCGGCGCGCCCTCGACCCGTACGCCGGGCTGATCTGGCCGGCCGCCGCCAACAGTTCCCGTACGACCGTGGTCTCCGGCGACGCGGACGCCGTGGGACGGCTCCTGGCCGACCTCGCCGGGCAGGGCGTCGGCTGCCGCCCGCTGCCCGGCGACTACCCCTTCCACAGCCCGTACATGGAGCCCTGCCAGGCCCGCCTGGCGGAACTCCTGGACGGGCTCCGGGCCGCGCCGCCCACTGTGCCCGTGGTCACCACCACCCCGGCGGGGGACGGGAACGGGCAGCTCTTCGACGCCGCGCACTGGGTACGCAACATCCGCGAACCGGTCCGCTTCGCCGAAGCCGTCGACACCCTGCTGGACCAGGGCCACCGGACCTTCCTGGAGATCGGTCCGCACCCGGTCCTGGCCCTGCCCATCACCCACGCCTGCGAGGACCGCGGCGCCGACGGCGCGCTGGTCGTACCGTCGCTGCGCCGCGCGGTCCCCGCGCCCCAGACGCTGCTGACCTCTCTGGGGGCGCTGTACGCGGCAGGGGCCACGGTCCGCTGGGACGCGGTGCCGCCGGCCGGCGGCCGCCCGGTCAAGCTTCCCTCCTACCCCTGGCAGCGCCGCAGCTACTGGCTCAGGCCGGTGCCGGAGCAGATGCCGGAGCAGAAGGGCGAGCGGGAGGCGGCGGGGGAGCGGCCGCCGGAGCCCGTGCCCGAATTGATGGTGGACCGGCCGCCGGAGCCCGCGCCGATGCCGGAGCGGGTCGAGCCCGCGGCCGTACGCGCCACAGGCTCCGGCTTCCCGCGCGAGCGGCGCGAAGTGGCCGACCTCGTCGCCCGGGCGGCGGCCGAGGTGCTGGGGCACGAGCCCGGCACGATCCGGCGGCGCCAGGGCTTCGCCGACATGGGCATGGACTCCCTCACCTCACTCGAACTGCGCACCGCGCTCCAGGCCCGGTTCGGGCCGCTGCCCGCCACTGTCGCCTTCGACCACCCGACGGTGGAGCGCCTGACCGCCTACCTGTGGGAGCGCCGCGCCGACCGCCGGGCCGCTCCGGAGATCGCCGGCGCCAAGAGCACCGCCCCCGCGCCCGCCCCGGACGGGCCCGAGCCGATCGCGGTCGTCGGCATCGGCTGCCGCTTCCCCGGCGGGGCCGACGGGCCCGACGGCTACTGGCGCATGCTGCGCGACGGGACCGACGCCATCGCCCTGTCCCCGCCGGGCCGCTTCGACGACCAGAGCCGCCGGCTGGGCGCGTGGCTGGACCGCGTGGACCACTTCGACCCCCGGTTCTTCCGGATCGCGCCGCGCGAGGCGAAGGTCATGGACCCGCAGCAGCGGCTCTTCCTCGAAGTGGCCTGGGAGGCCCTGGAGCACGCGGGGCAGACCCCGGAGCGGCTGGCCGGCACCCGTACCGGCGTGTTCGTCGGCATGAACTCCCACGACTACGCCGAACTCATCGCCAACGCCCCGCAGAACGTCGACGCGTTCTTCGGCACCGGCAACTCCTTCTGCTCCACCTCCGGCCGCCTCTCCTTCTTCCTCGGTGTCCACGGCCCCAGCCTGGCCGTGGACACCGCCTGCTCGTCGTCGCTGGTCGCCGTGCACCTCGCCGTCCGCAGCCTGCGCGGCGGCGAGAGCGAGATCGCCGTCGTCGGCGGGGTCAACGCCATCCTGCGGCCGACCATCCACCGCGCCAGCGAGGCCGCCGGCGCGCTCGCCGCCGACGGGCGCTGCAAGACCTTCGACGCCGCCGCCGACGGCTACAACCGCGGGGAGGGCTGCGGGGTGGCCGTGCTCAAACCGCTCGCCAAGGCGCTCGCCGACGGCGACCGGGTACTGGCGACCATCCTCGGCTCGGCCGTCAACCAGGACGGCCCGAGCAGCGGCCTCACCGTCCCCAACGGCCCCGCCCAGGAGGCCCTGGTCCGCGACGCGCTCGCCGACGCCCGGGTCGCGCCCGCCGAGATCGGGTACGTCGAGGCCCACGGCACCGGCACGCCGCTCGGCGACCCGATCGAGCTCCAGGCGCTCGGCGCGGCGCTCGGCGGGCTCCCCGGACGGCAGCGGATCGCGGTCGGCTCGGTGAAGACCAACTTCGGCCACCTGGAAGCCGCCTCCGGGATCGCCGGCCTCATCAAGACCGTACTGGTCCTGAACCGCGGTGAGATACCGCCGCACCTCCACTTCAACGAGCCGAGTCCCGCGATCCCCTGGCGCGAACTCCCCTTCGACGTGCCGACCGCCGCGATCCCGTGGCCGACGGACCGGCGCGCGGCCGGGGTGAGCGCCTTCGGCTTCAGCGGCACCAACGCCCATGTGGTCCTCGGCCGCCCGCCCCGGCAGCCGGAACCGTACGGCGCGGGGCAGGCCCCCGGGGACGGCCGGCCGTATCTGCTGCCGCTTTCGGCCTCCGATGAGAAGGCCCTGGCCGCGCAGGCGGCCAACTATCGCGGGCTGCTCGTCGGAGCCGACGGCGCGACCGGGCTCGCTGACGACACCGGGATGACCGGGGCCGGCGGCGCGACCGGGGCTGCCGCCGCCGCTGTAGATGCGGCCGGGGGCACCGGGGCGAGTGGAACCATCGGGCTCGCCGACGCCATCGTTACAGCGGCCGGCGTCCCGTTGCACGACCTGTGTTTCACCGCGAGCACCCGCCGGGCCCACCAGGCCCACCGGCTCACCGTCGTCGGCCGCACCCGCGCCGAACTCGCCGACCGGCTCGCGGCGTTCGAGCGCGGCGACGCGGGTCCCGGCGTCGCCACCGGGCGGGCGGACGGCGGCGCCGAGCGGAAGCTGGCGTTCGTCTTCTCCGGCCACGGCTCGCAGTGGCCGGGCATGGGGCGGCTCCTGCTGCGGCAGGACCCCGCCTTCCGTGAGGCCATGGCCTGGTGCGACGCCCAGCTGAGCCCGTACACCGGCTGGTCGGTCCTCGACCACCTGGAGCGCGGCGCCGACACCCCGTCGGGCCCGCGCCGACAAGAGCTGATCTTCGCCGTGCAGACCGCCCTCGCCCGCCGCTGGCAGTCGCTCGGCATACGGCCCGCCGCCGTACTCGGCCACAGCATGGGCGAGGTGGCCGCGGCCCAGGCGGCCGGTGTGCTCGGCATCGAGGACGCGGCACGGCTCATCCACGAACGCGCCGCCGTCCAGGAACGGCTGGTCGGCAACGGCGCCATGGGGGTGGTCGGGCTGCCGGCCGACGAGGCCGAGGCGGCGCTCGCCGGGTACGAGGGCCGGCTGTGGGTGGCGCTCGCCAACAGCGCCCGCAGCACGGTGCTGTCCGGCGCCGAGGACGCGCTCGACGAGGTGCTGGCCGCGCTCAAGCGGCGCCGGGTCTTCGCCCGCCGCGTCGACGCCGCGGGCGCCGGGCACTGCCCGCTCGTCGAACCCCTCGACCGCGAACTGACCGACCGCCTCTCCTGGCTCCGGCCCGCCCACGGCGGAGTGCCCTGCTACTCCTCCGTGACCGGGGGCCCGCTCGGCGGAGAGGCGTTCGACGCCGCCTACTGGGGGCGCAACCTGCGCGACCGCGTACGGTTCTCCACCGCCGTCCGCGCCATGGCGGGCGACGGCTTCGACACCTTCCTGGAGATCTCGCCCCACCCGCTGCTGCTCACCTTCATCGAACAGGACCTGCGGGACCTCGGCGTGCCGGGCGTCCTCGTACCGTCCCTGCGCCGGGACGGCGACGACTTCGCCGTCATGCTCGACTCGCTCGGCACCCTGCACGCGCACGGCTGCCCCGTGGACTGGGACGGCATGTACCCGGCGGGCGGCCGGGTGACCGACACCCCCGCCTACCCCTGGCAGCGCAAGCGCTACTGGCTGGCCGCCCCGCAGGGCGGTACGGCCCGGAACACGGCGCCGGCCGGGCAGGAGACCGATCGGTCCGCTCACCCGCTGCTGGCCCGCCGGACCCGCGCCGCGGGCCACCCCGGCACCCGGCTGTACGAGGCGGACCTGACGGGCCGGCTGCTGAGCGCCCTGCCCACCGGGCGGCTGCGGGGGGCCGGACTGGTGCCGGGCGCCGCCTGGCTGGAGATGGCACTGGCCGCCGGGCGCGACCGCTTCGGCCCCGGACCGCTGCGCGTGGAAGCGGCGGAACTGCCCGAGCCGCTCCTGACCGGCACGGCGACGGACGCGTCCGATGGCGAACTCGCCGAACTGACAGCGCAGTTGACCCTGACGGATGCGGAGGACGCGGCCGAAGCGGCGCTCTTCACCGTGCACACCTTCCCGCTCGCCCCGCGGAACGCGACGGCCGCGGAAGCGGTACGGGCCCGGGGGCGCGTGCTGCCCTGCGCGGATGCGGCGGACACGGCGCCCGTATTCGCCGACGGGGCCGAAGGGGGCGAACTCGCGGCACCCGCGGACGCCTTGACCGCAGACGGCGTCAGCCTGGACGGGCTGCGGCTCACCGTGCCCGTACGCGCCGACGGCTCCTGCACCGCCGAGTTCACTTACGAACCGTCGGGCACCGGCTGGATCCTGCCGCCCGGCCTCTTCGAAGCGGCGCTGCGCACCCTGGCGCTCGCGGCGGGCGCGACGCCGCGCGAGACGCCGCTGCTGCCCCGGGCCGTGGCGCGGCTGACACTGCTCCGCGACCCCGCCGGACCCCGGCTCACCGTCCAAGCCCGCGTCACCGAGCGCGCGGGCACCGGAGTGCGCGGCGACATCCGCATAGGCGACGCGGACGGCGCCCCCGTCGCCCTGCTCACCGGAGTGGACCTGGAGCCCGCGCGCTTCACACCGCTCACCGAGCAGACCAGTGCCCTGCTCTACACCGACCACTGGCGCCCCGCCCCCCGCCCCGCCGTACGTCCAACCGAGCCCGCGGACGCCGGATGGTGGCTGGTGCTGGCGGACCGAGGCGGCGTGGCCGACGCGCTCTGCGCACGGCTCGCCGCGCGCGGGGAGCGGACCGTACGCGTCACCACCGACGACGCCGCCGGCCCCGGAGCCCTCACCAAGCTCGTACAGGAGAGCCTCGGCGCGCCCGGCTGCCGCGGCGCGGTGCACCTCTGGGCGCTGGACCTCCCCTCCGGCGAGGGGGCCGCCGCCCTCGCCGACCCGGCGCTCGGACGCGCCTACGACTCCGTGCTCGGCCTCGCCCGCGCCCTCGGCGCGGACGGCGTCCCGCGGCCCGTCCGGTACGTCACGCGCGGCGCCTGCGCGGCCGGCACGACGGGGGCGGCGGGCGGCCCGCCGGTCGCCGAGACACACACGCCGCTGTGGCCGCTGGCCACGGTCGCCGCCCTCGAACACCCCACTGCCCGCGGCGGTCTGCTCGACCTGGACCCGCACCGAGCGGGCGGCCCCGACGCCGAAGCCACGGCCGTACTGGACGAGCTGACGGCGCCCGACGGCGAGGACCGCGTCGCGCTGCGCTCCGGGCGGCGCCTGGTGCAGCGCGTCACCCGCGACCGTACGAGCGGGCCCGTACGCACCGAGGCGGCGTCCGAGCCCGGCGGCGCGTATCTGGTCGTCGGCGGCACCGGCCGCCTGGGCTCGCACATCGCCCGCTGGCTGACCGGGCGCGGCGCCGAACGCGTCGTCCTCGCGTACCGGCCCGAAGACGGCCCGCCCGCGTCCGGGTCCGGCGCGGGCGGTACGGAGCCGCTGGCCGTGGCGTGCGACCCGGCCGACCCCGCCGCCCTGGCCGGCGCGCTGGAGGCCGCGCGGGCCGGCGGCACGCCGCTGCGCGGGGTCCTGTGGCTCGCCGTCGACTGGGAGCTGTGCGACACCGCGGCCGTCGGACTGCCCGAACTCACCGGCGCCGTCCGGGACCGCGCCCTCGGCGCCTGGCACCTCGACGAACTGCTGACGGCACAAGACGGCGAGCGCGAACTGGAGTTCTTCGTCGTCTTCAGCGGCATCGCCTCGGCCTGGGGTTCGGTGGGCGCGGCCCGCCAGGCCCCGGCGGACGCGCTGCTGGCCGCCCTCGTCCAGCACCGCCGGGCCCGTGGCCGTACCGGTCTGTGCGTCCGCTGGGCGCCGTGGGACGAGGTCGGCGGGCTCGGCAAGGAGAGCAGGTCGATGATGGTACGGGCGGGCCTGGAACCGCTGCGGCCCGAGGCGGCCGTCGCGGCCCTCGACGCGCTCGTCGCCGCCGGACCCGTCGAGGCGGGCGTCTGCCAGGCGGACTGGGGCATCATGCTGCCCCTCTACCGCAAGGCCGGCTGGCCGCTCTTCGACGAGCTGTCGTCCGAGGACGACGCCGCGGGCACGGCGGGCGCGGCCAAGGCCGCCGTCCTGCGCCGGGAGCTGGCGGCGCTGCACCCCGAGGAGCGCCTCGATGCCCTCGTGGGCCATGTGCTGGCCGAGGCGGCCGTGGCGCTCGGCGCCGACTCGGACGACGAACTGGACCCCCGGCAGGGCTTCTTCGACCTGGGCATGAACTCGGTCACCTCGCTGGAGATGAAGATCCGCCTGCAGCGGCGCTTCGACTGCTCGCTGCCCAACACCCTGGTCTTCGAATACCCCAACGCCGAGGCGCTCGCCGGATATCTCGCGACGGACGTGCTCGCCCTCGGGGCCGCGGAGGCCCCCGCCCCGGACGTGGGCCCCGACGCACCCGCCCCGGACGCCGACGGGGACGACGACCTCGCGGCCCGCTTCGAGCGCGAGATGGCCGGGGTCGACGCCCTGGGCATCGGACGCCCGGCCCGGACCCGTACCGACACCACGTACCGCGGAGAGGCGGAGCAATGACCGGAAGGGACAGGGACATGGACGACCGGGCCAGGCTGGCCCACGCCCTCGACCGGATCGCGCAGCTGCGGACCCGGCTTGAGCAGTACCAGCAGACGGACGGGCCCGTCGCGATCATCGGCATGGGCTGCCGCTTCCCCGGCGGCGCCGACTCCCCGGAGGCGTTCTGGCGGGTGCTCCGCGACGGCACCGACACCATCGGCCGCTTCCCGGCCGACCGGGGCGACGCGGACGCCGTGTACGACCCCGACCCGGACGCGCCCGGCAAGGCGTACTGCGTCGAGGGCGGGTTCATCGACCGGGCCGACGCCTTCGACGCCGAACTCTTCGGCATCTCCCCGGCCGAGGCGGTGGCGATGGACCCGCAGCAGCGCCTCACCCTGGAGGTGGCCTGGGAGGCGCTGGAGCGCGCCCGGATCGCCCCCGACCGCCTGGCGGACAGCGCCACCGGCGTCTTCCTCGGCGCCAGCACCAGCGACTACGCGCGCATGCGCCAGCAGCTCACCGACGTGAGCGACGTGGACGCCTACCAGCTGATGGCCGAGCCCGCGTTCCTCGCCGGGCGCGTCGCCTACCACTTCGGGCTGCGCGGCCCCGCGCACGTCGTCGACACGGCGTGCTCCTCCTCGCTGCTCGCCGCCCACCTCGCGTGCCAGAGCCTGCGCCGGGGCGAGTGCGACCTCGCGCTCGCGGGCGGGGTCAGCCTGATGCTGACGCCCTACGGTTTCGTCCTGGTCAGCAAGGCGGGGGCGCTGGCGCTCGACGGGCGCTCCAAGGCGTTCGACGCCTCGGCCGACGGTTACGCGCGCGGCGAGGGGTGCGGCATCGTCGTGCTGAAGCGGCTGGCGGACGCGCTCGCGGACGGCGACCCGGTGGTGGCCGTCATCCACGGCAGCGCCGTCAACCACGACGGGCGCTCCAGCGGCATCTCGGTGCCCAGCGGCCCGGCGCAGCAGGAGGTGATCCGGGCGGCCCTCGCGGACGCCCGGGTCGCCCCCGCCGGAATCGGCTGCGTCGAGGCGCACGGTACGGGCACGATGCTCGGCGACCCCATCGAACTGCGCGCCCTGGAAGCGGTGTTGGGCCCCGGCAGGCCCGCTGACCGGCGTGTGTACATCGGGTCGGTGAAGACCAATGTGGGGCACCTGGAGGCCGCCGCCGGGGCGGCCGGGCTGATGAAGCTCGCGCTCTCCCTCCAGCGCGGGCAGATACCGCCCAGCCTGCACTTCACCGTGCCCAACCCCAACGTGGACTGGGACCGGCTGCACCTCACCGTGCCCACCGCCCCCACGCCCTGGCCGGCCTCGCCCGACGGCCGCTACGCGGGCGTCAGCTCCTTCGGGGTGAGTGGCACCAACGTGCACCTGATCATGGGCGAGGCCCCGGCGCGGCCCGTTCCGAGCGCCCCCGCGGCCCGCCGCTCGCACGAACTGCTGGTCCTGTCCGCGGCGTCCCGCGCGGCGCTCGGCGACCTGGCCGCCCGCTACGCGGCCCGCCTCGGCCTGCCCACGGAGCTCGCCGCGGGCAACGCCGCGGTGGATCGCGACGACCGTACGGGCGCGGCGGCAGGCGCCGGTTCGACGGCGGAAGTGTGCCAGGCAGCGGCCCTGGGCCGTGCCCAACTCCCCTACCGTGCCTCGCTGGTGGCCACCTCCAAGGCCGAACTGCGCGACAGGCTGGCCAAGTTCGCCGCCGGGCAGAGCGCACCGGGCGTCTCCAGCGGACGGGCCGCGCCCCGCAGGCGCGCGAAGGTCGCGTTCCTCTTCACCGGCCAGGGCAGCCAGTACCCCGGCATGGGCCGCGGCCTCTACGACACCGAACCCGTCTTCCGGGCCGCCCTCGACGAGTGCGACGCCCTGCTGCGCGACCGCCTCGAACGCCCGCTGCTCGACGTGCTGCACGGCGACCCGAAGGACACCGCGCTCCTGGACCGCACCGCCTACACCCAGCCGGCGCTCTTCGCCGTCGAGTACGCGCTGTCCCGCCTCTGGCACGCCTGGGGCATCCGGCCCGGCGCCGTCCTGGGACACAGCGTCGGGGAGTACGTGGCAGCCTGCGTGGCCGGGGTGTTCAGCCTCGACGACGCCCTCACGCTGGTCACCGCCCGCGCCGCGCTGATGCAGCGGCTCTGCGAGCCGGGCGCCATGCTCGCCGTGCCGCTCACCGCGGCCGAGGCGGCCGCGGAGGCGGAGGCCGACGGCGGCCCCCTCGCGCTCGCCGCCGTCAACGGCGAGCGGGAATGCGTACTGTCGGGCGCCGCCGACGCCGTCGACCGCGTCGCCGCCCGCCTCGCCGGGCGCGGGGTCCGGGCCCGGCGGCTGCGCGTCTCGCACGGCTTCCACTCGCCCCTGGTCGAACCGTCGCTGGCCGAACTGCGCGCGACCGCCGCACGGATCAGCTGCACCGCGCCGCGCATCCCCGTCATCTCCAACCTCACCGGCGAGGCCGTCGGCCCCGACACCCTCGCCGACCCCGAATACTGGTGCCGGCACGCCCGCAGGACCGTCCGGTTCGCCGACGGGCTGCGCACCCTGGACCGGCTCGGGTTCACCGCCTTCCTGGAGGCCGGCCCCGGCCGCACCCTGCTCGGCCTCGGCGCCACGGCCCTCCCCGGACCGGACCGCACCTGGCTCGCCTCGCTGCGCCGCACCGCCGACGACGCCGAGCAGGTCCGTACGGCGCTCGGCGGCCTGTACGTGCTCGGGGCCCCGGTGGACTGGCAGGCGGTCCACGCCGGGTCGCCCGCCGCCCCCGTGGACCTCCCCACGTACGCGTTCCAGCGGCAGCGCTACTGGTTCCAGGAGCGGGCGGCCGTACCCAAGGCCGTACCCAAGGCCGTACCCACGGCCGCGCCTGCCGCGCGTACGGCCGACGGACCCGCTGGAGCCGAAGGGGACGCCGAAACCGCCACCGCCCCGGCGCTGCTCGCCCGGCTCACCGAAGCGGTCCCGGAAGAGCGGCCCGGCCTCGTCGCCGCCCACCTCCTGGAACTGCTCGCCGCCATGCTGTGGACCCCGGCCGAGGAGATCGCCGCCGACGCCGACCTGCTCGAACTCGGCGCGGACTCGCTGATGGTGATGCAGGTGGTCACCGCCTGCAAGACCGAACTGGGGCTCGCCCTCTCCCCGCGCGAACTCTTCGAGCGGCCCACCGTCACCGACTGGTCGGCGCTGATCACCGAACGCGCGGAGCAGGACCACGGGCTGCCCGGCGCGACCGTGCGCGACGCCCCGGCGGCGGCCCCCGACTGGACCGATACGGCCGTGCTCCGGGCCGACGCCGTACTGGACCCGGACATCCGGCCCGCCGACGGGCACGGCGGGCCCGGCGAAGCCTGGCGCGACCCCGCCGACGTCCTGCTCACCGGCGCCACCGGATTCGTCGGCGCGTTCCTCCTGGACGAACTGCTGCGCTCCACCAAGGCGACGGTCCACTGCCTCGTACGCGCCGACGACCCCGCCGCCGGGCTGGCCCGGCTGCGCGCGGGCGCCGAACGCTATGCGAACTGGCGCGAAGGGGACGAGAAGCGGATCGTGGCGGTGCCCGGCGACCTCTCCCGGCCGCTCCTCGGCCTCAGCGAGGAAGCCTTCGACGCCCTCGCCCACCGCGTCGACGCGATCTACCACAACGGCGCCAACGTCAACTTCGTCCACAGCTACCGGCATCTGCGGGCCACCAACGTCGGAGGCACCCAGGAGGTCCTGCGGCTCGCCTGCCGGGGGCCGCTGACCCCCGTCAGCCACGTCTCGACGTTCGGGGTCTGGGGCGTGCCCGAAGACCTCACCTCCACCTTCGCCGAGGACGACGGCCTGGAGCGGGCCGGGCGGCTGCCCAACGGCTACCTCCAGACCAAGTGGGCGGCGGAGCGGCTGGTGTCCGCCGCCCGCGAGCGCGGGGTGCCGGTCAACGTCTACCGGCTCGGCCAGATCATGGGCGACTCGCGCCGAGGCGTCTGCGTCACCTCCAGCTTCACCTGCGCGGTCATCAAGGGCTGCGTCCAGTTCGGCTCGGCGCCCGAACTCGACATGCTCGTCGAGATGACCCCGGCCGACTACGTCAGCCGCGCCCTGGTGCACGCCTCGAAGACGACCCGGTTCGGGCAGAACTTCCACCTCCTGAACCCCGAGCGCATCACCTTCGAGGAACTGGTCGGCTACCTCCGGCGGCGCGGCTGGCAGGTCGGCCGGCGGCCGGGGCCCGAGTGGGTGGCGGACTTCCGCGCCGGGGTGGGCCTGGAGGACAACGCGCTGCACCCGCTCATCGACACCATCAGCGAGATCGTCCGGACCGGCCAGGACTCCATGACCTACCGGGTGGACAACCTGCGGCGCGCGCTGGACGGCAGCGGCATCGGCTGCCCGCCGCTCGACGACGCGCTCCTCGACACGTACTTCGGCTGGATGATCCGCAGCGGCTTCCTGCCCGCACCCGACGAGCCCGCCGCGCGGCCCGGTGCGCAGCCGCACCTGCCCGCCGCGCGGCCCAGGACGGAGCAGCCATGAACACGCCCGACCGCGCACACCCCCGAGGCGGGGACCTCCGCGACGTCGCCATCCTCGGCGGCTCCCTGCCGGCGGCGACCCTGGCGACCGTCCTCGCCGCCGGCGGGGCGCGCGTCACGCTCATCGACGAGGACCGGCCGCCGCCCTTCCCGCCCGGCGAGATGGGCGTGCACGCCGCCGGGCTCTTCCGGGTGCTGGCCGAGCGCTACAGGGCGCCGGAACTGGCCCGGCTGTCGACCGTCGAGGACATCCACGCGCACATCACCCGGACCGTCGGCGCGGAGCACTGCCACAGCTTCGTCTACCACCGGGAGGGCCGGCCCCAGGACCCGGCCGAGCTGCTCCAGGTCTGCCCGCCCAAGGGCGCGCCGCCCGAACCGCACTTCCACCGCCCCGACATCGACGCCCACCTGCTGCGCTGCGCGCGCGACCGGGGCGCCGACGTGCGCCGGGGCGCCAAGGTCACCGGGGCGGCGGCGGGCCCGGACAGCGCGGTCGTCCGGCTCTCGGACGGCGCCGAGATCCGGGCCCGGTACCTGGTGGACGCCTCCGGGCCCGACTCGCCGCTGGTGTCCGGGCTGGGGCTGCGGGAGGAACCGGTCCGCTTCGCCACGGTCAGCCGCACGCTCACCACCCATATGACGCGGATACGGCCGTTCGCCGACGCGGTGGCCGACCGGGCCGCGGCCTACCGGCCGCCGCTGCCCTGGCACCGGGGCAGCATGCACCACCTCACGGACAGCGCGTACCTCGCGGTGCTGCCGCTGGGCAACCACCCCGACTCCACCGGCGGGCTGTTCAGCGTCAGCCTGACGCTGGACGCCCGGCGCCACCCCGCGAGGGAGGGGGCGGGGCGGACGGCGGAGGAGGAGTTCCGGGCCTTCGTCGCCCGATTCCCCACGCTGGCGCACCAGTTCGCCGACGCGGTCGCCGGGCGCCCATGGCTGGCGACCGAGCGCAACCAGTACGCGGCGAGCCGCACGGCCGGCGAGCGCTGGTGCCTCATCGGGGACGCCGCGGGCTACGTCGACCCCTTCATATCGCGCGGCCTCGGCCTCGCCCTGGAGACGGTGAACATCCTCGCCCGGCGGCTGCTGGACGCCGTGCGCGACGGCGACTTCTCCGCCGAACGCTTCGCTCTCGTCGGCGAACTGACCCGTGATCACCTGGATGCCAACGACGAACTGGCCGCCATGGTGCACGCGTCGCTGTGCGACCCGGCGCTGGTGCGGTCCGTGCTCTTCGTCCTCGAAGTCGGCTTCCGCTTCGGCGGGTTCCCGATGCTCACCGCCTGGTCCGAGCTCCGCTCCACCGGCGGGGACGCGGCGCTGCGGGCCCTGGAGACGGTGCCGCACCGCGGCCATGTCTTCGCCGGACACGAGGGCTACCACCGGCTCTTCACCGCGGCCGGCGCCACGTGCGCGGCGGTCGCCGCCGGGGAGCTGGACCCGCGCGCCGCGAGCGAGCGGATCTTCCGGTCCGTCCGCGAGGCGGAGTTCGTGCCCGCGGCCTTCAAGCTCGGTGACCCCGCGGCCCGTTCGCTGCGGATCACCCCGGTGACACTGCTGAGGCTGGCCCTGTGGACGGTCCGCGGGGCGCCGAAGGACATCGCCCCGCTGGTCCGCGCCGGGATCAAGAGCGTTCTGCGGGGCGGCTGAGGGCGCCGCCGCCCGTACGCCGGTCCGCTTGCGGGTATGTCCGGCCCCGCCCGTACGCCCGCCCCGTCCGCACCACTCCGGCGACCCGGCCCGTACCCCTCCGGCGACCCGCCCGTGGCCCTCGATCCGGCCCGTACCCCTCGACCCGCCCGTAGCCCTCGACCAGCCCGTACCCCTCGACCCGCCCGTACCGCCCCGACCGTTACAAGGAGCACGCATGGCAACCTCTGCCCGTTTCGCCGGTACGGTCCTCACCCCGGGGGACCCCGGCTTCGAGGAGGTGAGCCGCACCTGGAACGCGTGCTTCGCCTCCCGCCCCCGCGAGGTGATGGTCTGTCACAGCACCGAGGCGGTGGCGGACGCGCTGCGCAGCGTGCGGGAGCGCGGCATCCCGTTCCGGGTCCGCTCGGGCGGCCACTCCATGGCCGGGCTCAGCAGTATCGAGGACGGGGTCGTCATCGACCTGGGCGGCCTCGACTCCATCACCCTCAGCGAGGACCGCTCGCTGGTGACCGTCGGCGGCGGGGCCCGGCTCGGCGACATCTACCGCGCGCTGTGGCAAGCGGGCGTGACGATACCGGCGGGCACCTGCCCGCGGATCGGCATCGGCGGCCATGTGCTGGGCGGCGGCATGGGCGTCCTGTCCCGCTCCCGCGGCGCCCTGGTCGACCACCTCACCGCCCTGGAACTGGTCGACGCCGAGGGCCGGGCGCGCACCGTGGACGAGCGCGAGCACCCCGACCTGTTCTGGGCCTGCCGGGGCGGGGGAGGCGGCAGTTACGGCATCGCCACCTCGTACACGCTGCGCACCTCACCGGTCGACGAGGTCACCCTCTTCACCTTCAGCTGGAGTTGGGAGCGGTTCGCCCCGGCGGTGCGGGCGTGGCAGAGCTGGCTGGCGTCGACGGACGACCGGGTCAACACCTTCCTCTCGCTCTTCCCGCGCGAGCAGGACCTGGTGGCGGCCTTCGGCGTGTACGACGGTCCGGCGGCGGAGTTCGAGGAGCTGATGCGGCCCCTGGTGACCGCGGTGCCGCCGCAGGACCAGGTCGTGGAGCCGATGCCGTTCATCCAGGCCGTCGACACCGTGGAGGCGCTGCAGGGCGAGGCGGCGGCGGCCGATCAGGTGCGGGCGCAGGGCAGTTCGGCCATCATCGCCGAGCCGCTGGACGACGCGGCGATCGCCACCCTTCGGGGCTTTCTCACCGATCCGCCGAGCCACCGCGCGGAGGTGGCCGTCTACGGCATGGGCGGGGCCATCGGCCGCCCGGCGCGCACCGACACGGCGTTCGTGCACCGGACGGGGCTGATGGCCTTCGAGTACCGCACCGACTGGGACCTGCCCGAGGACGACGGGAAGAACCTCACCTGGATCAAGGCGCTGCGCCACGCGATGGCCCCGCACACCACCGGCGCCGCGTACGTCAACACCATCGATCTGGCCCTGGAGAACTGGCTCTGGGCCTACTACGAGGAGAACCTGCCGCGGTTGATGGAGGTCAAGCGCCGCTACGACCCCGGCGACGTCTTCCACCACCCGCACAGCATCCCGCTCTCGCTCACCGAGGCGGACATCGCCCGGCACGGCATCCCGGAACCGGTGGCCACCCGGCTGCGGTCGGCCGGGCTGACGGTGCATCACATCGCTGGCTGACGGAACATCACACCCGCTGACCGAGGAGGTCGCACACCATGGCACACACCGAGCAGGAGATCCTGGCCGGCGTCGCGGAGATTCTGCACGACATCTGCGGCGTCGCGCCCGCGCGGAGCACCGCGGAGAAGTCCTTCGTCGACGACCTGGATGTCGACTCGCTGTCCATGTACGAGATCGGCATGACGACGCAGGACCGCTTCGGCGTCGAGGTGCCGGACGAGGACATGCGGGGGCTGCGCACCGTGGGCGACCTGGTCGCCTATATCCAGGGGGCGGGAGTCACGGCATGACCGGCGGTCACTCCGCCGACGACCGCGAGGTGATCGTCACCGGGCTCGGGGCGGCCGGCCCGGTCGGAGGCGACGTTCCGACGATGTGGAAGGGCCTCCTCGCGGGCGTCAGCGGGGTGCGCCGCGTCGAGGAGGCGTGGGCGGCCGATCTGCCGGTGCGGATCGCCGCGCCGGCGGCCGTGGAGCCGGCCGAGCGGCTGGCGGTCCACGAGACGCGCCGGCTGTCCCGGGTGCAGCAACTGGCCCTGCTGGCCGCCCGCGAGGCGTGGGCGGACGCGGGGGCGCCGGACGCGGCGCCCGAGCGGTTCGCGGTCGCGGTCTCCTCGGGCGGGGGCGGGGTGGGGGACCTGCTCGACCAGTACGACGTGCTGCGGGAGCGCGGCTGGAAGCGGGTCTCCCCGCTCACCCTGCCGATGTACATGGCCAACGGCCCCGCCGCCTGGATCGCCCTGGAGTTCGGCGCCACCGCCGAACTGCACGCCCCCGCCGCCGCCTGCGCGTCGGGCGCGGACGCGCTGGCCCGCGGGCGCGAGCTGATCCGGTCCGGGCAGGCGGACGTGGTGCTGGCGGGCGGCGCCGACGCGATGATCCATCCGGTCGTCGTGGCGGGGTTCGCGGCGATGCGCGCGCTCTCCCGGCGCAACGACGACCCCGAGGGCGCCTGCCGGCCCTTCGACGCGGGGCGCGACGGCTTCGTCCTGGGCGAGGGCGCGGGCGTCATGGTGCTGGAGTCGGCCGGGCACGCGGCGCGGCGCGGCGCGCGCGGTTACGCGGAGTTGGCGGGCGCGGGCCGCTCCGCGGACGCGTACCACATCGCCAACCCCGATCCCTCGGGCGCGGGCGCGGTGCGCGCGATGCGCCGCGCGCTCGCCGACGCGGGTGCGGCGCATGGCGAGACCGCCCATGTCAACGCGCACGCGACCGGTACGCCGACGGGGGACGCGGCGGAGGCGGTGGCGCTGCGCGAGGTGCTGGGGCCGGGGCTCGGCGGCGCCTCGGTGGCCGCGACGAAGTCCCTGACGGGTCATCTGCTGGGCGCGGGAGGCGCGTTGGAGGCGGTGATCACTGTCCTGACACTCCATCACGGCACCGTGCCGCCGACCGCCAACCTCGACGAGCCCGACCCGGCCATCGCGCGGGATGTGCTGCGGGCCGTGGTCAGGGGCGGGCCGGGGGCGCTCCCCGGTGGCGCGCTCGCGGCGCTCAGCAACTCGTTCGCCTTCGGCGGCCAGAACGTCTCCCTGCTGCTGCGCCGCCGGCGGTGACGGTCCGTGCGCGCGGACTTCCCACCCGGAACTTTTTCACCTACGGTTGAATTCAACGTTGGGTGAGTTTCCTGCGAGGAGAGATCACATGAAGACCGCGATTGAGGTCCAGGACCTCGTGGTGACCCGCGGTGGGAAAGAGGTGCTGCACGGCCTCTGCGCACGCATCCCGCACGGCGGGATCACCGGCCTGCTCGGACCGAGCGGCAGCGGGAAGACCACCTTGATGCGCTCGATCGTGGGCGTGCAGCGGGTGAAGTCGGGGCGGGTCACCGTGCTCGGCGAGGCGGCCGGCACCCCGTCGCTGCGCCGCAAGGTCGGCTACTTCACCCAGTCGCCGAGCGTCTACACCGATATGACCGTCCGCGAGAACGTCCGCTACTTCGCGAGCTTCTACGGTCTCGGCTCGGCCGCGGCGGACGAGACGATCAAAGAGGTCGGGCTCCAGGAGCAGGCCGGCCAGATCGTCCGCACCCTCTCCGGCGGCCAGCACAACCGGGCCTCGCTCGCCTGCGCCCTCGTCAGCCGCCCCGAACTGCTCATCCTGGACGAGCCCACGGTCGGCCTCGACCCCGTGCTCCGCGAGGAGCTGTGGGCCCACTTCCACCAACTGGCCGCCAACGGAACCACATTAGTCGTCTCCAGCCATGTCATGGACGAGGCCAACCGCTGCGACCGGCTGATCCTCATCCGGGAGGGGACCGTCGTCGCCGACGACACCCCCGACGCGATCAAGAAGAAGGCCGGCACGGACGATCTGGACCGGGCGTTCCTCACCCTCGTCCAGGAGAAGGCGGAGGTGGCGTGATGTCGGTGCGACTGATGCTGAGCACCACGGGCCGGGTCCTGGGGCAGCTCAGGCACGACCGGCGCTCGGTCGGCCTGCTGATCGGCGCGCCGCTGCTGCTGCTCACGCTGATCTACTTCATGTTCGAGAAGAACGGCGCGACCCTCGACCGGGTCCTGCTGATCATGCTCGGCGTCTTCCCCTTCCTGCTGATGTTCCTGGTCACCAGCATCGCCATGCTGCGGGAACGCACGTCGGGCACGCTGGAGCGGCTCTTCACCACCCCGCTGGGCAAGCTGGACCTGCTCTTCGCCTACGGACTCGCCTTCGGTCTGGCCGCCACCGTGCAGGCCACCGTGGCGACCACGGTCGCGTACTGGCTGCTCGACCTCGACACGGCGGGCAACGGCGCGCTCGTGGTGCTGATCGCCGTGGGCAACGCCCTGCTCGGCGTCGGCCTGGGCCTGCTGTGCAGCGCCTTCGCCCGGACCGAGTTCCAGGCGGTGCAGTTCCTGCCGATCGTGGTGCTGCCGCAGATCCTGCTGTCCGGCCTCTTCGTGCCGCGCGCCGAGATGGCGGGCTGGCTGGAGGGCGTCAGCGCGGCCATGCCACTGGCCCACGGGGTCGAGGCGCTGCAGCAGGTGGGCGCGTCGGTCGATGCCACGGGAGATCTGTGGCGCGGCTACGGAGTGGTGATGGGGTGCGTGGTCCTGGCCCTGGTGCTGGCCGCGGGCACGCTGCGGCGGCGCACCGCGTAGCTTCCGCGAGCGGCGCTGACCCGGTGGGGGGGGGGGGGGGGAGGGGGGGGAGGGAGAGGGGGCGGGGGGAGGTGTTGTTGTGGGTTCGAAGGAAAAAGAAGAGAAAAAAAAGAAAAGCCACAAAAAAAAAAAA
>NZ_JBWKFF010000002.1:440302-646085 GCF_056434425.1 Streptomyces sp. NPDC044033 | reverse complement strand
TGGTCTTGCCTCGGGACCTGATCGGATCCTCCCCCCCCCCCCCCCCCCCCTCACCCCCCCCCCCCCCCCCTCCCCCCCCCCCCCCTCCCCCCCCCCCCCCCCCCCCCCCCGCTCCTGGCGGCCGTCGGTTGTTTCGGCGAGCCGTAAAGATTCGGAGAAATTCAGAAAGATTAAGAAATACCCGGCAAGTTTCTAAAAATATCGGAAGTTTCTGAAAGCAGGGGTGCTCGTGCGGGGACGCAGCGGCCGACGGCCCGGCAAGCCGGACACGCGCGGGGCGATACTGGCCGCCGCCCGCGCGATCTTCGCCGAGCGCGGCTACGACGGCGCGTCCATCCGCCACATCGCGGCGAGCGCAGGCGTCGACCCGGCCCTCGTCCACCACTACTTCGGCAACAAGGAAGACCTCTTCATGGAGGTCGTCAAGGCGCCCATCGAGCCCGCGGCCGTGATGGAGGAAATCTTCGCCGAGGGCATCGAGGCCGCCCCCGAGAACGTGGTGCGCGCCTTCCTCGGCGTATGCGAGGGGCCGGTGAGCGGCCCCGCCTTCCTCGGGCTGCTGCGCGGCGCGGTCGCCCATCAATGGCAGGCGCTGCTGCTGCGCGAGTTCTTCACCACCCAGATCGCCCGCCGGGTGGTGCGCCGCCTCGGGGCGGCCGTCGACCCGGCGGAGCTGCCGCTGCGGGCCTCGCTGGTTTCGAGCCAGCTGTTCGGCCTCGCGATGGCCCGGTACGTGCTGCGCATCCAGCCGCTGGCGGACGCGTCGCAGGAGGTCGTGGTCGCGGCGGTCGCGCCCAATATCCGCCGGCACATGATCGGCGCGCTGGACGCCGAGGACCGCGAAGCCGTCTGAAAGCGACTCTCCGGAATTGATCATTCCCGGTGGAACACGCGGCTCAATATTACGAGTCAGTATAATTTACCGGACCATGCGACACGGTTACTCATCCCCTGACGAAAGGTTCCCTTCCGTCCTTCGCTATGTTACCTTGACTAAGCGATGAGGCGCAGTACGGGGGTGCTTTACTGCATGCGCATATTAGTCGTCAGTGATAGAACGGTTATCAGGGCCGGTTACCGAATGCTCTTCGAGGGTAAATCGGATCTTGAGGTTTCCGGAGACGCCGGAGATATGTCGCAGATCGAAAGCAGTGTGGACAGTCTGCGACCCGATGTAGTCGTCATAGAATCCGAAACGAATTCGCTCGACGTGGCCGAGGTGATCCGGTTCCTCGGGGCGGCCGTCCCGAGCGCCCCGGCCCTGGTGCTGGTGGGCGAGTTCGATGACCAGGTGCAGCGCCTGCTGCGGGCCGGGGCCCGCGGGCTGCTGCTCAACCGCTCGTCCCCGGCCGAGATCGTGGCCGCGGTCCGGCTGGTCGCGGCCGGGTACTCGCTCCTCTTCCCCTGCCGCGGCAGGCGGCTCGTCGACTGGTCGGCTCCGGCCGACGGCGAGGAGAAGGAGTCCGGACGCGAGGGGCTGGGTCGGCTGACGCGCCGTGAGGTGGATGTGCTCCGGCTCATCGCGCGTGGCTGCAGCAATGCGGAGATCGCCGATGTGCTCTTCGTGAGCGAGAGCACGGTGAAGTCGCATGTGCAGCGCATGCTCGACAAGCTGGACCTGCGCAACCGCGTGCACGCGGTGATCTACGCGTACGAGATCGGCATGGTGCGTACGGCCGGATTGGCCGCCGGGATTCCGGTGGCCCCGGTGGGGTGAAAACGGGAGCCCGAATTATTGCGGCGGACTCTCGTGGACACCCCGGAATTTCCTGGATTCCCCGGGAAAGCAACCGGAAAATCATTGGCCCGGGGCGATGTCCCGGGCCATACGCACGCGGTCCTTCTTTCCGTTTCCGGTGCGGGGCAGCTCATCGACCACATGCAGCGCGTCCACGATCATGTAGGAGGGCAGCCGGCGCGCCGAGAATTCCTTGAGCGCGAGGAGCGAGACGGCCGAATCCGGCCCCCGCTTGGTGACCACCGCGTGCAGCGCCGCCTCCAGGCCGGACCCGACGACGATCACCGCCGCGTCCGCCACCCCCGGGTGGTCGCCGAGCACGCTCTCCACCTCGCCCAGCTCCACCCGCTGGCCGCGCACCTTCACCAGATGGTCGCGCCGGCCGGCGAACTCCAGATTCCCGCCGTCGCCGACCCGCACGATGTCGCCGGTCGGATACGGGCCGGAGTGCCGCTCCCGGCCCCAGTAGCCGAGCATCACCGTCGGCCCGGAGACCAGGAGCTCGTACTCGCCGTCCCGGTCCTGCGGCACCAGCGTCACCGAGTCGCCCGAACAGGCCGTCCCGATCGGCAGGGCCGCCGAACGCCGGGCCACATCCGCCGTCACCTCGTACGAGGTGCAGACATTGGTCTCCGTGGGCCCGTACCAGTTGAACATCCGCACCCCGGGCCACCGGGCGCGCAGCTCCCGCACCTGGGGCAGCGGGAACGGCTCGCCGGCGAAGAGGCAGACCCGCAGCGCGGGCGGCGGCGCCTCGTCGAAGAGCCCTCCCTTGGCCATCATCAGCGACAGCGCGGACGGCACCGAGTACCAGACCGTCAGCTCGTGCTCGCGCATGAAACGCACCAACTGTTCCGGAACGTAAGCCAGTTCACTGGATATCAGGTGGACCGACGCCCCGGCGTGGAACGCGGCGTAGAGGTCGAAGACCGAGAGATCGAAATTGAACGGGGCGTGGTTGGCGAGCCGGTCGGACGGCCCGAGCTCCAGCAGCTCACCGGCCCAGGCCACGAACGCGAGGGCGTTGCGGTGGCTCAGGCACACGCCCTTGGGCTCCCCGGTCGACCCCGAGGTGTAGAGGATGTAGGCCAGCTCGTCCGGGGAGCCGCCCGCTGCCGGCGGAACCGCGCCGTTCGCCTGCCCCAGCAGCTCCTCGAAGGTCACCAGCGGCCCCGCTTCCCACGGCGCGTCCGCGGCCCGCGCCGCCCCGCTCGTGTCCGTGACGGTCAGCGCCGCGCCGCAGCCCCGGCCGATCCGGGCCGCGCGGGAGGGCGGATTGGAGTCGGCCACCGGTACGTACACCGCGCCGAGCCGCAGACACCCCTGCATCAGCGCCACGGCCCGCGCGGTCTTCCCCGACCACAGCACCACCCGGTCCCCGGGCCGAACCCCCCTCGCGGCCAGCGCCGCGCCGCAGCGGTCGGCGAGCGCGTCCAGCTCGCCGTAGGTCAGACGCCCGTCGGGGCCGTGCACCGCGAGGGCCCCCGGGTCACGCCGGGCCGCGTCGATGACGAGCTGATGCAGCATCACAGCCCCAACTCCTTCGCCACCAGCTCCTTTTGAATCTCCGACGTGCCGGAGAAGAGGAGGCTCGGCACGGCATCGCGCAGCTCGGCCTCCACGCCGCACTCCGTGAGGAAGCCGCGCCCGCCGAAGATCCGCACCGCGTCCAGGGCGTTGGCGACCGCGCCCTCGGACGCGGCGAGCTTGGACAGCGCCACGGCCAGCCGGGCGGGGCGCCCCTGGTCCATCTCCCAGCAGGCGCGGTAGAGCAGCAGCCGGGCGCTCTCCAGCCGCATCGCCATGTCGACGATCCGGTGCGACACCGCCTGGAAGTCGGCCAGCATGCGGCCGAACTGCCGCCGTTCCCGGGCGTGTTCGGCGGACCGCTCGACCAGCCGGGCCATCATTCCGACATAGCCGGCGAAGAGGCAGGCCCGCTCCCAGCCCATCGAATGCTGGAAGACCGTCGCCCCCATACCGGGCGCGCCCAGCACCAGTTCCGCGGATACGGAGCAGTCGGTGAAGGTCACGGTGGACGCCGGGGTGGAGCGCAGGCCCATCTTGTCGAACGGCTCGCCCACCCGGACGCCGGGCGTGTCCGCGGCGACCGCGAAGGCCGTCTGCCCGAGGTGGCCCGCCTGCGGGTCGGTCGTCGCATAGGTGACGAACACATCGGCGACCGGTCCGTTGCTGACGAAGCTCTTACGGCCGTTCAGCACATACCCGCCGTCCACGGGGGTTGCCGTCACCCGGAGCCGGGAGACGTCGGAGCCCGCGCCGTCCTCGGTCATGGCGTTTCCCGCGATGACCTCGCCGAAGCACATACCGGGCAGCCAGCGGGACTTGAGGGCGTCCGAGCCGAACCGCTCCAGGGGGACGGCGCAGGCGAAGAGGTGCGCGCTCGCCGCGAAGACCAGCCCCGTATCGTCGCAGCCCTCGCCCAGCGCCTCGTACAGCCGCGCCGTGTCCAGCGCGCCCAGCCCCAGCCCGCCGTACTTGTCGGGCAGGCAGGCGCCGAGCAGCCCCAGGCGCCCCAGCGCCGCCCAGTCCGCCCGGCCGAACGGCTCCCGCGGCACCCGCCCGGCGGGGAAGGCCCCGCGGACGGACGCCAGCGTCCGCCGGTGCCGTCCCTCCTGATCAGCACTCCAGCCGAAATCCATGAGACTCCCCGTCGCGTGGTCGTTTGATGGGGCAGCACCGGTGGGGGACCGGTGGCCGGGGCTGACGGCGGGGCGCCCGGGCCGTCGGGCCGACGGTGCGGCGGGATGTGATCCCGGCGCCGGACCGATCCGCCCGCGGAGCGCCCGCGCGCTCCACCCCTACCCGCGCAAGGCTCCGTGTGACGCCCCGCCCGTCATCACCGTGCCATGGCGAACGGGCCAACCGCGGCCGGGCGGACGGTAATTCATCCCTTCTGCTGGAACTCCTCCTCCCGGTCCCCCCAACGGTGCTGAACGCCGGACGGCGGGTATCCCTCCCTTGGCCGATGGCGGTGGCGCCGGCGGCTCGGAAGAATCAGTGACTCCATGCACAGGCTGGACGCGCCGCGAGGGCGCACCGAGGCGGCTGGGGGAAAGATGGCGGCGGAGGGGCTTCCGACAGAGGCGATAGCCATGGCCGATGTGGCGATCGTGCTGCTCGCGGGCAGGCTGTTCGTCCGGCTGAGCAAGCGGGTCCGCCAGCCGCCGGTGGTGGCGGAGATCGCCATCGGCATCATGCTCGGACCCAGCCTGCTGGGCCTGCTGCCCGGCGACCTGCCCGGGCGGATCTTTCCCGCCGACGCCCGCCCGATGCTGTCCGCGGTGGCGCAGGTCGGGCTGCTCCTGTTCATGTTCCTGGCCGGCTGGGAGATGGACCTCGGCCGGCTGCGCGGTCGCGGCCGGTCCATCGGCGCCATGGCCGGAGCGTCCATGGCCGTGCCGTTCGTGCTCGGCGCCGGGGCGGCGGCGCTGCTCGCCGACCGGTACGCCGGAGCCGGGCGGAACACGACCGCCTTCGTCCTCTTCCTGAGCACGGCCTTCGCCATCACCGCCTTCCCGGTACTGGCCCGCATCATCACGGACAGCGGGCTCACCGGGACCCGGGTGGGCTCCATGGCGATGGCCTGCGCCGCGGTGGGGGACGTACTGGCCTGGTGCGTTCTGGTGCTCGTGGTCGCGGTCTCCGAAGCGGACGGGCCGGGGCACTTCTTCACCGTCGTCGGGCTCACCACGGCGTATGGACTGGCGATGGTCCTGGTCGTACGGCCGCTGCTGCGGCTGCTGCTCGCCCGGGCGCAGCGCGCCGCATCCGGAGCGAATCTGCTCGTCCTGATCGCCTCCGGCGTCTTCCTGTCCGCCTGGATGACCTCCTGGATCGGCATCCACGCCATCTTCGGCGCGTTCGCCTTCGGGCTGATCATGCCGCGCGCGGCCCGGGAGCTGCTGCACCGGCGGGTGGCGACGCCGCTGAGCGGGATCGTGACGCTGCTGCTGCCGGTCTTCTTCATCGTCACCGGGCTGTCCGTGGACGTGGGGCTGCTGGGCCTCGGGGGCCTGGCCTGGCTCGGGCTGATCCTGCTCGTGGCCGTGGTGGGCAAGTACGCCGGGACCGTGCTGCCCGCCCGGATGTCGGGGATGTCGTGGCGGGACGCCGGGGCGTTCGGCACGCTGATGAACACCCGTGGCCTCACCGAGATCGTCATTCTCTCCATCGGCCGCGAACTGGGCGTCATCGACCAGGAGATGTTCACCATGATGGTGCTCATGGCCCTGGTCACCACGGCCATGGCCGGGCCGCTGCTGCACCTGCTGGGGGTCACTCGGGCCCCGGCCCCGGTTCCGGCCCCGGCCTCGGTCCCGGCCTCGCAGGAGGAGGCGCACGGCGCGTACGGAGAGCCGTACGGCGAGACGCGGGACGGTGCGGGGGAGGGGACGCGGGACGGCGATCCCGGTCAGGGCGGGGCGCCGCCGGAGGGCGACGGCGGGCGGCCCGCGCCGGCGAAGGCCCGGCCGTGACCCGGTCGCGGCGGATGGCGGCGCGGGCGCTTCCGCAGCCGTCGCGGGTACAACCCCCGCCGCCGCGGCCGCCGTTACGGGCCCAGCCGAGCGATGTACGGGGGCTGCGGCTGTGGCACGGCACCGCCGCCCGGCCGTCGGCGGAGGACTGGGCGGTCCTCTCGCCGGAGGAGCGGCAGCGCGCCCACCGCTTCATGGGCCCCGCCGAGACCGGTCACTACGTCCACACCCACGCCCGCGTCCGGCGGATCATGGCGGGGCTGCTGGACTGCCGGCCCGACGCGATCCGGTTCGGCCGCGAGCCCTGTCCGGGCTGCGGCGACGGCGGGCACGGGCGCCCGCGGGTCGCCGCGCCGGCCACCGGCCTCCGCTTCAACCACTCGCGCAGCGAGGCGGCTTGGCTGCTGGCGGTCGCCCCCGGGGGCCAGCGGGTGGGCGCCGACATCGAACAGATCCGGCCACTCAGCGCGTTCCCGGGGCTCATCGACGGCTGCCTCGCCCCGGATGAAAGGGCCTATGTCGTCGGCGTGGCCGACCCGGTGCGCCGCCGATACCGCTTCTACCGCTGCTGGGTGCGGAAGGAGGCCGTACTGAAAGCGGTCGGCACCGGACTCGCCGGCGGACTCGCGGCGCTCGACGTACGGCCGTCCGAGACCGGCGCCGCGGTGGTCCGCGTCCACGGGCCCGGCGCCGGGCGCTTTCTCGTCCACGACGTCCCGCTGGGGCGCGGCGTGGCCGCGGCCGTCGCCGAGGAACTCACCGGCAGCCGCGGCGAGCTATTCGGCGACTCATCCGAAAGGACGGTTCCCGAATTCATCAACGGAGCCGATGAGATGGCCGGGCGTGCTGGCTAGGGTGAGGAGTGCGGGCATCGAGGTCCGCGCGGCAATCAACTTTTCACGCTCCTTGACGGATCGGATTCCCGGAGGTCATACGCATGCCGGAGAGCACCATCCCATACGGGTACGACGAGGTCATCGCCGAGCTGACGGGGTATGTGGAGGCGCGCTTCCTCCCCGAGGGGGAAACCGGTCTCCAGCCCGGCTCCCCGCTTCTGGAGTGGGGGATACTCACCTCGCTCACCACCGCGGAACTGATCTCTTTCATTCTCGACCGATATGGGATCTCCATTCCGCCGGAGAATATCGTCGGCGCCCACTTCAAGAATCTCGACGCCATCTCCCGGCTGGTGGTCTCGCTCCAGGGCGACCCCGCGGGCCGCGCCTGAGGGCCTGTGCCATCTCCCCGGCCGGGCGGCGGCGTCCGGACCGTACGGCGCGGCGGCCGGGCCGGGCGCGCACCGGCCGCCCGGGCGCGCACCGGCTGCCCGTATGCGCGAGGCCGCCCGTATGCGTGAGGCCGGCCGCCCGCAGACGTGAGAGAGCGGACCGGGGCCACGAGAGCTTTGGCCAGGACTCGTCGGCCCCGTCATCACATCCTCGTCCCGAGGGTGTCCCGGACCCGAAGGATCACCTACTGTATTAACTCACTGACAGATGAATTATGTCTCCCGGGGGTGGGTGCCACATGACCGGTCGGCCGACCAGAGATCGCATCCTGGACGCCGCGCGCGAAGAACTGGCGGCCCACGGCTACAACGGCACCTCGACCCGCAACGTGGCCAAACGGGCGCAGGTCGACATCCGGCTGCTCCACCACTACTTCGGATCCCGCAGCCGCCTGCTGCACACGGCCCTCCAGCCCGGCCGGCGCCCCGCCCGCCCCCAGGAGGAGCCCGAGCCGCAGCGTTCGCCGGACGGGGCGCGGTCCGGCGCTCCCGCCCCCGACACCGGCTCGGACGCGGCCTGGCTCACCGAGCGGCTGACCGCCCTGTGGGGGACCGACCCCCTCGCCCGGCGCGCCCTGGTCGCCTCCGCCATGACCGACGGCCCGACCGGGTACCGCCTGGCCTCCTTCGTCACCACCCTGCTGCGCGACCTCGAACCGGCCGCCGGCGCGGGCGGCGGCCGCGAGGTCTACGACCAGCCGGACGACGGGCCCTTGGGCGCCGGCCGGCCCGGCTACGACGAACTGAGCCGCGCGGTCGCCGCGGCCCAGCTGCTCGGGCTGGCGGTGCTGTGCGAGTCCGGGGCGCTGGAGCGGCTGGCCGTGGCGAGCGGCGAAGCGACCTGCCGGCTACAGGAGTTCAGCCTGGAGTCCCAGCTCGCCGCCGTACTCGCCGCCGTGTCCGCCGAAGGGGGGCTCGATGCCGTACGGGGGTGAGGCCGCCAAGTGGCCCCGGCGACCGGGCCCCCACGCCACCGCCAGCAGCGTGCTCATCCTGCGGGCCGCCCGCGAGGAGCTCGCGGACCACGGCTACGGCGGCAGCACCGTACGCGGCATCGCCGACCGCGCGGGCGTCAACACCAGCCTGGTCCACTACTACTACGGCTCCCGCGAAGGGGTGCTCACCGCCGCCCTGCGCGAGGCCGCCCGGCTGCTGACCTCCGGCCGGGACGCCCCCGGCGCACCCTCCGACGGCCGGGCCCGCACCGGGGCCGGACCGCTCCGCCGCGAACTGCCGCTGTGGGAGTCGCCGGAGTGGCGCAGCGCGGTGCTCGCCCTGATCCGCAGCTCCGTGACGCACGAGGAGGCGGGGCGCTATCTGGCCGACGTCGTACGCCGCGTGTCCCCCGACGCCGGAGGGCCCTGCCCGCATACCGTCATGATCGGCGCCCAGCTGATCGGTCTGATGGTCGTACGCCACATCACGCCCGTGGAGCCGCTGGCCTCCGCGGACCTGGACGGCCTGATCGCCCTGCTCGGGCCCGTGGCCGAGCGCCTCCTCGCCGGGCACGGCGAGTACCCGGCCCACCAGCCAGGCCCCTGACCAGCACGGCGCGTTTGCCCACCACAGCACAGTCGACCAGCACCGCCCACCGGAAGAGGTGCCATGACCGACCGGGGAACAGACGGGCTCGATACGGCGGTCGGCTCCGCCGCCGGCATACGGAGCCGACCCGCCCGGCCGCAGCTCTTCTGCCTCCCGCACGCCGGCGGCAGCGCCGCCGGCTTCGGCCCGTGGAAGCGCCGCGTCGCCGCACACGTCCGGGTGCGCCCCGTCGAGCTGCCCGGCCGGGGCGCCCGCTGGGAAGAGCCGCCGCCCGCCCGCCTCGCCGCCCTCGTCGCCGACCTCGCCGCGCGCGTCAGGGCCGAGGCCGACGGCCCGTACCTGCTCTACGGCCACAGCTTCGGCGCCCTGCTCGCCTACGAACTGGCCCACGCCCTCCGCCCCGGCCTCGGTGAACCGGCCGCCCTGCTGGTCTCCGGCCGCAACGGCCCCGGCGTCCCGCACCCGGCGCTCCCGCTCCACGCGCTGCCGAAGGACCGGCTGATCGAACAGCTGCGGGCGCTCGACGGGGTGCCGCTCGCCCTGGCCGACAGACCGGAACTGATCGAACCTTTCCTGCCCGTGCTGCGCGCCGACGCCAGACTCGCCGAGCTCTACCGGCGCGGCCGCCACCCGGTGCTGAGCTGCCCGGTCCGCGTGTTCGCCGGGGACCGCGACCCGCTGGCCGACCCGGCCGGACTGCGCAGATGGGCGGAGGAGACCACGGCCGGCTGCGAGGTCGAGACGGCGCCGGCGGGCCACATGCTGACGGGCCGTCCGGCGTTCCTGTCCTGGCTGGACCGGACCCTGAGCGGGCTCACGGCGGGCATCGCCGGGCCGGGCTGAGCGGGTTCCCGGCGCTCCGCACCTCACCTCGGCGGACTCCGGGGTTGGGGAACATCGGTACAGCCGTTGACGCCAAACAACGGAGCAGAACGAATTGAATGTCGTTGGGGAATAGGCTCAACGCAGTTCAGACGCCTGTTGTCTGAGGGCGGCGACAGCCGCGTCGGCTTCCGCTGAGCGCTGTTCGTTTGTCACGGCGAGGGTTGCGCGTCCCTGCCAGTGGCGGTCCTCGACCCGGACGATTCTCACGCCGGCTGGAGCGGAGGGGACCGCCATGCCCGGCAGCAGACAGACTCCGAGGCCCGCAGCCACCATTCCCAGGCGCGTGGACCATTCGCGCGCCTGATGGGTGACCGTTGGCCGAACGAGGGTGGGCCAGACGCCGTAGTACGGGGTGTCGCCGGTAGCGTTTTCGACGATCCAACTGTCGTGGCGCAGTTCGTCGGCCCTCACCGTGTGCCGGGTGGCCAATGGGTGATGCCGGGGTAGGGCGACGCGTAGATCGTCTTCAAGGAGTGTTTCCTGGCGCAGCCCGTCGAGGTCACGCTCCTGTGGCCCGGCGCACACGCCCACGACGGCAATGTCCAGACGGTGGGAACGTAGCTGCCGCAAAAGGCTGGGGGTTGAATCCTCCACGAAACCGACAGTCACATGGGGGTGTTCGTCCGCCAGCTGCGCGAGGGCACGGGGTGCCAGCGCTACAGCCGCGGCCGGGATGGCGCCGACTGTGACACAGCCTGTGATGTGTTGACTCAGTGCGCTGACCTCACGGACGGCGGCGTCGAGACCTGACAGCACGTCGGCCGCGTGCCGTGCGAACGCCACACCGGCCTGCGTGGGTACCACCCCGCGCGCCCTCCTCTCGAAAAGGGCCGCGCCCACGGCGGACTCGACAACTTTCACCTGCCGGGACACAGCCGATTGCGTGTAGCCGAGGGAAGCTGCTGCCTCGCTGAAGGACCCCGTCGCAGCGACTTCGCGCACCACCCGCAGCCCAACGAGAGTCACATCCGCCATAGCCTCACCCTACAGCCGAGGTATTCCCAAAAGGCATACCTGAAGTGTTCAATCATCATTTGTGCGCGTATCTGCGGTCATGCACGCTGGGTGGCACACGCTCGCCATCAACCACATGAAGTCGGAGACACGTAATGGACGACGTACAGAAGAGGGCAATCGTCGAACACTTTCTGGGCCTCTATGCCAAGGGCCGGTGGGGAGCGGCCGACAACACGGAAGCGCTGGAGGAGCTCCTGAACTGTCTCACTGATGACGTCGAATGGTGGATGAGCGGGGCTCCGGGTGACGGTTACGTCACCAAGGAGCAGTTCCGCGCCATGCTCAAGCCGCTCGACTCGGTCACGGGCGGCCCGCTGGTCATAACGCCGACCGCGTGGACCATCCAAGGTGCTCGGGTCGCCGTGGAGGCGTACTCGACAATGAAACTGAAGAACAGGCGCGATTACCGCAACCACTATCACTTCCTCTTCGAGATCAGTGGAGGAAAGATCAGCACATATCATGAGCACCACGACACGGCGCATGTGAACAGCACCATATGGGCGGGCTGACGCTTCATCACTCGGTGCGTCCGTCTGATCCGGCCGCCCCTACGGTGTGCCGACTCCTCGGTGCCGCCGCCCGGCTCGGCATGCTGCGACGCCTGGAAGGCGGAAGCGTCGACGCTCACGCGACCGCCGCCATGCACGCTGTCCGATTTGCGGCCACCATCCTGTGGCCGACCGTTCCGAACACCGCCGCCGCCCGGCTACCGCCACGACAGCGAACGCCTGCCCCAGCTCACCGCGAACTGGCGCGAGGCAGCACTGGAACTCGGCGAGTTCGCCCCTACCCCGACCACTCCGGCTGCGAAGCGCCCAGCACCGGCCGCTGAGCGCGGTGCGTGTGCGCCTGTACATGACCGTACGAGCACGGTGCTCCTGTGCACGCCCGTACGTCCGAGGCCACCTGCCCGGTTCAGGTGCGGGGCAGCGCGTACGGGCCCGCCGAGCCGACCAGCAGCGCGGCCGCGGCGCGGAGGTCGGGGACGCTGCCGAGGCAGCCGGGTGGGGGTGGCCGCGGCAGGGTGCCGCGGCCCGAGCGCACATGCAGTGACCGGCAGCCCGCCGCCGCGGCGGCCCGGAGGTCCGATTCGTGGTCCCCGATGAGCACCGTCTCGTGCGGGGCGGCGCCCGTGAGGCCGAGCGCGCGCAGCACCATGCCGGGCCGCGGCTTGCGGCACGCGCAGGCCGCCTCCGGGACATGGGGGCAGTACACGACGCGCGGGGGAGCGGCGCCGTGCGCGGTGAGGTCGCCGGTCATGCGGCCGTGGATGGCGTCGAGAGCGTCGAGGGTCATGAGTCCGCGGCCGATGGCGCTCTGATTGGTGATCACCGCCATCGGCAGTCCGGCCGCGGCCAGCAGCTCGTACCCGGTACGGGCGCCGGGCAGCCACTCCCAGTCCTTGAGCGACCGCACATACCCCGGCCGGTTGACGTTGAGCACGCCGTCCCGGTCCAGCAGTACGGCCTTGAGCACCGGTGCGCCGCCGGGCGTGGTCACTAGCCCCGGCCCTGTCCCGGCCGGACCGGGAACCCCGATCGACCCCGGAACCCCGATCGGACCCGGAATCCCGGCCGGGCGGGAATCACAGGGCGGACCGGGAATCGCGCGGAGCAGGCACCCGCACAAAAGGCTTGCTGGTCCGTCCGTAATTCTCTGCGGAAATAGGGCAAAGAATGCTCCCAGGCGATTCATATTGCGCTGGCCGGACGGGATTTCCATGCTTGACGCGCGTCGCTGAACGGCTATGATCCCACGGTTGATTGCCGTGGTCGCAATGGTGTGATCTTGAATTTCCGTGATCTTGGCCGAAGGTCAAAATAACAGTGCCCGAGGTGGCTGTCAATGACAGCAGAACGGCATCCGGGAAGATCGGTATCCAGGCGCGGTGAGAATCGGCCAACCGCTGCGGGGCGTAATGCGAGGGAGCGGGGAGCGATGTACATAATCGGCGTCAATACCGGACCCCATGACTCTTCGGCGTGCCTGCTGAAGGACGGGGAACTGATCGTGATGGTGGAGCAGGAGCGGCTGAGCAGGCGGAAGCGGGCATTCGACGAAGCGCCCAGGGAAGCCGTCGCCGCCTGCCTGCGAGCCGCGGACATCTCCCTGGCGGACGTGGCCGAGACCGCCGTGGGCTGGGACGTGCCCCTGCTCAGCGAGGTGGAGGGGGCGCCCTTCGACGCCGAACGGTTCCATGAGTGGCTGCTGCCGGAGGGCGCCGGGGAGCGGCCGCCCACGCGGTTCGTACCGCACCACCTGGCGCACGCCGCCAGCGCGCTGTGGACGAGCGGATTCGAGGACGCGGCGATCCTCGTGCTCGACGGCCGCGGCGAGTGCCGGTCCACCACCCTGGCCCGGGGCTCGGGCGGAAAGATCGAGGTCATCCGCGACTGGGACACCAGCCTGTCGCTCGGCAACTTCTATTCCATCGCCGCCCAATGGGCCGGATTCACCATGTGGGACGCCGGGAAACTGATGGGACTCGCCGCCTACGGACGTCCGGACCAGGGCGTGCCGCTGAGGGCCGAGGAGGACGACTACACCTTCCCCGGCGCGCCCGGCCCGCGCCGCCGGCCGGCCCAGCACTACGTACAACTGCATGACTTCCTGTACGAACACTTCGGGAAGAACAACTACCCCTACGCGGAGGGCGACCGGAACGAGCCGATGGCGTACGCGTCCTTCGCCGCGTCGGTGCAGTCGGCGCTTGAGGACGTCATGCTGGAGCTGGCCCGGTTCGCGCGGCGCCGCACCGGGGCCGACAGGCTGGTGCTGGCCGGTGGCGTGGCGCTGAACTGCGCGGCGAACGGACGGCTGCTGAGATCCGGGATCTTCTCCGACATCTATGTGCCGCCCGTGCCGCACGACGCCGGGGTCGGCCTGGGCGCGGCCCTCCTCGCGGACCGGGAGCTGAGCGGCCGGGGCGGCACCGGCCCCGCCCACCGCATGCGCCACGCCTACTGGGGGCCCGGCATCACGGCGGAGGACATCGCCTCCGCGATCCGCGACGCGGGTCTGTCCGCCATGTACCTGTCCACCGAGGACGTGATCGGCCGGACGGCGGCCCACCTCGCCGCGGGCCGGCTGGTGGCGTGGTGCTCGGGGCGCGGCGAGGTGGGGCAGCGGGCGCTCGGCGCGCGCAGCATCCTCTGCGACCCACGCCACCGGAGCGCGGTGGCGCGCCTCAACTCCGTCAAGGGCAGAGAGATCTGGCGGCCGCTCGCGCCGAGCGTCCTGGAGGAGTACTGGAGCGCCGTCTTCGAGACCGCCCCCTCCGCCCTCTGCGAATTCATGCTCGCCGCCGTCCCGGTCCGCGGCGCCGCCCAGCGCATGCTGGCCGCGGCCGTGCACGTGGACGGCACGGCCCGCCCGCACATCGTCCGCCGCTCGGTGAACGAGCGGTTCTGGTCCCTGATCGACGCGTTCCGCCGGCTGACGGGCGTGCCCGCCGTGCTCAACACCTCCTTCAACCTGGCCGACGAGCCCGTGGTGTTCAGCCCCGACGACGCCATCGCCACGTTCGTACGCAGCGACATCGAGGTGCTCGTCCTGGGGGACTGCCTCCTGGAGAAGCCCTCCCTCGCCGAGCCCGCGAGAGGCCGGGACGGACGCCGGTCCGCGCGGGGCGCGCGGACCGCGCGCAGTGCGATGGGCGAGGCGCGCGCGGGGACGCCGTTCCTGCCGTGGCAGGCGCTGTCGCGGCCCGAAGGGGAGCCGGGCGTCCGGCGGTAGACCCCGGCGGCCCGGCCGCCGCCGTTTGACAGCGGCCGGAAAACGCCGTCCGCACCCCTTTCTTCGTTTTCCCTCGTTCTTCCTCATTGCCGAGCCGGGCGTGGGCCGCTTGCATGGCTCTTCTTGTAGCCGGTGCCGCTGGCAGGCATGTGATGGAGGGGGACACCTTGCGCGAACGCGGAGCGCGTTTCGGCAGATCGAGGAGACACGGCGGAGGGAACAGACGCGGAAGACAGAGCGGTACGGGCGCGTCCGGAGCGCGGAGCGCCATAGCCGGTGCGGTGGCGCTGATCAGCGCCACCGCACTCGTCGTCTCGGCGGCGCCCGCCGACGCCGCGCCCGGCGGGCCCGCGAGCGGACCGGCCCCGGCCGGCCCCGGTGAGGTGATCCCCGGCAAGCGCACCGCCACCCCCGCGCTGGTCGAGGGCGTCCGAGAGCCGGCCAAGGGCACGGGGAGCGCCGTGGACGCGGCGCGTGGTCACCTCGCCGCCAACGAGAGCCGCTACCGCATCGCCGACCCGGGACGCGATCTGACGCCCGTACGGACGGTGGACTCCGGGACCGAGGAGACCGTACGGCTCCAGCAGCGGTACCGGGGTCTGGAGGTCCTGGGCGGCCAGTACGTGGTGCGGATGGAGCACAAGGGCCGCGAGCGGGTCGTCACCGGCGCCTCGGGCGCGTACTTCACCGGGCTGAGGACCGGCACCACCCCCGAGGTCGACGAGGCGCTCGCGGTCGAGCGGGCCGTCGACGCGACGACGGACCGGCTCAGGGCCGCCGGAGGGGCACGGGAGGAGGCGCGGCCGCTGGCCGGTACCGTGCGCGGGCTGGTCGTCCTGCCTACCGGCGCGGGCCTGCTCACCTGGCACGTGACCGTACGCGGTGTCCACCCCGGCACGGGCGAACCGGTGCTGCGGGAGGTCTACGTCGACGCGCGGGCCGGGTATCCGGTGCTCCAGTACAGCGGTATCAAGACGTTCGCGGCGTCCGCCGCTCCCGCTTCCCCCGCCCCGCACAGGGCCGCGGCCCGCGACGCGGAACAGGACCCCGCGGCGGTGGGCTCCGGCGTCAAGTACGACGGGAAGGCCGTCGAACTGCAGCTGACCCGGGACGAGGCGCGCCGGGAGTACGTGATGCGCGACCAGTCCCGTATGCGGAGCAGCAGCAAGAACCCGCTCTCCACCTGGGACGCCCGCGGCAAGGACGTCGGCGACGTCTCCGGCACCTGGCCGCCGGACATCAAGGAGTTCGGCTCACCGACCCCCGCCTACGGCGGCGACGCGACCGAGGCGGGCGCGGTCGACGCGCACTGGGCGGCCGGCAAGGTCTACGACTACTACCGGCAGATGCACGGCCGGGACAGCCTCGACGGCCGCGGCGGCACCATCAACTCCCTTGTCGGCGTCACCCAGTTCGGCCTCCCGTACGCCAACGCGTTCTGGGACGGCGCCAAGATGGTGTACGGCGGCGGCGACGCCGAGTTCCGCGCGCTCTCCGCCGGCCTGGACGTCGTCGGGCACGAGATGACGCACGGCGTCGTCGAGAACAGCGCGAACCTCGTCTACGCGGGGCAGTCCGGCGCCATGAACGAGGCGATCGCCGACTACTTCGGCAACGCCATCAAGACCGACGCCTACGGCATCTCCATGGACAGCCCCGACGCCGGCCTGCTCGGCGAGTCGCTGTGCCGGACCAAGCCCCCGCGCGAGTGCGCCATCCGCGACCTCAACGACGGGCGGACCGCCGCCACGTCCTTCCTCGGCGTCTCCATGTCCACCGACAATGGCGGCGTCCACCTCAACTCCACCATCTTCTCGGGCGCGTTGTGGGAAATGCGCGAGGACATCGGCCGGACGCTCGCCGACCGCATCGTCTACAAGGCGCTCACCGCGTACATGGCTCCGCTGGACGGCTTCACCGAGGGCCGCAACGCGGTGCTCGCCGCCGCCCGCGACCTCAAGGTGTCCGGAAAGGAGCTGAAGGCCGTCGAACGGTCCTTCAACGCCCATGGCATCGTGCCGGGTTGGGAGCTCGCCACGGGCGTCGACTCCGACCGGCTGCTGGGCGACGTCAACACGGATGGCGTCAAGGTGGGTGCCGGGGGCGGCTGGTGGGCCACCTCCAAGTCCGACGAGAGCGGCGCCGAGCCGTACTCCGTGTGGGCCGGGCGCGCGGACGGCGTCGGCACGCCCCAGCGGATCAGCCCCAACGACGGCCGGTACCACGTGCATCCCGCCACCGACGGCAAGACCGTGGTGTGGCTGGCGTACAACCGCAGGACCGTGGACCTCCTCGCGCGGCCGGTCGCGGGCGGGCCCGTCAAGAAGCTGTGGTCGGGCCGGCGGGTGGGGCCCGAGCTCCAGATCGAGGGCGATGTGATCGTCCTTGAGTCGCGGACGCAGGCGTCCCGGCCGCGCGTGGAGTATCTGCGGCTCAGCGACCCGACCGCCGTGGACGTGACCGACGAGGTGGGCGTGGACTCCGCCTTCCCGTCGATTGGCGACGGCCGGATCGCGTACTCCACGATCCACCGCTCCGGCGGGACCCGCACATACGGGACCGAGGTGCTCGACCTCAGGACGGGCGTACGGACCCGGATGCAGCAGCTCGGGACGCCCGCGGGCATCGGGCAGACCGCGATCAACAGCAGCCATGTCTTCTGGCTGACCCACGAGGCGGGGGAGGGCCGGTCGGCGGCCGTGCGCCGCGCCGGCCTGGACGGCACGGGGGCGGTGGACCTCACCCCCGGCAAGGGCCCGGGCGCGCTCCAGGCCATCGACCTCATCGCCTCGCGGGACGCGGTGACCGTCGCCACCTGGACGCCGGCCCCCGAGTACCGCAACGAGGCGCTGCCCAAGCTGTGGCAGTTCTCGGCGGACGGCAAGCGGAAGGGCCGGGTCTCCTGCAACCGCGGTGAGCAGATGTGGGCCGGCACGCCGGGCGGCCGGCAGGTGGTGTGGACCGACTCCACCACCGGGCACAGCGACGTGGTGACCCGCACCCGCTCGGCGGGCGACTGCGGCTGACCCGCCGACTCCCGCCTGTGGCCGGGGAGTTCGGTCGGACCCGAGTGCCTGACGTCCTGTCAGGCGCTCAGGTCGGCGGCCCTTTCGCTGTAATGGTCCATCAGCTCGACGAGCCCCTTCGGCGCGTCCGCGCGGAAGCAGATGTCGAGGCTGGCCGCGGACTCGGCCGCCGCGGTCTCGCTGCGCGGGAAGAGGGCCTGTTCGTACGAGGCCAGCGCACTCTCCGCGTCACCGGGGTGCGCCACGATGGCGGCGGCCAGTTCGGCGCCGTCGAGCATCGCGAGGTTCGCGCCCTCGCCGGCGAACGGGGACATCAGGTGGGCCGCGTCGCCGAGCAGCGTCACACCGGGCGTACGCGCCCAGCTGTGCCCGACCGGCAGGGCGTGGATCGGCCGGTAGACGAGCGGGCCGTCGCTGTCGGCGACCAGCGCCCGCAGCCGCTCGTCCCAGTCGGCGAAGGGTTCCAGCACGCGCGCCTTCGCCGCCTCGGGGTCGTCGCCCGTATCGGCGAGGAGCGAGGCGGCCCAGTCCTCGGGGGACTTCAGCGCGCAGTACGTGTGCAGCGCGCCGTCGCCCTCGCGGTGGGCGAGGAAGCCCTTCTCCTCGCCGAGTGCGAACAGCATGCCGCCGCCGACGAGGGCCGCGCTACGGGGGTGCCGGGCGTCGGCATCGGGCAGATGGGCTTCGACGAAGGAGAGGCCGGTGTAGGCGGGGGCGGCGTCCGAGACCAGCGGACGCACCTTCGACCAGGCGCCGTCGGCGCCGATCAGCAGGTCGGTGGTGAACGCGGTGCCGTCGGCGAGCGTCACCTCGTGGCGTCCGCCGCCGAGGGGACGGGCGCCGGTGACTTTGGATCCCCAGCGGACCGCCTCATCGGGCAGGGCGGTGAGCAGCAGGTCGCGCAGCGCGCCCCGGTTCACCTCGGGACGGTTGGAGTCGTCGCCGCCGTCCTCCCGGTGGACGGCGGCGTCCTTGTCGAGGATGCGCATGGCCTCGCCGCCGGGGTGGACGAGCGCGCGGAACTCGTCGTAGAGGCCGGCCGCGCGCAGGGCGGCCTGGCCGGACTCCTCGTGCATGTCCAGCATGCCGCCCTGGTGCCGGACGGTCGGTGAGGCGTCGAGTTCGAGCACGGTCGCCTCGACCCCGTTCAGGTGCAGTACCCGGCTGAGGGTGAGGCCGCCGAGGCCGCCGCCGACCACGGTGATGGGCTGGTGCGTCGTCATTTCCGGTGTCCTTCCGTGGGGGCCGGTGCCGGCCGGTGGCCTTCCGCCCGCTCGGCGTCGGACCTCGGGGTGTGCAGCGTTCCGTTGATCAGCAGGCGAAAGCCCCAGGCGAGGCGGTCCGGTCCGGTCCCGGAGAGCAGCTCGGTGCCCAGGGCGGCGAGGTGCGGACGCGTCTGCTCGGAGGCGTTCCGCAGCGCCGTGGCGATCGCGTCCCACTCGCCCTTCGCGGCGGTGGCCTTGTTCCCGGCGGCCTTCCCGCCGGCGTGCTCGGCCGCGGTCGCGGTTCCGTGCTGGAGCAGCAGATCCACCGCCCACGCCGCCCGCCCCGCCGGGACGCCGCCCTCGCTCAGCAGCGAGAGCAGCGCCTCCAGCAGGTCGAGGTAGTGCGTACCGGACGGCCGGGCCACCAGCGCCGACTGAGCCAGGCCGGGGTTCTCGAACAGCACCGCCGTATACGAGGTGAGGGCCCGCACCAGCCGGTCGCGCCAGTCGCCGGGCGCCCCGGCCGGGGTCAGGTCGACCGCGCCGAGGAGTTCGTCGAGGACGGCCGCGTGCAGTTCGGCGGTGTTGCGGACGTACACGTAGAGCGAGGCGGGGCCGGTGTCGAGCTCCTGCGCCAGGCGGCGCATGGTGACCCGGCTGAGCCCTTCGGCGCGCATGAGCTCGACCGCTGTCGCGACTATGCCCTCGCGGCTGAGGGCGGGCTTGGCGGGCCGTTCGCGGCGGCTGCGCCGGTCGCCGGTGTGCGCTGTCATGTCCGCAACCCTAACGAACATGTTCGTAACGAACAAGTTCGTTGCTGGTGGGAGCCGCCAGGGGCCATGTGGGGGTGTGGCCGGCAGACGCACCGGGACGCCTTCGTACGCTGTTCGTACGCGCGAGGGCGCCGGAGTGCCCGCCGGCCTCGCGCGACCCGTGCCCGCCTCGTACCGTCCGTCCGCCCCATACCGTCCGCCCCGCTCGTCCCGTCCGTCCGCCCTCCGGCGGCAGGCCGGCCCGCAGCTCAACGAAAGACGTCCGCACGACAGCCCCCACCAGCACCTCAACGAAAGACGCCCGTACGACAGCCCCCACCAGCACCTCAACGAAAGACACCACCATGCGCATCGGTATCGACGTCGGAGGAACCAACACCGACGCCGCCCTGCTCGGGGACGACGACCGGGTGCTCGCGGCCGCCAAGTCGCCGACGACGCAGGACATCACGTCCGGCGTCACGGCGGCCGTCCGCGACCTCGATCCGCCCGTCGAGTCCATCACCGCCGTGATGATCGGCACCACGCACTTCCTCAACGCGCTCATCGAGGGCGCCCGGCTCGCCCCCGTCGCGGCCGTACGGCTCGGCCTGCCCGCCACGGCCGCGCTGCCGCCCATGACGGACTGGCCGGACCGGCAGCGCGCGGCGGTCGGCGGGCACGGCTACCTCTGCCACGGCGGCCGGGAGTACGACGGGCGGCCGCTGTCGCCGCTGGACCCGGACGAGCTGAAGCGGACCGCGGGCGACATCGCGGCCCGAGGGATCACCTCCGTCGCGATCTCGTCCGTGTTCTCGCCCGTCGCCGAGGAGGACGAGCGGCGCGCCGCGGAGATCCTGCGCGGCGAACTGGGCGACGACGTGCACTTCTCGCTCTCCCACGAACTGGGCCGCATCGGACTGCTCGCACGCGAGAACGCCACGATCATCAACGCCGCCCTGCGCGACCTCGCCACCGTCATCGTGCGGTCCTTCGGCGAGGCCCTCGCCAAGGTGTCGATCACCGCGCCGTTCTACCTGTCGCAGAACGACGGGACGCTGATGGACGTGGACTTCGCCCGTACCTACCCGGTGGCGACCTTCGCGTCCGGACCCACCAACTCCATGCGCGGCGCGGCCTTCCTGTCCGGGCTCGGGGACTGCGCCGTCGTCGACGTGGGCGGCACCACGGCCGACGTCGGCATCCTCGCCGGAGGCTTCCCGCGCGAGGCGGCCGGGGAGAGCGAGGCCGCCGGAATCCGCACCAACTTCCGCATCCCCGACGTCCTCTCCCTCGGCATCGGCGGCGGCTCCCACGTCTCCGCCGACGGGGAGACCGGACCGCGGTCCGTCGGCTACCGGCTCACCGACGACGCCCTGGTCTTCGGCGGCGCCACCCTGACGGCGACCGACCTCGCGGTCGCCGCGGGCCGTGCCGACATCGGCGACCGGAGCCGAGTCGCCCACCTGAGCCCGGAGTTCACCGAGCGCGCCCTCGCGCGGATCGCCGAGCGGCTGGCGGAGAGCGTCGACCGGATGCGCACCTCGGCCGCGCCGCTGCCGGTCGTCGCCGTCGGCGGCGGCTCCATCCTCGTGCCCGGGACCCTGCCCGGCTTCGACGACGTGCGCCGCCCCGGCCACTTCGGCGTGGCGAACGCGGTCGGCGCCGCCATCGCGCAGGTCGGCGGCGAGGTCGACCGCGTCTTCCGGGTACCCGAAGGCCGCCGCGAGGCGGTGCTCGCCGAGGCCCGCGAGGAGGCCACCGGCCGGGCCGAGGAAGCGGGCGCCCGGCACGGCAGCGTACGGATCGTGGACATCGAGGAGGTACCGCTCGCGTACCTGCCGGGCGGCGCGACGCGGATCCGCGTCAAGGCCGTCGGCGACCTCGACCTCAACCGGCTCGGCACCCAGCGGCACGACGGAGCGACCCCCCATGCGTGAGATCACCCTCGACATCCTCGACGACATCGCCCGCGGCGCCGGAATCCTCGGCACCGGAGGCGGCGGCGACCCGTACATCGGCAAGCTGCTGGCCCGCGAGGCCATCCGCGAGCACGGGCCCGTGCCCGTCGTCCCCATCGACGAGGTGCCGGCCGACGCGACCGTCATCCCCGTCGCCGGGATGGGCGCCCCCACCGTGCTCCTGGAACGGGTTCCCAACGGAGCCGAGGAACTGACCGCGCTGCGCGCCCTGGAGAAGCACATAGGCCGCCCCGCCACCCACATCGCGCCCATCGAGGTGGGCGGCGTCAACTCGATGCTGCCCATCGCCTGCGCCGCCGCGGCGGGGCTGCCGATCGTCGACGGCGACGCGATGGGGCGCGCCTTCCCCGAGTTGCAGATGGTGCTGCCCGGCCTCATGGGCGTCGCCAACTCGCCGATGGCGCTCGCCGACGACAAGGGCAACACCGTCATCGTGGAGGCCGTCGACAACCACGCCGCCGAGCGCATCGCGCGCGCCGTGTGCGTGGAGCTCGGCTGCCAGGTCTCCTGCGTGGACACGGTGCTGCGCGGCGACCAGCTGGCCGACGGCCTCGTACCGGCGACGCTGACCCTGGCCGGACACCTCGGCGCGGCGGTGCGCGAGGCGCGGGCCGCGCACACCGACCCGGTGGCCGCGGCCCGCGCCATGCTCGCCGGCATCCCCCTGCTGACCGGCAAGGTCGTCGACGTCGGCCGGCGCACCGAGGGCGGCTTCGCGCGCGGCCGGGCCCGGATCGAGGGCATCGGCGACGACGCGGGCCGGGTGCTCGAACTCGACTTCCAGAACGAGCACCTGCTGGCCACCCGGGACGGGGTGACCGTCGCGACGACGCCGGACCTGATCTGCGTCCTGGACAGCGAGACGGGCTCACCGGTCACGACCGAAGGGCTCCGCTACGGGCTGCGCGTGAGCGTCCTGGCGGCGCGCTGCGACCCGCGGTGGATCTCTCCGGGCGGCCTCGCGCTCACCGGGCCGCGCTACTTCGGCTATGAGGTGGACTACCTGCCGTTCGGGTCGGTGGGCGGGTGAGTGAGGCGGCGCCGGGCGGCTGATCCGGTGGATGCGGCGGCGGGCGGCTGACCGCGCACAGCGGCCGCGGCCCGCGCGTCCGCCGGGCGCCATGGCCCTCCCGTACGCGCACCTGGCACGCGGCGGTCGGTGCGGCAGTCGGCGCGGGTGGGCGGCGAGGATGGGCGGCACGACGGCCGGCGCGGCTCTCGCCGGGGCACTCGACGTGACGCTCGACGCGGGGTGAAGCCGACCATCGGCACGATTCAAGCCAAATTCGTCAACTTCGCCTGTTCCGGCGGCCGGTACCGCAGTACTCCGAAACAATCGACGCGTTTCATGCGGTCGTCATGACGGTCATGACCGTCGCGAGCAGCACGACGAACACCGTGAACGGGGGGCAGCGATGTCCGAGGAGTACGACTACATCGTCGTCGGAGCAGGTTCGGCCGGCTGCGTGGTCGCCGCGCGGCTGTCCGAGGACCCGGACCGTACGGTGCTGCTGCTGGAGACGGGACCGGCGGACACCAAGCCGGAGCTCGCGACGCCGTCCGCCTGGCCCGGCCTGGGCGGCACGGAGGTCGACCACGCCTACACCACGGTGCCGCAGCCGGGCATGGGCGGTGCGGCGCACCCGTATCCGCGCGGCAGGACGCTGGGTGGGTGCAGCGCCATCAATGCCATGGTGTTCCTGCGCGGCCACCGCGAGGACTTCGACCGCTGGGCGGCGGCCGGCTGTACGGGGTGGGGGTACGACGCGCTCCTTCCCTACTTCCGGCGGATGGAGACCGTGGCGGGCGGGGACCCCAAGTACCGCGGTGACAGCGGACCGATGCGGCCCGCACCGGCGAGCGACGGCAACCCGCTGTCACAGGTCTTCGTCGACGCCGCGGTGGCCGCCGGCCACCCGGCGACCGACGACTTCAACGGCGCCCGCCAAGAGGGGGCGGGCTGGCACGACCTGAACATCGTCGACGGCCGTCGGCAGAGCGTCGCGAGCGGCTATCTGCACCCGGTCCGGGCCCGGCGCCCCAATCTGACCGTCTCGACCGACTCCCTCGCGCGGCGCCTGCTCCTCGACCGAGACCGGTGCACGGGCGTCGAGTTCCTGCGCCGCGGCGAGACGGTGACCGCGCACGCGCGCGCCGAGGTGATCGTGAGCGCCGGTTCCATCGACACCCCTCGGCTGCTCCTGCTGTCCGGCATCGGCCCCGCCGACGAACTGCGCGGGACGGGCGTCCCCGTCCGCCACGACCTGCCCGGCGTCGGCCGCAACCTGCACGACCACCTCCTGTGCGGCCTCGTGCACGAAGCGGCCCGGCCCATCCCCGCGGGCCGCGCCAACCTCGCGGAGACCTCGCTGCTCTGGCGCAGCGACGCGGCCCTGCCGGGCCCCGATATGCAGCTGATGTTCATGCACGTGCCGCTGCTCCCGCCGACGGTACGGGCCCCCGCGAACGGCTTCACCATGTGCGTGTCCACGGTGCCCCAGAGCCGTGGCTCGGTGCGCCTCGCCGATGCGGACCCCGGCACCCCGCCGCTGTTCGACCCGGCCTACCTCGGCGTCGAACCGGACGTCCGGCGCATGCTTCACGGCATCGCCATGGCGCGGGAGACCGTCGCGCAGAGTCCGTTCGCCCGCTGGTGCGAGCGCGAGGTGTACCCCGGCCCGGACGTCGCCGACGAGCCGTCGCTGCGCGCCTTCCTGGCCGAGGCCACCGGGCCGTACTTCCACGCCGCGGGCACCTGCGCGATGGGCACGGGCGCCGACGCGGTGGTCGCCGCGGATCTGCGGGTGCGCGGTCTCGCCGGGCTGCGGGTGGCCGACGCGTCGGTGATGCCGACGATCGTCTCCGTCAACACCAACGCCACCGCCATCATGATCGGGGAGAAGGCGGCCGACCTGATCCGCGGGGCCGGATAGCCTTGAGACCACGCGCCTCCGCGCCCCTTTCCGTCCGGCGCCGGGCGTACGGACCGGCCGGGGACATCGGCGGCGGCCCTCAGCCCTGGCGTGCGGGCTCCGTCCAGCGCAGGACCGCCCCGAGGCCGCCCGACGGAGCGTCGGCCGGATCGCTCACCATGACGGCGTCCGCACCGCTCGCCACCGCCGCCCGCACCAGGGCGTCGTCCGCGCGCACCGGTTCCGGGCGCACTTCGCCCAGGTACTGGAGGTCCGAGGCGCGCACCCCCACCTGGTCGGGGTCCGGCCCGACCCAGACCTCGCGGGGCGCGTCCGAGCCGTGCGGGCCCAGGATCAGCGTCGCTATCCGGTGCTCCCGAGCCGCCTCGACCAGCGCCGGAACGCCCGCCGCCGCGTACGGGGCGGTGCCGCCCACGGGCTCCGCGCCCGCGTGGAAACGGTCTATCGCCGCCGCGGCCCGGTCGCGCTCGTAACCGGCCAGGACCTGGGCGAGATCCCGCTCCAGGAGCGCGTTGTGCGCCGCCTCGGGCCCCCGCCCGCCGTGCTCGCTCTCGTACGCCACGGACCGCAGGGGCTCGGGGAGCTTGTCGTGTACGGCCCTGCGCTCGCGGACGTCGCCGGTCAGGAGCAGCACGTCGGCCCCGCTCTCCTCGAACGCCTCGGCGGCGGCGTCGGCTATCTCACCGGCGTTGTGCTCCCAGGTGTTCTCCACTTTGTTCTGGAAGCGGCGTTCGGACCAGTCCGCCGAGGCGGTGCGGTGGATCGGCCAGTCGGCGCCGCTGACGTGCCCGGCGTCGGCACTGCCGCCTCCGCCGCTCCCGGTGGCGCGCAGCGCGAAGTCCGCTCCGGTGCGGTCCAGCGAGACGACGAGGCAGACCGGCGCCTCCCCGACGGTCTCGACCAGGGGCGCGATCCGGGGCAGCGGGCCCCACGCGGCGAACGGCGCGGCGGGAGCGCCGGGGAGGGGGACATCGAGCACGACGTCGCCGTCGGCGGCGAAGAGGGCGCGCCCGGACGACGGCGTCGTCCCCTCGTCGCCCGATGCGGTCAGCCGCTCGTGGACCGCCCGCACCGTGGCGTCGTCCGCGCCCTGCTCGCGCAGTTCGGCGGCGGTGGCGCGGGCCGCCAGCTCCTGCCGCTTGTCCGCGTCCTCGGTGTTGTGGGTGGTGTCGATGTAGACCGAGGCCCAGGGGCCGGGCCGGTCGCCGACGGGCTTGAGGAATGAGAGTTGCATGGCACTTCCTCCTCGATATTTGCGGATGCGTGTCACAGCGCCCTTGGTGGATCTTCCAGCGCCCTCACGGGTTCCCTTTCTCGATCCACTGCAACACATGTCTGTGGGAATGCCCACAGATCCCGTCCCGCGCCGATGTCGGAGAGCGGACTCGGCATCTCGCGGGGCGGAATTCCCTTGGGGCGCCGGTCAGGTGTTGAAAGTCCGCGGCATGACTGTTAGGCCGGAGGGGTGAGGAAGCCGGGCCCGTGGAACGTACGGATACCGGGGTCCGGCCGATGCCGACAGGCGTATCGGGCAGATGTGCCCGCACCCCAGGAGGCGGAAATGGCCATGCAACACGGAGCAGACAAGACCGGTCCCGCGCGGGACGACATGATGAAGAAGCAATTGCGCGGCGAATTGACCGCCGACCGTTCGCTGCGGACCGACGAGGAGCACGAACTCCAGCCCTCCGGAGAGGACCAGCCCGCCGTCGCCCGCGACCCCGCCGCCGAATTCGGCGGCAGCACCTCCGCCGGCACGGGCGTACCCCAGGGAATGACCGAGCGGGATGTATCGATCCGCTCGGACCTCGCACGGCACCTCGGACGCGGCATCTACCCGGCCGACCGGTCCACCGTGCTGGATTCGCTGCGGGAGCACCACGCGCCGGACCGGCTGGTGGACCTGGCCGAGCGGCTGCCCAAGGAAGAGCGATACGAGAACGTCCAGGGCATCGCGGCGTCGCTCGGCCTCGGGACAGAGGCCGGCCGGGCCTGAACAGCGCGACCGGGGGTGTACGAAGCGGCCGGGCCTGAACAGCGCGGCCGGGGGTGTACGAAGCGGCCGGGCCCGGACAGCGCTACCGCGTCTGAACAGCGCGGCCGGTCGAGGACCGTACGACTCGTGAACAGTACGGCCGAGGGGGACGGGGTCAGGGCCGCAGAATCGCCTTGATCATGCCGTCCTCCTTGGCCTGGAAGGTCTTGTAGGCCCCCGGCGCGTCCTCCAGAGGCAGCGTGTGGGTCGCGAAGTCCTCCACGCCGAGGACGTCCGCGTCATCGAGAAGCGGCATGATCTCGTCGACCCAGTGCTTGACGTTGGCCTGGCCCATGCGCAGCTGGAGCTGCTTGTCGAACATCGTGAGCATGGGGACGGGGTCGATCGCGCCGCCGTACACGCCGATCAGCGAGACGGTGCCGCCCCGCCGCACGGCGTCGATGGCCGTGTTGAACGCCGTCATGCTGTCCACCCCGAGGCGGCCCAGCACCTTCTCGCCCAGCTTCTCCGGCAGCAGCCCGGCGAACTGCTGCGCCGCCTTCACGGCGGGCGCGCCGTGGGCCTCCATGCCGACGGCCTCGATGACCGCGTCGGTGCCGCGCCCGCCGGTCAGCCGGCGGACCTCCTCGCCGACGCCCTTGCCGTGCTCGTCGAGGTCGATGGTCCGTACGCCCCGGGCTCGCGCCCGGGCCAGCCGCTCGGGGACGAGGTCGACGCCGATCACCAGGCTCGCGCCCTGGTGCAGGGCGATGCGCGCGGCCATCTCGCCGATGGGGCCCAGGCCCACGACCGTGACGGTGCCGCCGTCGGGGACGGCGGCGTACGCGACGGACTGCCACGCGGTGGGCAGGACGTCGGAGAGGTAGACGAACCGCTGGTCCGGCGGGCCGTGCGGCACCTTGATGGGGAGCGTGTCGCCGAACGGCACCCGCAGCAGCTCCGCCAGCCCGCCGGGCACCTGACCGTAGAGCTTGGAGAAGCCGAACAGGGACGCGCCCGTACCGCGCTCCGTCACCTGAGTGGTCTCGCACTGGGAGTGCAGGCCCTGCCCGCACATCCAGCAGGTGCCGCAGGAGACGTTGAAGGGGATGACGACCCGGTCGCCTGCCGACAGCGTGGTGACCTCCGGCCCGACCTCCTCGACCACCCCCATCGGCTCGTGCCCGAGGATGTCGCCGGGGTCCATATACGGCCCGAGCACCTCGTAGAGATGCAGATCCGAGCCGCAGATACCGGTCGATGTGACGCGCACGATGATGTCGGTCGGGTCGACGATCTTCGGGTCGGGAACCGTCTCCACCCGTACGTCCCGCTTGCCCTGCCAGGTCACTGCCCTCATGCCGAACTCCTCGTGGGGTCTGCCCCGCGGCGCTCGCGCGCCGCGGTCCCTCCCGCCGAGGCGGGCCCCCGTGCTCCCCTGCCGGGCCCCGGCGGGGTCCGGCAGGGGAGATCAGTTCACGCTGCGGATGATGTTCCAGTCCGGATCCGTCCGGTCGTCTTGGTGCGTGAACTCGTCGTGTGCCGACGCTGTCGCACCGCTTTCCGCGGACGCCGGTCCGCCGGTGTCCCGAGTCGCCGCGGCGGGCGCCTGCCGGGACCGGTCGGACGAAGGGCGGCGGTCACCGTCGGACTCTGAGGCGGACACTCCTGCTCCTCTCGTTCGCCGTGAGGCACTTGGCTCGTGGCGCGGGCGGTCCGACGCGTGCCGGGCGGCTTTCCGCGCCCGTTCCGAGTGCCCGGATGGCTCACGGTGAAGCCTACGGACGCCCAGTCGGCCCCGCATGCGGAGCGTCGCCTTCGAACACCACAGGGTCACCGAGGGGGTGGGCGCGTACCCATGGCACACGGGCAGCGGGCCGCCGGTCCTCGCCGACCGGTCCGGGATGCCGGGTACCGCACTGGCTGATTGGCTGGGAGAGGTGTCACGCCCGGCGCCCGGGGCACCCGTCGACGGCCGGGCCGCGGACAGGTCGGGATCGGCGGCGCGGCAGCACAGGCAACACGTTCCCGGAGGTGTCATGGATCTTCGTCACAGCCCAGTGGTCCGCGCTTGGCGGCGCTGGCGGCAGCCGCCCGACCTGTCCGTGCGACCGCACCCGGTGGAGGCCGAGGACGTCAACCGCCGGTTTCTGCTGTACGGGGTGGTGCCGCTGTGGTTCGCGCCCGCGGTGGCGGACTGGATCATGCACCGGCGCACCCGCATCGAGGACACCACCGGGGTACGGGAATCGGCGCTGCACGCGCTGATGATGACGGAGGCCGGCATCCCCGTCGCGATGGGACTGCTCGCCCGAATCAACCCGCTCGTCCTGTCGGTCATGGGCGGCGCGGCGGTGGTGCACGGCGCCACCGCGCTGTGGGACGTGAGCCTGGCGACGGGGGAGCGGGAGGTACGCCCGGTGGAACAGCACATCCACAGCTTCCTTGAGGTGCTGCCGCTGACGGCGCTGGCCTTCACGTCCTGCCTCCACGCCGACCAAGTACGCGCCGCGCTGCGCGGCGGCGCGCACGGCGACGACTGGAAGCTGCTCCCCAAGGAGCGCCCCCTCCCGGCCCGCTACCTCGGCGGGCTCGCGGTGGCCATCGGCGCCTGCATCGCGCTGCCGTACGCGGAGGAGATGCTCCGGTGCGTCAGGTCGGCCAAGAGGGCCGAGGCCGCCTGGACGGAAGGGGCCGACGGGCCCGGCCGGCTGCCGGTCCTTTCGCGCCTCGCGCCTCGCGTCTTTCGGGCGTGAAGCGGTAAACGCGCGACCGTGCCCCGCAGGGCAGGAGTTGAACGCCTTCCAGAACACGCGAACCGCCTTTTCAGACCAAGGAGCGACATCATGCCCGCAGGTGCGAACAAGAAGCGCGAGCGCCAGTACGAGCACATCAAGGATCAGGCCGAGGAACGCGGCACCTCCGAAAAGCGCGCGAAGGAAATCGCCTCGCGCACCGTGAACAAGGAGCGCGCCCGTTCCGGAGAGGCCAAAACGGCCGGCAAGGCATCGCTCCGCGATCCCAAATCCGCCTCGGAGCGCGGCGGTGAACGCTCTCACAAGGGCCCCGTGAGTCCGACCAAGGACCAGCTCTACGAGGAAGCGAAAAAGAAGAACGTCGAAGGCCGCTCCACCATGAACAAGGAACAGCTCCGCAAAGCCGTCGGCCGCTGAGCCGGCGGCCGTGTCACCGCCGTACGGCGGGACATCATCGGCCGACCTTTTGGAGGAACAGCCATGCTGAAGGCCATCGCGGACGTCTTACGCTCCGTCGGCGGAGCTATCGCCACTGTCGTCACCCTGCCGTTCCGCGCCATCGCCCGCCTCTTCGGCGGCGCCTCGGACAGCACCCGCGGGCGGCACTGACACCCGGCCGCCCCCTCGCGAGGGGGCGGCCGACGTCCGGGACCGCTCCGCGCGCCGCCGTCGGTCAGGCGGCCCCCGGCGGGCGAGGAACGCCCGCGGGCGATGCGCGGGGCGGTCAAGGCGTGCGGCAGCAGCGCCTCTTCGTGTGCGCCGGTGCCTGTACGACGAGGGCGACGGTGACGGCGCGCTGTCTCACACCAGGCCCTCGCGGGCGGCGGGGGACGGCGGGGCGGCCCCGTCCGGGAGCCGCCGGCTGAGCGTCTGGAGGACGAAGTCCTCTTCGAAGTGCTCGCCCGTCACGGTCAGGCTCGGCACGGACGCGAGAAGGGAGGCCAGCTCGGCGCCGGTACGCAGGTGTGCGGCCACCCGGTGGTTCCAGTGGACGGCCATGAGCGTGCCGCCGTGCTCCAGCGCGTCGACGGTGCGGGTCAGCAACCGGTCCAGGGTGTCGGAGTCGAAGTAGTAGAGCACTTCGGAGAGCACGACGAGATCGAAGGTGCCGGCGGGCCACTCCTCGGGCACGGTGAGGCGGCGCACCTCGACGTTCGGGAGGTCCCGGGTGCGGCGGGACGCGCTCTCCACCGCCGAGGGAACGCGGTCGCAGGCCAGCAGGGAATCGCAGCGCGCCGCCAGTCGTGACGTCAACTCCCCGACGGAGCAAGCGGGTTCAAAGGCCCGCCGATAGCGGCGCCGGGGCAGGGAGGCGACGGTGAGCTCGTACTTGCGGTGCTCGTACCAGCGCTCCGCCAAGTGCCAGGGGTCGGGCGTGTCCTGGTACATGGCCTCGAAATAGGAGGACGGTGTGTTCACGGGAAGACGACCTCCACGTCACGCGGCCGGTGTGCGATCTCCTCCGGCGGAAGGGCCGCCGCGGCCTCCGGCACGGGCCCGAGGGGCTCGGTCCGGCGGACGGACCGGGCGATGGCCGCCACTTCGCGGCCGCTGTGCACGTCGCCGGTCCATGGCGCGGGGTCCGGCGCCCGGTCGGCGAGCCCGTTCTCCCGGAGGAGCGGAGGAGAAACGGAGACTTCAGCCATGCGCACACTCCCGATCGGCTGCGTGGTCCCCTCCACTCTCGGGCCTCTTCGTCCCGCTCGCCTCCCGGCGTCCGCCGTTCGACCGGCCGGGCCGGCGCGCGGCGGGGTGTACGGGCCGGCCGGTCAGGCCATGGCCGCGGCCCGGCGGCGTACCAGCAGGCTCTGCACCGCGAGGGTCACCGCCAGATAGAGGTAGAGCGTCGAGACGCCGAGCAGCCCGACCCCGGTGGTGTGGTCGATCCACCGGTCCATGCCGATGTGGACCGCCAGTGAGACGAGCCACAGAGCCGTGGTGACCACCGTGCCCTGGCGCAGCGCCCGGCCCTCCGGCGCACGCCACACCCGCACCGTACGGGCCCGCGCCACCCCGAACCCCGCCGCGAGGGCGAGGCTCGCCGCCGTGAGGGCGATGGTCGCGGGGCTCAACGGGTGGTACTTCACGACGGAGGCCACGCCGAAAGAGAACGCGACGACCCCGAGCGCGCCCAGCAGCCCCAGCAGAAGCAGCGGCCCGCCGCCGTACACCGGCCGCGTGCGCAGCTGCCGGCGTATCACCAGGGCGACGATCACGAGCCCGATGACGATGCTGCCGTTGTTCATGGCCGAGCCCCCCTGTGTGACGCCGACGCGTGACGGCTCACGCCGACTGGCAACGGCTCATGACGATGCGACAAGTGGACAGATACGAGCAGACGGATATACGTATCAGATCGCGTCGGCGGGGATGGTCGCGTGCCCGCGGAAGGAGACCTCGGCGAGCGGGCTGAAGTAGCGGATCGTGAAGGAACGGCCGGACACGTCCGCCGTCCCCGCCGGGGGCGGCGTGAGGAACGCGGTCTCGCTGTAGCCCAGTTCGGCGGCGATGCCCAGCATCGCGGCATCGTCGAGACCGGCCGCGTCCGGCACGACTCCGGCCGGATTGCCGCCGGCCGGGTCGTCGGAGACTGCGGTGTAGCGCAGTACCCGCGGACCACTCGTGACAGTGCTTGTGCCGGTGCGTGTGTCAGCCATGCCTGCGCAACTCCCGTGGAGATCGGGGGTATTCCCGCGCCGTTGCGCCCCGGCCCCGGCCGTCAGCCCTCCAGCCCCGCGTCCCGGGCCAGCAGGGCCGCCTGCACCCGGTTCTCGCACTCCAGCTTGGTCAGGATGCGGCTCACGTACGTCTTCACGGTGGCCTCGCTCATATGGATGCGCCGGGCCGCCGCCGCGTTGGACAGCCCCTGGCCCAGGAGCGCCAGGACCTCCCGCTCGCGGTCGGTCAGGGTGGCTAGCCGGTTCCGGGCCGCCTCGGCGCGGTGCCCGGTGTCGCCAGCGGCCAGTGAGTCCACGACGTGCCGGGTGGCCGCGGGGGACAGGTAGGCGTCGCCGGCCGCCGCGGCCCGTACGGCGCCGATCAGCTCCGCCGGGGCCGAGTCCTTCAGCAGGAAGCCCGCGCTGCCGCCCGACAGGGCCCGCAGGACGTTCTCCTGCTCCCCGAACGTCGTCAGGATCAGCACCCGCGCGTCGGGCCGGGCCCGGCGCAGTTCGGTCAGGGCCGTGAGCCCGTCCATGACCGGCATCTGGATGTCGAGCAGGACGACGTCCGCGCGGTGCGCCCGGGCCAGCTCCACCGCGTCCCGGCCGTTCCCCGCCTCCGCGACGACGTCGATGTCGTCGGCGGAGTTGAGGATCATCCGGATACCGGCGCGGATGAGCGGTTCGTCATCGGCGATGAGGACCCTGATCACTACTCTCCTGCTGGCCTGAGCGGTCGGTCGTACGTACGGCTACCGGGACATCATCCCCGACCGGACCGCCCGCCGGGCCCCGGGGCAGCGGACGCCCCGGGGATGGGGAGGGCCTACGACCTGACCACGAACGTCTTCTTCTCGACCAGCCGGCCGTCCTTGAAGCAGAACCGGAAGACGATGTCGTGGTCCGCGTCGTCCGCGTCCTCCATGGACAGCAGGCTCAGGCACTCGCTCTCCGCCGGTTTCGGCGGGGCGCCCTTGGTCAGCCCCTGGGTCAGAAAGGACTTGCCGTTGGGCAGCCGGTCGCGCACCGCCGTCTCGGACTGCCCCACCTTCACCGCGTCGTACTGCTCCGGCTCGATCGTGCTCCGCTGCACATGATCGAAGAGCTTGATCCCCCCGAAGACGACCGCGGCCACGACGATCAGCGCCGTCATTCCGCAGCCCAGGGCCCAGCCCCCGCGCCGTCTGTTCCTGTTCACTGCTTTCGCCAGCTCCTTGGGCAGGCCGTTCCCTCCGATGACGTGATCACTGTCACCGTGGGAGCCCGTCCGGTGCTGCCGCCGAAGGTCGTCCCCCGCATCGACGAACGTCGCCGGCCGCGGCTCCGGGGCGGGCGCGTCCGGCTCCGCCGGGGCGTACGGCAACACCCCCGCCAGCCGGAAGCCGCCCTCCGCCGTCGGACCGGCGTGCACCATGCCGCCGACCAGCCGGGTCCGCTCGCCGAGCCCGGTCAGCCCCTGGCCGCCGCTCACCGCGCCCCGCCCGGCCCCGGCCGGCGCCGGGCCGTTGACGACCTCCACGACCAGCGAATCCGCGTCGTAGTGCAGGGCGATCTCGATCGGCGCGCCCGGCGCGTGCTTGTGCGCGTTGGTCAGCCCCTCCTGCACGACGCGGTACGCGGCGTGGTCGGCGGCCGGGGTGAGCGGCCGCGGTTCGCCGGCGCGCCGCAGTTCCACGTCCGTACCGGCGCTGCGGGAGGCCCGCGCCAGTCCCTCGATGCCGTCCACGACCCCCGCGGCGGACCCGCCCTCCTTGGGCGGGCCGGGGTCCTGCGTGCCGTCCCGCAGCAGCCCCACCACCTCGCGCAGTTCGCGCATCGCGGTCACGGACGCCTCCCGCAGGACGCCGACGGCCTCCCGCTGCCGCCCGGTCAGCTCGCTGTCGACCTCCAGCGCGCCGGTGTGCACCGAGATCAGCGCGAGCTGGTGGCCGAGGCTGTCGTGCATGTCCTGCGCGATGCGCTGCCGTTCGCGCAGCCGGGCCTGCCCGGCGATCATCTCGCGTTCGCGCAGCAACTGGGCGCTGTAGTCGCGCAGCGCGTCCAGCAGCGCCCGGCGCTGCGACGAGTAGCGGCTGACCAGGCCGGGCAACACGGTCAGGGCCAGCATCAGGAGGGCGCCGAAGACCAGGGACGACAGGAAGGCGTAGGAGGGCTCCTGGAGCGGGGACGCGCTGACGCTCAGGAAGTACGCGGCGGCGAAGACGACGGTCGCCCGGCCGTGCCCGGCGATCCGCCGCCCCGCCGACCAGGCGGCGACGGGGACCAGGGGGAGGAGGCCCGAGAACTCCACCGAGCCGACGGCGGTCAGCAGCAGTACGGTCGCGGGCAGCACCCGGCGCAGCGGTGACAGCAGCGCGACGGCGACCGCCACCGCGATGGTCCGCGGGGCCTCCCCGGCCGTGTCCTCCAGCGTCAGGGCCAGCAGCCCCAGCATCAGGCTCAGCAGCACCTCGCCGACGATGCGGCCGACGGTCCACATGCCGGGCGCGAAGAGCCGCCGGAACGGCCCGGCCGCCCGGTGCGGGGTCCGGCGCAGTTCCTCCGCGAGGCTTCCCCCGTGTCTCACAAGTCTCACGCGACCACGTTAAGCGGCTCTCTTCACGGCCGCAGTAGCCATTGGTCGCGGCCCACGGCGACGAAAGTCGCACCGCCTCGCCGTCCGGAGGGCGCCGCACGGACCGCGCACCCGCCTTCACCCGGAGCCCACCCGAGGCTGGTTAGGGTGGAGCATGGCCCGGCGCTCGCGCAACTGATGCCGTCAAGAGACGTCAGGACTGCTGCGCACAGCCTCCCACCTGCGATAGGACTGGTGCATGGTGAAGATCCTCATCTCCGCGGACATGGAGGGCGCCACCGGGGTCACCTGGCCGGCCGATGTGCTGCCGGGCGCCTCGCAGTGGGAGCGCTGCCGTCATCTGTTCACCTCCGACGTGAGCGCGGCCGTGGCCGGGTTCTTCGACGGGGGCGCCGATGCGGTGCTCGTCAACGAGGCGCACTGGTCCATGCGCAACCTGCTGGTGGAGGAGCTGGACGAGAGGGCCGAACTGCTCGTCGGGAAGCACAAGAGCCTGAGCATGGTCGAGGGCGTGCAACACGGCGACGTGGACGGCATCGCGTTCCTCGGCTACCACACCGGGGCCGGTACGGAGGGGGTGCTCGCCCACACCTACCTCGCCAATTCCATCACCGGCGTCTGGGTGGACGGCACGCGCGCGAGTGAGGGGTTGCTGAACTCCCTGGTCGTCGCCGAATACGGTGTGCCCGTGGTGTTGGTGACGGGCGACGACCTGACCTGTGAGGACGCCAAGGGCTATGCGCCGCGCGCCCGTTCGGTCGCGGTGAAGGACTACGTGTCGCGATACGCGGCGATCTGCCGCACCCCGGCGCGTACGGCGTCCGACATCAGGGCCGCGGCGCGGGAGGCCGCGGCCCTGGCGCGGCGGCACGAACCGGTGCAGGCCGGACCGCACACCGTGGAGCTGGAGTTCGACGCCGAACACCTGGCGGGCGCCGCGACCGTGGTGCCCGGCGTGGAGCGCACCGGGGAGCGCCGGGTCGCCTACACCACATCGACCATGTACGAGGGCATCCGCGCCTTCAAGGCGGTCACCACCGTCGTGTCGGCCGCGGTGGAGGAGCAGTATGGCTGAGGACTCCATGAGCGACGGCGGCGACGACCGGGTGGACAGAGCGGCGCTCGACGAGGTGGTGCGCTACACCCGCGAGTTGATCCGCATCGACACGACCAACCGGGGCGGCGGCGACTGCCGGGAGCGGCCCGCCGCCGAGTACGTCGCCGAGCGCCTCGCCGACGCCGGCGTAGAGCCGACACTGCTGGAACGGGAGCCCGGCCGTACGAACGTGGTCGCGCGCATCCCCGGCGCCGACCGCGGCGCGGACGCGCTGCTCGTCCACGGCCATCTCGACGTGGTGCCCGCCGAGCCCGCCGACTGGAGCGTGCACCCCTTCTCCGGGGAGATCCGCGACGGCGTGGTCTGGGGGCGCGGCGCGATCGACATGAAGAACATGGACGCGATGATCCTGGCGACCGTACGGGCCTGGGCGCGGGCCGGGGTGCGGCCGCCGCGCGACATCGTGCTGGCCTTCACCGCCGACGAGGAGGACAGCGCCACCGCCGGCTCCGGCTTCCTGGCCGAGGAGCACGCCGGCCTCTTCGAGGGCTGCACGGAGGGCATCAGCGAGTCCGGCGCCTTCACCTTCCACGCGGGCGGCGGGCAGCGGCTCTACCCGGTGGCGGCGGGCGAGCGCGGTACCGGCTGGCTCAAGCTCACCGCGCGCGGCACCGCGGGCCACGGCTCCAAGGTGAACTCGGACAACGCCGTCAGCAACCTCGCCGCGGCCATCTCCCGGATCGCCGACCACCGGTGGCCCGTCCGCCTCACCCCGACCGTACGGGCCGCGCTCACCGAACTGGCCGCGCTCAACGACATCGAAGCCGACCTGGACGCCGCCGACTTCGACGTCGACCAGCTCCTCGGCAAGCTGGGGCCCGCCGCCGCGCTCGTCGCCCCGACGGTCCGCAACAGCGCCAACCCGACCATGCTCGACGCCGGATACAAGATCAACGTCATTCCGGGCACCGCCGTCGGCCACGTCGACGGGCGGATGGTGCCGGGCGGCGAGGAGGAGTTCCACGCCACCCTCGACCAGCTCGCCGGGCCGGACGTGGAGTGGGAGTTCCAGCACCGGGAGATCCCGCTCCAGGCGCCCGTCGACTCCCCGGCGTTCGCGGCCATGCGGGCGGCGATCGAGAAGTTCGATCCGACCGCGCACGTGGTGCCGTACTGCATGTCCGGCGGCACGGACGCCAAGCAGTTCTCCCGGCTCGGCATCGTCGGTTACGGCTTCTCGCCGCTCAAGCTGCCCGCAGGCTTCGACTACCAGGCCCTCTTCCACGGCGTGGACGAGCGGGTGCCGGTCGAGGCGCTGCACTTCGGCGTCCGCGTGCTCGACGACTTCCTGATGCGGGCGGGCCGCCCGAGCCCGCCCGCGGCCCGCCCACACCGTGCCTGAGCCCTGCTGAAGTCCCTGGCGCAGACCACTCGACCCGCACCGTCCCCCCTCTACAGGAGGCGTAGCCATCATGATGTCCACGGCGCCCTACGGAGCCTGGCCCTCCCCGATCGATGCCGCACTCGCCGCGTCGCGAGACGGCCGGCCCGACTTCCTGGGCACGGTCGGCGACGAAGTGTGGTGGATCGCGCCCCGCCCCGAGGAGGGCGGCCGGCGCGCCCTGATGCGACTGCGCGCCGACGGCGTCGAGGAGTCGCCGCTGGCCGCGCCCTGGAACATCCGCAGCAGGGTCATCGAGTACGGCGGCCGGCCGTGGGCGGGCGCGCCGCGTGAGCACGGCGGTCCGCTGATCGTCTTCAGCGACTTCGCCGACCAGCGGCTGTACGCCTACGAGCCGGACGGCCCGGACGGCGCCGCCCCCCGCCCCCTCACCCCCGTCTCGGCCGTCGGCGGCGGCCTGCGCTGGGTGGACCCGACCGTCCACCTGGACCGGGGCGAAGTCTGGTGCGTACTGGAGGAGTTCACCGGCGAGGCGCCGACCGACCTGCGCCGGGTGCTGGCGGCCGTACCGCTGGACGGCTCCGCCGCCGAGGACCGGGGCGCCGTCCGCGAACTGACCGACGACCGGCACCGGTTCGTCACCGGCGCCCGGCTCTCGCCCGACGGGCGGCAGGCGGCCTGGATCGCCTGGGACCACCCGCGGATGCCCTGGGACGGCACGGAGCTGCGCGTCGCGGAGGTCGCGGAGGGCGGTGGGTTCACGGGCGCGCGCACCGTCCTGGGCGGCCCCGGCGAGGCCGTCGCCCAGACCGAATGGACCGCCGACGGAACGCTGCTGGCCGCCACCGACCGCACCGGCTGGTGGAACCTGCACAGAGTCGACCCGGCCACCGGCGAAGCCGTCGCCGTCTGCCCGCGCGAGGAGGAGTTCGCCGGCCCCCTGTGGGCGATCGGCCAGCGCTGGTTCGCACCGCTGGAGAACGGGACGGTCGCCGTCGTCCACGGCCGCGGCACGACCTCGCTGGGCATACTCGACCCGCGGCGCGGCGAACTCGTCGACGCGCCGGGCCCCTGGACGGAGTGGGCCCCGACGCTGGCGGTCAGCGGCACCCGCGTCTTCGGCATCGCCGCCTCCCCCCGCACCGCCTACGAGATGGTGGAGCTCGACACCTGCACGGGCCGCAGCCGGGTCGCCGCCGCCGAGCACACCGATCCCGTGGACCGCGCCTACTACCCGGAGCCGCTGATCCGCGTCTTCACCGGGCCGGACGGCCGGGACATCCACGCCCACGTCCACCCGCCGCACAGCCCCGACCACGTGGGCCCCGCCGACGAGCTGCCGCCGTACGTGGTGTGGGCCCACGGCGGCCCCACCAGCCGCGTCCCGCTCGTGCTCGACCTGGAGATCGCCTACTTCACCTCCCGCGGCATCGGGGTCGTGGAGGTCAACTACGGCGGCTCGACGGGGTACGGGCGCGAGTACCGCAACCGGCTGCGCGAGAGCTGGGGCGTGGTCGACGTCGACGACTGCGCCGCGGTGGCCGAGGCGCTCGCCGACGAGGGCACCGCCGACCGGGCGCGGCTCGCCATCCGCGGCGGCAGCGCCGGCGGCTGGACGACGGCCGCCTCGCTCACCTCCACCGGCCTCTACGCCTGCGGCACCATCAGCTACCCCGTCCTGGACCTCGTCGGCTGGGCGTCCGACGGCACCCACGACTTCGAGTCGCAGTACCTGCACACCCTGATCGGCCCGCTCGCCGACGTGCCCGACCGCTACCGCGACCGCTCGCCGCTGCACCGCGCCGCCCGCCTCTCCTCGCCCTTCGTGCTCCTCCAGGGGCTGGACGACCCGATCTGCCCGCCGGTGCAGTGCGAGCGGTTCCTCGAAGCGCTCAAGGGGCGCGGCATCGCGCACGCGTACCTCGCCTTCGAGGGCGAGGGCCACGGCTTCCGCCGCGCCGACACCATGATCCGGGCGCTGGAGTCCGAACTCTCCCTGTACGCGCAGACCTTCGGCTTCGACGCCGAGGGCGTACCGGTGCTGCCGCTCGCCGAGTGAGGGCCTGAGCCGTCTCCCGGCCGGGTCGGCGCGCGTGCCGGTCATCGGGCGCCCGGCCAGGGAGACGGCACCGGCGCTGAGAGCCGTACGCACGCGTCGCGGCCGACGACCGGCCCCAACCGGTCGCCGGGCTCCGCGCTATGGATCCTGTTGCCGCCGCGCACCGTCGCTGACCTTGATCATGAGGGCGACGAGCAGCCAGTTCGCGACCATGGACGAGCCGCCCTGGGCCAGGAACGGGAGCGCCTTGCCGGTCAGCGGCATCAGGCCGGTGACACCGGCCGTCACCACGAAGACCTGGAGCGCGAGGGTGACGGCGAGGCCGAGGGCGAGAAGCTTGCCGAAGGGGTCGTTGGCGAGCAGGGAGGTGCGCAGGCCGCGCTGGATCAGCAGCGCGTAGAGCACGATCACGGCCATGGTCCCGGCCAGCCCCAGCTCCTCGCCGACGCTGGTCAGGATGAAGTCGGAGCGGCCCGCGAACTGGATCAGCTCCGGGTGGCCCAGCCCCAGGCCCGTACCGCTGACGCCGCCCGAGCCGAAGCTGAACAGCGCCTGCGCGGCCTGGTCGGAGATGAGGCCCGGCGGCCGCTTGTCGGGCGGCAGATAGATGTCGAAGGGGTGCAGCCAGGCGACGATACGGCCCTTGACGTGCGGCTCCGTCGAACCGACCGCGAACGCGCCGACCGAGGCCATCAGCACACCGCAGATCACCCAGCTGGTGCGTTCGGTGGCGGCGTAGAGCATCACCACGAAGAGGCCGAAGAAGATGAGCGAGGTGCCCAGGTCGCGCTCGAAGACGAGGACGAGGAGGCTGACGATCCAGATCGTGACGATCGGGGCGAGCTGCCGGCCCGGCGGCAGCCGCATGCCCAGGAAGCGGCGGCCCGTCAGGGTGAGCGTGTCCCGGTGCGTGACGAGATACCCGGCGAAGAAGATCGCGATCATGATCTTCACGAACTCGCCCGGCTGGAACGAGAGCGACCCCAGGTGCACCCACCGCTTCGCGCCGTAGGAGTCGCCCGGGAAGAGCGACGGGGCGATGAGCAGCACGAGCGCCGCCGCCATGGTCACGTAGATATAGCGCTGGAGCCGCCGGTAGTCCTTGAGGAACGCGATCACCGCGATGGCCACGCCGACGCCGACGACGGTCCATATCAGCTGGCCCGGCGCCATCGCGCCGGAGTGCCAGCGCTCCTTGTAGGAGTGGTCCAGCCGGTGGATGAGGACCAGCCCCAGCCCCGTCAGCAGCATCGCCAGCGGCAGGATGAGCGGATCGGCGCGCGCCGCGAACCGGCGCACCGCGATATGCGCCACCAGGGAGCAGCACGCCTGCGAGGCGACGAAGCCGGCCAGCCCCTCGGGGAGCGAGCCGGTCAGGCCGAGCCCCGCGTCGGTGTAGCCATACGTCACGATGAACAGGACGAAGAGCAGCAGCAGCGCCTCGGTGCGCCGGGGGCTCTCCGCCGTGGACGCGGCACGGCGCATGCGGCCCCGGTCCCCGTCGGCGGGGCCGGCGGCGGTGGTCGCGTCGCCGGAGGCGCCCGGGTCCGAGCCCGCGGCGGCGGTCACGGCCAAGGGCTCGGTGCTCCGTCCACGCACGGCGTCCTCCCGGTTCTGGCGGTAGTACGGCGCGCGGGAGCCACGGCCGTACGGGCATCTTCCGATCATGGCGGACGGCCGCTGAAGAGAACCTGAGGTTCCTGAGGGCGCCTTCAGGAAAGGGCGGGCCGCGCCCCCGGCCGGTCGGCCGCGCCGGTCGGGAAGAGGGCCACCAGCCGCGCACCGCGATCGCCGTCCGGCGCGGGCTCGACGCGCAGCGTCCCGCCGTGCGCCTGGGCGATCTCCCGGGCGATGGCGAGCCCCAGCCCGGTGCCGCCGCTGCCCCGGTCGCGGGCGGGGTGCAGCCGGGTGAAGCGCTCGAAGACCCGCTCCGCGGACCCGGGCGGAATGCCGGGCCCGTCGTCGGCCACCCTCAGCGACGCCTCGCCGGTCGCCGGGTCCAGGGCCGCGGAGATCCGTACGGCGGAACGCGCGTACCGCTGGGCGTTGTCGACGAGATTGGCGAGCAGCCGCTCCAACTGCGCCTGGTCGCCCCTGACCGGAACCGGCTCGTCGGCGGCGAGCGTGATGGGCACCCGCGGCGAGCGGCGCCGCGCGATCTCCTCGGCGGCCAGCAGCGCCAGGTCGACCGCCTGGTCCGGGCGCTGCACCCGGGCGTCGAGCCGGGCGAGCAGCAGCAGGTCCGTGATGATCTGCTGGAGCCGGTCGGCGTCGCCGAGCGCCTGCCGTACGGACGCGGCGAGCCGGGGGTCGCTGGAGCCGGCGAGCCCCACCTCCAGTTCGGCGCGCAGGGCCGCGATCGGGTTGCGCAGCTCGTGGGAGGCGTCGGCGACGAACTGCCGCTGCCGGCCGACCGCCTCCGCCAGCCGGTCGAGGGTGGCGTTGACGGTGCGGGCGAGCCGCGCGATCTCGTCGCCGCTGCCCGGGTCCGGGACCCGGCGGTCCAGTTCGCTGGCGGTGACGGCGGCCAGTTCGCCGCGGATGGCGGCGACGGGGCGCAGCGCGAGTCCGGTCACCGCCCAGGCGATGCCGACGGTCAGGGCGATCAGCAGGGGCGCGCCGATCAGCAGGGTCAGGGCGAGGGCGCTGGTGGCGTTGGAGACGTCGTTGAGGACGGTGATGCCGTAGACGTAGCGGTCGCCCCGCGGGGAGGGGGCCCGTACGACGACGGCCACGCTGCGCTGCCCGCCGGCGGCCTTCGCGCAGCACAGGACGCGGGTCGAGGAGTCCTGGCCGGCGGGCGGGCGGAAGTCCGCGAGGCCGGCGGAGCGGGCTGCCGGGTCGGGGCCGGTGCCCGCGAGCACCTGCCCGCGCGGGCCCAGGACGAAGACGGAGTCGACGCCGCCGTCGGGTTCGGGGAGACCGGCCGAGGGGTGGCCGCCGCCCGGCCCGGCGCCGAGCCCGGCGGCGGTCTTGCGGGCGGCCAGTTCGGTGCGTTCGGCGGCGTTGTCGAGGAGGTTGTGGCGCAGTACGAGATAGAGCCAGCCACCGCCGACGGCGAGGAGGATGGCCATGGTGAGGGCCGCGGCGACGGTGGCCCGGGCCCGTACGGTGCGGGGGAGGAACCGGCGGAACCGGCGGTGCGCCCGGTCAGCCGCCATCGGGCGTCACCCGGTAGCCGACGCCCCGCACGGTGCGGATGGCCCGGCGGCCGAAGGGTGCGTCGATCTTCTTGCGGAGCGAGCTGATGTAGACCTCGACGATATTGGGGTCGATGTCGCCGGGGGCGTCCCAGACCTCGTGCAGGATGTCCTGTTTGACCACCGGCCGGCCGCCGCCGGCCATCAGGCAGGTCAGGACGGCGAGTTCGCGGGCGGTCAGCTCGATCTCCTGCGTGCCGCGCCGGCAGGCGCGCGCGGCGACGTCCAGGACGAGGTCGCCGGCCTGGAGGGTCGCGGGCCGCTCCCGGCCGGCCCGGCGGCCGAGCGCGCGCAGCCGGGCCAGCAGGACCACGAAGGAGAAGGGCTTGGCGAGGTAGTCGTCGGCCCCGGCGTCGAGCCCCTCGGCCTCGTCGTACTCGCCGTCCTTCGCGGTGAGCATGAGGATCGGCGTGCGGTCCTTCAGCCGGCGCAGCCGTCCGCAGACCTCGTAGCCGTCGAGGCCGGGCAGCATCACGTCGAGGACGAGCGCGTCGTATCCCTGCGCCAGGGCGAGTTCCAGACCGCGCGGGCCGTCATGCGCGACGTCCACCCAGTGGCCCGCGGCGGCCAGGCCCCGCCGCAGGGTGTCGGCCAGCCGCTCTTCGTCCTCCACCACCAGAATGCGCACCCGCAAAGACTACATTCGGGTGGTCCGGGGGCCGGCGGTCGCGGGGGCGGGGGCGGGGGCGGGGGCGGTGGACGCACGGGCGGCGGGCACCACGACGGGGGAGCCGTCGCCGGGGGCCGCGAGGACGTCGGCGTCGATGCCGTACAACGTCCGTACCAGCGCGGCGTCGACGACCTCCCGGGACGGGCCGTCGGCGACGATCTCGCCGTCGCGCATGGCGACGATGGTGTCGGCGTAGCGGGCGGCGCTCATCAGGTCGTGCAGGACCATCACGACGGTGCGGCCCGCGGCGGCCACCGAGCGGACGAGCTCCAGGACCTCGACGGCGTGGCCGAGGTCGAGGGCGCTGGTCGGTTCGTCGAGGAGGACGAGGGGCGTCTCCTGGGCGAGGACCATGGCGAGCCAGCAGCGCTGGCGCTGGCCGCCGGAGAGGCGGTCGAGCCGGCGGCCGGCCAGTTCGGTGGTGCCGGTGGCGTCCAGGGCGGCGCGCACCGCCCGCTCGTCCTCGCGGGACCACTGGCGGAACAGCCCCTGGTGGGGGTGGCGCCCGTACCGTACGAGCCCGGCGACGGTGACCGCTTCGGGGGCCTGCGGGGCCTGCGGCAGCAGCGAGACGAGGTGTGCGGCCCGGCGCTGGTTCAGCTGCCAGATGTCGGCGCCGCCGACCGTCACCGTGCCGGACTCGGGCTGGTGGAGACGGGCGATGGTGCGCAGCAGGGTGGATTTGCCGCAGCCGTTGGGCCCGACGATGGCGACGACGCGGCCGGCCGGCACGGTGAGGTCGACGCCGCGGACGGCGAGATGGCCGGGGTAGCCCGCCTCGACCCGTTCGACGACGAGGTCGTGGGTGGTCTCAGCCACGGTCATGCCTTTCTGGAGGAGCGGCGGGAGGGTTTCGCGGCCCGCGAGCGGCCGTCGCCGCTGATCAGGACCCACAGCAGGAACGGTCCGCCGAGGACGCTGGTGACCACGCCGACCGGGATCTCGACGGGGGCGATGACGCGGCCGAGCGCGTCCGCCGCGGCGATGAGGGCCGCGCCCACCAGCGCGGAGCCCACGATGGGCACCCGGGTGGGGCCGCAGAGGCGGCTCGCGAGGATGGGGGAGGCCAGGGCCACGAAGGCGATCGGGCCGCCGATGCCCACCGCGACGCCGGCCAACGCGACGGCCAGGGCCAGGGTGAGGCCGCGTACGAGCCGGATGTTCACGCCGAGGGCGGCGGCCATGTCGTCGTCGAACCGCATCACGTCGAGGCGGCGGCCGGCGATGAGGGCGAGTGGGATGAGCACGACGAGGCAGAGCAGCAGCGGTCTGCCGACGCCGTAGTCGCGGCCGTTGAGGCTGCCGACGCTCCACAGGAAGACGCCGCCCGCGGTGTTGTCGTTCTGCCGGGACATCACCAGGTTGGTGATGGCGCCGATGAGAGTGGAGACGCCGATGCCGACGACCAGGACGCGGTAGCCGCGGGTGCCCGCCCCGCCCGCGCAGGCGACCACGACGACCGCGGCGGCGACCGCGCCGAGCGGGCCGAGCCACCAGTCGCCGACCATCGCGGTCGAGCTGCCGACCACGGAGGCGACGACGGCGGCGGTCGCGCCCTCGTTGACGCCGATGACGTCCGGGGTGGCGAGCCGGTTGCCGGCCAGGGTCTGGGTGAGGCAGCCGGAGACGCCCAGGGCCGCGCCGACCATCAGCCCGACGAGGACGCGCGGCAGCCGGAAGTCCTGGATCAGCATCACCGTCATGCGGTCGCCCGTGCCGAGCAGCCCGCCGAGAGTGTCGCCGGCGCTCAGCCCCGTCGAGCTGGCGAAGGTGGCGAGGGCGACGATGACGGCGATGACGAGCGCGAGGCCGACGCCGACGAGCGCGGTGCGGCGCGGGAAGAGCCAGGACAGGGTGCCGGTGCGGAGCACGACGCTGTCCGGCGGGGTGAGGGGTGTATCGGGCGCCGTACGGACCTCGGTGTGCGGCTCGGTCATGCGGAGGCCCCCGAAGCGCCGAGGCCGCTCATCCGGTTCGACCGGGCGATCCAGATCAGCAGCGGCCCGCCGAGCAGGGCGAGCAGCACGCTGACCGGGGTCTCCCAGGGGCGGATGACGACGCGCGCCAGGATGTCGGCGGCGATCATCACGTTGGCGCCGATGAGGGCGGAGAGCAGCAGTTGGGGCGCCATGCGGGGGCCGGTCACGGTCCGCGCCGCGTACGGGGCGAGCAGCCCGAGGAAGGCGATGGGCCCGGCGAGCGCCACGGCGGCCCCGGCGAGCAGCGTGACCGCGCCGGCCACCACCAGGCGGATCCGGCCCGGGTGGTGGCCGAGGGCGCGGGCGGTGTCGTCGCCGAGGGCGAGGGCGCCGAGCGGGCGGGCGGAGCCGAGCGCGACGAGGAGGCCGACGGCGACGAGCGGCGCCATGGTGAGCGCGGTGGAGGTCTCGATGCCGGCCAGCGAGCCGATGGTCCAGTAGCGGTACTCGTCGAAGGTGGCTTTGGCGCCGAGGAGTACGTACGAGGTCGCGCCGTGGAAGGTGGCGCCGAGTGCCGATCCGGCCAGTACGAGCCGCAGCGGCGAGGCGCTGGCGGCGCGGCCGGAGGCGGCGAGCAGCAGGACGACGGCGCTGGCGGCGAGTCCGCCCGCCAGGGCCCAGACGAGCATCGCGTAGGAGGAGTCGGCGCCGAAGTAGGTGAGGCCGATGACGACGCCGAGCGCCGCGCCCGAATTGACGCCCAGGAGCCCGGTCTCGGCGAGCGGGTTGCGGGTGACGGCCTGGAGGAGGGCGCCCGCGGTGCCGAGGGCGACGCCGACCAGGACGGCGGCGATGGTGCGCGGCACGCGTACGTCCATGACGGCCAGGTGGAGTTGGGCGTCGGCGCGGGCGGCGGGGTCGCCGAGGAGGAAGTCGAGCGCGCGGCCGATCGGCTGGCTGCCGGTGCCGATCAGCAGGGAGAGCAGGGCGAGCACCAGGAGCCCCAGGACGAGCGCGAGGGCCGTCCAGCGGACCCGGCCGCGCGAGCCGTCGGATATCGGGGGCTCGGGGTCGGGTGGCGCGGGGATCTGGGCCCCGCCCTCTTGCGCAACCAGCATGAGGTTAGCCTAACCTAATGCATGGTGGGGTCTCGGGCGGGTTGTGCCGACGTGTCCGACGCTCCGCCATGCCCTCGTGTCGCACGATGTGTTGTCCCACCTTCTTGTCCTCGAAATGTTGTCCCAGAGCTCGGAGATCCACACATGTCCTCCCCCCGTTCCTCGCGTACCCGGCTGACCGCGGCGACCGCCATAGCCGTCGCCGCCGCGCTCGCCCTCACCGCCTGCGGCTCGGACGGCAAGGACAAGACGGACAGCGCGAAGTCGGACGGCGCCAAGGGCGACCCCCGCCGGGTCACCGACGCCACCGGCGCGCAGGTGGAGGTTCCGGCCGCCCCCAAGAAGGTCGTCGTGCTCAGCGAGATGGACCTCGACAGCTCGCTCGCGCTGGGTGTGAAGCCGGTCGGCCTCACCGCCGGCCGCGGCCAGCAGGGCGCCCCGGAGTACCTCAAGGACAAGGCGCAGGGGATTCCGGTGGTCGGCGCGGTCACCGGGCCGGACGTCGAGAAGGTCCTCGCGGCCCAGCCGGACGTCATCCTGGCGGGCCAGATCAGCGACAAGCAGGTGCTCACGCAGATGCGGACCATCGCGCCGACGGTCGTGACGATCGGCAAGGACAAGGGCTGGAAGTCCGCGCTCTCCCTCACCGGCAAGATCCTCAACAAGGAAGCCGACGCGAAGAAGTTCCTCGCGGACTACGACAAGAAGGCCGGCGAGGTGAAGAAGGCGGTCGGCGCGAACGCCGGCAAGGCGGTCAGCGTCGCCCGCTACTCCGGCAAGGGCACGGCCGTCATGCAGCAGGGCGTCTTCATCAGCGACGTGCTGGGGGACCTGGGCTTCAAGCGCCCCGGCATCCAGAACCAGAAGGGCGCCGGTCACTCCACGCCGATCAGCGACGAGGACATCAAGCAGATCGACGCGGACTGGCTGTTCATCGGCACCCTCGCGGCCAAGGGCAAGGACGCGGACCTCTTCGAGGCGCTGAAGAAGAAGCCGGCGTACCAGCAGCTGGGCGCGGTCAAGGACGGTCACCTCACCGAGATCGACGGCTCGAAGTGGACGAGCCTGGGCGGTCCGCTGGCCGCCATGTCGGTGCTGGACGACATCCAGAAGGCCATGGCCAAGTGAGCTGACCGCGCCACGGGTTGGGGGAGTGGCGGAGCGCCGGTCGATGCGGCGCTCACCACGCCTCGCCGGACTCAGAGCCATGTTAGGTTAGCCTTACCTAACTTCCAGGAGGGGAAACCGTCGTGCAGCAGCCAGAACTCGCCGGACGCGTCGCGCTGGTCACCGGCGCCGGACAGGGCATCGGCGAGGCAGTCGTCCGCGCCCTGATCGAACGCGGAGCCCGGGTCGCGGCACTCGACGCGACCCCCGGCGGCATCAAGGCGCTCGAAGCCGAATTCGGCGCGGCACGCGTCACCGCCCACCTCGCCGACGTCACCGACAGCGCCGCCGTCGAGCGCGTCATGGACGACGTGGAACGCACCACCGGCCCCCTCGACATCCTCGTCAACGTCGCCGGGGTGCTGCACACCGCGCCCGTCGTCGACCTCACCGACGAGGACTGGAACGCCACCTTCGCCGTCAACACCACCGGCGTCTTCCACACCTCCCGCGCCGCCGCCCGCCGCATGAGCGAGCGCCGCGCCGGCTGCATGGTGACCGTCGGCTCCAACGCCGCCGGCGTGCCCCGCACCAGCATGGCCGCGTACGCCGCCTCCAAGGCCGCCGCCACCATGTTCACCAAGTGCCTCGGGCTGGAACTCGCCCGCACCGGCATCCGCTGCAACGTCGTCTCGCCCGGCTCCACGGACACCGCCATGCAGCGCGACATGTGGACCGACCCGCAGGCGCCGCTGCGCGTCATCGACGGCGACCCCTCCACCTACCGCGTCGGCATCCCGCTCGGCCGCATCGCCGAGCCCTCCGACATCGCCGACGCCGTGGCCTTCCTCGTCTCCGACCGGGCCCGCCACATCACCATGCACGACCTTTACGTCGACGGCGGCGCGACGCTGCGGGCCTGACGCCCCGTGATACCCGCCCGGCCGCTCCCGGCGGCCCCCGCCCACGACCCACTCCCGGCGGACCCGGAGCCCGATCGGCCCCGCGCCCGGCCCACCAGGACGCGGCCGGAGCCCACCGGCCCCGCCGCGGCGAGCACTTCCCCCACCCCAGCCGACGCCACGAGCGTCGGAGAGACGGAGCACCAGGTGACCAGGGCGCATGATGTCGCCGAGCGTCCGATACCCGGCACCGCCGGCGGCGGCACGGCCGCCCCGGCGGACCCGGAGCAGTCGGGCCCCGCCCCCGAGAGCGCGCACCGCCCGGCGGACGCCGGGGCCCCGCCCGCCCCCGCCGCGACCATCCGGTCCGCCGTGAGCCGCCCCGCCGCACCCGCCCGGCCGGCGACCGCACGGCCCCGCACCGCCGCACCCGGCACCGGCACCGTGGGCGTGGCCACCGGCCTCCTCGACGCCTACGCCCCCGGCGACGCCCGCTTCTTCGCCTCGCCCACCAGGACCCTGCTCACCCACGGCGTACGGGCCGAAGTGCCGCACGACGACCGGCCGCTGGCACACCGCGTCGCCGAGACGCTCGAAGCCCGGCGCGCCGCGGGCGACCCCGCCCCCCTCGTCGTCGGCGCCGTCCCCTTCGACCAGGACGCGCCCGCCGCCCTCGCCGTGCCCGAGACCGCCCGCTGGGCGCCGCCGCTCGCCGAGGACCCGCTGATCGCGCTCCCCGCCGCCGCCCCCGAGGCCACCCGCTGGCGGATCCGCCCCGTCCCCGAACCCGCCGCGTACGGCGACGCCGTCGCCGAGGCCGTACGCCGCATGCGGCGCGGCGACTTCAGCAAGGTCGTGCTCGCCCGCACCCTCGAACTCACCGCGCCCGAGGACCCCGACGCGCTGGACCTGCCCGGCCTCCTCCAGCGCCTGGCCCGCCGCGACCCCACCGGCTACACCTTCGCCGTACCCTCCGGCCCCGGCCGCACCCTGCTCGGCGCCAGCCCCGAACTGCTGGTCTCCCGCCGCGGCCACCGCCTGGTCGCGAACCCCCTCGCCGGCTCCGTGCCGCGCAGCGCCGACCTCGCCGAGGACGTACGCCGCGCCGCCGCGCTGCTGGAGTCCGCCAAGGACCTGCACGAGCACGCGGTCGTCGTCGACGCCGTACGCGACGCCCTCGCCCCGTACTGCGAGCACCTGGACGTACCCGCGCAGCCCACCCTCGTACGCACCGCCGCGATGTGGCACCTGTCCACCACCGTCAGCGGCCGGCTCGACGAACCCCGGGCCTCCGCGCTGGAACTGGCGTGCGCCCTGCACCCCACCCCCGCCGTCTGCGGCACCCCCACCGGCACCGCCCGCGACGTCATCCGCGAACTCGAACCCTTCGACCGCGGCATGTACAGCGGCGTGGTCGGCTGGGGCGACGCCGACGGCGACGGCGAATGGGTCGTCACCATCCGCTGCGCCGAGGCCGACCGCGGCGCACTGCGCCTCTACGCCGGCGCGGGTATCGTCGCAGCGTCCACGCCGGAAGCGGAGACCGCCGAGACCGGCGCCAAGTTCCGTACCTTCCTGCACGCCGTGGGGGCAGACCAGTGAGCCTCGAAACACCCGCGATACCGGACGCGCCGACCTGGCCCGCCGACTACGCGGAGCGCTACCGCGACGCCGGCTACTGGCGCGGCGAGACCTTCGGGTCGATGCTGCGCGAGCGCGCCCTCAACCACCCCGACCGGGTGGCGATCGTGGACCCCGCGGGCGACGGCCGCCGCTGGACGTACGGGGAGCTCGACGAGCGCGCCGACCGGCTCGCCGCCGGGCTCCTTGCCCGCGGCATCGCCAAGGGCGACCGCGTCGTCGTCCAGCTGCCCAACGTCGCCGAGTTCTTCCAGACCGTCTTCGCGCTCTTCAGGATCGGCGCGCTGCCCGTCTTCGCGCTGCCCGCCCACCGCGAGAGCGAGATCCGCTACTTCTGCGAGTTCACCGAGGCCGTCGCCTACGTCATCCCCGACGTCAACGCCGGCTTCGACCACCGCGAGCTGGCGACGAAGGTACGCGCCGACGTCCCCACCCTGCGCCATGTGTTCGTAGCGGGAGACCCCGGCGAGCACACCGCGCTCGCCGACGTGGAGCGCGAGCCCGTCGCCGTCGAGGACGGCCCCCGCCCCGACGACCTCGCCTTCCTCCAGCTCTCCGGCGGCTCCACCGGCGTCCCCAAGCTCATCCCGCGCACCCACGACGACTACATGTACTCGCTCTGGGGGTCGAACGAGATCTGCGCGGTCGACGAGGACAGCGTCTACCTCTGCGCGCTCCCCGCCGCCCACAACTTCCCCCTCAGCTCGCCCGGCACGCTCGGCGCCCTGTACGCCGGCGCCCGCGTCGTCCTCGCCCCGCAGCCCAGCCCCGACGTGGCCTTCCCGCTCATCGAGCGCGAAGGCGTCACGATCACCGGAGTGGTGCCGCCGCTCGCGATCGTCTGGACCGAGGCCGCCGCCACCACCCGCTCCGACCTGAGCAGCCTCGACGTGCTGCTCGTCGGCGGCGCGAAGTTCAGCGAGGAGGCCGCCCGGCGCGTCGGGCCCGCCATCGGCTGCACCCTCCAGCAGGTCTTCGGCATGGCGGAGGGGCTGGTCAACTACACCCGGCTGGACGACCCCCAGGAGACCATCGTCACCACCCAGGGCCGCCCGATCTCCGCCGACGACGAGATCCGCATCGTCGACGACGAGGACAACGACCTCCCCGCCGGCGGCACCGGCCACCTGCTGACCCGCGGCCCGTACACCATCCGCGGCTACTGGCGGGCCCCCGCCCACAACGCCAAGTCCTTCACCCGGGACGGCTTCTACCGCACCGGCGACGTGGTGCGCATGACCGAGGACGGCTACCTCGTCGTCGAGGGCCGGGCCAAGGACCAGATCAACCGGGGCGGCGAGAAGGTCGCCGCCGAGGAGATCGAGAACCACATACTCGCCCACCCCGCCGTCCACGACGTGGCCATCGTCTCCATGCCCGACGACTACCTCGGCGAGCGGACCTGCGCCTACGTCATGCTGCGCGACGGCGCCGAGCCGATCCGGTCCGTCGCCGTGAAAAAGTTCGTACGGGAGCGCGGGCTCGCCGCCTACAAGATCCCCGACCGTGTGGAGTTCGTCGACGCCTTCCCGCAGACGGGCATCGGCAAGATCTCCAAGAAGGACCTACGCGCCGCCATCGCCGAGCGGCTCAGAGCGCAGACCACCACGCGCTGAGCCCCCGGCCGGGCGCCCGTACCGCGCAGCGGGCCGGGCGCCCGGCGGCACCGCAGCGCACGACCCAGCACCTGAAAGGCACCCCCATGGCACTGCCGGCCATCGCCCCCTACCCGATGCCCACCGCGGCCGACCTCCCGGTGAACCGCGTCCAGTGGACCGTCGACCCCGACCGCGCCGTCCTGCTCGTCCACGACCTGCAGAACTACTTCCTGGACGCCTTCACCGCCGACGCGTCGCCGGTCACCGAACTCCTCGCGGGCGTCGAACGGCTGACGAAGGAGTGCCGGGAGCGCGGCGTCCCCGTCGTCTACTCGGCGCAGCCCGGCGGCCAGAGCCCCGACGAGCGCGGGCTCCAGCAGGACTTCTGGGGGCCGGGCCTGCCCGACGACGAGCGGCTGAAGGCCGTCGCCGACCGCGTCGCGCCCCAGGACGGCGACACGGTGCTGACCAAGTGGAAGTACAGCGCCTTCGTCCGCACCGACCTCGCCGAGCGGATGGCCACGCAGGGCCGCGACCAGATCGTCGTGGTCGGCGTGTACGCGCACATCGGCGTGCTGATGAGCGCCTGCGACGCGTGGATGCGCGACATCCAGGCGTTCCTCGTCGCCGACGCCGTGGCCGACTTCTCCGAGGCCGACCACCACATGGCGCTGCGCTGGGCCGCCGCCAAGTGCGCGGTCGTCACCACCGCCGACCGCATCTTCGAAGGACGCTGACCCCCATGGCGCTCACCATCCAGCAGATCCGGGCCGACGTGGCCGACGTGCTCGGCGAGGACCCCGCCGACATCCCCGACGACGAGAACCTCGTCGACTACGGCCTCGACTCCGTCCGCATCATGACCCTCATCGAGCGCTGGCGCCGCGACCACGGCGCCGAGGTCACCTTCGCCGACCTCGCCGAAGCGCCGGGGATCGACCGCTGGTGGGCGCTGCTGGGGGAGCCGGCATGACCGTACGCACCCCCGAGCGGACCCCGGCGACGCCCGCCGCCCCGGAGCCGGAGGGGCTCGCCCTCACCTCGGCCCAGGCGGGCATGTGGTTCGCCCAGGCCCTCGACCCCGACAGCCCGGCCCAGAACACCGCCGAGTGCATCGAGATCCACGGCCCCCTCGACCCGGCCCTGTTCGCCCAGGCCCTGCGCCGCACGGCCGGTGAGGCCGACGCGCTGTGCGTACGGCTCGTGGAGAGCGCCGACGGGCCCCGCCAGCTGCCGCTGACCTTCGCCCCCGTGCCCCGCGCCCTCGCGCCCGCCCCCCTCGCGGCAGCCGCCCCGTCCGCCGCCGGGACCTCCGCGCCCGGCGCCTCGGACGCCTTCCTCGGACTGCCCGTCGGCAGGCAGCGCGGCGCAGGGGACCACAGCTGCGAACTCCCCTTCCCGCTGCGGGTCTTCGACGCCCGCGGCGAGGCCGACCCCGACGCCGCCGCGCGCGCCTGGATGCGCGCGGACCTCGACGTCCCCTTCGACCTCGCCGCCGGACCCCTCTTCGCCCACGCCCTCTTCCGGGTGGCCGACGACCGCTGGCTCTGGTACCAGCGCGTCCACCACGCCGTCATGGACGGGTACGGCTACTCCCTCCTCGCCCGCCGCGTCGCCGAGACCGTGACCGCCCTCGCCGCCGGCGAGGACCCCGGCCCCAGCCCCTTCGGGCGCCTCGCCGAACTCGTCGCCGACGACGCCGAATACCGCGGCTCCGACGCGTACGAGAAGGACCGCGCCCACTGGACCGAGGCGTTCGCGGACCGGCCCGAGGCCCCCTCGCCGGCCGGGCGCACCGCGCTGCCGTCGCGCACCTTCCTGCGCCGCACCGCCCACCTCGCCCCGGAGGCCACCGAACGGCTCCGCGCCTTCGCCACCGCCGTACGGGCCACCTGGCCGGACGTCCTGCTCGCCGCGCAGGCCCTGTGCACCGCGCGCACCACCGGCGCCGGCGAGGTCGTGCTGGGCCTGCCGATGATGGGCCGGATGGGCTCCGTGGCGCTGCGCATCCCCGGCATGGTCATGAATGTGCTGCCGCTGCGGCTGACCGTCGGCTCTGAGGCGACCCTGGCCGAACTGACCCGCCAGGTCGTCCTCGCCATCCGGGCCGCCCGCCGCCACCAGCGCTACCGCTACGAGGACATCCGCCGCGACCTCGGCCTCCTCGGCGAGGGCCGGGCGCTGGTCGGACCCCTCGTCAACGTCATGCCCTTCGACTACGCGCTGACCTTCGCCGGCGCGCGCTCGGACGCCCACAACCTCTCGGCCGGCCCCGTCGACGACCTCACCGTCAACGTCTACGACCGCACCGACGGCCGCGGCCTGCGCATCGACTACGACGGCAACCCCGCCCTCTACACCGAGGACGGACTCGCCACCCACCAGCGGCGCTTCCTCGACCTGCTGACCCGTATCGCGGACAGCGACCCGCACACCCCGCTCGCCGCGTTCCCGCTCGCCACCGCCGAGGAGCGCGAGCAGATCCTCGGCGAGTTCAACGACACCGCGGTGGCCGTGCCGCCGACCACCCTCATCGGGCCCATCGAGTCCCGCGCGGCCCGCACCCCCGGCGCCACCGCCCTCGTCTTCGGCGCGGAGTCGCTCACCTACAGCGAACTGAACGCCCGCGCCAACCGCCTCGCCCGCCGCCTCGCCGCCCTCGGCGTCGGCCCCGGCAGCCTCGCCGCCGTCGCCGTGCCGCGCTCCGTCGACCTGGTGGTCGCGCTCCTCGCCGTCCTCAAGGTCGGCGGCGCCTACCTGCCGCTCGATCCGGACTACCCGGCCGACCGGCTCGCCTACACCCTGGACGACGCCGCGCCGGTCTGCGTCCTGACCGACGCCGCCACGCGCCCCGCGCTGCCCCCCACCGAGCTGCCCGTCCTCGTCCTCGACGACCCCGCCTTCCGCGCGGAGCTGGCCGGGTGCGCCGCCACCGACCCCGGCCGCGCGCTCACCCCGCAGCACCCCGCGTACGTCATCTACACCTCCGGCTCCACCGGCCGCCCCAAGGGCGTCGTCGTCCCGCACTCCGCGATCGACAACCGGCTGCGCTGGATGCAGGCCGAATACCGGCTCGCCCCCGACGACCGGGTGCTCCAGAAGACGCCGTCCGGATTCGACGTCTCCGTCTGGGAGTTCTTCTGGCCGCTGCGAGTGGGCGCGACCCTGGTGCTCGCCGAGCCCGGCGGCCACCAGGACCCCGCCTATCTGGCCCGTACGATCCGCGAACAGCGCATCACCACCGCGCACTTCGTGCCGTCGATGCTCCAGGTCTTCCTGACCGAGCCCGGAGCCGGCGCGTGCACGAGCCTGCGCCGCGTCTTCTGCAGCGGCGAGGCGCTGCCGCGCGAGTGCGCCGACCAGTTCCACCACCTGCTGCCCGGCGTACCGCTGCACAACCTGTACGGGCCGACCGAGGCCGCGGTCGACGTCACGTACCACGCCTGCGCGGCGGGCGAGGAAGGGCCCGTGCCCATCGGCAGGCCCGTCTGGAACACCCGGCTGTACGTCCTGGACGCGGCCCGCGGACTCTGCCCGCCCGGCGTGCCCGGCGAACTGCACCTCGCGGGCGCGCAGCTCGCCACGGGCTACCTCGGCCGCCCCGACCTGACCGCCGAGCGGTTCGTCGCCGACCCCTTCGGGGCGCCCGGCGACGTCATGTACGCGACCGGCGACCTCGCCCGCTGGCGCCCGGACGGCGGCGTCGAGTACCTCGGCCGCACCGACCACCAGGTCAAGCTGCGCGGCCTGCGCGTCGAACTCGGCGAGATAGAGGCGGTGCTGAGCGCCGACGAGTACGTCGCCGCGGCGTGCGTCCTGGTCCGCGAGGACACCCCCGGCGACCAGCGCCTGGTGGGTTATGTGACTCCGGCCTCGGTGGATGCCGCCGCCGAGGCCGGCCCGCTCGAAACCGCCGGCGCCGTCGACGTGGCCGCGGTGCGCGACCGCCTGGCCGCCCGGCTGCCCGACTACATGGTGCCCAGCGCCCTCCTGGTCCTGGACGGCTTCCCGCTCAGCGCCAACGGCAAGCTGGACCGCAAGGCGCTGCCCGCCCCCGAGATCGCCGCCACGGCCGGGCGACCGCCCCGCGACCACCGCGAGGAGACCCTGACCCAGCTCTTCGCGGAGGCGCTCGCGCTGCCCCGCGTCGGGGTCGACGACAGCTTCTTCGACCTCGGCGGCAACTCCCTGCTCGCCGCCCGGCTCGTCGCCCGGGTCCGGGACACCCTCGGCGCCCGGCTCGCCATCGGCGCGCTCTTCCAGGCCCCCACCCCCGCCGCGCTCGCCGAGCGGCTGCACGAGGCGGGCGACGCCGAACAGGCTCTGGACGTGGTGCTGCCGCTGCGTACGAGCGGCGGGCGCGCCCCGCTGTTCGTCGTGCACCCGGCGGGCGGCATCAGCTGGTGCTACTCCGGGCTCCTCGCCCATCTCGGCCCCGACCAGCCGGTGTACGGGCTCCAGGCGCGCGGCCTCACCCCCGCCACGGCCACAGGCCGGCTCCCCGCCACCATGGACGAGATGGCCGAGGACTACCTGGCCCATATCCGGGAGGTGCGGCCGCACGGCCCGTACCGCCTGCTGGGCTGGTCGGTGGGCGGCGTCATCGCGCACACCGTCGCCGTGCGGCTCCAGGAGGAGGGCGAGGAGGTCGAACTGCTCGCCATGCTCGACGCCTACCCGTCCGACCAGTGGCGCGGCCGGGCCGGGCCCAAGGAGGCGGACGCGCTCGGCGCGCTGCTGCGCATGGCGGGGTTCGAGTTCGACGCCTCCGGGACGCTCACCCGTGAGCAGGTCACCACGACGCTGCGCACCGAGGGCAGCGCACTGGCCAGCCTCTCCGACCACACCCTGACGGCCGTCGTCGACATCGTCGTCAACAACGCCACCCTGATGCGGGAACACCGCCACCGCGTCTTCGACGGCGACGCGCTCTTCTTCACCGCCACGGCGCCCCGCGCCGAGGACTGGCTGACGAGGGACGCCTGGCGGCCGTATGTCACCGGCAGTCTGATCAACCGCGACATCGACTGCCTGCACCCGCAGATGACGCAGCCGGGCCCGATCGCCGCGGTCGCCGAGGCGGTGGCCGGCCACCTGGGGGAGCGGGGCTGACACCCGCGCGCGCCGGTCCCCGACGCCGGTATCCGCGCGCGACGGTGCGCCGGTGCGTCATCCGTACGGGCCAACGCGCCGTCGCGCGGCGCGCGCGGAAGAGGCCGCCCAGCGGCCCCGCCGGGCGGAATGGCCGGCTCCGGCCCATCCTGGAGGCGGGCGGCAGGCCGCTGGGCCCGGACACGGGCCGTCGGCCCGCGGCCCGCGCTCCGACGGGAAGGGTCACGCGATGAGCTCCAAGACCTCGACGAAGACGAGCGGCGGTACCTCGGGCGGCCGGGTCAGGGAGCTGGCGACGCCGGGCCGCCTGGTGCTGCTGGTGATCGCGGTTCTCGCGATCGTCTTCGTCTTCGAGAACACCCGGCAGGTCAGGATCCGGCTGCTGCTGCCCGAGGTGACGGTCCCGCTGTGGATCGCGCTGGCCGTGATGCTGGTGATCGGCTGGCTGGTGGGCCGCTTCGTCACCTTCGGCCGCAAATAACGGGACTGACCGTAAAAGGAAGGGACGGCCCTCACCTCCAGCGGCACTGAGTGCCACACTGGATGTGTGCTGAAACGATCTATTGACGGAACGGCTCACGCCTGGGCGGCGCTCGGCGGGGACCCCGCCCTCCCGGCGACCATCAGCTACCAGGGCCCCGATGACGTGCTCCCCGCGCGGCTGCCCGTACGGGAACTCGCGCGCTCGACCGTGGCCGTCGCCTCGCTCGCCGCGGCCGAACTCTCCGCCGCCCGCGGCGGCGGGCCCCTCCCCGCCGTCCGGGTCGACGACGGAGCCGTGGCCACCGCGTTCGTCAGCGAGCGCCACCTGCGGATCGACGGCCGCGGCAGCTCGGTCTTCGCGCCCCTGTCCCGGTTCTGGCGCACCGCGGACGGCTGGCTGCGCACCCACGCCAACTACCCGCACCACCGCGCCCGGCTGGTCGCGGCCCTCGGCCTGGACGCCGCCGCGGACGACGAGCGGCTGGTCGAGCAGGCCGCCGCCGAACTCGCGGGCCGCGAGGCCGAGCAGGTGCAGGAAGCGGTCTACGCGGCGGGCGGGCTCGCCGTCGCCGTCAGGGGGCCGCGGAGCTGGGCCGAACACCCGCAGGGCGTGGCGGTCGCCGGCCGCCCCCTGCTGTCCCTGGACCGGATCGGCGAGGCCCCGGCCCGTACGCTCGCGCCCGCGCCGTCCCGGCCCGCCGAGGGGCTGCGCGTCCTCGACCTCACCCGCGTCATCGCCGGGCCCGTGGCCACCCGCACCCTCGCGCTGCTCGGCGCCGACGTACTGCGCGTCGACGCCCCGCGGCTCCCGGAGAGCCAGGCCGCCCACTCGGACACCGGCTTCGGCAAGCGGTCCACCGTCCTCGACCTCGGCGACACCGCTGACCGGACAGTCTTCGAAGAACTGCTGGCAACCGCCGATGTGGTCGTCACCGGCTACCGGCCGGGCGCGCTCGACCGGCACGGCCTCTCGCCCGAAGCGCTCGTCGAGCGCCGCCCCGGCCTGATCGTCGCCCAGCTCAGCGCCTGGGGCCCGGACGGCCCCTGGTGCGACCGGCGCGGCTTCGACTCCCTCGTGCAGGCCGCGAGCGGCATCGCCGCCATCGAGGCGGACCGGGACGGCCACCCCGGCGCGCTGCCCGCCCAGGCGCTCGACCACGGCACCGGATATCTGCTCGCCGCCGCCGTGCTGCGCGCGGCCACCCTCCGGCAGGCGTCGGGCGGCGCGTATCTGGCCCGCCTCGCGCTCGCGCGGACGGCGGCCTGGCTGGTCAATGACCTGAGGCCGGACGCCGGTGAGCCGACCGGCGCGTACGATCCCACGCGCCGGCTCGCCGAGGCCGACGGCCCGCTGGGGCGTGTGCGGTACGCGCTGCCGCCCGTCTCCTTCGACGGCGGCCCGCGCGACTTCCCCTCGCTGCCCGGGCTGTGGGGCACCGACAAACCCGCTTGGCGGTGATCGGGCTCCTTCCTAGGATGGTCCGATGTCCGACGACGCCTATCTCATGACCGGGCCCCAGGTGGGCATCCGCCGTATCGAGCACGGCGACGGGGAGCGGTTCACGGCCTTGGCGCGGGCCAGCGTCGAGCTGCACCACCCGTGGCTGACGCCGCCCACCACGGACGCGGCGTGGGAGACGTTCTTCGGCCGGCTGGACGTCCCCGACCGCGAGGGCTTCGTCGTCTGCGAGTCGGCGACGGGCGAGCCGGCCGGGTTCGTCAACATCAACAACATCGTCCACGGCCTCTTCCGGTGCGGGGCCGTGGGTTACGGCGCGTTCGCGCCCAGCGCGGGGCGCGGCCGTATGACCGAGGGCATGGGGCTCGTACTGCGCCACGCCTTCGGCCCGCTCGGCCTGCACCGGATCGAAGCGAACGTCCAGCCCGCCAATGAGCTCTCGCTGGCGCTCGTGAAGCGGCTCGGATTCCGGCTGGAGGGGTTCTCGCCGGACTTCCTCTTCATCGACGGCGCGTGGCGCGACCACGAACGCTGGGCCATCACCAGCGAGATGATCCCGGCGGGCCCGGCCCGGTAGCTCAGCTCCCCAGCAGGTGCACCAGCCCGTCGGCCAGCTCCGTGCGCCAGCACAGATAGTCGTGCCCGCCGTTGAACTCGCGGTAGCGCACATCGTGGCCGCCCGCCTCCAGCACGTCCCGCAGGTGGCGGTTGGCCGGGAGCAGCACCCATTCCTGTTCCCCGGCCGAGAGGTGGAAGCGCACCGGCAGCTTCTCCGCGGACGCCGCGATGACGCCCGTCAGCCACTGGGCGTCCGGGCCGTCGGGCCACCAGAAGGAGCCGGACTGGGCCAGCGCGTTGCCGAAGCGGTGCGGGGCGCGGACGGCGGCGTGGGCGGCCATCAGGCCGCCCAGGCTCTGCCCGGCCAGGACCGTACGGGCCGGGTCGGCCGTCAGCGGCCAGCGGGCCTCCGCCCACGGCAGCAGCTCGTCGGCGAGGAAGTCCACGAAGCCGTCGTTGCAGGTCAGCTCCGTCCAGCGGGCGTCGCTGCCCAGGGACTCCGGGAACAGCGCGAGCAGCGGCGGAACGCGGCCGTCCGCGATCAGGTTGTCGAGCAGCGTCGCGGTCCCCAGCCCCGGCTGCCACATCTCGCCGTCGAAGAGGACGAGTACGGGCAGGTCGCGGTGGCCGCCGCCGGGCGGCGCGTACGCCCGTACCCGCCGTTCGTTGCCGAGGACGCCGCTCGCGAACGTATGCGTGGACACCGTGCCGGCCGGCACGCCGGGGCGCGGCAGCCAGTCCGACTGGGCCGGCGCGTCGGGGAGTTCGACGACGGAGACCGGCTCGCCGCCCCACCGAGGGGGAAACGAACGGGGGTTGAGGGGGTCGCGGCGGCCCTGGCCGCGCAACCACGCACCGTACGAGCTGCCTTCGAGCTCCGGCGGCCCCTGCCCGTCGTCCACGCAGAGCGTGTAGGTGGCCCGCCAGTCGCGGCGCATCCGCACCGACCAGTGCCAGATGTCGGTGCCCGGCACGCGGTCCATGAGGTTGCGGTCGAGCGCGCGCGGGTCGGCGACCTTGTTCGGCAGCACCAGCACCGCGCGCGTCGCCTCCCGGCCCCGCCACAGGAAGGTGACCACCGCGTGGTCGGCCGAGCCGGCCGGATCGGGCTCGATCAGCGGCGTGCCCGGCAGCGCACGCCAGAATCCGGCCGCGTCCGGGTGCGGCCCGAGGGAGGCGATCAGCGGGCTGCTCGCGCGTTCCACGGGCGCGGGCCGGGGGATGGGCGGCGGGCGCTTGGCCGTACCGGTCGGCGGGGCGGACACCGGCATGAACACGACCTCCGGGGCGGGGCGAACGGGTTAGGTTCACCTTACCCGTTGTGCTCCAGGCGCCCCGGCGGCCTCATCGCCCGTTGCGGCCGACCTTCTTCACGTCCATGTCAGTGGCTTCGCAGTGCAGCTCCGCATAGCCGTAACCGGCCGCGTCGAGCGTCTGGACCGCCCGCTCCTCCGCGAGCAGCGACGCCAGATCGTCGCCCTCCTCGGAGTCGGCGGTGACCAGATAGCGGAAGGCGAAGGACGTCAGATCCGACTGGTACCGCAACGTCCCGCCCTCGGTGAACCGCCACCGCGTCGGTCCGTGCGCGTCCGCCTCGGCCAGCAGCCGCTCACGCGCCTGCGGGTCCAGGTGGTCGAACCGCCCCCGCACCGTCACCCGGTAGGTGTGTTCCGTCGCCACCGCTTCCCGCCCCTCGGGTTCTGGTTTCCTTGGATCTTGGCCCGGAACCCAGGCTAACCACCGCTCTTTGCGCAACCCTGACCGGGGGCGGCCCTGTTCACCGGCGCCGGAAGCGTGTTCCATGGTCATCGGGGGGCGCCGGGCACGGCGTGCCGGAGCGCCACCGCGAGGCGGCGCCAGACGAGGAGCGAGGTTGCCGTGGCCACGACCATCCGACGTGCCGTCCTGACCCTTCCCGCCGCACCGCTCGGGCCCGAGAACCCGCTGCCGGCCCTGCTGCCGCGCGGACCGCACGGCGAGGCGCACCGGCTCGACGCCCGGCAGCGCGCCGCCCTCCCCGCCGACATGGCCCTCCAGAGCGGCTACGCGCCGCTGCGCTCCGTCCTGCCGGTCCGGCTGCGCGACGGCTACACCCGCCACCGCGCCCCCGCCGGCCTCGACACCCTCGTCATCGAGAACGACCGGCTGCGCGCCACCGTCCTGCCCGGCCTCGGCGGGCGCGTCCACTCGCTGTTCCACAAGCCCACCGGGCGCGAACTCCTCTACACCAACCCGGTCCTCCAGCCCGCCGACTTCGCGCTCAACGGCGCCTGGTTCTCCGGCGGCATCGAATGGAACATCGGCGCCACCGGCCACGGCCCGCTGAACACCGCCCCACTGCACGCCGCCCGGGTCCCCGCCCCCGACGGCGGCGAGATGCTGCGGCTGTGGGAGTGGGAGCGGCTGCGCGACCTCGTCTTCCAGATCGACCTCTGGCTCCCCGAGGGCGCCGACTTCCTGTACGCGGGGGTGCGCGTGCGCAACCCCGGCGAGCGGACCGCGCCCGTCTACTGGTGGTCCAACACCGCCGTCCCCGAGGACGCGGGCACCCGCGTCCTCGCCCCCGCCGACGCCGCCTGGCACTTCGGCTACGACAGATCCCTGCGCCGCGTGCCCGTCCCCGGCTCCGGAGACGCCGAGTGCACCTACCCGCTGAGCGGCGAGCACCCCGCCGACTTCTTCCACGACATCGAGGACGGCGCGCGCCGCTGGATCGCCGCGCTCGACGGGCAGGGCCGCGGCCTCGTACAGACCTCGACCGCCGCACTCCGCGGCCGCAAGCTCTTCCGGTGGGGCTCGGGCGCCGGCGGACGCCGCTGGCAGCGCTGGCTGACCGAGCCCGGCACCGGCGGCTACGCCGAGATGCAGGCGGGCCTCGCCCGTACCCAGCTGGAGCACGTACCCCTGCCGCCCGGCGGCGCGTTCGCCTGGCTGGAGGCGTACGGGCCGCTGTCCGCGGACCCCGCCGCGACCCACGGACCCGACTGGGCCGCGGCGCGCGCCGAGACCGAGCGCCGGCTCGAAGCCGCGCTGCCGAGCGCCGACGTGGACGTCGCGTACACCGCCTGGCTGCCGTACGCGGACACCGAACCCAAGGAGGCCCTGGCCACCGGCTCGGGCTGGGGCGCGCTGGAAGCCGAACGCGCCGGACACCGGCTGCCCGGCACCCCCTTCGACGCCGCGACGCTCGGCCCGCAGCAGGCCCCGTGGCTCGAACTGCTGCGCTCCGGCGGCCTGCCGCCGCACCCCCGGCACCTGCCGCCCGGCTCCTCGCTCGTCGGCCCGTACTGGCGCGAGCACCTGGAGGCGGCGCGGCCGACCCCGGACGTCCGCTACCACCTCGGCGTCGCCCAGTGGCACGCCGGCGACCGCTCCCAGGCCGCCCGCAGCTGGGAGCACTCGGCCAAGGACCACTGGCCGTCGCTGCGCTGCCTGGCCGTCGCCGACCAGGAGTGCGGCCACCCCGAACGGGCCGCCGAACGCTGGCTCCAGGCGTTCCGGGACGCCGGTGACCGCTGCGACGACGGCGCCGAGCAGCGGGCCGCCCTCGCCGCGCTCGGCCAGGAGGCGATCACCGCGCTGCTCGCCGTCGGCCGCGCGCGGGACGCCGCGGACGTACTCGACGCGCTGCCCCGCACCACCCGTGACCGCGGTCGCTTCCGGCTGCTGGCCGCCCGCGTCCTGCTCGCCCGCGCCGACGCGCCCGCCGCACGGGAGATCTTCGACCGGGGCTTCGAGGTGGACGATCTGCGCGAGGGCGACGAGGCGCTCGGCGACACCTGGTACGCCATCGCCGAGCGCCTCGTGGCGGGCGGTGGGCCGGTCACCGACGACGTGCGCGAGCGGGCGCGGGCCGAGCACCCGTTGCCGAGGGACTACGACTTCCGGATGCGGCCCGTGTGACGGGAGCGCTCCGATGATGGCGCAGAAGGTGCTTATCGGGCACGGAGCCGGGAAATAGTCTCGTAGACGCTCCGTACGCCCGTCAGGTGTCCGTCTCTCGCGTGCCCCTCGGGCATGTGTCCCGTCGTCAGGAGTACCGGCCATGTCCGCGCACCCCCGTCAGCAGCGCTCCGACGACAGCGCGCGGCGGCGCGGCCGGCTCAGGCCGGCGGTGGCCGCCGGGGGCGGCGGCATCCTCAAGCCGCTGCCGCCCGACCTCTTCAACGTCCGCGGCACCAACGCCGAGACGGTGCCCGCCGCCCTGCGCCGCACCGGCTACCACACCCCCAATGACCGGTTCTTCGTGCGCAACCACACCACGACGCCCCGGCTGGACGCCGATAGCTGGCACCTCACGGTCTGGGGCGGCGGACTGCGCGGCGCGCCCGTCCGCTTCAGCTACGCCCAGCTGCGCGCCCTGCCCGCCGTGACCCGCGCCGCCTGTCTCGAATGCGCCGGCAACGGCCGCAGCTACTTCACCAGCCAGCAGGGCGACGACGTCATCGGCACCCCCTGGACGCTCGGCGCGGTGGGCGCGGCCCGCTGGCGCGGCGCCCGCCTCGCGGACGTACTGCGCCTCGCGGGCATCCGGCCCGAGGCCGTCGACGTGATGCCGCGCGGCCTGGACGACCCCTTCGTCAGCGACGGCGTCGACCACGGCCGGGTGCGCCGGCCGATGCCGGTGGCCAAGGCGCTGGACGACGTGATCCTCGCCTACGAGATGAACGGCGAACCCCTCCCGTACGACCACGGCTACCCGGTCCGGATCATCGCCCCGTCCTGGGTGGGCGTCGCCTCCGTCAAATGGGTCGGCGACATCGAGGTCTCCGATCGGCCGCTCAGCTCCCCGTGGACCACCGAGTTCTACCGCCTCTTCGGGCCGGACCACCCGCCCGGCGGCGCGCCGATGACCGTGCTGCCCGTCCGCAGCGCCTGGGAGATCGACGCCGGAACGGCCCTGCCCGCCGGGGTCACGCACCGGCTCACCGGGCGCTCCTGGTCGGGCGGCGGGGGAGTGGCGCGGGTGGACGTCAGCACGGACGGCGGCGTGTGCTGGAGCGCCGCCCGGCTGTGCGACGAGCCGTGCGGGGGCGGCTGGGTGCGCTGGGAGACCGACTGGCGGCCCCGCGGCACGGGCCCCGCCGAACTCCTCGCCCGGGCCACGGACACGGCGGGCCGCACCCAGCCCGACCGGTCCGTGCCCAACACCCAGGGCTACTTCTTCGACGCCGTCGTGCGCTGCCCGGTGACCGTGGTCTAGAGACCGCCGTCGGCTACGCCCGTCACCGCGCCGGCTTGCGGTCGACGTACTCGAAGATGGAGCCGTCCGGGTGGCGGGCGACCAGGTTGCGCCCGATGGGCGTCGGCACCGGCCCCGCGATGACCTGCGCGCCCACCGCCCGCAGATCGTCGACGGCGATGTCCACGTCCGCCACCGCGATCGTCGCGGTGATCTTGCGGAGGATGGAGAGCTCCGCCTCCGGGCCGCTCATCAGGAAGAAGCAGCCGACGGCCGCGACCGAGACGCCGCCGCGCTGGAAGCGCTGCGCCTCGGCCCCCGTCAGCCGTTCGTACACACCGATCGCGGCGTCCAGATCGTTCACGCACACCCGCAGCGAGGTCCCCAGAATGTCCATACGGGCCAGCCTAGTTGGGGACGATCACACGCGGCAGAGGAGCTCGCCGTGCAGAACGCCGAACCAGCTGTCCGCCCGCCCGCCCCACTCGCGCCACGCCTCGGAGATCTCGGCCAGCTCCCCCTCCGAGGCGTGCCCGCCGTCCACCGCGATCCGGGCGTACGAGGAGGTCACGGTGCGGTCCGCCCACAGCCCGCTCCACCACGCGAGCTCCTCGGGCGTGGCATAGCACCAGGTGTCCGCCGACGCCGTGACCTCGGTGAACCCCGCCTGCCGCGCCCAGGACAGCAGCCGCCGGCCCGCGTCCGGCTCACCGCCGTTGGCGCGGGCCACCCGCCGGTAGAGCGCCAGCCACCGGTCGAGGGCCGGCGGCTGCGGATACCAGGTCATGGCGGCGTAGTCGGCGTCCCGTACGGCCACGATCCCGCCCGGCTCGCAGACCCGCCGCATCTCGCTCAGCGCCCGCACCGGATCGCCGACGTGCTGGAGCACCTGGTGGGCGTGGACGACGGAGAAGGAGTCGTCCGGGAAGTCCAGCGCGTGCACGTCGCCGACGGCGAAGTCGACGTTGTCCAGGCCGCGTTCGCGCGCCACGCCGCGCGCCTGCTCCAGCACCCCGGCCGCCGCCTCCAGTCCCGTCACGCGGCCCTGCGGTACCAGCTCCGCGAGGTCCGCGGTGATGGTGCCGGGCCCGCAGCCGACGTCGAGGATCCGCATGTGCGGCCGGAGGGAACCGAGCAGGTAGCCCGCGGAGTTGGCGGCGGTGCGCCAGGTGTGCGAGCGGAGCACCGACTCGTGGTGCCCGTGGGTGTAGACGGCGGTTTCCTGCGGCATGGCGCCCTCCTCGGCTTGGGTGAAGCGGTGCCGTCACCGTACGCGCGGATCTCGAATCGCGAGAGTGGCGTCTCATTATTCGGGCGGATGGTGATGGGCGGAAGGGGGTGCCGGCCGCTCCCGGCGGCCGGCCGCCATCCCCCTCCCGCCCATCGGTCACTCCTCCACCAGCCGGTAGACCACCAGCGCCTCGTTCTCCTTGTCCAGCGTCAGCTCCTGCGGACTCGGCATGACCTCACCGTCGAAGGCCAGATGCGTGCCGCGCCGTATCCCGCCGATCCACAACTGCCGCTCCCGCGCCGAGCCGAGCACCGGCGAGTGTTTCAACGCCCCCGTCAGCGCCGCCGTGATCAGGCGCGTACGGGCCAACCGGCCGCCGTACACGGCCCGTACGTCCAGCACCCCGTCCGCCAGGTCGTGCCGCCGCACCGGGGCCAGGCCGAGACCGCGGTAGGTGCAGTTGCCCACGAACAGCAGCCACAGCGAGCGCCGCCGCCCGTTCACCGCCACCTCGATGGGGGTCGCCGTGCGCAGCACGTGCACGGCCGCCAGCACTCCCGCCGGCCAGGCGCCGACCCGCGGCGCCCAGCGCTCCCGCACCCGCACCAGCTCCGGATACGCGCCGATGGAGAAGGTGTTGAGGAAGTACTCCCCGTCCCCGAAGCGCGCCAGGTCGACGGCGACCGCCTCCCCGCGGTTCACCGCGCGGCACGCGTCGGCGACCGTCTCGATGCCCAGGTCGTACGCGAAGTGGTTGCGCGTGCCGCCCGGCAGCACCGCCAGCGGCAGCCCGTGTCGGACGGCGGCGGTGGCGGCGGCGTTGACGGTGCCGTCACCGCCGAACACGCCCAGCGCGCCGCCGAGTTCACGCGCCCGTACCGCGGCCGCGTCCACCGCCTTGACCAGCGGCTCGCCCTCGTCCGCGGAACACTCGACGACCTCCGCGCCGGGCAGTGCCTCGCGCACCTCCTGGGCCCGGTCCGGGCGGGTCGACGTCCGCTGCCCGGAACCGGCGTTGGTGACCACCACCAGCCCGCGCCCCTCCGGCAGCGCGGGGGCGTCGGCCTGCGGCCGGGCCGGGGGCGCGAGCTGGGAGCGGGTCGGCGCGAGGCCGCGCACCGCGTAGGCCGCGCCGGCGCCGAGCGCGGCGCCCGCCAGCACATCGCCCGGATAGTGGACGCCGGTGTAGACGCGGGAGAAGCAGACGGAGGCGGCGAGCGGCGCGAGGGCCAGCCCCCACCAGCGGTTCTCGAACGCGACGCCGGTCGCGAAGGCCACCGCCGAGGCCGCGTGCCCCGACGGGAAGGAGGTCGTGAAGGGCTGCCGGGTGAGCTGCCGTATCACCGGCACCGAGTCCAGCAGGGGCCGCCGCCGCCCCACCGACCTCTTGCCCAAGGTGTTCACGGTGGCCGAGGCCGCGGCGAGCGAGACCGCACCGCGCAGCGCGGCCCGCCGGGCGGGCCGGCCCCCGAGCGCCGCGGCGCCGGCGGCGATGCCCAGCCACAGCACGCCGTGGTTCGCGCTGCGGGTGAGCCCCGGCAGCACGCGGTCACCGCCCGGCCAGTGCCGGGAGGCGACCTGGTGGAAGACCGTGCGGTCCCATGTACTCAACGGATTTCGCATGCGCGACGTGTACCCCGGCGCGCCGCTCCGATGCGGCACCGACACCGGCACCAGCTCCGGCGTCGGCCCCGGCTCGGGGCCCCGCGGCTCCCGTGCCGCGTGTTCAGGCCGAGGCGATGCCCGACCAGGTGTTGGGCGGGGCGCGGTTGATGTCGACCAGCGCCGAGCCGTGATCCTGCTCCTGGAGGAGGTCCCCGATGCTGATCACGCCGAGTGGCCGCCCGTTCTCGACGACCGGCAGCCGCCGCACGGCGTGCTCGCGCATCAGGCGCACGGCCGCCCGTACCTCCTCCTCCGGCCCGACCGTCACCGGTTCGCGGGTGCACACGGAGTGGCAGCTGACGGTGAGTGGGTCCACGCCTTCGGCCACGGCGCGCAGGGCGATGTCACGGTCGGTGAGCACGCCGAGGAGCCTCCCGTTCTCGGCGATCAGCACATCGCCGATGTCCTGCGAACGCATCAGCTGGGCGGCCTCGACCAGTGAGGCGTCTGGGGAGACCGAGGCGATCGCCGGAGTCATGACGTCCTTTACGAACTGGACCATCTCTGTTCGACCTCTCATCGGATTCTCGGTGGTTCCCTTCCGTGCTGTCCTGCCGCGGTACCCGCGACGCGCGGGCGAGCACGTCAGAGCCGGATTGCGTGAAGCGGGTACCCGACACGGCGGGATCGACACGACAGGATCGCGACGGCCCGCCGGGGTCGCACCCGCCCGGGCTCGCGGGGAGAATGGCGGCATGGCTGAAACTCGGCACAACCCGCTGCTCACCCGCCACACCGAGGCGCTCGACCTGTTCACCGAGCGGCTGCGCGCGGTCCGGCCCGACCAGTGGGACGCGCGGACGCCCTGCGCCGAGTGGACCGTCCGCGACCTCGTCAACCACCTCACCGTCGAACAGCTCTGGGTGCCGTCGCTGGTCCGTGACGGCCTGTCCATCGAAGCGGGGGGCGACGCCTTCGACGGCGACCGGCTGGGCGACGACCCCGTCGCGGCCTGGGACCGGGCCGCGGCGGCGGCCCGGGCGGCGTTCGCGGAGCCGGGCGCGCTGGAGCGTACGGTCCAGCTGTCCTACGGCGAGAGCCCGGCTGCCGACTACTGCGCGGAGATGATCACTGACGCCGTGGTGCACTCCTGGGACCTGGCGCGCGCCACCGGCGGCGATGAGCGGCTGCCGGGGGAGCTCGTCTCCTTCGCGGCCCGTCAGGTGGCACCGCACGCGGCCGACCTGGCGAAGACCGACTACTTCGCGGAGCCCGTGGAACCGCCGCCCGGCTCGGACCCCCAGACCAAGCTCCTGTGCCTGCTGGGCCGCCGGCCCTGACCCGGACGGGCCGTCCGGCGGGGCCGGTTCCGTCACCGGCCCCGATTCCGTCACCGGCCCCGATCCGGACGGACCCTGCGGCGGTCCGGGCAGCCGACCTTCTCGACCCGGTCGGCCCCGCTCAGCAGCCGGACTTCTTCATCCGGCCTGCCCCGCTCAGCCGCCGGCCTTGTCGAACTCCTGGGTGAACGCCTCACGGAACGCCTTGAGGTCGTCCGGCTTGCGGCTGGTGATCAGCGTGTTGGGCCCGCCGGTGCACACCTTGACCTGCTCGTCCACCCACGTGCCGCCCGCGTTGCGGATGTCGGTGGCCAGACTCGGCCAGGAGGTGAGGGTCCGGCCGCGCACCACATCGGCCTCGATCAGCGTCCACGGAGCGTGGCAGATCGCCGCGACCGGCTTCCCCGCGTCGAAGAAGCCCTTGATGAACGCGACGGCCCGTCCGTCCATGCGCAGCGCGTCGGGGTTGGCCACACCGCCGGGCAGCACCAGCCCGTCGTACTCCGCCACTTCGGCCTCGTCCAGGGTCCGGTCCACGGCGAACGTGTCCGCCTTGTCGAGGTGGTCGAACGCCTGGATGCGGCCGGACTCCGTCGACACCAGTTCGGGCGTGCCGCCCGTGTCGAGCACGGCCTGCCAGGGGTCGGTCAGCTCGATCTGCTCCACCCCTTCGGGCGCCACCAGAAAAGCGATCCGCATGATGCTCACTTCCTTACGCGGTGCGTGTGTGGATCTCCTGCGAACGTCGGGTCCCCTACGAACGTAGGCGAGGCGCGGACTTCCCGACACTCGGCGGTGTCCGGACCTCGCAGGCACGGGTGTCCGCGACGGCGGAGAAGGAAACCCCGTTTGGACCCCGCGCGGCGGGGCACCCGAAAGTATGTGCTTCGGACTGGAGGCACGCCCGTGGGAGCGGAGTTTCGCTCCAGGCGTGTCCTGTCCGCCTCGTGTCGAGCGCTCCCGCGGTGCCACCACCCACTCACCGCCGAGGGAGACCAGCGATGGCCACCGCGATCACGGTACGCACGCACCGCCGCCACCCCCATGACGACGCCCCCGACACGATGGACGACTTCCGACGCATCATCGCCATGCCCGACGGCCCCGAGAAGGACGAGCTGAGGCAGCGCGTCGTACGCGCCTGGATCCCGATGGCCGAACGCCTGGCGCGGCAGTTCCGCAACCGCGGCGAGTCCGTCGAGGACCTTCAGCAAGTGGCCCTGCTCGGCCTCGTCAAGGCGGTCAAGAGGTACGACCCGGACCGCGGCACCGCCTTCGAGAGCTTCGCGGTGCCCACCATCGTCGGCGAGGTCAAGCGGCACTTCCGCGACCACATGTGGGGCCTGCACGTCCCGCGCCGCGTCCAGAACCTCCGCAACCGGGTGCGCACCGCCACCCACGAGCTGACCCGCTCGCTCGACGGGCACGGCCCCAGCGTCGCCGCCCTGGCGAGCCACACCGGCCTCACCGAGGAGGAGGTGCTGGTCGGCCTGGAGGCGATGGAGAGCTTCACCACCCTCTCCCTCGACGCCGAACTGCCCGGCGCCGAGGACGGCTACTCGCTCGCCGACACCCTCAGGTCGCCCGAGCACGGCTTCGACCTCGTCGTGGACCGCGAATCCCTCAAGCCCAAGCTGCGCGCCCTGCCCGAGCGCGAGCGGAACATCCTCTACATGCGGTTCTTCTGCGACATGACACAGAGCCGCATCGCCGATCAGCTCGGCATCTCCCAGATGCACGTCTCCCGGCTGATCAGCCGCACCTGCACCCGCCTGCGCCGCCAGGTGCTCCAGGAGGCCGCGTGAACCCGGAGCACCCAGAGGCACGCGGGGAACCCGGGGAATCCCGGCGGCGTCAGGAGGCGGCCCCGGCGGCGTCCCGGCCCCGGGAGGGTTCGACGGCGGCGACGGCCAGCGCCACATGCCGGGATATCCGGTCCACCACCCCCGCCTCCGCCATCTCGAACGCGTGCCGCCCGCCCGAGCGCAGGAGCGTCAGCGCGCCCCGTACCGGTGACGCCGGGCCCGTGCGCAGCGGTACGCACACCAGCGAGGTGACCTCCGCCCGGACCAGCAGCGCGGCCCCCTCCCGGTCGCGGCCGAAGAGTTCGGGATCGTCCGGGTGCACCTGGAGCGCCGAGGTCCCCGCGGCCGTCGCCTCGACCACCAGCGGGCAGTCGGCCGGGTCCCCTTCGGCCACCGCGGCGCGGAGCCCCTCCGCCTGGGCCGGGCCCAGTACCGCCACCCGGTGCAGCGTCCCGCCGTCGTTGAGGTCGGCCACCACCCAGTCCGCGAACCGGCCCTGCAGTACCCGCGCCACCCGCTCCAACAGCTCGGCCGGGCCGCTCGCGTGCCGGTCCAGCAGCGCGGTCGCCATCGTGTCGAGGAGGTCCATCAGCTCCGCGTGCCGGGTCACTTCCGTCAGGTACGGGCCCGCCGCGGAGTTGTGGGCCGCGGCCTCCGCGGCGGTCGGCGCGGGGCCCGGCTGTTCGCCGTCGGCGGCGGGCTGGAACACGGCCAGCACCGCGTTCCGCAGCTCGCCCGAGGGCCGCAGCGCCGTCAGCGTCACCCGCAGCGCCGCGCCCGCGCGGCCGCCGGGCAGGTGCACCAGCAGGCTGCGGGCCCCCTCGCCGCGGGCGACCGCCGCGACCTGACCGCGCAGCGCCGCCCGGCCGTCGTGCCGCAGCGAACCCGTCAGCCGCCGTCCCGTCGCGAACCCCGGACGCATCCCGAACAGCTGGGTCGCCGCGAAGTTGAGCCGCCGGACGACCGTCTCGCGGTCGAGCAGCGCCACCGCCATCGGCATCCGCTGGAACAGCGCGCGCAGCAGCTGCTGTTCCTGCCCGCTCTGCCCGCGCACGCTCTCCGTGCCGTGCGCCGCGGCGGCCAGCTTCTCGTACCGGGGCCACAGGACGTCCGCCGCGTGCTCCAGTTCGAACAGCGCGGCGTCCAACGCCGACAGTCGTTCCTGCGCGGGCAGCGCCCGCGCAGAGCGTAATTCGTCGACGCGGCTGCGGAAGTCCGCCAGTTCCGCCCCGAATTCCTCAGCCCCGGTCATGGGCATACGTTAGCCCGCTCGGGTGACGGCCAGCCGAGCAGATCCGGCCGGTTGTTTTCCCCCCTGCCCGCCCTCCGCTTGTTTCCGGGGAGCGGAGGGCGGGCAGCGGACAGGTAGGGCACGGGAGGAACAAATCGAACCGAAGGGACTGATCCAGCCCATGCCGGACCGTATGAGCACCTCATTGGCGCAGGTCGCCGTCGCATCCGAGTACGGCGCGGGATCGCTCGACCGCGGCCTCGCGCACCTCGCCGAGCAGGCCGCCTGGTGCGCCCCCGACAGCTGCGGAGCCACCGTCACCGCGGTCACCGACGGCACCGACGAGGCGTCCACGGCCGCCACCCACCCGGACCTGTCGACCCTGGTGTCGGCGCAGTTGGAGTCCGGCGAGGGACCCATACCGGCGGCCCTCGACACCGGCCGGGAAGCCGCCGCGGACGATCTCCTCCACGACCGCCGCTGGCCCGGCTTCCGCGCCCGCGCCCTGGACGTGGGCGTGCGCTCCAGCGCCACCCTGATCTTCAGCCGCGAGGCCCTCACGGTCACCGTCAGCGTCTACGGCTTCCGTCCGGGCCCGCTGCGGCAGGAAGTCCACGAGGCCACGGAGATGCTCGGCGACCTCGCCCTGACCAACTTCGTCCGCGACCGCCGCTACCGCCGCGCGCTCGCCGAGGTCGACCAGCTCGACACGGCGCTGCGCCGCCGGCCCGTCGTCGACCAGGCGTGCGGCATCGCGATGTACGTCCTGGGCTGCGACGCGGAGGAGGCGTTCGACCTGCTGCGCCGCCACTCCCAGCGGTCCAACCGCAAGCTCGCGGAGCTCGCCGAGTTCGTCGTGCGCACTCGCGGCCACGGCCTCGAAGGCGAGCTGCGCAAGCTCCGCCGGGACGCCGCTCCGGGCGCGGCCGAGGCCCCGCCCGCCGCCGGGCCCACCGCGGCGGCCCGTCCGACGGGGCCCTGACCGGCGCGTCTCCTCCGGCCACGTGTCATCCCGCGCCCGTACCCGCGGGGTCTGCGAAGGTGGACGGGTCCGCACTCTGCTGACGGCCCGTCCACCCACTCGCAGCCGGAGGTCCGGATGCAGCCCATCGCCCCGGCTCTGTCCGCGCCCGGGAGCGGGCTGCCCATCCTGGCGGAACTGGCCGAGCACCTCGCCGCCGCGGCCGGCCGCAGCGAGCCCGAACCGGCCGGGGGAGGCCCCGCGCTGCACGCCGCCGCCTGCGGATACTTCGCCCGGCGCGGCCTGTGGACCGACCCGGGCCAACTGATCGCGGCCCCCGGCGCCCAGCCCCTGCTGCTCGCGCTGTTCGCCTCCCTCGGCGGCGATGTGCTGCTGACCCGCCCGTGCGCGGCCTGGTACGCGCCCGTGGCCCGCCTCGCCGGCGGCGCCTCTTACCACGTGCCCGTGCCCGCCGAGTGCGGCGGCGTCCCCGATCCGTTCGCGCTGCTGGAGACCGTACGGCGGATCCGCGGCGAGGGCGGCAGGCCGCGCGCCCTGGTGCTGTCCGTCGCCGACGACCCCACCGGTACCTTCGCGCCGCCCGAGACCCTGCACGAGGTGTGCGAGGCCGCCGGAGCCGAGGAACTGCTGATCATCAGCGACGAGACCTGGCGGGACACCCGGCACGACGCGCACGGCACCATGCTGATCGGCCCCGCCGAGATGTGCCCCGACCACACCGTCGTCCTCACCGACCTCGCGGGCTCCCTCACCCCCACCGCCTGGCCCGCCGCCCTCGCCCGCCTCCCGGACACCGAACAGGGCCGGGCCCTGCGCGCCCGTACGCTCTCCGCCTGCACGGCCGTACGGGCGCTGCTCGCGCCCCCGGTCGCCGCGGCCACCGCCCACGCGCTCGACGAGCCGGCACCGGTGCGGGCCCGGACGGCCGCCGCCGCCCGGCTCTTCGGGGCGCTGGCCACCGCCGCGTACGGCCGCCTCACCCTCGCGGGCGCGCTCTGCCGGCCACCGCAGGCCGGCCCGTTCCTCTACGCCGACCTCGGCGAGCTGCGCACCGCCCTCGCCGCGCGGGGCATCACCGACTCCGTCGAGCTGGAGGACCACCTCAGCGCGCGGCTCGGCTGCCATGTCCCCGGCGGCCACCGGTTCGGCGACGCCCCCGACGCCCTGCGCGCCCGTTTCTCCCCGCTGGCGCTGCTGACCGGCGACGTGGCCCGGCAGCGGGCCCTGGACGCCGCCGAGCCGCTGGAGTCGCCGGACGTCGCCCGGGCGATGGCCGTCTTCGGGGTGGCCCTCGGGGAGCTGGCGGGGGGCTGAGCGGGGGCGGTGCCGCGGTCTCAGCGGTGCCGTGTTGGCTGAGCGCGGGAGACGCCGCGGTCTCAGCGGTGCCGTACCGCTGGACGCGGGCGTCGCCGCCTCAGCGGTGCCGCATCCTGCGCCACACCGCCGGGGCCGCGCCGACCAGCAGCGTCAGCCCGACCGCCGTCGCCACGCCCTCCCACGGCCGGGGGAAGAGGGAGCCGCCGAGGATGCCGATCAGCTGGTACGTGGCGGCCCACGCCAGGCAGGCGGGGATGTCGCCGCGGACGAAGCGGCGCAGGGGCATCCGCGACAGCAGGCAGGCCAGCATCACCGGGATGCGGCCCGCCGGCATCAGCCGGGAGAGCACCAGCACCGCCACCCCGTGCTCCTCCAGCTTGGTCCGCGCCTGCGCCAGGCGCTCCGGCGCGGCCCGGTCGCGCAGCCGTTCCAGCCAGCGCGAGCCGTTGCGGGAGCGGACGCCGCGCTGCCCGAGCCAGTAGAGCGCGACATCGCCGAGGAACGCCCCGAAGGAGGCCACCCCGAAGACCACCAGCAGGGCGAAGGGGTCCGTCTGGTGGATGGCGACCACCGCGGCCGAGCTGACGACGGCCCCCGTCGGAACCACGGGCACCAGCGAGCCCAGGAACACCAGCAGGAACAGCGACGGGTAGCCCACCGCCTGCTGCGTCGACTCCGGCGGCACCTGGCGCGCCAGCTCCGCCAGGGCCATGGGGCCGTTCACCCGGCGCCCTCCAGCCGTACGCTCTCGCCGTGCTCCAGCCGGTGCACGGCGGTCCGCGGGGCCAGCCGGGCCGCCTGCCGCACGAAGTCGTCGCCCGGCGCGTGGAATTCGTGCGGGCGCACCGCGTCCATGCCGATCGGCCAGTACGTGCCCCAGTGCACCGGCACCGCGTCGCGCGCCGACAGGCGGGCCAGCGCGAGCGCCGCCCGGCCCGCGTCCAGATGGCCGTGGCCCAGGAACGGGCCCCAGCCGCCGACCGGGAGCAGCGCCACGTCCACCGCCCCGACGGCCTCCGGCATCTCGTCGAAGAGCCCGGTGTCGCCCGCGAAGTACGTGGCCGCCTCGCCCCGCACCACATAGCCGAGCGCGGGCGCCCGGTGCGGCCCGTACGGCAGCCGGCGGCCGTCGTGCGCGGCGGGCACCGCCCGCACCACGATGTCCCGCACGCGGATCTCGTCGCCCGCCGCCACCTCGGTGACCAGCAGCCCCCGGGCCGCCGCCACCTTCCGCAGCCCCGGCACGGCGCGGCCGGCGCCGCGCGGCACCACGAGCCGGGTGCCGGGCGCGAGCCGGCGCAGCGAGGCGGGGTGCAGATGGTCGGCGTGCAGATGCGAGACGAGGGCGATGTCCGCGGCCGCGGCGGCGGGCGGCGGCACCGGGCCCCGGCGGCGGCGCAGATGCGCGAGGCGGCGGGCGAAGAGGGGGTCGGTCAGCACCCGCACCCCGGAGTCCTCCACCGTCGTGGTGGCATGACCCCACCAGGTGATCTCGACCGGCACCCGTCGCCTCCCATCGTCCGCGCGTTCCGCTTGAGCGTAGTTCAGTCCGGTTCGCGCATGAATCCGCCCGCCTCCGCCGGATCGGGAGGGCGCGGCGGGGACTGTGAACAGGAAGTAGGGTGTGCCGAGTTGGTGGAACGGCGGTTCGATTGGTGGGCATTTCGCAGTGGTGGACGTCTCGCGCCCGGCGGTCCGGAGCGCGCAGAGCGCGGAAGGCTATGACAGCGCCCGGCCCCGGCTCGTGCCGCACCTCAACGCCTTCTACGAGGTCGCGGTCGAGCTGGCGGCGGCGGGCGGGCGGCAGTCGCCGCGGGTGCTCGACCTCGGCGCCGGCACGGGTCTGTTCGCCTGCGGGCTGGCCTCGGTGCTGCCCGAGGCCACCTTCGACCTCGTCGACTCCTCGGAGCAGATGCTGGCCGCGGCCCGGCCCGCGCTCGACCTGTTCGCGGTGGGGCACACCCCGCACGTACGCGACCTGCGGGACGCGCTGCCGCCCGGCCCGTTCGACATCGTGGTCTCCGCCCTCGCCATCCACCAGCTGCCCCGGCCCGACCAGCGGCGGCTCTACGGGCGGGTCCGGGAGGTCCTCGCGCCGGGCGGGGTGTTCGTCAACGCGGAGCAGGTCGCCGGGCCCGAGCCGGGGCTGGACGCGCTGTACGGCGAGGTGTGGCTGCGCGAGGCGGCGGACCGGGGAGCCAGCGAGGGGGAGATCGACGCGGTGCGCGAAGAGCTGGTGCTCGGCGCGCCCGCCCCGGTCGCGGACCACCTGGCGTGGCTCGCGGAGGCGGGCTTCCAGGGCGCGGACTGCTTCTACAAGCGTTACGGCTTCGCCGTGTTGGCCGGGTGGGGCTGAGCGCTGCGCGAGCGGCGGGGAGTTTCCTCCATGATGAAGTTAGGGTACCCTAACTTCATCATGGAGGGGGTGGGCATGTCAGTGACCGCGGCGACCGGCATACCGGCGGCCGAACGTGAACGGGCCGCCAGGCCATGGCTGTTGATGGTGCTGGCCTGCGGAGCGCAGTTCCTCGTCGTGCTCGACGCGACGATCATCTCCGTCGCGCTGCCGCCCATCGCCCGGGACCTCGGCTTCACTGCCTCCTCCATCGGCTGGGTCGTCACCGCCTACACCCTCGCCTTCGCCGGACTGCTGCTGCTCGGCGGGCGGCTGGCCGACCTCTTCGGCACCCGCGCGATGTATCTGACCGGCCTCGGCGTCTTCACCGCCGCCAGCGTCTGGTGCGGAGCCGCCGGCGGGGCCGGCTGGCTCGTCGCCGCCCGCGCCGTGCAAGGGCTCGGCGGGGCGCTCCTCATGCCGACGACCCTCACCATCGTGCACCGGGCGTACGCCGAACCGCATCGCCGGGCACGGGCCCTGGGGCTGTGGAGCATGGTCGGCGCGGTGGGAGCCGCGGCCGGCACCCTGTGCGGCGGGGTGCTGACCGACACCCTCGGCTGGCGCTGGGTGTTCCTCGTGAACGTGCCGGTCGGCGTCGTCATCCTCGCGATCGCCGCGCTCACGCTCGCCCGCCGGGCCCGTACCGAAGCCGGGCGGCAGCCCCTGGACATCACCGGCGCGCTCCTCGTCACCAGCGGCCTCGTCGCGCTGGTCTACGGCGTGGTCTGCTTCGGCGGCGACGGGGGAGCGGCCCGGGGCGGCTGGTTCCTGGGGGCGGCCGCGGTGCTGCTCGCCCTCTTCCTCATCAGCCAGCACAAGTGGGCGCGCAGCCCGCTCGTACCGCTGCGGATCTTCACCCACCGCTCCGTGAGCAGCGCCAACGCGGTCATGTTCGGCCTGGGCCTCGGATATCTGGCCAGCCCCGTGCTGATCTCGCTCTACCTCCAGAACGTCCAGCACTTCTCGCCGCTCCGCGCCGGGCTCGGCTTCCTGCCCGCCGCCTTCGCGGTGATGATCGGCGCCCAGCTCGCCGGCCGGCTCACCCCGCGCTGGGGCGCCCGGCGCACGGCCTTCACCGGCCTCGTCCTGGTGTCGGCCGGCTTCCTGCTGCTGTCCCGGCTCGGCCCGCACACCTCTTTCTTCCCCTCCGTCGTGCTGCCCGTCGCGCTCTTCGGCCTCGGCGCCGGCCTCGCCTTCACCCCCATCACCGTGGCCGCCACCGGCGGCGTGGACCCCACCATGACCGGCCTCGCGTCCGGCCTGCTCAACACGGTCCGGCAGGTCAGCACGGCGCTGGGCATCGCCGGCTTCTCCGCGGTGGCCAATAACCGCACCGGCGGGGACGGCTACGGCCTCGCCTTCCTCCTGGCGGGCATCATCGCGGCGCTCGCCGCCGCCGGGGCCGCCACCCTGATGCCGGGGCGAGCGCCCCGCGTCACCCCGCGTACTCGCTGAGGTCGATGGAGTGCACCAGCAGCGGGAAGCCGTAGAGCGGGTGCGTCGTCTCGCGCTCCTGCTCCATGCCGAGCTTGCGCATCACGTTCTCGGACGCGGTGTTGCCCGCACGGTGAATGCTGATCACCCGGTCCAGCCCCCGGTCCTGCAGGGCGAACTCCAAGGTGGCCTGAGCCCCCTCCGAGGCGTACCCCTGCCCCCAGAATTGCTGCCCCAGCCGCCATCCGATCTCCACCTCGTGCTCCATCTCCGGGAGGAACGACGGCACGGACAGCCCCACGAACCCGGCCAGCTCACCGGAGGCGAGCAGCTCGACGGCGAACAGCCCGAAGCCCTCGTCGTCCCACTCCTCCTCCCACCGTTCGATGGCCTCGGCCGTCTCAGCCCGGTCCCGGACCGAACCGTCGCCGATCCAGTTCATGACATCGGGATCGGCGTTGATGTCGGCCATCGGGCCGAGGTCGTCCTCGTGCCAGCGGCGGAGCAGAAGTCGGGGCGTACGGATCTCAGTCACGGCGCTCATCCTGCCCAGGGGACGCACCGGAAAGCCAACCGGCGCCCGCGCCGACGGCCGGCGGCCGGTCCTGCGAGCGCTGTGACAGGCTGTAATGCGAGTCCGCGTGCGCGATGCGGGCGGCAGACGTGAGGTGAGTACGGCGTGCAGGTGCCCCGATGGCGGACCGTGGGCACAGCCCTGTTCAGGGTGCTGGTCGTCTGGGCGGTCGGCACCGTCACCATGGTCGTGCTCGCCGCCGTCCTCCCCGACTTCCAGCTCCAGTCCGCCGACGGCGACAGCGCCACCCGGATCGCGATCACGGCCGCGGCCGGCGCCGGGGCGTTCGGCCTGCTCAGCGCCCTGGTCTGGCCCGTGCTCGTACGGGCCCTGCTGCTCGTGCCCGCCTTCGTGCTCGGCCTCCTGGTCTTCTTCCTCAACGCCTCGCTGCTGCTGATCGCCCTCGACCTGGCCCCCGTCGGCAACGGCACGGTCGGCCCGGAGACCGCCGTCGTGGTCGCCGCGGTGATGTCCGCCGCCTCCTCCGCCACCAGTACCTTCCTCACCGTCCACGACGACGGCGCGTACCGGCGGCGGCTCGCCCGCCTCGCCGACCGCCGAAGACGCCGCCGGGACGCCGAGGCAGCCGGCGCCGCCGGGGACCCGGCCGGTCCGCCGCCGCCCGGCACGGTCTTCCTCCAGCTCGACGGCGTCGGCCACGACGTGCTGCGCGACGCCCTGCGCGAGCGGCCCCGCGCCGGCGGCCGGCGCCGGCCGCCGCTGATGGAGACCGTCGCCGGATGGGCCGCCACCACCCACCGCCTCACCCCGTGGCGCACCGACTGGTCCAGCCAGACCGGCGCCAGCCAGCTCGGCATCCTGCACGGCTCCAACGAGGACGTGCCCGCCTTCCGCTGGTACGAGAAGGAGAGCGGCGAGGTGATGATCAGCAACCGGCCGACCAGCGCCGCCGAGCTCCAGCGCCGCGCCGCCGCCCGCAGCGGCCACGGCGGGCTGCTCACCGACGACGGCGCCAGCCGCGGCAACCTCTTCACCGGCGGTGCCGACCAGCTCGCCCTGGTGCTGTCCATCGCCGCCCGGCGCGGCCGGAACAACCGCTCCCGCTCCGGCTACTTCGCCTACTTCTGCGACCCCGCCAACGCCACCCGCACCGCCGCCGCCTTCGTCGCCGAGATCTTCCGGGAGATCGGCCAGTCCCTCGCCGCCAGGGCGCGCCGCGACCGCCCCCGCGTCAAGCGCGGCGGCCTGTACCCCTTCATCCGCGCCTTCGCCACCGTCGTCGAGCGCGATGTGGTGGTGGCCGCGGTCATCGGCGACATCCTCTCCGGCCGCACCGCCGTCTACGCCGACCTGGTCGCGTACGACGAGGTCGCCCACCACTCCGGGCCGCGCAGCCGCGACACCCACCAGGTGCTGCGCCGCCTCGACCGGTCGCTCGCGCTGATCGCCAAGGTCATCGACCACGCGCCGCGCGACTACCGCCTCGTGCTCCTGTCCGACCACGGCCAGAGCCCCGGCGCGACCTTCGCCGCCCGCTACGGCCTCACCCTCCAGGACCTGGTACGGGCCGGCTGCGGCCTGCCCGTGCCGCGCCGCGCCCGGCGCACCCGCAGCGGCGCCGAGGCGCGGGCGGCGGCCCGCGCCGCACTGCGCCGCCCGGAGGCCCCGGAGGAGGAAGAGGACCGCCCCGGCAGGTCGAGGGACCCCGTCGTCCTCGGCTCCGGCAACCTCGGCCTCGTCTCCTTCCCCGACCTCCCCGGCCGCGCGAGCCGCGAGGAGATCGAGCGGCACCACCCGGCCCTGCTGCGCACCCTCGCCGATCACCCGGGCATCGGCTTCCTGCTCGTACGCTCCGCCGAACACGGCCCCGTGGTGCTCGGCCGCGGCGGGGCCGAGCACCGGCTGGACAGCGGGGAGGGAGCCGAGCGCAGCCCGCTGAACGCCTTCGGCCCGGGCGCGGTCGAGGCCGTGCGCCGCACCGCCGGCTTCCCGCACGCCGCCGACATCATGGTCAACTCCGCCTGCGACCCGGAGACCGGCGCGGTGCACGCCTTCGAGGAGCAGATCGGTTCGCACGGCGGCCTGGGCGGCGAACAGGGCCACCCCTTCCTGCTGTGGCCCCGGGAGCTGACCCCGCCGGTGGCCGACGGGGCGGAACTGGTGGGCGCGGAACGCGTCCACGAGGTGCTGCGCCGCTGGCTCGACGAGGCCGGCGCCGTGCGGCGGGAGGCCGGTCCGCCGTTGGACGAGCAACTGGCCGCCGGACGCGTCCCGTAGTTCCTTATGCAGTTCCTGTCCTTCTTTTCCCCCGGTTTCTCCGTAATGCACACTGGTCCGACCGCACGTCCGGCGGGCCCTATAATCCCCCCATGGCACAGAAGGTAGTTACCACCTACGTTGACGATCTGACCGGCGAAGAGTCGGCGGAGATCGCGAAGCACACCATCCTTGTCGACGGCGCCGGGGTCGAACTCGACCTCACCGACGAAAATTACGACAAGCTGCTGGAGCTGCTTCAGCCCTATCTGCACGCGGACGGCGCCCGGCGGGTCCGGGGGAGCGTGGGAGCGGGCAAGGGCAAGCCCCGCAAGGCACCGGCCGCCGGGGAGAATACCGCGGAGATCCGCGCCTGGGCGAAGGCGAACGGACACGACGTCAACGACCGCGGCCGAGTGCCGGCGTCGGTGAAGGAAGCCTACGAAAAGGCCGGCCACTGAGTCCGTGGCTTTATCGGAATGCCGGGCCCCAGGGTAAATGACCTTGGGGCCTTTGCTATTGGCGCGCTCCGGCCGCCGAAATCCGGTGAGTACGGCCCCGGGCCCGCGATCCGGTGCGTACGTGATTCGCCGGGCCGCCATCGCCGCCGAGGCCGCGATGGCGGACGAATCGTCGTCGCGCGCGGCGATCGCTGAACGTTTTGCGGCCCCGGGCAGCGCCTCGCGCAAGGAAACGCGGTGATTTGTCCGTGTGGCGTGGTTCGGTGAGCATGTTCTGTCACCCGGAACCATACGGGGGCCTGCACGACGAGAGGCGCACCACCTCATGCACGACACCGACGGCACCCACACCCGCCGTTTCGGGCTCCCCACCGCGACCGCCCTGGTCATGGGGAACATCATCGGCGGCGGCATCTTCCTGCTGCCCGCCTCGGTCGCCCCGTTCGGCACCGTCAGCCTGGTCGCCTTCGGCGTGCTGACCATCGGGGCCATCGCGCTCGCGCTCGTCTTCGGCCGGCTCGCGCAGCGCGACCCGCGCACCGGCGGACCGTACGTCTACGCGCGTTCGGCCTTCGGCGACTTCGCCGGGTTCCTGTCCGCCTGGTCGTACTGGACGATGACCTGGGTGAGCAACGCCGCGCTCGCCGTGGCCGGGGTCGGCTACTTCCATGTACTCGCGGGCGGCCGGCACTCCATGGGCGCGGACCTCACGGTCGCCCTCGTCATGCTCTGGCTGCCCGCGCTCGCCAACCTCGCGGGCACCCGCTGGGTCGGCGCGATCCAGCTCGTCTCCACCGTGCTGAAGTTCGTACCGCTGCTCTTCGTCGCGGTCGCGGGCCTCTTCTTCTTCGACCCGCACAAGCTGGGCGCGTTCAACGAGGGCGGCGGCAGCGCCGTCGGCGGGCTCTCGGCCGCGGCCGCGATCCTGCTCTACAGCTACGTGGGCGTCGAGTCGGCGGCGATGAGCGCCGGCGAGGTCCGCGACCCGGAGCGCAACGTGGGCCGGGCCAGCGTGCTCGGCGTGATCGGCGCGGCCGTCGTCTACCTGCTCGGCACGGTCGCCGTCTTCGGCACGGTCGCCCACGACAAGCTCGTCACCTCCACCGCCCCCTTCTCCGACGCGGTCAATGTGATGTTCGGCGGCGAGTGGGGCGGCACGCTCATCGCGGTCGCCGCCGTCGTCTCCATCGTCGGAGCGCTCAACGGCTGGACGCTGATGAGCGCGCAGGCCCCCTACGCCGCCGCGAAGGACGGGCTGTTCCCGGTCTCCTTCGCGCGCAAGCGGCGCGGGGTGCCGACGTTCGGCGTGCTGGTCGGCACGGTCCTCGCCTCGCTGCTCACCGTCATCAACTACGTCTCGGGCTCCGGCGGCGTCTTCAAGATCCTCGTCCTGATCACCACCTTCTCGGCCACCGTGCCGTACCTGCTCGCCGCCGCCGCGCAGCTCTACTTCCTGCTGACGGGGCGGCGCGAGCGGGTCCGTACGGGCTCCTTCGCGCGGGACGTCGTGCTCGCCGTCGGAGGTTTCGCCTTCTCCTTCTGGCTGGTCGCGGGCGCCGGCTACGCCGCGATCTACCAGGGCGTGCTCTTCCTCTTCGCCGGCATCCTGGTCTACGTCTGGATGGCGGCCCGCCGTCAGACCGTCTCGCCGCCGTCGATCACCAAGTCCGCGCCGACGGTGGACGCGGCCTCCTCCGACGCCAGGTAGAGAACGGCGGCGGCGATCTCGCCCGGGGCGGCGGCCCGCCCGGTGGGTATCTCCCGCCGCATGCGCTCGGTCTTCTGCTCCGGGCTCTCGCCCGGCAGCGTGGACATGGGGGCGTCCACCTTGCCCGGGCTGACGGTATTGACGCGGACGCCGTCGGCGATGTGATCGAGGGCGGTGCTGTGGGTCAGCGCGGTCAGGGCGGCCTTGCTCGTGACGTACGCGCCGAGGCCCGCCTTGCGACTGTGCGCGCCGAGGTTGGACGAGACGTTGACGATGGCGCCGCCGCCATGGGCCCGCATATGGGCGATCTCGTGCTTGAGGGAGAGGAAGACCCCGGTGACGTTGGCGTCCAGGGCCCGCCGGAAGTCCTCCTCGGGGATGTCGGCGACCGGGGCCGGCGGCACGAACAGACCGGCGTTGTTGACGGCGACGTCGAGCGAGCCGAAGCGGGCCACGGCCTCCTCGACCAGGTGCGCCACGTCCTGCGAGACTGTCACATCGGCGGTGACGGCGGCGGCCCCGCCGGCACCGCCCTCGGCCTCGATGAGCGCCACGGTCTCCTTGAGCGGCTCGGCCCTGCGGCCGGAGACGACGACGTTCGCCCCTTCGCGGGCGAAGGCGAGGGCGATGCCGCGCCCGATGCCGGTGCCGCCGCCGGTGACGAGGACGGTCTTGCCGGTGAAGCGTGCGGTCATGGTGATGGCTCCCGATAGAGACACAGAAATATGAGAATGAACGGTCTTGAATAAGGGCGTGAGAAACGAAGGGGGAGGCCCCCTGGGCGGTTCCGGTCCGGCGTCCTCAGGCCAGCAGCGGGTCCGGCGTCCTCAGTCCAGCAGCGACAGCGCCTGCCCCGCCGCGTCCCGCAGCCTGGCCGGGTCGCCGCCCGCCTTGCCGACCACCCGCATGCCCTGGAGCAGTACGAGCAGCATCCGGGCGAGCGCCGCCGGGTCCCGGTCGGCCGCGATCTCCCGCTGCGCCCTGGCGCGCATCAGCGCCGAGGTGAGCGCGGTCTCGATGGCGTTCCAGTTGGCCTCGACCCGGCGGGCCGCGGCCGTATCGTGCGGGGCCAGTTCCACGGCCGTATTGGCGACGAAGCAGCCGCGCCGCAGCTCGTCGCAGGCGGACTCGTCCGCGAAGCGCCGCACCAGCGCCCGCACGGCGGGCAGGGCCGGCCCCGGCTGGGACAGCTCCTCGACCATGAGTGGGGTCCGTTGCTCCCCGTACCGTTCGAGCGCCTTGAGGTACAGCTCGCGCTTGCCGCCGAAGGTGGCGTAGATGCTCGCCCGGGCGACGCCGAGGTGCTCCACGAGGTCCGCCACCGTCGTCGCCTCATAGCCGCGCAGCCAGAACAGCTCCACGGCTGACTGCAACGCGGCGTCCGGGTCGAATTCCTTGGTCCTGGCCACGTCGGGAACTCTAGGGGTATTGAGAACGCTCGGTCAAGAATCCCGGCGTGCGGTCTGGTGGGTGCGGCGTCGGGCCCGATGGGCGCCTCGCGGGCGGCCAGGTGCCCATCGGGGCCGAACTAGGCTTCGGGCATGGGGAGTTCACCGTCTGTGACTGTGACCCCACCGAGGGGTACGCGCGCTTCGATTCCGCCTGCACGTCCCGAAGGGTCGGCCCGGCGCCAACTCGTGCTCCAGAGACGCTGATCCGGCCGGTTGCTCCCCCGCGTCATGCGCCGGGGAGCAACCGCCGTACGGCTCACGCCGCTGAGCTCCGTCCTGGGTGTGCCCGCCGTCCGTCACCTCGGCTCGATCGGCGCGGTCACTTCAGTTCGACCTGGAAGACCTTGTCGGAACCGGCCGGCTGGTGGCCGTTGAGGTCGGCGTTGGTGGTGGAGAGCCACAGGGTGTTCTTGCCGGGCACCGTCTCCACGGTGCGCAGCCGGCCGTAGCTCTTGGTGTAGTACGCCTTCGGGGTGCCCGCGTCGGCGCCGTCGACCGGGATGCGCCACAGCCGCTGGCCCTTGAGGGCCGCCATGTACAGCGCGCCGTCGGCGTAGGCGATGCCGCTGGGGGACGCCTCGCCGACCTTCCACTGGCGCTTGGGGTTGGTCATCCCCGAAGCGGAGCACTGCCCCTCGCACTTGGGCCAGCCGTAGTTCTTGCCGGGCTCGATGAGGTTGAGCTCGTCGAACTTGGCGTCGCCCAGCTCCGCCTCCCAGAGCCGCCCCTGCGGGTCCCAGGTGAGGCCCTGCGGATTGCGGTGGCCGTAGGAGTAGACGAGGGTACCGAACGGGTTGCCGGGGGCGGGTTCGCCGTCGGTCGTCATGCGCAGGATCTTGCCGTTGAGCGAGGACTTGTCCTGTGCGAGGTCGGGTGTCTGGGCCTCGCCCGCGGTGGCGTAGAGATACCCGTCGGGGCCGAACTTCAGCCGTCCGCCGTTGTGGTACTTGTTCTTCTTGATGCCTTTGACGAGCACCTTGTAGTCGCTGAGCTTGGAGCCGTCGAACGTCATGCGCGCGACGCGGTTGCCCTCCGCCGCGGTGTGCATGAAGAAGACGTAGTGGTCGCTCTTCCAGTTCGGCGAGACCGCCGCCCCGAGGAGGCCGCCCTCGCCGCCCGTGGTCACCGCGTCGGGGACCTTGCCGATCTGCTTCTTGGCGCCCGCCTGGGTGAGGGTGAAGACCTTGAAGGAGTCGCGCTCGGTGATCAGGGCCGAGCCGTCGGGGAGCCAGCTCAGGCCCCAGGGGATCGTCCAGTCGGAGGAGACGGTCTTGACGCTGCCAGGGGCGGAGTCGGCTGCCGCGTCGGCGGCGGCCGCCGCTCGCGGCCCGGGCGTTCGGGGTTCGGCGGTACGGGACTCGGCCGCGCCGCCGGGGCCGGCGGCCGTCAGCAGCAGACCGGCGGCCAGCGCCGTCGCGGCCGCGGAGGCCGTCAGGGCGTGGCGGGCGGCTCCGTTACGTGTGCGCATGGGGGATCTCCGATGGGGAAGCGCGGCCCGGGCCTCGGGATCGGCGCGGCCGCCATTGCCGGTGCGGGAGTTCGACGACAGGGGCTGGGCCGGGGAAGGCCGGACACCAGTGGAGGTCGGGTGATTGGAAGGTTTCCTTCTGGTTCGGCGGTTCGGCGGGAACGTACAGCTCTGTCGTGCGCAGGTCAAGGGAGTGGAAGGTAGGAGGTCTCTTTCCGTCCTGTTCGCGAATATCGATGGCCTGGAATTTCCGCCGGGTGCGGGGCCTCGCCCCGTATTGCCCGCTGAGTGGGGAAAGGCCCGGTACCGGGTCCTCGGCGGCTGTTTGCCGCTCTCTGTCGGCCCGCGCGGTTCCGCCGATAGCGCGCGATAGATCGGACCAATGTGCCCGGCCCTCTTGACCGTGTCCCGTCGACTCGCGATTCTGCATCGGAAGGGAAAGCGGCGGACGGCGGCCGTCGCCAACGCCCGTCGGCCAGGAGGCGGTTCGGGGACAGCGCCTCGCGCGGCGGGACTCGACGCCCTGCGTCCGCTCGCGGATGCAGGGCGGCCACGCCGCACGTCCGCTCGCGAACGTTGCGGACCCCACGCCGCGGACCGCCCCCGACCCGGAAGGCAGGCCCCTCCCGATGAACGCAGCCCCCGCGCCCGTACGGACATCACGGACATCACCCACGCTCATACCGGCAGCGCCCGCACGCATACCGAGCCCTCCCGCGTACGCACCGACAGCGCCCGCACCGGGGGCCCGTACGCGCGTACCGGCACCCCCCGCGCCCGTACCGAGCTCCCGTTAGCGGCGCCGCCATGAGCAGCGGACTCCGCAGCGCCCTGGCCGTCGCCGTGCTGGCACTGGCCACGCTCGCCTCGCCGGTCGCCGGCGGCACCGGCGCCGAAGCCCCGGCGCACCCGGCCGCGGCCGTCGCTACGGCCGCCCCGCGCGCCGCCGCCGACTGGTCCTCGGCGGTCGTGGACTCGACCATCGCGCGCTACACCCCGGACACGATCGGCGGCTGGTCCTACCCCGTGGGGCTCTACCTCTACGGTCAGTACCTCGTCTACCGGCGTACGCACGAGCCCCGCTACCTCTCGTACATCAAGACGTACGTGGACCGGTTCGTCGACAGCGACGGAAAGATCGGCCAGGGGTTCAACAGTCTGGACAGCATGCAGGCCGGGCGGCTGCTGGTCGTCCTGCACCACGAGACCGGCCAGGACCGCTACCGGATCGCCGCGCGGAAGATCCGCAAGCGGCTCGACACCTACCCGCGCACCGCCGACGGGGGGCTGTGGCACGCGACGGCCGCCAGCAGGGCGCATCAACTCTGGGGCGACGGGGTGTACATGGTGAACCCCTTCCTGGTCGAGTACGCGCGCGAGTTCGGCGACCGGACCTACGCCTACGACGAGGCGGCCCGGCAACTGACCGTCTACGGCGGCCACTTGCAGGAGTCCGACGGGCTGCTCAAGCACGCCTACGACGAGTCGGGGGCGGCGGGCTGGGCGGACCGGGACACCGGGCGCTCGCCGGAGAGCTGGTGCCGGGCCGTCGGCTGGTACTCCATGGCGGCCGTCGACGTCCTCGACGCCATCCCCGCGGACCATCCCCGGCGCGCGCGGCTGCTGGCCGTCCTGCGGCGGCTCGCCGCCGGGCTGGAGAAGTATCAGGACCCCGCCACCGGCCGCTGGTTCCAGGTCGTCGACAAGGGCGACCGGCCCGACAACTGGACCGAGACCTCCTGTTCGAGCATGTTCACCTTCGCCCTCGCGCGCGGCGCGCGCCAAGGCTACCTGGACGCGCGCTACGCGGACGTCGCCGAGCGCGGCTTCCAGGGGGTGCTGGAGCGCATCTCGCTCGGCGGCGACGGGCGGACCGAGCTGTCCGGCATCTCCGTGGGCACCAACGTCGGCGATTACGGCTTCTACGTCAAACGCCCCCGCGCGACCAACGACTTCCACGGCCTCGGAGCCTTCCTGATCATGTACGAGCAGCTGCGGCACCCAGCGGAAGCCGCGGCGCGCCCCGGCCTGCGGACAGGAGCGACGGCATGAGAGGGAGAGTGCTCACCAGGGCCGCCGTGGCCCTCGCGCTGCTGCTGGGGCTGCTGACGCTGCCCGGCGCGGCGCGCGCCGAAGTGGAGCACCCGCGCCAGGAGTTCCTGCGCGGCTCGGTCTCCGGCCTCTTCCTGCACTGGGGCGAGCGCACGTACCCGCAGCACACCGACTGCGCGCAGTGGGAGTCCGACGTCACCAAGGGCGGCTGGTCGCCGGAGTACTGGGTGCGCGAGGCCCAGAAGCTGCACACGCAGTACCTCGTCCTCGCCACCTTCCACAGCCGGCTCGGCTACGCCCGTGCCTGGCCGTCGAAGATCCCCGGCTCGTGCAGCACGAAGCGGGACTTCCTCGGCGAGCTGATCACGACGGCCCAGGCGAAGGGCCTCAAGGTCATCCTCTATATGACCGACGACCCCCAGTGGCACGACCAGGGCGGCCACGAATGGCTCGACTCGGCCGCGTACTCCCGCTACAAGGGCCGCGACATCGACCTCACGGAGCGGGACGGCTTCGGGGAGTACTCCTACGACAACTTCCATGAAGTCATGGACCGTTACCCGCGGCTCGGCGGGTTCTGGATCGACAACGACAACGACTACTGGCTCGACCACGGCCTCTACCAGCAGATCCGCGAGAAGCGCCCGGAGTACACGCTCAGCAACAACAACGAGGACACGCCGATCATGGACATGATCAGCAACGAGCAGAAGACCGGCATGTCCCCGGCGTACGACTACCCCCAGGCCGTCTACACCGCGGCCCCCCGGCTCATCGAGGCCGACTTCAAGCTCCCCTCCAAGGGAGCCTGGTGGTACGACGGCACCGACCCCGCCGTCGACCGGGCGCTCACCCTCGGCCGCCTCGTCACCAACACGGGCTCCTCCATCAAGGCCCTGATGGCGGAGACGGCGCAGGTCGACGGGCGCTTCCCGGCGAAACAGGAGGCGTTCAACGACTTCGCCGACGGCTATCTCGACGCGATCTGGCCGTCCCTGCACGGCACCGAGGGCGGCGGCTACCTCCACGGCGGCTTCCAGCCGGGGCAGTGGAACGACGGCGCGTACGGCGTCACGACCGTCAGCAGGACCGACCCCGACCGGCACTACCTCCACGTCCTGACGCCACCGAAGGCCGACACCCTGCGCGTCCGCGACAACGGCTACCGCGTGGCGGGCGTGAGCGACCTGCGCACCGGCGAGCCGGTCCCCTTCACCCAGTCCGGCGGTGCCCTCACCCTCAGCCGCGCGGGCGGCTGGGATCCGTACGACACCGTCTTCCAGGTGCGGACCGCCGGCCGTACGGGCATCCTCCCCGCCGCCTCGTACCGGATGAGCGCCGACGCCGCCGCGAGCGGCCACGCGCCCTCGGCGGCGGCCGACGGCGACTACCGCACCTACTGGGACAGCGCCGCCACCCTGCCCGTCTCGCTCCGCTTCGACCTCGGCGCCGACCGGACCGTGCGCTACCTCGCCCTCAACCAGCGCGAGGACTCCGTGAGTTACGCGCGGTCCGCCACCGAGCAGTCCGCACGGATCAAGGACTACCGCGTGTACGCGAGCGAGGACGGCAGGAACTGGGGGAGCCCGGTGAAGACCGGCACCCTGCCCAGTCACCGGGCGGTCGCCTTCATCGACCTTCCCGCGACCACCGCCCGGCACATCCGGCTGGAGGTCCTCAGCACCCACGCCGCGGACTCCGACAAGACCCGCTACAAGCGCCTGCGCGTGGACGAGGCATGGCTGGGCACCGCCTACGCCACGCCCGCGTCCGGACACCGGAAGGAGGCGAACCCATGACACGCCGCGCACGGCCGCCCGGTCCGCACGGGCACGCGGGGTTCTCGAACTGACCCACCCGCCCTACGGCTGACGCAGCCGAGCCCCCCATCGAAAGGCAGGCACAGCACATGAACGACGCCCAGGAACAGACGGCCCCCGCCGCCCGCACCCACGCCGACAGCACCGGCCACACCGTCTGGACCACCCCGGACTACGAGATCATCGAGACCGGACTCGAAGTCACCGCCTACTCCCTGTCCGCTCGCTGAGCGCCCCGCCATGCTGCTGCGCGTGCTCGGCACCGCGGCGGGCGGCGGGCTGCCCCAGTGGAACTGCGCGTGCCCCGGATGCTCCGGGGCACGCCGCCATCCGCAGCGCGTCCGCCGCCACGCCTCCCTCGCCGTACGGGCCGACGACGCCCGCTGGTACCTCGTGGGCGCCACCCCCGACATCGGCGACCAGATCGAATCGCACCCCGAACTCCACCCCGGGCCCGGCCCCCGCGACACCCCGGTCGCGGGCATCGTGCTCACCGACGCCGAACTGGACCACACCCTCGGCATCGCCCGGCTGCGCGAGGCCCGCGCCCTGGACGTACTGGCCACCGGCCCCGTGCAGGGCGCCCTGCTGGACCGGCTGCGGCTGGGCGACATCCTCGGCCCGTACACCGGGATCACCTGGCGGCCACTGCCGCGAAGCCCTCAACCACTGGTGGCGGGCGGCCCGTTGGAGATCAGCGCCATCCCGGTGTCCGCCAAGCGGCCGCGCTACGCCGCCGCCGACGCGCCCGCCGAGGACTGGGTCGTCGCACTGCGCCTCACCGACCGCTCCACGGGCGGCACCCTCGTGTACGCACCCGCGCTGGCCGCCTGGCCCGACGCCCTCCAGCGGGCCGCCGCCGAGGCCGACTGCGTGATCGTCGACGGCACCTTCTGGGACGACGAGGAGCCCCGCCGCGCCGGATTCTCCGAGCGGACCTCGACCGGCATGGGCCATCTCCCGATCGACGGACCGGACGGCACGGCCCGCCTCCTGCGTACGCTCGGCGCCCGCTGCCTCTACACCCACCTCAACAACACCAACCCCCTGGGTGACCCGGCCGCCGAGGAGTACAAACTCCTGGCGGAATGGGGCATCGAGGTGGCCGCCGACGGAATGGTGATCGAACTGTGAGCACGCCGAAGGACGTCAGCGCTCCGAAGGACGCGAGCACCCTGGAAGAGCGGCTGCGCGATGTCGTGGGGCGGCGCTACCACGACCGCCACCCGTTCAACCGCCGTATGCACGACGGCGAACTGACCCCGCCCGAGCTGCGCCGCTGGATCCGCAACCGCTTCCACTACCAGCGCTGCATCCCCGTCAAGGACGCCCTGATCACCGCCAAGTTCGACAGCCCCGAACTGCGCCGCATGTGGGTGCGGCGGATCCAGGACCACGACGGCGGCGCCGAGGGCGAGGGCGGCATCGAACGCTGGCTGCGGCTGGGCGAGGCGGCCGGGCTGAAGCGTGACCAACTGCTGGACACGGGCGGGGTGTTGCCGGGCGTGCGGCTCGCCGTGGACGGTTACGTCAACTTCTGCCGGCTGCGCTCCCCGCTGGAGGCCGTCGCCGCCTCGCTCACCGAACTGTCCGCGCCGGACATCATGCGCACCCGCATCGACGCCTTCGAACGGCACTACCCCTGGATCGAGGCCGACGGGCTCGCGTACTTCCGCACCCGCGTCGGCCAGGGCGGCCGCGACAGTAAGGAAGCGCTGCACCTCGTCCTGGAGTGGGCCCGTACGGACGAGCAGCGGGACCGGGCGGTGGCCGCGCTCGCCTTCAAATGCGACGTGCTGTGGTCCCTGCTGGACGCCGTGGACCACGCGGACGGCGACGAGGAGCCCACGGCGTGAACGGCTGGCGGCCCGCGCTCGTCCCGGCGGCCATGCTGCGCCACGACCCGGTGCGCGACACGGAACTCCTGCTCCTGCCCGAGCGGGTGGTGGTCCTCAGTGGATCGGCCGCGGACATCCTGCGGCTGTGCGACGGCGGCCGCGACGTGCCCGCGATCGTCGAGGAGCTGACGGCGCGCCACCCCGGCGCGCCCGTGGCCACCGAGGTCCCGCGCTTCCTCGACCGGGTACACGGGGAGGGCTGGCTGCGATGACCCCCGCCCCGCGCCCCTGGGCGCTGCTCGCCGAGCTGACCCACGGCTGCCCCCTGCACTGCCCGTACTGCTCCAACCCCCTCGAACTCACCCGTAGATCAGCCGAGTTGACCACCGATCAGTGGCGGAGCGCGATGCGCCAGGCCGGTGCGCTCGGAGTGGCGCAGACCCACCTCTCCGGCGGCGAGCCGCTGCTCCGCGCCGACTTGGAGGCGATCGTCGCCGCCGCCGACGCCGCCGGTGTCTACACCCAGCTCGTCACCAGCGGCGTCGGCCTCACCGCCGCCCGGCTGGCCGCCCTGAAGGACGCCGGGCTGCGCAGCGTGCAACTGTCCGTGCAGCACGCCGACGCGGCGGCCTCCGACCGGATCGGCGGCCGCAAGTCCTTCGCCGACAAGGAGCGGGCCGCCGCCCTCGTACGGGCCGCCGGGCTGCCGCTCGGCCTCAACGTGGTGCTGCACCGCGCCAACCTCGACGCCGTCGACGCCCTTGTCGACCTGGGCGCGGCCTGGGGCGCCGACCGGATCGAGCTGGCCAACACCCAGTTCTACGGCTGGGCGCTGGAGAACCGGGCCGCCCTGCTGCCCACGCGCGACCAGCTCGACCGCGCGCGACAGACCGTGGAGCGCCGCCGCCGGGCGGGCGGCCCGGAGCTGGTGTGGGTCGTGCCCGACTACTTCGACGGCGAGCCGAAGCCGTGCATGGGCGGCTGGGGCGCGCTCTCCCTCACCATCGCCCCCGACGGCACCGTGCTGCCCTGCCCGGTCGCCGCCACCCTGCCCGGCCTCGACGCGCCCAGTATCCGCGACCATTCGCTGGAGTGGATCTGGGACCACTCCAAGGCGTTCAACGCCTACCGCGGCACGGACTGGATGCGGGACCCGTGCCGCGGCTGCGCCCGCCGCGCGGAGGACTTCGGCGGCTGCCGCTGCCAGGCGTACGCGCTGACCGGGGACGCCACCCGCACGGACCCGGCCTGCGCGCTCTCCCCCGACCATCACCTCGTACGCGCCCTCGTCGACGACGCGCCGGGCGACGGGGCCGTGCCCGTGCCCGGCTTCGTCTACCGCGGGCCGGGGGCGGGACCGGCCCGGCCCGCGTCCTCGCCCAGCGAGGCCGACCACCGGGCGTAGAGGAGGCCGAACGGGCCGCCCGCGACGGACAGTTCGCGGGGGGTGCCGTCCTCCACGACCCGGCCCCGCTCCAGGACCAGCACGCGGTCGGCCGCCAGAACCGTGGACAGCCGGTGCGCGATGATCACCGCGGTACGGTCGGCGAGCAGCGCGCCCAGGGCCCGCTGCACCGTCAGCTCGGTCGGGATGTCCAGGCTCGACGTCGCCTCGTCCAGCAGCAGCACGGTGGGGTCGGCGAGGAAGGCGCGGGTGAGCGCCACCATCTGCCGCTGGCCCGCGGAGAGCCGGTTGCCCCGCTTGCGGACCTCGGTGTCGTACCCCTCGGGCAGCCCCGAGATGAACGCGTCGGCGCCGATCGCCTCGGCCGCCGCCCGGATCTCGGCCCGGCTCGCGCCGGGCCGCGCCAGCGCGATGTTCTCCGCGATCGAGCCGGTGAACAGGAAGTTCTCCTGCGTCACCAGCGTCAGCTCGCGCCGCAGCTCCGCGTCGGCGACCTCCCGCAGATCGACGCCGTCCAGCAGCACCTGACCGTTCGACGGATCGTAGAAGCGGGCGGCGAGCTTGCCGATGGTGGACTTGCCCGCGCCCGTCGCGCCCACCACGGCGACCGTCTGCCCGGCCGGGATGGTCAGGTCCAGCCGGTGCAGCACCACCGGCCCGCCTGCCGAGTAGCGGAAGTCCACCGCGCGGAAGACCAGTTGACCGCGGCCGGGGCGGCCGGGCGCGAGCGCCACCGGGGCCGCCGGCTCCGGTACCGAGGACGGCGTGGCGAGGAAGCCGGAGATCTTCTCCAGCGCCGCGCTGGCCGCCGCGTACAGGTTGGTGAACGTCGCCAGCTCGTCCAGCGGGTCGTAGAACCGGCGCAGATAGAGCACGAACGCCGTGAGGATGCCCAGCGGCAGCGCCCCGTTGTTCACCCGCCAGCAGCCGAGCGCCAGCACCAGGGCGAGCGCGATGTTGCCCGCCAGCCGGACCCCGGCGGTGTAGCGCGCCACCACGCTGAGCGCCTCGGTGTGGGCGTCCCGGAAGACCTCGTTGAGGTCGTTCATCGCGGTGTGCTTGCGGCGCTCCGCGCGGAACGCCTGTACCGCCCGTACCGCGTTCATCGTCTCGCCGAACTGCACGATGATGTCCGCGACGGTGTTGCGGGCGCGGCGGTACGCCCGCTGCGACCGCTCCCGGAACCAGCGCGTCATCAGCACCAGCGGCACGATGGAGACGAGCACGATCAGGGCGAGCGGCAGGTCCAGCCAGAGCAGCAGCACGGTGATGCCCGCCACCGTCAGCAGCGAGGTCAGCAGCCCGTCCAGACTCCCCTCGACGAGATCGCGCACCGCGTCGATGTCGGAGGTCAGCCGGGAGATGACCTTCCCCGAGGTGTACGACTCGTGGAAGGCGACCGGCAGCCTGCCCGCGTGCTGGAAGATGCGCGTCCGCAGGTCGAGCAGGAGTGACTGGCCGATGCTGCCGGACAGCCGGAAGAACCCGAACCGGGCCGCGGCCGCCAGCACCCCGCAGGCGGTGAAGCCCGCGACGCACCACGTCAGCGTGGTGGAGTCGCCGGCGACCGCGTCCGGGATGCCGTGGTCGATCGCCTGCGCGATGAGCAGCGGGCCGATCAGCTGGGCCGCGTTCTCGACGATCAGCGCGGACATCGCGATGACCACGCGCCACAGCCAGGGGCGCAGCAGCGAGTACAGGAGGGCGCGGGAGCGCTTGCGTACCCGCCGGTGGGTCGCCCGGTCCAGTATCGCCGCGTCCTCGGCGGCCTCCAGATTCTCTGCGCTCTCCGGGTGCTCCGGGTTCGCGGCCCGGTCCCGTGCCGTGGGCGCCGGCTCCAGGACGTCCGCCGTCGGCTCACCGCCGCTCATCGGCTCATCACCTCACTGTCGGGGGAGCCGGGTGTCCGCAGCGGGGCGACCGACATCAGGGAGCGGTAGTGGGCGCTGGAGCCGAGGAGTTCGGCGTGGGTGCCGACGGCCGCGATCCGGCCGTCGGCGAGGACGGCGACGCGGTCCGCCATCCGCGCGGTGTTGGGACGGTGCGCGACGACCAGGGCGGTGGAGTGCCGCAGCACCCGGCGCAGCGCCCGTTCGACCTCGGCCTCCGTGTGCAGGTCCAGGGCGGACAGCGGGTCGTCGAGCACCAGCAGGGCGGGGCGGCCCACGATGGCCCTGGCGAGCGCGAGGCGCTGCCGCTGGCCGCCGGAGAGCGAGAGCCCCTGTTCGCCGATCCGGGTGCGCAGCCCGTCCGGGCCGAGCTCGTCGACGAACTCCTCGGCGCTCGCGGTGCGCAGCGCGGCGCGGATCTCGTCGTCGGTGGCGTCCGGAGCGCCGAGCGCCACGTTGTCGCGGACGCTGAGGGAGGAGAGCATCGGGTCCTCGAAGGCGCAGCCGACGATGGTGCGCAGCTCCGTGAGGGCCAGCTCGCGGATGTCGACGCCGTCGACGGTGATCCGCCCGTCGGTCACATCGGCCATCCGCGGGACCAGGCCGGCCAGGGTGGTCTTGCCGGAGCCGGTGGCGCCGACGAGCGCGAGCGTCTCGCCGGGCCGGATCTCCAGGTCGACGCCGCGCAGCACGGGCCGGTCCGCGCCGGGCTGCTGGAAGTACACGTTCTCGAAACGCAGCGCGCCGCGCACCGGCCGGGCGGCGGGCCGCGGCTTCGGCGGGTCGGTGATGTCCGGCTCGGTGTCGCGGATCTCCCAGTACCGGTCGCAGGCCCCGGCGGCCGTGCTCGTCTCGGCGAGCGCCCACCCGATGCACTCGGTGGGCCAGCGCAGATACGTGCTGACGGTGACGGCGGCGACGAGGTCGCCGAGGGTCAGCGTGCCGTGGGCGATTCCCGCGCCGCCCAGGGCCAGTTGGCCGGCGATGCCGAGTTCGGGGAGGATCAGCAGGGCCGTGGAGAGCGCGGCCATGATGCGTACGATGCGCATCTCGCTGTGGCGCAGCAGCCGGGCCTGGTCGCGGAAGACGCGGACGCGCGCCCTGCCCTGGCCGAAGGAGCGCAGCACCCGGATGCCCAGCATCGTCTCCTCGACGATCGTCGTGAAATGTCCCGTCTGGTCCTGGACTTCACGGGCCGCCACCTTGTAGCGGGTCTCGAAGAAGAAGGAGACCAGCAGCAGGGGTGCGAAGCTGCACAGCCCCACCAGGGCCAGCGACGGGTCGATGGAGAACAGCAGCGCGAGCCCGACCAGCAGGGTCAGCGAGTTGACCACCAGGAAGACGGCGGCGAAGGCCAGGAACTTCCGCAGGGTCACCAGGTCGTTGACCGCCCGGGACAGCAACTGGCCCGACTGCCAGTGCTCATGGAAGCCGATCGGCAGCCGCAGCAGATGCCGGAAGAGGTCGGCCCGCATGCGCGACTCCACCAGCGCGGTGGGCCGCGCTATGAGCTTGCGGCGGCCGTAGAAGCAGACGGCCTCCGCCGCGCCGAGCGCCGCGACGAGGAGAATCAGCCATATCGCCTGCCCGGTCCGGCCGTTGCTCAGCGGACCGTCGATGATGCGCTGCGTGACCAAGGGGATGGTGAGGCCGCACAGCAGCGCGGCCAGCGTGGCCGCGGCGGCCCCGGCCACCGGTACGCGGACCGGCCGTAAATAGGGACCGAGCCGCCAAAGAGCCGTAAACGAGGAACGTGACCTCCTGGGCGCGGCGTCGTTTACGCTCAATTCCTGCTCCTCACCATCATCGAGCGGTGGCCAAACTTCATCGTTGTCCTTGATGTGTGCCGTGCTAGCCTGAATGGAATTCCAGCGGTCATGTGCAAACGAATCGAGGGTCTTTCGTGCAGAATAATCACCTCGCCGACCTGAGTCGAATCAATTCGGACGACAGCTATGCCGAACTCCGAAACGACGCCGCGTTCTGGGAGCCCTGGGTCCGCCGCGCCCTGGACGAGCTCGGCCTGCCCGCGCCCGGCGAACTGCGGGTCCCCGGCGAGAGCACGAACCCGGTGCTGATCAGCGACACCGGCCTGGCGGTGAAGCTGTACGGGGAGCACTGGTGCGGCCCGGAGTCCCACGCTTCGGAACTGGAGGCGTACGAGGTGCTGGCCGGCACCGATCTGCCCGTGCCGCAGCTGCTCGGCCGCGGCGAACTACGCCCCGGCGGGGCGGGGTGGCCGTGGCCGTTCCTGGTCATCGAGCGGGCGTCCGGCATCACCTGGCGGGACGCCGCGGACGCCATGAACGCCGGGGGCGCGGCCGACCGGCCCGCGCTGCTGGCCCTCGCCCGCGAGTTCGGCAAGGTGCTGCGCCGACTGCACGCCGTGCCGCTCAAGGGCTCGGCCGTGCTGCGGCCCGACTCGCCGACCTTCCCCGACCTGCTCAAGGAGCGCCGCGAGGCCACCGTCGCCGACCACCGCGAGTGGGGGTACCTCTCGCCCAGGCTCCTCGATGACGTGCCCGCCTTCCTTCCCGACGTCGATGAGCTGCTGGCCGGCCGCGAGCCGCAGTTCGTCCACGGCGACCTGCACGGCACCAATCTCTTCGTGGACCCCGGTACGGGCGGGATCAGCGGCCTGATCGACTTCACCGACGTATACGCGGGCGACCCCCGGTACAGCCTGGTCCAATTGCACCTCAACGCCTTCCGGGGCGATCGCGAGCTGCTCACCGCGCTCCTTGAGGGAGCCGACTGGGACGTGCGCGACAGCTTCCCCAGGGAAATGCTCCAGTTCACCTTTCTGCATGATTTCGAGGCCCTGGAGGAGACCCCCCTGGACCTGACCGGCATCGAGGACATCGACGAGCTGGCGCAGCGGCTGTGGGGTGTCGTCTGACCCGCCCGCGCGCGGGCCGCGCCCGGCGCCCTCACCCGCGCCGGGCCCGGTGGAAGCGGTAGGCGTCCTCGATCATCTCCTCCAGGTCCGGCCGGCCGGGCTTCCAGCCGAGCTCGCGCCGGATGAGGTCGCCGGCCGCCACCAGGGTGGGCGGGTCGCCCGGCCGCCGGCCCGTCGGCCGGGACGGCACGGGACGGCCGGTGACCCGCGCCACGGCGTCCAGCACCTCAAGGACCGAGAAGCCCTGGCCGTTGCCGAGGTTGTAGATCCGGTGCTCGCCCGGGGCGACGGCGCGCAGCGCCGCCAGGTGCGCCTCGGCGATGTCTCCCACATGGATGAAGTCCCGCACGCAGGTGCCGTCCCGGGTCGGGTAGTCGTCGCCGTAGACCGAGAACTCCGGCCGCTTGCCCAGCGCCACGTCCAGCGCGATGGGGATGACGTGCGTCTCGGGCTCGTGCCGCTCGCCGCAGTCGCCCACCGAGCCCGCGACGTTGAAGTACCGCAGGCTGACCGCGCCCAGCGGATGGGCGCGGGTGTAGTCGCCCAGCGCCCGGTCGACGGCCAGCTTCGACGCCCCGTACGGATTGGTCGGCGCCGTCGGCGCGCTCTCCGTGATCGGCACCTCGGCCGGCTGCCCGTACGTGGCGGCGGTGGAGGAGAAGACGAGCCGCTCGACGCCCGCCGCGAGCATCGCGTCCAGCAGCCGCAGCGTCTCGACGGTGTTGCCCGTCCAGTACCGCTCCGGGCGGCGCACCGAGTCGTCGATCAGGGACCGCGCCGCCAGATGGACCACCCCGTCGAAGCGGTGCGGCCCGGCGAGCACCCGGGCCGCCTCGGCCATCGTGCCGCGTACGAACTCGGCGCCGCGCGGCACCGCGTCCGCGAACCCGCTGGAGAGGTCGTCGACCACCACCACCCGGTGCCCCTCGTCCAGCAGCCGCCGCGCCACGACGCTGCCGATATATCCCGCGCCGCCGGTCACCAATAGCCTCATCGTCCGTCGCCTTTCCCTGTGCGGTCGCCGTGCAGTACGGAATTACGCAAGCAAAATGCCGGCCGCACATCATCGGCCGGTGTTTCACAATCGATTACCCCGGGGCGGCCGAGGTGAAATGCCGCCGACCGTTTCACGGGCTCCGGCTTTTTTCGCATGCGTACTTCCCCAAGATTGTCGGCACTGATATCGTCCTGTCGTATCCCGCTGCCGCCCGAAGTAATTCAATGGGGCGCGCGGAAATTGCTGCGGTATGTGAGCCGCACATTTCGAAGGTGGTACGCACATGAGTGAGACCAACCGGACACGGCCTCGGATTCTCTTTGTGTCGGCCAACGAGTCGGCGCCCTGGGGCCCCAGCGAGACCAACTGGTCGCTGGCCGCCGCCCACTGGCTCCGGGACGGTGCCGAGATCCACGCGAGCGTCAAGGGCTGGGACGAGACCCCCGGCGAACTCGCCGACCTGGAGAAGGCCGGCTGCGTGGTGCACCGCAGGTGGGACCACCCGCCGTACGACCTGCGCCCCGTGCACGAACTCCCTTACTCCGAGCGGCGGCTGAGCACCCTGGAGGCCGTACGGCCCGATTTCGTCATCGTCTCCCAGGGTGACAACTACGAGGGCCTGGGCTGGCTGGAGGAGTGCCGCGGGCGCGGCTACCCCTACGTCGCCTACTCCAACTCCGCCTCCGAGTACGAGTGGCTGACCGACGACGTCGCCGAGCGCCTGGCGAGCGCCTACCGCGACGCCCGCGCCTCCTTCTTCGTCTCCGAGAGCAACCGGGACCTGACGGAGCGCCAGGTCGGTGCCCTGATACCCAACGGCCGCGTGGTGCGCTGCCACTTCAAGGTCGACTACGACGCCGCCCCGCCCTGGCCCACCGAGGACACCCCCGTGCGGCTCGCCTGCCTGGCCCGCCTGGACCCCAACAGCAAGGGCCACGACGTCCTCTTCGACGTGCTGGCGCTGCCCAAGTGGCGCGAGCGGCCGCTGACCGTCTCCGTCTTCGGATCCGGCGAATACGAGGGCGTGCTCCGGGCCCTGGCCTCCCGGCTCGACCTCGCCAACGTGGAGTTCGCCGGGTACACCAAGGACATCGAGGAGGTCTGGCGCACCCACCACGGGCTGGTCCTGTGCTCGCGCGCCGAAGGGCTGCCGACGGTGATCATCGAGGCGATGATCTGCGGGCGGCCGGTGATCGTCAGCGATGTGGCAGGCAACGCGGAGCTCCTCACCGACGGCGACACCGGCTTCGTCGCCGCCGGCCCCGTCGCCGCCTGCCTGGACGAGGCACTGGAGCGGGCCTGGCAGCGCCGCTCCGAGTGGCCCGCGATCGGCGAGCGCGCCGCGGCGGCCGTACGCCGGCAGATGCCCCGGGACCCGATCGCGATCCTGGTGGAGCAGCTCAAGGAACTGGCCGGGTGAGCCGGCCGCTTCCGGGCGCCCGTCGCCCGGAAGCGGCACCGCCCCCCGGCAGCCGCCGTACGGGGACAGCGCCCCCTGGCTTATGCCGTACGAGGCCGGTGCCCCAAAGCTCCTGCCGTACGAGGCCGGTGCCCCAAAGCTCCTGCCGTACGAGGCCGGCGCCCCAAAGCTCCCGCCGTACGAGGCCCCCGGCGTCCGGCTCGCGAGGTGCGGGGCCACTGCCCTCCGGCCCATGCCGTACGACACCGCCGCCTCACGCATCCCGCAGCCGCTCGGCGGCGGCCTCGGGCTCCAGCGGCGTGAAGAAGATGCCGCTGCCCAGCTCGCCGGCGGCGATATAGCGCGGCACACCCGGCGACCGCCACACCGAGACGATCTCCACGTACAGATGCGCCCGCGGCCAGACGCCGCCGTCCGTCGGGTGCTGGTGCACCCACAGGAAGTACGGTGCCGGGCCGCCGAAGAACCGGTCGAACCGGCCGGTCACCCCGGCCAGCAGCCGCGCCAGCGACCGCCGGTCCCGCGCGTCGCAGTCCGGCAGACCGGCGATGTGCCCGCGCGGCGCCAGCCGGACCGTATACGGGTAGATCGGCGCCCGCGGCACCCACGCCGACCAGTCGCCCTCCTCGGCGACCAGCAGCTCCTTGGCCGGACCGGCGCACAGCGGGCAGTCGGCCCCGCCCGAGCCGCCGTCCCTGCCATCGCCATCGCCGACGCCCAACTGCGCGGCGGCCGTCGGCGGCACCTGTGCCAGGCCGAACGCCTGGCCGTGCGGATGGTCGACGGTCGCGCCCGCCTCCGCGCCCCGGTTCTCGAAGAGCAGCACATAGCCCACGTCCGGCAGCGCCCCCAGCGAACGGGTGCACTCGTCCCACAACCCGACCGCGCGCAGCGCCTGTTCCTCGCCCATCGACGCCCACGAGGCGGCGTGGTCGGGGGAGTACAGCAGGACCTCGCACCGCCCCGCCTCCAGCGCGGGCCAGCGGTTGGCGAACCGCCGCACCCGGTAGGGCTCAGGAGCCTCCAGGCCGCCGGGGCAGAACGGGCAGTCCACGCCGCGGGTGCGGGGCCGGCCCTGACGGCTGCCCCGCACCATGACGCGCGCGCCCGTGAGCGGATCCCTCCTCAACTCGGCCACGGAGCCAGTCCCTTCCCGGTGCTACGCGTCCGCACGGATCGCGACCCGGATGACGTCTTCCCCCGGCTCGTCCGCGAGGCGGAACGCCTTGTCCGCGTCCGACAGGTCCACCACATGGGTGATGACCTCGTCCGTGCGCACCGCACCCCGGCTCACCAGCCCCGCGGCGGCCGACATATAGCGGCCCGGCCCCATCACGCCGATCATCTCCATCAGCTTCAGCGGCCACCGCGCGGACTCCAGCTCCACGCTCCGGCCCATCCGGTAGCCGATGAGCCCCACCCGGCCGCCCGGCACCACCAGATCGGTCGCCAGCTTCACGGCGGGCGGCTCCCCGCTCGCCTCCAGCACCACGTCGGGCAGGCCGGCCGGCCCCCTGTCGGCGATCCACGCCGCCACGTCCTCGGGGTCGCTCAGCACCGTCTCGGCGCCGAGAGCCGCCGCCGCCCGGGCCCGCTTGGCGATGGGGTCCACGGCCAGCACGACCCGCGCCCCCACCGCGTGCACGGCCTGGAGCACATTGAGGCCGATGCCGCCGCAGCCCAGCACGGCGACGTTCTCGCCCGGCTCCAGCCGCACCCGGTGCAGCGCGTGCAGCGCCACGGCCAGCGGCTCCGCCTGGGTGGCGGTCAGCAGATCCGTTCCGGGCGCCAGCCGCACCATGTTCGCCGCGGGCACCGCGATGTACTCGGCGCAGGCGCCCGGATCGGTGAAGCCGAACTCCCGCAGCTCGGGGCACATCACCAGCTGGGACCGCCGGCACCAGCGGCAGCGACCGCAGCCCAGCGCGAGGTCGGCGACGACCTGGTCCCCCTCCGCGAAGCCGCCGCCGAGGCTCCGCACGACGGTGCCGCTCCACTCGTGGCCGGGCACGGCCGGGAAGGCGGTGCCGTGCCACGCGTTGTTGTACAGCGACACATCGCTGCCGCAGATGGAGTTGTACGCGACCTTCACCAGCGCCCAGTCCTCGGGGAGCGCCGGGTCGGGCACCTCTCGCACATCGATGTCACGGGGGCCGTTCAGGACTGCTGCTCGCATGCCGTGCCTTTCCGGTAGGTAGCCGGTAGGTGGAAGGAAGGGGAAGGAAGGGAGGGGGCTCAGCGGGGGCCGGGGACGTCGCGGAGCGACTGGGTGACGTAGTGGAAGATCATGCTGTGCATCGCCTCGGCCAGGCCCACGTCCTTGGTCGGGGCGTTCACCTCCAGGTCGGCCAGGTCCCGCAGGGTGCCGCCGGTGCCCGCCGTCACCGCGACGACGCGCAGCCCGGCCTCCTTGGCGTGCCGGGCGGCGGTCACCACATTGGGGCTGGTGCCGGAGCAGCTGATCACCAGCAGCCGGTCGCCGGGCGCCGCCATGAGGCGCAGCGGCTCCACGAACACCCGGTCGTAGCCGCAGTCGTTGGCGTAGGCCGTCAGCATGGAGAGGTTGTCGGTGAGGGCGAGGGCCCGCAGCGGCGGCCCGTCCCCCGTGTAAGCGCCCTTGAGGAGGTCCTGCGCGAGGTGGGAGGCGGCCGAGGCGCTGCCGCCGTTGCCCGCGAGGAAGACGGTCGACCCGTCGCGGCGGACCGCGTCGAGTTCGGTGATGAGCCGGTCGACCTGCTCGCCCATCGAGCCGAGCAGCGGGCCCGCCGTGGCCAAATATTCGTCCCATGGGCCCTGGTCCGGGCGGACGGGGGCGGCGAACGAGTTCTGTGTCATATCTGCGTCCCTGCAATCCTGTCGGGGAATCCGGTGCGCCGTGCCGACGGAGGCACCGGCTTCTCAGTGCACGAAGTCCTCTTCGACGTCGTGGTCGACGTAGCCCGCGCCGCGCAGATCGCCGGTCTCCCCGTCCAGTTCCTGCCAGTCGGAGAGGAACGTCGGACCGTAACCGAACGCCAGCAGCAGCCGGTCGCCGTCCGTCAGCTTCCGCCGGGTGCCGTGCATCAGAGCCTCGTTGAGCAGCAGCATGTCTCCGGAGCGGACGAAGACATCGCTCAGGGTGGGGAAGCCCGTATCGATCAGCGAGGTGCGCACCCCCCGTTCGGCGCGGGAGCGCAGCAGCGGGAAGTTGGCCTTGTGCGACCCCTGTACGTAGCAGAAGGAGCCGTCCTCCTGGGACTGGATGTCGCTCAGGTAGACCAGGGTCTTGACGTACGGGCAGTACAGCTTGCCGTCGTGGTAGGTGTGGGTGATCGACATGTCGCGGCCCACGGAGCCGCCGCCGAGGTCGAGGAGTTCGGCGTTGCCGCCGTGCAGATACAGCACGCTGTCCTTGGCGCGCCGCAGCCCGTACCCCTCCAGAATGCGCAGCGGCTGATTGACGACGTCGCGCACCGGCCCGACCAGCCGGTCGTCCAGGGCCAGTTCGCCGAAGACGGGGCTCGCGGACGGCAGGTCCTTGTAGCGCACCGTGTTCGCGAACCCGGGGTCCGTGGTGGCCAGCCGTTCCAGCTCCGACTTGTACGTCTCCACCTCCACGGGGCCGAACGCGCCCCGGACCACGAGGAACCCCGTGGTGTCGAACAGATACAGCTCTTCCTCCGAGAGTGCGGGCACGGCTGTCCTTTCGCGATGCCGGGGCGGGCGGGGCCGCGGCGGTCAGGTGAGGGCTTTCTCCAGGGCCGTCAGGACGAAGTCGACGTCGTCCTCGCTCATGCGGGTGTGCAGCGGCAGGCAGATGTGCCGGGCGCACACGTCCTCCGACACCGGGTGCCGCCCTTCGCGTGGTATCCGGCCGTCGAAGACCGGCTGGGCGTCCAGCGGCATCTCGTAGATCTCGCCGCCCAGGTGCACCCCCGCCTCCTTGAGGGCGGCCTTCAGCGCGGCCCGGTCCGTGGCGGGCTCCAGCAGCACCGCGTACTTGTACCAGCTGGCCGGCGTGTGCGACGGGAGTACGGGCGTGAGTCCGGGCAGCTCCGCCAGGCCCGCGGTGTACCGCTCGGCCAGCCGCTGCCGCACGCCGAGGAACTCGTCCAGACGGCGCAGCTGGGCCCGCCCGACGGCGGCGTGCAGCTCGCTCATCCGGGCGTTCTCGCCGAGCACGGTGTGGTAGCTGCGCCACAACTCGGGCTTGCCGAGGTTGCGGTAGCACCCGATCGACGCGGCCAGCTCGTCGTCGTCGGTGGTCAGCATGCCGCCCTCGGCACAGGTGATCACCTTGGTGGCGAAGAAGGAGAACGCGCCGGCCACCCCGAAGTCCCCGGCGTGCCGCCCGCCGAGGCGGCTGCCGTGCGCGTGCGCGCAGTCCTCGAACAGCCACAGCCCGCGCGCCGCGCACCAGTCGGCGATCTCCGGCAGCCCGGGGGTGATGAGGCCGCCCATGTGCACCACCAGAACGCCGACGGTGTCCTTGGTGACGGCCCTCTCCAGCGTCTCGACGGAGGGCGCGAACGTCTCCGCCTCCACATCGACCAGGCGGGTGCGCAACCCGGCGAGCAGTGGGGCCGCGGCCGTCGAGTAGAAGGAGTTGGCGGGCACCAGCACCTCGCCGGTGCCGCGTTCCGCCAGGGCCCGCAGCCCGCAGACGAGCGCCGCGGTACCGGACGCGAGCGCCACGGCGTGCCGGGCCCCGGTGTACGCGGCCATCTCCCGCTCGAAGGCCGCCACTTCCTCGCCCTGCGCCAGCTGTCCGCTCTCCAGGGCGGTGCGGATGGAGCCGAGGATGGTCTCGATGTCCTGCTCGGAGAAGTCCGGCCGTACGGGCACGACTTGGTGATCCGTCATCGGCCCGCCACCTCCGCGTCCGGCGCGGTCCGGCCGGCCGCGGCCAGCTGTAGGGCCAGCCCCTCGTCGATGCCGATGCGCGGGCTCCAGCCCAGTTGGCGCCGGGCCTTCTCGGTGGAGACGAAGCGCTGCGAGTAGACCAGTTCGCCGCGCCGGGTCGGCTCCTCCCGGTGGGTGATGGGTACGCCCCCGAACAGGGCGGACACCTTCTGCGCCAGCTCCAGGGTGGTGATGATCTCCGGCCCCTCCAGGTTGTAGACCTGGCCCGCCGCCACCGGCGCGGTCGCCCGGTAGAACGCGTCGGCCAGGTCGTGGGCGTGCAGGAAGGCGCGCCGCTCGGAGCCGTCGCCGAAGACGGTGAGCGGGCCGCCCTCGGCCGCGGCCCGCAGGAACGCCGAGACGACCAGGCCGGGCCACATGCCCGGGCCGTAGACGGGGCTGTAGCGGAGCACCGTGGACTCCAGGCCGTGCAGCCGGGCGAAGTCGCGGGCCAGCAGCTCCTTGGTGATCATCGAGGTGGTGTAGAAGTGGCCGGCGCCGGTCGGCAGGAACGGCTCGTCCTCGTCGATGGCCTCGGTCCGCATCGCGTTGTAGACCCAGCAGCTGCTCGCGATCACGACGCGGGACGCGCCGCCGGCCGCGGCGGCGGCCAGGACGGCCGTGGTCCCGGTGACGTTGGCGTCCATGGCCGTGACCGGGTCGGCCAGCACGGCGCGGGCGTCGGCGACCCCGGCGAGGTGCATCACGGCGTCCGGCCGCCAGGACGTGAACAGCTCGACCAGCTCGTCCTTGGCCGTGATGTCGATCGCCCTGCCGGGGAAGGGGTCTTCGGGGGTCCACCGGTTGTCGAGGACCATGACGTCATGGCCGGCCGACTCGAAGCGGCGGGCGACGTGCCGGCCGATGAAGCCGGAGCCGCCGGTTACCAGGCAACGCATCAGGACCTCTTCCGGACGCTGGGGGAGTGCGGGGCGGGGACGGGTACGGCGGCTGCCGTGCGTTCGCTGAGCCGGTCCTGCCAGGTGTCGGCGCTCTCGACGGCGCAGCCGTCGTCGGCGTCCGGCCGCTGCTCCAGCAGGGTCAGGAAGCGGTGGTCGGTGAGTTCCTCGGTGCTGTGCTGCTGGACGTCGCGGAAGTCGCGCCGGGTGCGCTGCTGGTGCGGCATCCGGTGGCCGACGCTGCCCATGCAGTTGCGGCAGGCGCCCAGCGGCTCGGTGCCCTGGAGATAGGCCAGCAGCCGCTGGGGGAAGTCCGGCTCGTCGGTGATCCGCAGGCCGTCCTCCCACAGCGGCGCCGTGCCTTCGAGGACCTGGGGCAGGAAGACGGATTGCGGGCACTTGAAGAAGTGCCCCTCGTACAGGGTGTGGCAGCGCCAGACGTGCGCGATCTGGCAGGTGTTGAAGATGCGCTGGACCAGCGACTTGTCCTGGGTTCCGTGCTCCGCGTACGAGTAGCGGAAGTGCGAGTAGTGCGAGATGTTCAGCAGGACGTCGTGCTCGGCCGCGTGGGCCCGCACCCGGGCCATCTTCTCCTCGTCGAGTTCCTGGTCCGGGTAGACGGAGATCTCGACCTCGTCCACCGCGGCCCAGAAGTCCTCGCGCATCCGGGGCAGCAGCAGGCCGTTGGTGCAGACCGTGATGTGCGGTGCGAGGCCCGAGGCGCGCACCTGGTGGAGGATGGGCACCAGTTGGGGGTGGAGGAGCGGTTCGCCGCCCAGCACCTTGACGAACTTCGCCGCGAACGACTTGGCCAGCAGCGTGAGATCGCGGGCGGCGGTGTCGGGGTCGATCAGGGACCGGCGGAAGACCGGTGAGAGATGGCTGCACGAGGCGCAGCCGAGATTGCAGTGGTGCGCGACGTTCAGCTCGCAGCCTTCCGGACTTACGACCTTGCCGTCCGTGATGTGATAGGTCATCAGTTCCTCATTCTCGCCAGGAGAACGTCGAATCGAAGGAGAGGGAGAAGTTGTTGGAGTAGCCGCCGAGGTAATAGCGGAGCGTGGGGCGTTCCGTGCAGGAGACGGGCTCGCGTCGCGCTCGCAGATCCATGGCCAGCTTGTCGTCCTCGCCGATCCGGTCGGCCTCGTCCTGGGCGTCGAAGGTGTCGCTGAAGGGGACCTCCAGCAGCAGTTCCCGCGCGAGCATCCACTCCCCGGTGTCCACCTCGATCACGGGATCCGGCACGCCGAGCGGATCGAGCCGGTCGCGCCGTACGCAGGACCCCGGCTCCACCACGCCCTTGGCCCGCAGCCGCTCGTACTCCGCGCGCCCCTCGGCCTCGTCCTCGGACCACGGCGAGCGCGGTTCGAGGTACGGGGTGCCGTCGGCGTTGACCATCCGCAGCTGGGAGTGGACGGCCCGGTGGCCCGTGCGGCCGGCGCACTCCAGCAGCGTTTCGAGGTGGTCGGGCTCCCATTCGTTGTCGTCGTCGAGGAACGCGACCCAGGGGCTCCGGCTGATCCGTACGGCCATGTTGCGCAGCCGCGAGGAGCGGCCGGGGCCGGAGACGTCGCGGGGGCCGCGGCCGACGAGCAGCCAGCGCACGTTCGGCGGCGGTTCGGGCAGCTCGCGCAGCGAACGGTAGGTGTCCAGGCAGTCGTCGATGACGATCAGATGCTCGAAGCCGCCCGGCGGGTGCTGCCCCTGGGCGCTGCGCACCGCCCGGCCCAGCAGCTCGGGCCGGGTGCGGGTGATCGTCACCACGGTGATCGGCACCGCGGCCGGCCGCTCGGGTCCGGGTGTTCCGCCGGCGTTCACAGCGGCAGCCTGCCGGTCCGGGAGCCGTCTTCGGTCAGCCGGAACGGCAGCTCCCGCAGCCCCGCCTCGCCCAGCGACCGCCGCACGTCGGCGTGGTGGTCCGGCGGGCAGACCAGCAGCAGGAAGCCGCCGCCGCCCGAACCGAGCAGCTTCGCGCCCCGCGCGCCCGCCTCCAGGGCCCGGTCGTGCAGGGCCTGGAGGTGCGGGCTGCTGATCCGTGAGCCGAGCCGCGCTTTGAGCGACCAGTGCTCGTTGACCAGTGCGGCCACGGCGTCCATGTCGCCCTGGGCCAGCGCGTCGGCCATGCCGTGCGTGATGGAGCGGATGGCGTGCAGCCGCCGCAGGGACTCGTCGTGGCCGTTGAGCGTGCGCTGGTTCTGCTCGGCGAGGATGTCGCCCGCGTCCCGGCTGATGCCGGAGTGGAAGAGCATCAGCCGCTCCTCCAAGGCGGCCCGGGAGGCGGCCGGCAGGTCGAGCCGGTCGGGGGCCACCCGGCCCGAGGGGTGGAACCGCAGCAGCCGGATTCCGCCGAACGCGGCCATGTAGTGGTCCTGCTTGCCGACCGCGCGCCCGAGGTCGTCGATCTCCACGGCGCTCGCGGTCTCGGCGAGCGCCTGCGGCGACAGGGCGCCGGGCGCGGCCGCCGCGTGCAGCAGCGAGACGGCGAACGCGGCGGATCCGCCGAGCCCGCTGCCGCTGGGCACGTCGCTGAAGGAGGCCACTTGATAGCCGCTGCGCAGCCCGGCGCGCAGCAGGCAGGCCCGCGTCATGGGGTTGGGGTGCTGGTGGGTGCGGTCGCACAGGTCGTAGCTGTCGGTGGCGGCCCGTACCCGGCCGTCGAACTCGCGGGGGAAGACGGTCACGCCGACGTACCGGTCGATGGCGCAGCTGATGACCAGCCCGCCGTGGCGCGACGAGTAGCTGGGCAGGTCGGTGCCGCCGCCGGCCAGCGAGATGCGCAGCGGCGAGCGGGCCGTGACGATGGCGGGCGCCGCCGGGTCGGTGGCGTCGGGGGCGGCCGGGGGAGGGGTGGGAGCCGTGGGCAGCGGCCAGCGGATGTCGGTCATGAGACGGTGTGCCCCTCGGCTCCCCGCGCTCCCTCGGAGCACTCCGCGCCACGGCGCAGCAGGTCGTGGACGGCGGCGGCGACATGGGCGTGCGGTACGGGCGTGAGGTAGTGCTCGTCCGCGTTGAGCGGGGCGCCGAGCGAGCTCAGCAGCACCATGGAGACGTCGTCGCCGTCGCACGAGCGGTAACCGCGCTTGTTGTCGAACGCGATGTGGTGCAGCACCGTCTTCGGCGAGATGCCCGCCGTCAGGCACCGGCAGACGCCCACCCGGTCGATCAGCTCCTCGTGGACGGCCACGGCCGCCTCGTCGAGCAGCCCCATCCGGTGCGCCACATCGGCCGCCGCGAGCATGCCGAGGGCGACGGCCTCGCCGTGCTTGAGCGCGGCCTCCTTGGGGCCGTGCGCCGTGCTGGCCAGTTCCAGGGCGTGGCCGATGGTGTGCCCGTACTCCAGGAGCAGACCGGAGTACTTCTCGTACGGGTCCTCGCGCAGCAGCCGGCTCTTGACAGCGAGGCTGAGGTCGAAGATCTCGCCGAGGTCGGCGGGGGTGTAGTCGGCCCGGCGCCGCAGCAGCCGGCGCAGCCGGGGGATCTGGGAGGGGTCGATCGCCAGGGCGTTCTTGACGGTCTCGCAGGTGCCGGAGCGCAGATCGCGGGGCGATCCCAGGGCGACCACCGCCAGGTCGACGAGGATCAGCTCGGGCGGGTGGTAGAGGCCGACCATGTTCTTGGCGTGCGAGGTGTTGACGGCCTGCTTGACCGAGATGACCGAGTCGCAGGCGGCGATCACGGTCGTCGGCACGTGCACGAGCCGCACCCCGCGGAAGAGCAGTCCGGCGAGGAGGCCCGCGATGTTGCCGGGGATGCCGCCGCCGACCGCCACCACCACGGTCCTGCGGGTGGCCCCGAAGTCGAGCGCCAGGTCGATGAAGCGGGACAGCGTCGCCAGGTTCTTGTGCTCCTCGCCCGGTGGATGGGAGAGCAGGAGCGTGGGGGCGGCGGCGTCGAGGACGCCGGCCAGTTTCGCGGCGACGACGTCCGCCACATTGTCGTCGGTGACCACGACGAAGCGGTCGGCCTGCATGCCGCTCAGCGTCTGGGCCATCGCGTCCTGCACGTCCTCGCCGAGCAGGACGCGCACCCGTTTGTCCGCCACGTCGAAGTGGCGCTCGCGCAATCGCCGTACGTCCGCCGCGATCTCGGTATCCGCGGGGGAGGGGGCTGCGGGGGAAGGGGCCTGAAGATCCATCGCCATCACTTTCGGAGAGAGTCGATACGCTGCTTCGCGATGCCGATCGCCTCCGCGGAGAAGTCGTTGCACGACCACTCGCGTCCGGCCGACTCGGCGGCCAGCGCCGTCGAGCCGATCCCGCAGAACGGGTCGACGACGCGCTCGCCCTCCTCCGTGAGCAGGCGGATGAAGTACAGCGGCGCCGCGACCGGAAAGCGGTCCGCGTCGGCCAGGCTCAGCCGCTCGGACACCCCGTCGAGATACGGGTAGTCGGCGGCGGAGTCCCCCATGGCGAGGAAGTTGCCGAACGGCTGCGTCAGATAGCTCTGGAACCCGCGCACCCGCCGGGTGTCGACCGGCACATCGGGGGTCCGCGACAGCCAGAACCACGTGGTGACGCAGTCGTGCAGCCGGATCCGCCGCTGGGTGACCCACTCGTCCCGCGCGTCGAGGAGTTCGGGGTTGTACCAGTAGAACTCCTGGAGAAGGTGCCAGTCGCCGCGCGCGAGCAGCCGGCTGATGGCGGCGAAGTTCTGCACGGTGCGCACCGGCCGGTCCCGCGCCCAGCCGCAACCGGTCTCGATCACCACGCTGCCGTCCGGCCGCAGGACCCGGGCGAACTCGTCCATGTAGCCGTCCAGCCAGTCGCCGAACGCGGGGTTGGTCGGGTCGTCGGACGACGGCTCGTAAGGGCCGGTGAACCAGGGGGATGTCACCACCAGCCGCACACTGGCGGCGGGCAGCGACCGGAGGAAGGCGGTCGCGTCGCCCTGGGTCAGGGTTCCGGCGGCGGTGGCGGCCACCGTGCGTACGGTGGTGCCGGTCTCGGTACGAGCGCTCATCGAGGGCCTCTCGCTCGGCGACGGGGGGATCGGGGCGACGGCTTCAGGACAGGGGGAGCTGGGCGCGGGCCTTCTCCAGCGCGGTGACGACGAGCTCCATGCGCTCCGGCGCCGCGAGGAAGAGGCGGTGCGGCAGGACCACGGCGTTCTCGCCCGCGAACTCGGCCGCGGGCAGCTCGAACCGGGTGGGGTCCAGCGGCTGTACGCCGCCCGCGCCCTTGGTCCAGCCGGAGCGCAGCGGCTGGTAGAGGACGTTGTGGTGGAGCGCGGAGTCGATGGGTTCGACATGGAGGCCGAGCGCCTGGGACAGCACGGTGGCCACCGCGTCCTTGGCGCCCGGGCCGAAGACCGCCGGATCGAGCCGGACGCAGTACTGGTAGGCGGCGTCCGCGGTGAGCGCGGCCGGCCGCTTGAGCGGGCGCGCCCCGTCGAAGCCGTCGAGCAGCTCCTCCAGCCGCCGCATCGAGGTCCGCCGGCGGTCGTTCTCCGCGTCCAGCCGGGTCAGGCCCTCCAACGCCACCGCGGCGTTGAACTCGCTCATGCAGTAGTTGTAGCCCTGCACCCCGGGCAGCTCTTCGAGCTCCAGCTCGCCGACCGGCGCGACGCGGTGGCCCCGGCCGTCCGCCCGCTTGCGGAACAGCCGGTCGTGGACCGTCGGGTCCGAGGTGACGGCGACGCCGCCCTCACCGCAGGTCAGCAGCTTGGTCTGCTGGAGGCTGAAGGCGGCGGCGTCGCCGATCGAGCCGAGCCGGCGGTCCCGCCACATCGCGCCGTGCACGTGCGAGCAGTCCTCCAGGAGGGCGATGCCGTGCCGCTGGGCTAGGGCGGACATCGCGTCGAGGTCCACCGCGGAGCCGTACAGGTGCACGGCCATGATCGCCTTGGTGCGCGGGGTGATGGCCGCCGCCGCGGCCGCGACCGACATGCACAGGGTGTCGGGCTCGATGTCGACGAGGACCGGCACCGCGCCGACGCGGAGCACGGTCGACGCGCAGGCCACCCAGGTCAGGCCGGGCACGAGCACCTCGTCACCGGCCTCGACGCCGAGCGACTCCAGCGCGATGGTGAGTGCCGCCGAGCCGTTGCAGGTGGGTACCGCGTAGGGCACTTTCATGAAGTCGGCGAACGCGGTGGCGAAGGAGTGCTCGTACGATTCCTCGCCCGTGTAGGCGCCGCTCACCGCCCAGCGGCCCGACCTGAGCGCGGCGAGCAGGTTCTGCTCGGTCTGCGGGGAGTGCGTCGGCCACTGAGGCCAGGGGAGAGCGTCGGTCATCGTAACCCTCCGATGAGGTCTCGGTCAGTCAGCGGATGGGGGAGGTAGGGGAGTTGGGGGGTGCTGGGGCATGGGGGTGCCGACGAGGGGGTGCGGACGAGGGCCCCGGGGGCGGGGGCTGCGAGCAAGCGGAACCGTGCGAACGTGCTGGACGTGCCTGACCTGCGGGACGTGTCTGACGTGCTGGTTCACGGGAAAGCGCCGCGGTGGTGGGGATGGAGCGCGGTGCGCGGGGCCGGGCTGGGGGAGTGCGTCTGAGGGACGTACTGGCATCCATAGGAGCGGGTGATCCGCGGTCTGAGCGTACGCCCAGTGTTGATGCGCCTGTCAACCATGGTGAATGGTGATGGCTTATTGCCGCCCCGTGTTGTCCGCTGTAGTTGTGGCGCGTGGGGCCGAGCGGGCGTGGTGAGCGTGCCCGGGGGGCAAAGCCGCGGCTCGAAACGTACCGGACGGGCTGTTCCCGGCTGGCCGAAAAGCCATCAACCCATGCGTGTATAGGCCCTGTTGTCAGCTGTGACGGATGAGGGTTGACTGTCTTGCGACGCCGCCTCCCGGTGGCGTCCGCGACGGGGACGTGCGGAATCGGCTCTCATGCGCCCGTGAGGCCGCCGCAGGCAGGGGCGAGAAAATGACCAGAGGCGAGTCGGCGGCATCGGGCCACTCCAACAGGCCGATCCTGCGCAAGCTCGACCGACGGCTGAACGAGCTGATCACCGCGCTCTACCCCGAGGAGCGCAAGCGGCCCGGCTACGCCCGGCTCGCCAAGGAGATCAGCGAGCAGACCGGCGGCGCGATCTCGGGCACCTACCTGTGGGAGCTCGCCACCGGCCGCAAGCGCAACGTCACCCTGGAACAGCTCGACGTCCTCGCCGAGTTCTTCGGCGTGCCCCCCGGCTACTTCCTGGACGACGAGGTCGCCGAGCGCGTCAACGCCCAGTTGGCCCTGGCGGCGGCGCTGCGCGACACCCGCGTGCGCAACCTCGCGCTGCGGGCCGACGGACTCTCGCCCGCCAGTCTCGACGCACTGCTGACGATGGTGAACGAAGCGCGCAAATTCCAGAACCTGTCGACCGATGAGGACCCCGACCATCCCATTACCACGGAGCGCTGACCGGGGCCGGCCGCCGCCGGCCGCACGAGGTTCGCCGACGCACTCGAACCCGCCCGAGCCTCTTCCAGTCCTCTGGGGGCCGTCCGCCGACAGGCGCGATCCACGCGCCTCGAACATGGTCGTAGGAGCACCGCATGCACCCTCGCGACATCCGGATACGCCGTCGCTGCAACTCCGCGCTGGCCCGGCTCGACCCACCGCGGCCGTTCTCCGTGACAGCGCTCTGCGACCAACTGGCCGAACAGCGGCGACGCCCCATCCATCTGCACCCACTGCCGCCGCATGCCGCGGCGTCGGGGACATGCGGCATGTGGCTGGCGACCGAGGCGGCGGACCACATCTTCTTCGAGCAGCGGACCGGACGGCTGCATCAGGAGCACATCGTCCTGCACGAACTCGGCCACGTCCTGCTGGACCACTACGCACTCGGCCCGGACGGCGACGGAGCGGCCGGCCTCCTGCCCGACCTCGATCCCCAGCTCATCCACCGCCTCCTGCGGCGCACCAACTACACCACGCCCCAGGAGAAGGAGGCCGAAACGCTCGCCGGACTGATACGGACCCGGGCGGAGGCGGCCGGCCGACGGCTCGACGGGGTACTGGGCAACCTCCAGGCCGCCATGGGCGTACGCGGTTGATATGTATCCGGGGCTGACCACGTGCGTCGCCGGGTTCGAGGCCGCCTCGACCATGCTGCTGTTCGCCGCCGTCCTGTGGCGGCTGCCCTCCGTCCTGCGGCGCCCCCAGGAGCGCCTGCTCTGGGGCACGATGGCGCTGACCGCCGCCTCCATGGCCATGAACATCCCGCCCGTCGCCCACCTGCTGAGCGACGGCCCCGCCACGGTCTGCACCGTGGCCCTGGCCAGAAACATGATCGGGGTGCTCTCCGCGTGCGGCGTGCTGTACTTCGTCGCCGCGTCCGGCGGCAACCGGCGGTTCAAGAGCGCCGCTCTGCTCGCCGTGACGATCATCCTGGCCGCCATGGTGTTCATCGCGTACGGCGTGGACCCCCTCGGCCCGGACGCGGTCACCGACCCCACCGGGACCCCGCGCACCGCCGGCTACTGGCTGCTCCTCGGCTCGACGCACCTGGTCGCCGACACCGCCTGCGTCGTGATGTGCCGGCGCTACACCGGCCGCTGCGCGGACCGGAGCCTGTGCGTCAGCCTGGCCCTGTTCGGCTGGGGAGCGGTGTTCGCCGGCATTTTCTGGGCCGGCCGGCTCATCGGGCTCCTCATCCCGGTCGAGGACGCCGACCCGTATCTGCGGATCGCGCTGGGACTGCACGCCGTGCTGCGCGCCGCCGCCCTGCTCGTACGCGACCTGGCCGCCGTCGCCCGCGCCGCGTCGGACGCCCGCGCGATCTGGCGGCTGTGGCCGCTGTGGCGGGACCTGGTGGCGGCCGTGCCGCACGTCGCCCTGAAGAGGTACCGGTGGCGCGGCACCGAGCTGCTGTGCGCTCCCTCCCACTGGCGCTACCTCGTGTACCGCAAGGTGATCGAGACCCGCGACGCCATCCTCGTGCTCCAGGACTACGCGGGCCCGGCCACCTTGGAGCGCGCCCGCGGCCATGTCGCGGCGGCCGGCCTCCCGGCCCGCGCCGCCCGCCCCGCCGTGCTCGCCTGCGTCATCCGCGAAGCCTGCGCGGCCAAGCGGGCCAACCTCCGGGAGGCCGGCCAGGAGACCGCGGCCATCGAGGTGGACCGCGGTGAACTGGCCGCCGAGATCGACTTCTTGCTGGAGGTGGCCGAGGCGTACACCTCGGCCCCTGTGAAGTCCTTCGTGAAGTCCTCCGGGAAGTCTCCCGACAAGCCCTTCGACCATCCCTCCGGCAACTCCTCCGGCAAACTCTCCGGCAAGCCCCGCGGGACCCGCCCCGACCGGCAGCGGTTCGGCCGTCAGCCCAGATCGAAGGCGTTGCGCAGCCCGAGCCGGTAGCGGAACTCGTCGTCGGCCTTGAACGGCGCGAGCTCGGGCGCGCGGTACAGCGGCGTGACGGCACACCGCTCGGCCCCCGAACCGGTCGCGTCCAGAAGGGCGTTGACGGCGGCCCGCGCGGAGGCGTTCGCACCCTCCATCGTCGCGAGGTCCACATCGGTGGCCACGTAGTCCCCGGAGAGGAAGAGGTTGGGGATCGCGGTGTGCGCGGTGGGCCGGTTGTACCAGGTGCCGGTCGGATGGATGAACAGCTGCTCGTCATTGACCGGGTGCGGAGTGCCGATCACGACGGCCGGGTCGAGGAACCAGGAGTGCAGCGCTCCGTCGCGCAGCACCGTGCGGCCCGTGTCGTTGAGCCCGGCCTTCATCTGCGCCCACACCTCCCGCGCGACCTCCTCGCGCGTGCACTCCTTGGCCGTCTTGCCGTAGAGGATGCCGGGCCGGCCCCACTCGGAGACGTCCACCGACAGGCAGTCGGCGGCCGCCCCGTCGCCGTAGTCGCGGGGGAAGTCGCGCCCGGCCCAGTACTGCGCCTGCCCGACCGCGGTGATCGACCACGGCGAGTCGATGTGGTTGATGTGCCCGTGCAGGATCGGCGTCGGCTCGGTCAGATAGAACTGAATGCCCGTCATCCAGTCCGTCTCCAGCTTGTCGCAGCGCGCCAACTGCGGGTCGGCGGCCCGCACTCGCGCGTTCCAGGTGGTACGGGCGTGCTCCACCGGCATCGCGGAGACGAAGTGGTCGGCGGTGACCGACTGCCGCGCGCCCCGCGCGTCCGTCACCACGGCCTCGGTGATCCGGCCCCCCGCCAGCGTCAGATCCCGCACGGCCCAGCCGGTACGGAACTCCACGCCCAGCGACCGCAGATGGGAGGCCCAGGGGTCGATCCACGCCTCATTGGTGGGCGCGTTCAGCACCCGGTCCGGCTGCCCGTCCGCGCCGCGCCCCAGCAGGTTGAAGAAGAACGCCTCGAAGCAGTTGGCCACGGTCTTGGTGCTCGCGACCTCCGCCTTCGTCGCGACGATGTTGCGGGTGATGCCGATAGCCAGCAACTGCTGGTAGTTCTTCGACATCTTCGCGGCCTTCAGGAACTCCCACCACGGGGTGCGCTCCCAAGTGTCGAGCCGCCGCTTGTCGCAGCTGGTGAAGAAGACCAGGATGCGGTTGACGAAGTACGCGATCTCGTGGGCGGGCAGCTTCGAGAAGGTCTCGAACAGCGCGGTCAGCGCCCGCAGCACCGCGTCCGGGGTGAGCACGGGCGGCGGGCTGCCGACGATCTGGAACGGCAGCCGGATGTCCTCCTGGCCGATGCGGGCCAGCATCACCTCGGAGGAGGCGACGAGGTTGTCGTGGCAGCCGTTCGCGTTGCCCGCGAACGGGATGCGGCGCAGCGTGTCCGGCAGGTTCCGGTACCAGCCGGGGATGAAGCGGAACCCGTGCTCGCCCGGCAGCGGTCGGCGGCCGCCCCGCGCGCTGCCCGGCACGTCCATGCTGCGGGCCTTGCCGCCCAGCGCCTTCTTCTCGTACACCGTCACCGTGAATCCGCGCTCGGCGAGTTCGTGCGCGGCGGTGAGCCCGGCGACGCCGCCGCCGAGCACCGCGACGCTGCGGCCCGCCGCGGCGCGGCGCGGCGCCGCCGTCGCCCGGCCGGTCAGCGCGGCCGTGCCCGCCACCGCCGCGGCCCCGCCGATGAAACCTCTTCGGGTGCTGCCGGTACCTTCCATGCCCCTGATCCCCTACCGTCGGTAACCCAGTACCTCAGGCGCAGGAGCATAGAAGCGGCGCGCCGACCCCGGAAGGCAACCGCCGACACACCCGCACATTGGCGCGAAAGAGACCGCGGCACGGGGCAGGCTGGAATCACCGGCAGCCGCGGAGCAGCCGTCGCCCGGGAGGAAACCAAAGTGGAACCACCGGCGGTTGCGAAGAGACCGCCGCCCGCGAAGAAGAAGACGAAGGGGCAGCGTCATGGCAGCAGTCCAACCGCTCTCGCACAAAGACGTCGAGGAGCGCCTCCAGGAGCTTCCCGGCTGGTCCACCGACGGCGACCGCATCAGCCGTGAATACACCTTCGACGGCCACTTCCAGGCGGCGGCGATGGTGATCCATGTCGCGCAGATCCAGGAGGAGCTCGGCCACCACTCCGAGCTGAACCTCGGTTACAACAAGATCACCATCACCGTGAACACGCACAGCGCGGGCGGCAAGGTCACCGGCCTCGACGTCGAACTCGCCCGCCGTGTGGAGGAGATCGCCCCGGGGCACGGCGCGCGCTGACGGGGCCGGGGACGGGGCCCGCGACGCTCGCACGGGCCGACGCCGGGCTCACCCATGTCCGTACGGCCACGGCCGACACCGGGCGCCCGCTCAGGCCCGTACGGCCACCGGCGCCCGCGCACGGCAAGGCCCGCTCACGTCCGTACGGCCGCCACTGGAGCCCGCGCACCGCGCACCGCTCACCGCGAGCCGCACGGCCCGCCGGAGTACCGGCGGGCCGTGCGGTGGTCGTCGACGGGCGCGGACTACTGCACGCGGGTGTCCGCTTCCTCCTCCGTCGTCTCGTCGGGCAGCCGCACGTCGATCACGGCGATGTTCACCTCCACGACCTCCAGCCCCGTCATCCGCTCCACGGCGGAGATCACGTTCTCCCGGACGTCGCCCGCCACCTCGGTGATCGGCACTCCGTACTCGACCACGATGTCGAGGTCCACGGCCGTCTGCCGCTCGCCGACCTCGACCTTCACCCCGCGCGTGACGTGCGAACGGCCGCCGGGCACCCGGTCGCGCACCGCGCCGAGCGTCCGGGCCAGCCCGCCGCCGAGCGCGGCCACGCCCGGCACCTCGCGTGCGGCCATTCCGGCGATCTTCTCGACCACGCCGTCCGCGATCGAGGTCTTCCCCCGGGTGGCGGGCGCGGTGCCGGCACCGGCGGGCCCGGCCTGCACGGTCGCGCCGCCACCCTGCGGTATCCCGCCGGTCCGCGGCTCGTTGACCGCGGTGGTGGCCGTCTTCGGGGACGTCGACATGGGCTCTCTCCTCGGATCGTCATCGGATCGCTCGTCCTGACACCTGTTCGGACACGGCCCGTCGCCTTGCGTCACGCGCCGCCGCGGATTTCCTATTCTTCGCTCACCGCGTGAGGAACGTGGTTCCCGTACGTCGAACAGGATGGCGGCAGGACCGGACGAACGGAACCGCGCCGAACGGAACGGCGAGGAAAGGAGCCGGTGAGTGCCCGAACGCAGCGACACCCTGCTGGCGGTACGGGCCGGGGAAGGCGACGAGGGCGCGTTCGAGGTGCTGGTCCGACGGCACAGCGCGACGCTGCTCAGCCTGGCGACACGCCTTCTCGGCAGCCGTGCCGACGCGGAGGACGCCGTACAGGAGGCATTCGTCAGCGCCTGGCGCAGGCTCCCCGACTTCCGCGGCGACGCCGCCTTCTCGACCTGGATGTACCGCATCGTGACCAACCGCTGCCTCAACATACTGCGCGCCCGCCGCCCCACCCAGGACCTCGCCGCGATACCGGAACCGCCCGCCCCGGAACACGCGGCGTCCCCGGTCCGCGCGGTCGAGGGGACGGCGGCGGTCGAGGCGCTCACCGTCGCCCTGGCCGGGCTCACCCCCGAGCAGCGCGCCTGCTGGGTACTGAGAGAGCTGCACGGACTGTCGTACAGCGAGATCGCGGAGGTGGTGCGGATCAGTGAGCAGTCCGTACGCGGCAGGATCTTCCGAGCACGGCGCTATTTGACGGAGGCGATGGGCGCATGGCGCTAGACGACGCGACCGACGACGCCACCCTGCCGTGCGGCCGGACGCTCAGCTCGGTATGGGAGAGCGCGGGCGACGACCCGCACGTCGCCGACTGCCCGCACTGCCAGGAGGCGCTGGCCGGGCTGGGCGTCCTGGACACTTACGTACGCCAGGCGCGGGCCGCCGCGGACCCGCCCGCGGAGGAGATCACCGCACGGGTCATGGATCTCGTACGGGCCGAACTGCGCCCCGGCCGGCCGCTGCCGCTCGGCGACCCGGACGAGGACGCCTGGATCGTGGAGACCGCGGCCGCCCGTACCTTCCGCGCCGCCGCCGAGAGCCTGCCCGGGGTCCTCGCGGGCAGCTGCCGCATCGTGCCGCTGGACCCCGAGGCCGCCCGCCGCGCGCCGCCGCCGGGCTCCGCCCCGTACCGGGGGCCGCTGCGGCTGGCCCTGGAAGTGGCGGCCACCGTGGACTGGACGGTGCCCGAACTGGCCGACCGGGTACGGGTCCTGGTCGCCGACGCGGCGCGCCGCACGGTCGGTATGGACGTCGCCGAGATCGACGTCTCGGTGGTCGACATCCTCGACGAGGAACCTCCGACGCCCCAGGACACCGGCCGGGGCACCACTCGGGACGGCGAAAGGGGACCCCGATGAGCGGCACCGCACCGGAGACCGCCCGCGTGCTGACGGCGGCGGCCGACGCCGCCCGCGCGACGCCCGGCGTCGCCTTCCTGCGCCCCGGCCTCGCCGACGTGGTGCGCGGCGCGGCCGCCCGCCGGCTGCCGGCGGGCGCGGGAGGCGCGGTGGCCGCCTGGGGCGCCGCCCGGACCCGCGTCGCGGGCGTACGCGCGGAGCGGCTGCCCGGCGCGGGCGGCTGGCAGCTCCGCGTCCACCTGGCCGTGCGCCGCGGCCACCAGGCCCTCGGCGTCACCCGCGCGGTGCGCGAGGCCGTATCGGCAGCCGTGATCGCGGCCGCCGGCACGGAGCCGGGGGAGCCGGCGCCGCGCGTCGGCGTGACCATCACCGTCACCGACATCACCTGACACGACGACGGCGTTCAGGGCCCGTCGACCGGTGGGCCGTTGCGGAAACGGCAACAGGGTTTGGCGGAACGGCCGGGCTTGGCACAGGCTCGTAGCCGTACGGACCAGGCCGGCAGACCGGAGGCAGCGATGACTGACCAGCAGCAGCACGCGCACCACCAGCACCACGAACACAAGCACCACCACGACTCGGCGCACATGGACTGGGACGTGATGGGCCCGCTGCTCGAACTGGGCGCCGAAGTACAGTCGCCCGTCGTCGACCAGGCCGCGGTCTGGCTCCGCGAGCGCATCGAGGCGGCGGGCGGGCCCGGAGTCCGGCGGATGCTCGACATCGGCAGCGGGCCCGGCGTCGGTGCCTGCCAGTTCGCGCAGGCGTTCCCGGAGGCCGAGGTCGTCGCCGTGGACGGCGCGGAAGCGCTGCTGGAACGCACCCGCGTCCGCGCCGAAGGGCTCGGCCTCGCCCAGCGCGTACGCACCCACCGCGCCGACCTCCCCGACGGGCTCAGCACGGTCGGCGAAGCCGACCTCATCTGGTCCGGCATGGCCCTGCACCACATCGGCGACCAGCGGTCCGCCGTGGACCGGCTCGCCCGGACGCTGCGCCCCGGCGGCCTCCTCGCCATCGCCGAAGGCGGCCTGCCGATGCGCGCCCTGCCCCGCGACATCGGGTTCGGCCGCCCCGGGCTCCAGGGGCGGCTGGACGCCCTCAACGACGACTGGTTCACCGAGATGCGGGCCGCGCTGCCCGACGCCAAGGAGGACGTCGAGGACTGGCCCGCGTTCCTGGCCGCCGCCGGGCTCACCGACGTACGGAGCCGGACCTTCCTGATCGACCTGCCCGCCCCGCTCGGCGCGGACGCCCGCGCGTACGTCCACGGCATGCTCACGCGCCAGCACGAGGTCGCGAGCGAACTCCTCGGCCCCGAGGACGGCACCGCGCTCGACCGCCTCCTCGACCCCGAGGACCCGCAGGGCCTGATGCTGCGCCCGGACGCCTTCCTCCTCACCGCCCGCACCGTGCACACGGCGGTGAAGCCGGCCTGAGTGCCTGAGCCGTGGCCCTGGCCGGGCACGCCGAGTCCGGCGTCGCTGCCGCGACGCCCTGGCAGCTCCGGTACAAGGGCCTTCCGGCGCCTCGTGATCGCCCGCACCGGACGCCGGTCCGAGCAGGGCGATGACACGGGCTCTGGCACCGAGTCCACCGCGACGGCCCGCCGCCGCGTGCGCTCGGTACGGCACACGCGGCGACGGGCCGCTCTCATCCGCTCGGTCTGCCGGGTCGCCCCGGACCGGGCGGACCGTCAGACGCCGAAGCTGTCCGGGTCCGGGCCCAGCCGGGTACCGGAGTCCAGCGTCGCGATCGACGCGAGGTCCTCGTCGTCCAGCTCGAAGCCGAAGACGTCGATGTTCTCCTTGATCCGGGACGGGGTCACGGACTTGGGGATGACCACGTTGCCGAGCTGGAGGTGCCAGCGCAGCACCGTCTGCGCCGGAGTGGCGCCGTGCTTGCGCGCGATGGCCGCGATCTTCGGGTCGTCCAGCAGGTCCTTGCCCTGGCCCAGCGGCGACCACGCCTCGGTGGCGATGTTGTGCTGGGCGTGGTAGGCGCGCGCCTCGGCCTGCGCGAACTGCGGGTGCAGCTCGATCTGGTCCACGGCCGGGACGACGGACGTCTCCGCGAAGAGCTGTTCCAGGTGGTGGGGCTGGAAGTTGGAGACGCCGATCGCCTTGGCGCGGCCGTCGGCGAGGATCTTCTCGAAGGCCCGGTAGGTGTTCACGAACTCACCGCGCCCCACGGCGGGCCAGTGGATGAGGTACAGGTCGACATAGTCCAGGCCCAGCTTGGACAGGGACGTGTCGAAGGCGCGCAGCGCGGAGTCGTAACCCTGATCTGTGTTCCACAGCTTCGTCGTGACGAACAGTTCGTCACGGGCGATGCCGGAGGCAGCCAGCGCCCGGCCGGTGCCTTCTTCGTTCTCGTAGGCCGCGGCGGTGTCGATGCTGCGGTAGCCGGCCTCCAGGGCGTGCCCCACTGCCGTGAACGCCTCGTCGTCGGCGACCTGCCACACACCGAAGCCGAGCTGTGGCATTTCGACGCCGTTGTTGAGAGTGAGGGAAGGGACCTTGCTCACGCCAGATCATCCTTAATCGTCGGAATGCTGATACTCCATGGTGAACTATCAGCCACTTCGGCGCATTCCCGCCGGAGCGGCTGAATGTCATGCGCACCGCAACGCATGCCCCGTGTGGCGCGGGAACTATGCCTGGTGCGGTGGCGATGCCTGGTGGACATGGCGACTACGCACGGTACAGCGCGTCGATCTCCACCGCGCAGGCGCGCTCGATCGCCTTGCGCTTGAGCTTGAGCGAGGGTGTCAGCAGCCCGTCCTCCTCGCTGAACGGCGCGGCCAGTATCCGGAACGTACGGATCGACTCGGCGTGCGAGACGAGCGTGTTCGCGGCCACCACCGCCCGTCGGATCTCCGTCTCCAGATCCGGGTCCCGTACGAGCGCGGCGGCGTCCGGCACCGGCTTGCCGCGCATCATCAGCCAGTGTGCGACGGCCTCCGCGTCGAGGGTGATGAGCGCCGCCACGTACGGGCGGTCGTCGCCGACGACGATGCACTGGGCCACCAGCGGATGGGCGCGGACCCGCTCCTCCAGGGCCACGGGCGAGACGCTCTTGCCGCCCGACGTCACCAGGATCTCCTTCTTGCGTCCGGTGATGGTCAGATACCCGTCCTCGTCGAGGGCGCCGAGGTCCCCGGTGGCGAGCCAGCCGTCCCGGAGCACCGCGCCGGTCGCCTCGGCGTCGCCCAGATAGCCGGCGAAGACCTGCCCGCCGCGGAGCCAGACCTCCCCGTCGTCGGCGATGCGCACGGTGGTGCCGGGCACCGGCCGCCCGACCGTGCCGAAACGGGTCTGCTCGGGCGGATTGGCGGTGGCCGCGGCGGTCGACTCGGTGAGCCCGTACCCCTCGAAGATGGTCACACCGGCGCCCGCGAAGAACAGGCCGAGCCGCCGCTCCATCGCCGAGCCGCCGGACATCGCGTGCCGCATCCGGCCGCCCAGCGCCTCGCGCACCTTGGCGTAGACGACCTTGTCGAAGAACTGGTGGCGCATCCGCAGCGCCGCGCTCGGTCCGTGGCCGGTGCCGAACGCCTTGTGCTCCATCGCCTCCGCGTACCGCACCGCCACCTCGACGGCCTTGTCGAAGGGGCCCGCCTTCCCCTCCGCCTCCGCCGCGCGCCGGGCCGCGCCGAAGACCTTCTCGAAGATGTACGGCACGGCGAGGACGAACGTCGGCCGGAAGGACCGCAGGTCGGCCAGGAGCACCGAGGCCGTGAGCTGTGGCTGGTGGGCCAGCTTGACGCGGCCGCGCACCGCCGCGATCTGCACCATCCGCCCGAAGACGTGCGCGAGCGGCAGAAAGAGCAGCGTCGACGCCTCGTCGTCAGGGCGCGAGTGGAAGACGCTCTCGTACCGCTGGACGATGTTGTCGGTCTCGGCCATGAAATTGGCGTGCGTGATGACGCAGCCCTTGGGGCGGCCGGTGGTGCCCGAGGTGTAGATGACGGTCGCGGGCGAGTCGGGGGTGAGCGCCAGCCGGTGCCGGTGCACCACCTCGTCCTCCAGGTGCGCCCCGGCCGCGTACAGCTCCGCCAGCGCCCCCTCGTCCAGCTGCCACAGCCGGTCCAGCCGCGGCAGCCGGTCGATGACGGAGCCGACGGTCATCGCGTGGTCCTCGTCCTCCACGACGCAGGCGCACACGCCCGAGTCGTAGAGCGTCCAGAAGACCTGCTCGGCGGAGGACGTGGGGTACAGGGGGACCGGCTGGGCGCCGATGGACCACAGGGCGAAGTCGAAGAGCGTCCACTCGTAGCGGGTGCGGGACATGAGGGCCACCCGGTCCCCGAACCGCACGCCCTGGGCGAGCAGCCCCTTGGCGAGCGCCAGCACCTCATCGCGGAAGAGCGCCGCGCTCACGTCCTGCCAGCGACCGTCGACGTCGCGGCTGAGGGCGGCCCGGTCCGGGTCCTTCGCGGCGTGGTCGAACACGACGTCCGCCAGCCCTCCGACGTGCGGCGCCGTCGCCATCAGGGGGACGGTGAACTCACGCAACTACCCGCTCCTTGTGACACTCCGTATCCGCATGGTGCCGCGACCGTATGCGATCCCGTACGGCTCCAGAACACCTTCTCGGCGGCTCGATGACGCGGCCCCGCGCGCATCTGCACGGAATCTCTCCGGTGTGGGCACTGGGCCGTTACCCCAGGACCGGACCAATCCGGGGCGCCCCCTGGAGCCGGTCGCCACCCGCCAGAACCGCCTCCGCCAGCGCCTCGGCGGGCCCCCGCGCCGAGCCCGCGCGCGCCGCGTGCAGCAGCACCACATCGATGCCGCCGAGGTCGGGCAGGCCCGCCCGCGCCGGAACGCCGAGCAGCCCCGGCGGAATCATGCCCCGGGTGTGCGCCATCACTCCCAGCCCCGCCCGCGCCGCCGCGATCAGCCCGTTCAGGCTGCGGCTCGTACACGCCACGCGCCACGAGCGGCCGTGCCGCTCCAGCACCTCCAGGGCCCGGACGCGAGTGACGCCCGGCGCGGGGTAGAGGACCAGCGGCAGCGGCCGGTGCGGGTCGATGCGCAGCCGGGCGCTGCCGATCCAGACCAGCTTGTCCCGCCAGACCAGCTCTTCCCGCACCCCGCCGTGGCCGCGCGGCTCCTCCGGGTGGCGCTTGGCCAGCACCAGGTCGAGCCGGCCGGCGGCCAGCAGTTCGTGCAGCGTCTCGGACAGCTCCACGGTGAGCTCCACCTCGACGTCCGGGTGGTCGTGGCGGAAGGCGTCCAGGATCTCGGGCAGCCGGGTCAGCACGAAGTCCTCGGAGGCCCCGAACCGCAGCCGGCCGTGCAGCCGGGTGCCCGCGAACCAGGTGGCGGCCCGCTCGTTGGCCGCCAGGATCGTACGGGCGAAACCCAGCATGGCCTCGCCGTCCTCGGTCAGCTGCACGCTGTGCGTGTCCCGGACGAAGAGCTGCCGGCCGGCCTGCCCCTCCAGCTTGCGCACCTGCTGGCTCACGGTCGACTGGCGCACCCCGAGGCGCTGCGCGGCCTGGGTGAAGCTGAGGGTCTGCGCGACGGTCAGGAACGTACGGAGCTGCCCCGGTTCGAACATGCCGACCAGGCTAGCGGCGTAGCGTGGGGTTATCGCGTTCTGTGATGACAGTCAGCACGGTCAGAGGGGTTCCCGATGCGGCTGAACACGGGCAGGCTGGAGAGGGCACCGCGTGGCACCAGCCAACTCGTGGGAAAAAACGTTTCGGCCGGTTCTCCCGAAGGGGGAGCAGCAGCCGGCCGCCGATCGAAGAGAGACCATGCGTCGCCCAGCCTTCCTGTCCAGACTCCCGGTGGACCCCTACATATGCGCGCTGCTCGGCACGGTGGCCCTCGCCGCGGTGCTGCCCGCGCGCGGCTCCGCCGCACCGGTCGCCGACGGCGCGTCCACGGGCGCGGTGGCACTCCTGTTCTTCCTCTACGGAGCGCGGCTGTCCACCCGCGAGGCCATGGACGGCATGCGGCACTGGCGGCTCCACCTCACCGTACTGGCCTGCACGTTCGCCATCTTCCCGGTGCTGGGACTGGCCACCCGCGGCCTGGTCCCGTACGTACTGAGCCCGCAGCTCTACACCGGACTGCTCTTCCTGTGCCTGGTGCCGTCCACGATCCAGTCCTCGATCGCCTTCACCTCCATCGCGCGCGGCAATGTCGCGGCGGCGGTCTGCGCGGGCTCCTTCTCCAGCATCATCGGCATCGTCCTCACCCCGCTGCTCGCCGCCCTGGTCCTGGGCAACAGCGGCGGCGGCCTCTCGCTGGACTCGCTGGTCTCGATCCTGCTCCAGCTCCTGGTGCCGTTCGCCGCCGGGCAGTTGCTGCGCCGCTGGGTCGCGGCCTTCCTCGTCCGGCACAAGAAGGTGCTCGGCTACGTCGACCGCGGCTCGATACTCCTCGTCGTCTACGCCGCCTTCAGCGAAGGCATGGTGCGCGGCATCTGGCACCAGGTGACGGTGTGGCGGCTGCTCGGCCTGCTGGCCGCGGAGGCCCTGGTGCTGGCCGCGATGCTCACCATGACCACCTTCGGGGCGCGCAAACTGGGCTTCAACCGCGAGGACCGGATCGCGATCACGTTCTCGGGCTCGAAGAAGAGCCTCGCCGCCGGGCTGCCCATGGCCACCGTGCTCTTCGGGGCCCAGGCCAGCCTGGCGGTGCTGCCGCTGATGCTCTTCCACCAGATGCAGCTGATGGTCTGCGCGGTTCTGGCCAAGCGCTACGCGCGCCAGGCGGACGCCTTGGCTCCGCCGCCGGAGGCGGGCGAGCCGTCCGCGGCCCCGGGGCAGGGCTCAGCCGACGGGCCGGCGTCGGAGTCCTCCGGCGAACCGGCGAACGCCGCCGCGTAGCCCGGCGCGGCCGCGCCGGCCCGTCGGCCCGTACGCCAGGCGAGGAGCGCGCCCAGCGCGAACGCCCCGGAGGCGATCACCGCCGACAGCCGGACCCCGGCGACGAGGCTGCCGCCGGTCGCGGCAAGGGTGCCGAAGAGCGCGACGCCGACGGCGTTGCCCACCTGGCGGGCCACATTGAAGACGGCAGAGGCCATGCCCGCGCCGTCCGCCGGAACATCCGCTACTGCGTCGACTGGAGCGAACAGCGCCACCACCTCTCCGGCGCCCTCGGCGCCGCCGTCACCCAGCGCCTGTTCGCACTCGACTGGCTACGCCACGGCGCGAGCCCCCGCGTCGTACACCCCACGGAAGAGGGCAAGGCCGGGCTGGAGCGCGTCTTCGGCATACGCGCAGAGGGGTCCAGTGAGGTCCAGCCGCACTGACCATGGCGCTCAGCGCTCGGGTGCCGCCTCGCACGGAAGGCACCACGGAAGGCACCACAGAAGGCGGCACGAAAGGAGCCGCCTCCACCGGGCGCATCCTCGGCGCCCTGCCACCGCCGGGGCGCGCGAGCCGGGGCTCGTGCGCCGATACGCCGGTGCGGGGACCGTGGGGCGAATGGGAGCATGAGTTCTATGCCCTCAACTGCCGCGTCCACAGAGCTTCCTGACGACCTGCGCCACAAGACCTCACCGGCCTGGCTGGTGACACTGCTGGTCTGCGCCGGGCAGTTCCTCGTGGTGCTGGACGTCTCCGTCGTCAATGTGGCACTGCCCGCGATGCGGGGCGGTCTTGGGCTGAGCGAGCTGGGGTTGCAGTGGGTGGTCAACGCTTATGTGATCACCTTCGCGGGGTTCATGCTGCTCGGCGGGAGGGCGGCTGACATCTTCGGCCGCAAGCGGATCTTCGTGGTCGGTCTCGTGCTCTTCACGATCGCGAGTCTGGCGGGCGGCCTCGCCCAGGAGGCGTGGCAGCTGGTCGCCGCCCGCACGGTGCAGGGCGTCGGCGCGGCCGTGCTCTCCCCGGCCTCCCTCACCATCCTCACCACCTCCTTCCCGGTGGGCCACGCCCGCACCCGCGCGATAGCCACCTGGACCGCCGTCGGCGCGGGCGGCGGCGCGGTGGGCGGGCTGGTCGGCGGGGTGCTGACGGAGTACCTGTCCTGGCGCTGGGTGCTGCTCATCAACGTGCCCGTCGGCGCCCTCGTCCTGACCGGTGCCGCGCTGTGGCTGACGGAGAGCCGCCGGAGCGAGGGACGGCGGCTGGACATCCCGGGCGCGCTCCTGGTGACCGGCGGCCTCGCCCTGGTGGCGTACGGCATCGTGCAGACCGAGTCGAAGGGCTGGACCGCCCCGGCCGCCCTGCTGCCGATGGCTGCCGGACTGGTCGTCATCGCCGCCTTCGTGGCGGTCGAGGCCCGTACCAAGGCGCCTCTGATGCCGCTGAAACTCTTCCGCATCCGTTCGGTGTCGTCGGCGAACGCGGCGATGGTCCTGGCCGGGGCCGCCATGTTCTCGATGTGGTACTTCCTCTCCCTCTACATGCAGAACGTCCTCGGATACACGCCGCTGCAAGCCGGCCTCTCCTTCATCCCGCACTCCCTGAGCATCGTCCTCGGCTCGAAGATCGCCCCCCGTCTCATGCACCGCATCGGCGCCAAGAACCTCGCCATCGCCGGAGCGCTGATATCCGCGGCCGGAATGGTCTGGCAGAGCCGCATGAGCGCCGACGGCACCTACCTCACCGACATCCTCGGCCCCGGCATCCTCATGGCCCTCGGCGCGGGGCTGATGGCTACTCCCGTCGCCTCGCTCGGCACCTCCGGCGCCGACCCCTCCGACCAGGGGCTCGTCTCCGGCCTGATCAACACCTCCCGCCAGATGGGCGGCGCGCTCGGCCTGTCGATCCTCTCCACCGTCGCCGCCTCACGCATCGACTCCGGCGGCGGGAAGAGCGCCCTGGCCGGCGGCTACGGCCTGGCCTTCGGCGTCGGCTCGCTCATCCTGCTGGGCAGCGTGCTCATGATGGCCCTCACCCTGCCCCGCCACCGCGACACCGCCCACGGCTGACCCCGCGAACGGACCAACCGACCGGCCTCAGAACCGCACCACGCGGTCCAACGGCAGCCACAGCACCGCGGCCCCGCCGTCGACCGGGGCGTTGTCCATGCGCATACGGTCCAGCTCCGCGTCGGACAGCGCCCGGCCGTACACCCGTGCCTCGTCCAGAGCGCCCGTCAGATACGCGCGGCTGTCGGCCTTCTGCCCCAGATGCACCCCGAACGGCGAGGTGCCGCTCACCGTGCCCGGCACATCCGGTGCGCTCGCCGCCACGCCGTCGACGGTCAGGACGAGCCGCCCGCCACCGCGCCGCAGCGCCAGATGGTGCCACTGGCCGTCGTTGTACGCCCCCTGGCTGCTGACGACGGCGGTCCTGGCCGGCGCCGAGCCCGATAACGCCGTGATCTGCCCTGATATTCGGCCGCCCGCCGGCTCCGCCCATAACGCCACCTGCGGGGACCTGGTGCCCACCCCGCCCATCCACAGGAGCGGCTGCTCGCCGCCGGCCGCGTCGTAGCGGAACCAGAGCGCCGCGGTGAAGTCACGGGAGCCGAGCGGAAGCGAGTCGCGGTAGGGCAGGCGGACGGCGTCGTCCTTCCCGTCGAAGGCGAGCCCGGCCCCGAACCTGCCGTCCGTGGGCCGTGCACCGCCGAGCACGGCAGCGGAGCGCGCGCCCGCCGCACGATCTGGGGTCCGAGGGTCCGCCGCGCGGCGCGGACCGAGCCAGCGCTCCGTGAAGCGGGCGAACCGGATCTCCTCCCGCGCGTCCCGCACACCCCCCTCGTAGAGCAGACCGGTCCGCTGGCGGTCGATCGTCACCATGTCTGAGTAGCCCGACCAGTCGCTGGTGACGGCCTTGCCGCGGTCCGCGCTCTCCCAGGTGCGCCCCTCGTCGTAGGAGGAGCGGATCATCATCGTCCGTCGGCGGTCCGGGTCGGCCGGCAGGGACAGGAGCCAGCGCCCCGGCCGCCGCTGGATGACGGAGCCCTGCACCATGGGCGTATAGAGGTCCGGGATGGTGCGGAACGGCCTGGCGAAGCTGTCGCCGCCGTCCCGGCTGACGGCGTAGTCGCGGTTGCCGAGGTCGACGCCGTCCTGTTCGCGCCCGTTCACATAGATCGTGCCGTCGCGCCGCTCGGCGAGCGTCATCTCGGACGGCTTCTGACGGAAGGTGCCACCGGGGGAGATGGGCCAGCTGTCGACAGCGCCGATGTGCCAGTGCCGCCCGCCGTCGTCGCTGTGCATGAGGGCCGCGTGGTTGGCGGTCACCCGGCGGCCGTTCCAGCTCTCGGCGTTGACGGTGAAGACGAGGCGGCCGCGGTGCCGGCCGTGGGCGAGCTGGATGCCGTGCACGGGACCGGTCGCGTACCAGGAGTTCCAGCCGCGCGGCCGCAGCGCGCGACTGGCGTTCCGGGCCGGCGACCAGTGCACGCCGTCGTCGTCGCTGTACTGGAGGTGGGGTGTGCGGGCGCAGGGCACGTCGCAGCTCTTCGCGTCGGCACGGCCCTTGTTGCGGGTGGTGGCCAGCACGATACGGCCGCTGCGGCGGTCGACGACCGGCGCGGGGTTGCCGTGGGTGTCGCCGTTGCCCCTGTCGACCACCTGGAGCCGGCCCCAGGTACGGCCGCCATTGGTGGATCGCTTGAGGACGAGATCGATGTCGGTCGCGTCGCCGCAGTTGCGCTTCCTGCCCTCGGCGAAGGCGAGCAGGGTGCCATGGGCCGAACGGACGATCGCGGGAATGCGGAAGCACGCGTAACCGGGGTGCTGCGACGCCTTGAACAGGACGCGCTGATCGAAGTCGGCGGGCGCCGCCGAAGGGGCGGCGCCCGCGGTCGGAGCGGGGAGGGGGAGGAGTGCGAGCAGCGCGCCCGAGGCCAGGGCCATGGCGCGTCGCAGCCACCGTCTGACGGCGAGTCTGCTGATGAGGTATCTGCTGACGACATGTCGGTGCAGTGCTTGAAGTTCCGAAGCCATGGTGCGCCCTTCACGACAGCTGGAGGTCCAACGTCCCATGTCCTATGTGCGGTGCGCAGAACGTACTTGTCGTTCCTTCATACTCACAAGAACCGCGCGTCACCTGACGGGGGCTCACCTGGGCCGCAGGATCACCTTGCCGAGATTGGCGCGCGTCTCGATGATCTCGTGGGCCGCGGCAGCCTGCACCAGGGGCAATCCGGCGTGGATCGCGGGCCGCAGGGCGCCCTCGGCGAAGAGCCGCCACAACTCCGCGCGCCACCGCTCGTACAGCCGCGGCCGATCGCGGGCTATCAGCCGGAGCTGGAAGCCGATGGCGGATTTCGCCCCTACGAGGAGGTCGTACGCCTGGATGGCCCCGCCTCCCGAGCTGTACGCCACCAACCGGCCGCCCGGCGCGAGGGCGGCGACGGCACGGGAGAGCAGCTCCCCGCCGACCGCGTCCAGCACGATGTCCACTGGCTCGCCCCAGGACTCGTCCTCGTACGCCACCACTTCGTCGGCCCCCAGCCCCTTCAGGAACGCGGCCTTCTCCGGGGAGCTCGCGGCGGCCACCACACGGGTCGCGCCACGCGCCTTGGCGAGCTGCACGGCGAGGTGCCCCACCCCGCTCGCCGCCCCGGTGACCAGCACGGACTCGCCCGCCGCAGGCCGAGCGGCCTCGTACGCGCCGAGGGCGACCAGCCCGGACCGCACCAGCGCGACGGCATCGGCCGCGCTCGCGCCGGCGGGTATGTGCGAGGCCATGGTGGTGCTGAGGAGTGCGCGGTCCGCGTAGCCGTCGCCGAAGCAGAGACCGGTGACCCGGTCGCCCGGGGAGAAGCCGGTGACGTCCGGGCCGAGCGCGAGGATCTCTCCGGCCACCTCGCCGCCGAGGCCCGCGGGCAGCGGCCGGCCGCCCTCGCGCACCTTCCGCACGACGGGCAGGGTGACGCCGATCGCCTCCGTGCGCAGCAGTAGCTCACCGGAGCCGGGGACGGGGACCGGGGCTTCCTCGACGCGCAGGACCTCGGGGCCGCCGTTCTCGAAATACCGGACGCGTCGCACGCCCACCTCTCGCTGTCGTTGGGAGTCCCAACGATACACACTTTTCATTGGGAGGACCAATGTTTATTCGATAGACTTTCCCCATGGCCGAGAACCCTCCCGCACTCGCACGGATCCAAGCCCTGCCGAGCTGGCTCCTCAACCGTGCCGCCGCCCGCGGCCGCCGACTGGTGAGCGACGCGCTCGCGCAGGACGGTCTGCGCATGCCGCACCACGCCGTGCTCTCCGCCGTCGCCGACCTGGGGCCGGTGGCCCAGGCGGAGCTGGGGCGCTCGACGGGCTTCGATCCGAAGGACATGGTCGGCTTCCTCAACGACCTGGAGGCCGCGGGGCTCATCACCCGCGCACCGGATCCGAAGGACCGCCGCAAGAACGCCATCGCCATCACCGCGGCGGGCCGCCGCCGCCTGATACGGCTCGCCAGACTGGGGGACGAGGCCAACGAGGCGCTCCTGGCCCCGCTCTCGGTCACCGAGCGCGAACTGCTCCTGGCCCTGCTCGCACGCGTGATCGAACCCGAAGCGGACACCGCCGACGAATAGCGCCTGTGTATAGCGGTGGCGAGTGGCGGAGGCGGGCCCGCCACCCCGCCCGAGCCTCCGGCCTCTCGCCCCCTTCGTGCGAGGTCAGCCCCTGGCGGCCGCCGCGCCCAGGGCGATGCGGTGATCGCCCGCGTACACGTTCATCGAAGAGCCGCGAAGGAAGCCGACCAGGGTCAGGCCCGTCTCCGCGGCGAGGTCGACGGCGAGGGAAGAGGGGGCGGAGACGGCCGCGAGTACGGGGATGCCGGCCATCACCGCCTTCTGGGCCAGCTCGAAGGACGCCCGGCCGGACACCAGCAGGATCACATCGGAGAGCGGCAGCCGCCCCTGTTGGAGGGCGCGGCCGACGAGCTTGTCGACCGCGTTGTGGCGGCCCACGTCCTCGCGCACGTCGAGGAGTTCGCCGTCGGTGGTGAAGAGCGCCGCGGCGTGCAGTCCGCCGGTCCGGTCGAACACGCGCTGCGACGCGCGCAGCCGGTCGGGCAGGGCGGCCAGCAGCTCGGGTTCGATGCGGACCGGCAGGGCGTCGGCGATCTCCCAGCGCGTCGTGGTCCGCACGGCGTCCAGGCTGGCCTTGCCGCACAGGCCGCACGACGAGGTGGTGTAGACGTTGCGTTCCAGGGTGATGTCGGGGACCTGGACGCCGGGCGCGAGCCGGACGTCCACCACGTTGTAGGTGTTGGACCCGTCCTCGGTGGCCCCCGCGCAGTAGACGATGTTCGCCAGTTCCTCCGCGCTGCCGAGGACGCCCTCGCTCACCAGGAAGCCCGCCGCCAGCGCGAAGTCGTCGCCGGGGGTGCGCATCGTGATGGCCAGCGGCTTTCCGTTCAGCCGGATCTCCAGCGGCTCCTCCATGACGAGCGTGTCGGGGCGCTCGCTCACGGCTCCGTCGCGAATGCGGATGACGCGGCGCCGCGCGGTGACCCGTCCCATGTCGATCAGTCCCGTCCGTCCGATCCAGCGTGTACCGTCCGAGGTGGTCCCCGGCGGTTCCATTGTCCTGTACGTATATGAAGGGCCGGCGCGCGGCCTACGCCATGGCGAGCGGGGTGCGCGCCGATGACGGCCGAAGACGTATAAGGCGAAGAAGGCGCCAAAGGGGCCAAGTAGGCGTCGCAGCCGTCGAAGATGGCGGCGAATGCGGCGAATGTGGCGGATAAGGCATCGAAATCGCGAATTCGCTCTCCATGCAGTGGAATATTGTCTACAGTATTCCATGAGAGTTGGGTGGTGCGCGGAGCGTGCTCGAACTTTCTTGCGAGGCGTGCCGCTCAGCCGTCTAAAGTTCGCCGTAGACCGTAGACAGAAACCAACGGAGGGGCCCGATGCTGTCCGCCGGACTGCCACAGGGATCGGTACCGAAACTCGAACGGCCCGGACCACTGCGCGAGCGGGTCTATGAAGCGTTGCTCGACCTGATCACCACGCGCGCGCTACGGCCCGGTCAGCACCTCGTGGAGAGCGAGCTCGCCGGCCACCTCGGCGTCTCCCGGCAGCCCGTGCGCGAGGCGCTTCAGCGGCTCAACACCGAAGGCTGGATCGACCTGCGACCCGCGCAGGGCGCGTTCGTCCACGAGCCCACCGAGGAAGAGGCCGACCAGCTGCTCTCCGTCCGCACGCTGCTGGAGGCCGAGGCCGCCAGGCTCGCCGCGGCGAATGCCGCCTCGGCCGGCATCTCGGAGCTGGAGACGCTCTGCGCACAGGGCGAACGGGCCGTGCGCGAGGACGACGTGGACGCGGCCGTCGCCGCCAACGCCGAGTTCCACGCCAAGGTCATGGAGCTGGCGGGCAACGCCGTGCTGACCGAACTGGCCGGACAGGTCGGCCGCCGCGTCCGCTGGTACTACACGCCGATCGCCCGGCAGCGCGGCAAGCAGTCCTGGATCGAGCACCGCGAACTGATCGCCGCGATCGCCGCCCGCGACGAACAGAAGGCGACCGAGATCATGCGCACCCACACCGAGCACACGCGCCTCTCCTACCACCAGCGCGACACCTCGGCCTCTTCCTGAGTCCGGGCCTGGGCCGGGGTCTGGATCCGGGCCAGGGTCTGGGTCCGGGCCTGGGCCAGGGTCTGGGACTGAGCTGGCCCCGGACCGCTCCCCGAGCCGGTACGTGCGTACGTGCGTACGGCCCGGCGGCATCCACGCCACCGGGCCGCACGCGCGAGCATTGTCGGCCACTACGCCGGCCATGAACGCGGCGCAGAAGCCGCCGAATCCGCTAAACCGCCTCGCGATGGACCGGCAGCGGCCTCGTCCTGACCTTGACGCGCCGCATCCTCGGCTGCCCCGGGGGCCGTAGCAGCATCGAGCACCCGGCGGCGATCAGCGAGATGCCGCCCGCCAGGACGTACGCCCCGGAGTAGCCCCAGGCCGAGACCGCCATCGCGCCCAGTCCACCGCCGAACAGCCCGCTGACCAGCTTCGCGCTGTAGACCAGCCCGTAGTTGGACGCGTTGTGGTTCTCACCGAAGTAGTCCGGGACCAGCGCGGCGAACAGGGGGAAGAAGGCCCCGCCGCCGAAGCCGGAGACGACGGCGAAGAACAGGAACATGAACTGGTTGCGGGTATCGCCCGCCCACAGCACCCCGAACTGCGCCACTCCCTCGATCACCAGCACGCACACCAGCGTCGGCTTGCGCCCCCACCGGTCCGAGATCCAGCCGACGGCGCCCCGCCCCGTTCCGTTGATCACCGACATGACGCCCATGGAGAGGGCCGCCACCAGCGGCCCGAACCCGACCTCCTTGGCGAAGGGCACCTGAAAGGAGATGCCGAAGATCGACACCCCCGCGATGATGACGAGGCAGAGCCACATCAGCGGCAGCATTCCGGTCCGGGTGGCTTCCATCGGCCCGTACTGACGGGCCGCCGGGGGATTCTTGGAGAGGCTGCCGCCGTTCTTGCCGGCCGTGCGCGGGCTCAGCGGATCGATGTGCGCGGGCCACCAGTTCTTGGGCGGGTCCTTGAAGAAGAAGGCGCAGCAGCCCACCACGATCAGCACATACAGCCCGACCAGGTCCAGCACCTCCCGGTAGTCCTCGGCGTCGAAGGTGTAGTTGAAGATGAAGATGAACGGCAGCGCGCCGTACGCGAACCCGCCGTTGACGAATCCGGTCTTGCCGCCGCGCCGCTCGGGGTACCACTTGCCGACCATATTGATGCAGGTCGCGTAGACCATTCCGGCGCCGATACCGCCGATGACCCCGAAACCGATGATCGCTTCGACGACATTGTGCAGATGGGAGATCGACAGGAATCCGACGCAGGCGAGCGCGGCTCCCAGGAACATCGCCGCGCGAGCCGACAGCACCCCCTTCTCCCGCAGCCGGCCGGCGGGGAAGGCGATGCCGGCCTGGAAGAAGACCCAGACGCTGAGGATCCAGAAGGTGTTGGTGTTCGTCCAGCCGTGCGCTTTGTGCAGGGTGCTTTCGGCGGACCCATAGGCGTACTCGAAGACGCTGATGCCCATCATCGCGACCCACGGCAGTATCACCATCAGGCGGCGCTTGTGTCCGAGAATGTCGAGGTCGCTCTCGCCGACGCGGTAAACGCGCCCTTTGCTGTCTGTGATCTCCCGGTACGCGGGCGATTCCGTGTTCTCCCGCCCGCCGTTCCGTCGTTGTTCGGTCTGCCGTTCCGCGTTCCGTCGTTCCTCTGTGCTCATGCTGTTGTCCCCTTGGCGTCGAAAGAACCTGATCAGTTCCCCCTGTTCCGGTCTTTTCGCGAGCTCGGGGACGCCCTACGTCACCAAGTGGCCCACCGCCCGGGCCCAGTGGCAGAGGCTGTCGCCGTGCGCGTCGGCGATCGGCTCGCCCTCGGGGGCGGCGGGCCCCGTACGGCCCGTGGTGCGGGCCGTACCCAAGGGGGCGCGTACGGCCCGTACCGCCTCCTCGACATAACCGGCCATCAAATCACTCCATCCGTTTTGAGCAGCTGAATTTCGTTCTCGTCGAGGCCCAATTCCCCCGCATAGATGTCCGGGTTGTGCTCACCGAGCAGCGGCGAGCGGTCGATGGTGATGGGGGAGTCGGAGAGCTTGATGGGCGAGCCGACGGTGGTGAACGTCCCGCGCTCCGGGTGCTCGACCTCGACGACCATTCCGTCGGAGGCGAGCGAGGCGTCCGCGAGGATCTCCTTGGTGGAGAGGATCGGGCCGCAGGGGATGTCATGCGCGGTGAGCCGCTCCAGCACCTCCCACTTGGGCAGCGTGCTCGTCCACTCCTCGATCAGCTGGAACATCTTGCCCAGCTTGGGCAGCCGGGCCTCGGGCGTCGCCCACTCCGGGTCCGAGGCCAGTTCCGGGCGGCCGAGCAGCCCGGCGATCGGCCGCCAGCCGACGGGCTGGACGATGACGTAGACGTAGTCGTTGGGGCCGCCGGGTGCGCACTTGACCGCCCAGCCGGGCTGGCCGCCGCCGCTCGCGTTGCCCGAACGCGGCACCTCGTCGCCGGATCCCTCGTTCGGATACTCGGTCAACGGCCCGTTCGCGAGCCGCTGTTGATCGCGGATCTTCACCCGGCACAGGTTGAGTACGGCGTGCTGCATGGCGACGTTCACGCGCTGCCCGCGCCCGGTGCGCTCGCGCTGGTAGAGGGCGGCGAGGATGCCGGCGACCGCGTGCACGCCGGTGCCCGAGTCGCCTATCTGCGCGCCGGTCGCCATCGGCGGCCCGTCCGCGAAGCCGGTCGTGGACATCGACCCGCCCATGGCCTGCGCGACCACCTCGTACGCCTTGAACCCGGTGTACGGGCCGTCCCCGAAGCCCTTGATGGAGGCGTACACGATCCGGGGGTTGATCTCCTGAATCCGCTCCCAGGTGAAGCCCATCCGGTCCACCGCGCCCGGCCCGAAGTTCTCCACCATCACGTCCGAACGGCGGATCAGTTCGGTGAGGATCTCCTTGCCGCGTGCGGTCTTGGTGTTGAGAGTGATGCTGCGTTTGTTGCAGTTGAGCATCGTGAAGTAGAGCGAGTCCACGTCCGGGAGATCGCGGAGCTGTCTGCGGGTGATGTCTCCGGTGGGGGCTTCGAGCTTCACCACGTCCGCGCCCATCCAGGCGAGGAGTTGAGTGGCGGACGGGCCGGACTGCACATGCGTCATGTCGAGCACGCGCACACCTTCAAGCGCCCTGTCCGCGCCGTGTTGTGCCACAGCGGGCCTCCTTGCTTTCACACCTGTGGTTCGTGGGGGCTTGGTTCTCGGGCCTCGGCCTTGGGGCGTGGGGGAGGGGGCCGTACGAGGGCGGGGACTGAGGGCTCTTCGGGCATGGCGAGTGGTGCCTCTTCGTAGAAGATTGCATACAGTCGACGAATACTGTATGAACCTTGGTACTCCCCTTGGCGGTTGCTGTCCAGAGGGTCGGGGAGAGGTCGCGGGAATTGAAACAGGAGCGATCGCACGGACCTGCTGGAGGTGTCCGCGCGCCGGTGCCCCCGCGGCGTACGAGCGCCTCACTCGGCGGATCGGCGGGGGCGCGCTTGCCGGACAGCTTCCCGGATTGCCGCGTGATGCCGCGACTGCTCCGTCGATGACCTGCTGACTCGCCGCTGTGGCGCTCTCGTGCCATCCGCCGGCTCGCCCGGCGGGTCTAGCCGATGCCCTGCCGGTCGGGACGCAACGCAAACGCCCGATCGGCGGCCTCCGGCACCGTACGCTCCACTGCCCGCAGCAGGAGCGTACGGTGCCGGGCCAACGGCACCCGCCGTTCCTCGTCGGCGAGCCACCACAGATCGTCGAGCGCGGCCATCATCCGCCGGCTGACCTGCGGGTTGCCCTCGACGCACCCCCGGATCTCGCTGAACCCCAGATCCACCAGATCGGTCCACTCCGGCAACTCCTGCACCAGCCGCACCACTCCTTTCCCGTCGCGGTGGTGCAGCACACCCAGCGGCCGGTCCGCGACGGCTGCCAGGAACTGGGTGATCCGGTCCAGGCACTGCACGGCGGTCGTCGGATCGTTCACGGCGGGGGACAGGGCGCGCAGCGCGATGTCGGAGAGCTGGCGCAGCCCGAACGCCGGGTCCTGGTGGTACGTCCGCTCGACGCCGACGTACAGGGTGTGCCGCAGGGCGCGCCGTGAGGGCGTGGTGCCGCCGTGGACGGCGAGCACCGGCGTTCCGGGCACCACGAAGTCCCCGATCCGCGGCATCAGGCGCAGTACCGCCCCGTTGCGCCGGGCGATCCGCACGAGCCGCGCGATATGCGCATCCCGCAGCACCCCGGCCCGGCCCTGGTGTTCGGCCTCGGCCACCACGTCCGGCAGAGCCGGCGTGTCCCCGCTCTTGTGCTCGTACCGTTCGAGGACCCGGAACGCCTCACGCGTGATTCGGTCGACGACATGGCTGACGCGCATCAGCCGGATCGTCGAGTTCACATAGGCGATGAACAACACCAGGCTCACCAGCACCAGAACCACGCAGGTGATGCTGGAGATGAAGGGCACGGTGGACACCGTGCGCGGGTTCGCGTCGCCCTCGTACGACGCCTGCACCAGCAGGGCGAAGAGGAAGGTGGCCAGGAACACCGCGAACGTGCACTTGGTGATCCGGCTGCGGACGTAGAGCCGCACCACGCGCGGGGAGAACTGGCCGCTGGCCATCTGGAGCGCGACGAGGCTGATCGAGAAGACCACGCCGATGAAGGTGAGCATCGCCGACCCGATGGTCGTGATGATCGTCTTGGTGTCCTCGGAGACCTTGATCAGCGAGGAGACGGTCCCGTAGTCGCCGTCCCCCTGCAACGCCTCGACCACCAGATTGTCCAGCGTGAGCACCACCGCGGCCAGCGCGATCGCCCCGATGAGCCCCGCCGCGGGCGTGAACCAGAACGTATCCCGCAGGTGCTCCCGCAGCGGCGAGAGCGGCCGTGGCCTGCGCATCCCGTCAGTCTGTACTGTTTGCCCGTCATTGCCCATAAATAGAGGTTATGGCCCGAGCGAATAGGCAGGTGAAAGGCACTCCGAAACCTTGGTATCGTTGTCCATGTCGCCGCGGGCAACGCCCCGCGCCGATGACACCTTGTCCGGGTGGCGGAATGGCAGACGCGCTAGCTTGAGGTGCTAGTGCCCTTTATCGGGCGTGGGGGTTCAAGTCCCCCCTCGGACACCAGCTGAGACCCCTGTTCATCAGGGGTTTTCTGCATTTCTGGGCAGCGGCGTGGCCAACAGCCCAGCGAATCCCCAGGTCAGGTCAGGGATGACAGGCCAAGCCTGTTGGCTCTGGAAGCGGCGAGCTTCCGGGCTCCGTTCTTACGTGAGTGGCTGTAGCGGGCCATGGTGTAGCCCGGCGAGTGGTGCCGGACGTTCGCGGAGACCCGATTCGAAAATCCAACCTTCCCGCAGGTCACCCCGCCTCCGCTGATTGGAGGGACACTTGATGACCGAGCGTGTTGAGCTGGCTGACCAGGCGCCGCGTCTGCCGCGTCCGGCCGGTTCGCTGGAGGAAGTAGTCCGCTCCGGGGTCGGCGCACTCGGCATCGCGGGTGCGTATGTGCCAGATCGAGGTCAGGATTGTGGGTTACTGACTTTGAAAGCGTGATGTCTTCATGGTGGGGTGAGCACGGGATGGTGGGGTGAGCACGGGGCTTCTTTGTTCGCGGGGGCTACCGGAGCGGGCAGTCCAGTTCCGGCATGGCCCGATTCGGGGAACAGTGCACCAGGGCCAGGGCCAGGGCCAGGGACAGGAACGAAGGCCGTTCGAGATAGAAGCCGTGGGATACGTCCCCGCCCCGACCAAGCCGTTCAGCAGCGGAGTTGGCTAGTAGTGCAAGCCTCGTACTGTCGCGGTCCGACTCGGAAGCGAGCCGGGGCGCGTACTCGGCGAGCCGTTCCCTGAGCCATTCCGCTGCTTCCGTCGGCTCCTCCCAGGTGCCACGAATCAGCTTGCTCGGCTTGATGAGCCAGTACGCCGTTTCCAGCGGCGGCAGATCCACGACGGGGAACTCCGCCTTCACTTCCTTGTACCGCTGAATCGGCTCCGGCTTCCCGTCGGCCGGGGGCGGATCAGGGTGCGGAGGCCGCCTCAGCGCCTCCTCGTCAAAACGCTGCTTGGTCCCAGTCCATAGATAGCCATGGTGGTGCAACTGGTCATCCCGTCCAGAGCGGTTGAAGGCGGCCCCACTCTCCCCAGAGAGCAGAGGCCGCCAGTCAGTGAGCGGCCGGTCAGGCCGAGACGCCGAAGCGCGCCGGGTCGATACCGGCCGCGTCTAGTTCGGCAGTGGTGAACCGCAGCGGGGCCATGTCGGGACGCTTGTCGTCGCCCAGCGCCCACGCTTCGGGGCCGATCTTCGCCAGCGTCGCGCACGACTCGCCGTCCGGATGCGTGTTGCCCCCGCACGCCTTGAAGAATGTGGCTCCGTCGAGAGGCAGGCTGTACAGGTCAGTTCCAGGCATGAGTGTGCCTTCCTGTGAGGTCAGCGACGGGGCAGGCTCAGAGCTGGTATTGCTCCGACTTCGACACGTACACAACCCCAGGGCCAAGAGCCGTCGCCGACTCCCGGAACGACTCATGCAGCATCGATCTGGAGTTGTCCCGCATGGCGTTGGTCAGGTTGTCCGCCAGCAAGGCGGCCTCAGACGGAAGTAGGACCATTTCCGTGTCCGCCATATGCCGACCGTTCTTCGTCAACCACATGGGCACACGAATGTTCCCATCACCATCCTGATATGCCGGACGGCTTGGGATTGGGTCCATCCGCCACCCCTGCGGGGCCTTCTGTTCTTGGTTCCTCGGTTCGGTCGGCATGAGTACATCCTCGGACTACCGGCGAGGGACCTCTAGCCTTATTCGCGTTGTCGGGTAAAGATCACGAGCGGAAGCCGCTAGCCCATTCGGACAGTCGTTCCCTGGCTTCATCGTCGAAGACTGCGTACCCCTCGTAGATACTAAACTCATTCAGGTATGCCGACACGTCCCGATGATCCCGAAACACCATTGCCCCGGTCGAAGTCTCCACGGTGGCTATCCGAGAGTCATAAACGGTGAACGTATTCAGTGGCGCATTCGGCATATGGCCACCCAGGGGAATGACACCTAGGCGCACGTTCGGCAGTAAGCTGACAGAAGCGAGTCGGTCTACCTGCATAGCCATGGCCGACGCAGGAAGGTATGGCCACCTAACAGCCTGCTCAGTCAGAATGAACGTGAACCGTTTCGACGTGTTGTGCAGGACGGCCTGTCGCTCCAGCTTCTTGCCGATGGCTTTGCTGTGATCACCGGGGACGGTGGCGAGACTCGCCCTCACATATTCGGGGGTCGCCAGTAGGCCCGTCACCATGGACAGGAGGAAGTACCGAAACTCGGTAGACGACTGCTCGAAGCCTGCCAGCTCGTTCTGCTTCTTCTCCAGGCCAGTACGGCGCTGTGACCACACGTCTTGCCACTCTGTGTTGGCTGTGCGGGCAAGGGCCGACACCTGCGCCACCATGTCGGCCGGAGCATCCAGCGCTCGGAGAACGAGCTCCACGTCGACGAGGGACGGGGTTAGCTTCCCGCCCTCGATATTGCTGATCTTCGTCTGAGATATATTCGTACGCTTAGCGAGCCAGACCTGAGTGCGTCCGGCTCGCTTGCGTAGGCTCTTCAGAGTCTCCGCTAGGCCAGCCTTCGACTGGCCTAGCTCCTGCGGCTCAAACGTCAAGGCCCTTCACGTACTCCTCAAAGGGCACCGACTCGGCCAATGCGATTCGCTGGTATTCCACGTAAGGGCTCGCACTGCCTTCGTGCACTTTTCGATTGATCTGAGTTCCGTCCGCCTCATAGTTCATGAGGACGACCTCTTGCCGGTCGAACATCCAGAAGTCCTGGACGCCCACCAAAGGATTTGGCCGGTCGGTGACATCCATAATCCGGACGTCCTCACCAGCCCACACATGCGGCCGGTAGTACATGAACTCATAGCAAAGGTAGTCCGAGAGTGGACGGGTCACGATATGCACGCGCCCCTTGCTCTTGCCCTCGCGCCGTACCCGTTTTAGATCCTCGGTGTACTCATTCGAGTGTGTGCGAGGATCGATGCGTTCCCCGGCTTGAAAAGCCCTGATCTCCTTGGCTTCCTGCGGGACGTAGTACGCAGGCAGCGTTTCGAGCCGCCACGCCTCGCTCTGGAAGTCGCGGAACTTGGCCGCCCAAGCGTCACCATCCAAGAGCACGGAAAGCCTCCCTGAGAACGTGCTCGGGAATCTCCACCAGGCCCTCGCCGTCAGACGGCGTGAAGGCGCCGGACATGTTGCCTTGGACGATGATGGAGCCGCTCTTCGTCCGGTACAGGTTGGGGCAATCGTTCTGGTTGCACTCCGGGTCGTCGACGTTGCCCGTTAAGCGGGTCAGATCCTCGCGAGCCATGACGGTCCACCCTCCCGCACAAGGCGTGTCCTTGCTGCTGAAAGGACGTTAGGACGCGGTCGGGCGGGACGTCCATGCGGTCACGCCAATATTTGCGTTGTCGGGTAGACGATCATGGGTGGATGGGCGAAGGAAGCCCGCCCTGCACTGCCGGCCGCAGGCCGACGCGAGGGCGCCGCATCGCCAGGTTCTTCCCTCTGAGCGCGCGCTGAGTGCCCGGTCAGCGCACTGGCCAGGCTGCATGGCGACAGCCTGGCCAGTTTCGGCCCCCACAACGGGGCCCGAGGTGTGAAAAGCGAGATGTCCAATAACCGGCCCAAGAGGGCCGAACACTGCAACGGGCCACAACCGGCAGGGTTCCTGGGTCGCACGGTCATGCTGCCGGTCGTGGGCGGGGGGCGTGGCTCCAGGTGTTCAGGCCGTGAATGCGAGGGAGGCTGCCTCGCTGACCGCGTGGGTGAACGCGTCCCGGCTGTGGCGTATCTCGGTGGCCAGGACCCGGCCCACCGACGGGGATTCCGGGCCGGCGGGGACCTCGATCTCCCGGCTCGACCACCAAGTACCACCCGCGGGCTTGTCCTCCCGGAAGGTGACGTGGAAGCGGAGCCGTGTCACCTGGTCCGCCACAGGCTCCAGCCGGATGCAGAAATCGGCTTCCGGCACTTCGATCCGGACGACGTTCTCGACGCAGGACATCCGAATCGCGTCTGGCACAGCTTCTGTACACAGCAAGGCGGCATGGCGTACGGCACTTCCTGAGACCGCGATCCTGGGCCTTCGCTCAGCCATCAGACGCTCCTCTCGGGTTCGGCGGCGGCCCCCTTGCGGTTCTCCCACGCGACGGCGGCGACTTTGCGGAAGAAACCGGCGTAATTGCGCTCGACATGCATGGCGAGTACTTCGACCTCGGGGTGCCGTTCCCGGAGCCTGTTGATCGGTACGACCATCGCCGCGTGGTGCTCGACGTGGAGGTTGTTGCCGTTGGTGAACCATGTGGTCAGCCAACTGCCGCGGATCGAGCGGGTGTTCCGCAGTACGTCCGTGGTGCTGGATTCGCACAGCAGGTGTTCCGGTAATTCCACCAGAAAGTGCAGGGGCACGGCGAAGGCCAGCGGGAGTACCCACAGCCGGAGAAGAGGCTCGCCGAAACCCAGTGCCGCGGCGGCCACGGCGGCGACCACTATCAGGCCGATCAGCCGGTACTCCGCGATGATCTCTTTTCGCCGCCGCTCGGCGATCTGGCCGATGTCGTAGGACCAGCTACCGATCCAGCTGCGCAGCACATCGCGGAGCACGGTGATAATCCGCGGGTAGTCCAGCAGCCCTCGGAGCAGCAGTCCCGAAGTGATCGGCTTGCGCGTGTCGAACCCGAAGAACTCCGCGTCCTGCAGAGTGCCCAGATACCGGTGGTGCTGCAGATGCCTGACCCGGTAGTGGCTGTAGGAGACCAGCAGGGGGATGCCGAGGGGGACTCCCACCAACCGGTGGAGTTTGGAGGATCGGAAGGCGGAGTGGTGCAGGCACTGGTGCTGGAGCTCGACCATGTGGGTGTAAATGGCGCCGAGAAGCAGTGCACCGGTCAGCGCGAGGAGCCAATTCGGACGCAGCGCGAGGTATCCACCGGCCACGACAAGGCCGGCGGCCAGAGCCATTTTGAAGGTGAAGACCGCTTCGTCCCAGCCTGAGACCCGGCTCTTGCGGAAGAGTAGTTGCGGTGAATTCTTCGATGCCGCGGTGGTCATCGACCTGCCCCTTGCTTGGGCAAACCGCGCATGGCATCCCAGATCCGCTGGTAGTAGGCGTTGGCCACGCGCACCCGGGTGGCCACGCCCAAGGAGATCTCCCTCAGGAGCTCCGGCGAACGGTTGACCAGCGGCAGGAAGACGCCTTCGAACCATTCGGCGCCGTGGTCGGCATCGACCTGAACGTGCACTCGCTGGTAGTCGATGACGTCCGCGGGCACGCCGAGGCGGTTGCATCCGTCGACCATGGCCTGGAAGCGAGGTGAAGCGCTCTGCTCCAGTACCCCCATCGCCCCGAGCGCGCGAGGGTTGAGGTGGCGGTGGATGCCGTACATCAGGAGCATGCAGGCGTTCTCGAAGGCTTCGGGGCAGAAGAGGGCCTCGCGGCCGATGCCGGCTTCGGCCAACCGCTTGCGCATGTAGACGGCGGAGTGCTCGAACATGCGGGTGTGGACGTGGTCGATGTCGCCCTCGCCCATTTCGTCCCAGTAGTTCTCGGCGATGGTGAGCTTGGTGTGTCCTTCTGTGCCGATCTGCACCATGGCCATGAGGTCGTCGAATTTGCTGTCGACGAGCTCTTCGCCCATGAAGAACAGCGCCATCTCCTCCAGGCTCGCTTCGTCGGCCAGGTAGTTGCAGAAATCCGGCTGCGTGTGCTGTGACGCCACTTCCAGGAACCAGTCGTGGAAGTCCTCGCCGCTTTTGGGAAGCGTGGTCGTATCGACTTGCGCGTCCTCCCACGCCAGCCAGGCGTCCTCGATCTCGACGATCTCATGGCTGGTATTGAGTCGCGGGATGCTGGCAAAGTCCTCGGGACCGCCCATGTAGGCCACGTAGTGGGCGTGCAGCCGGCTCAGAAGGGCTTCCCTCGCCACCGGGTCGGGTGCGCCCTGCTGCGGAAACGCCCTGCTGACCTGCTCGGTGTGCGAGGCGGCGAGCGCCGTCTCCATGGCGGTGAATGTCACGATTCTTTTCCTCTCTGACACAGCGAAGACCGTGGTTTGTTCAACGCGGATCCACACCACGGTGCGATGGCGTCGCTGAAGACGCCTCGATGGCTCGGATTCCTCTTCTCGGCGGAGGCGAGTGGTATCGCGACGGGCGGTACCTACTCGTCATCGGGCAACAGACGACTCACCAGGGCTGATCGGTGTTTTTGAGATGGTCTGCCGGCGAATTCCCGCGTTGCGGGTGCCGCTTTCTCCGTCGTCGGCGTTTTCCTCGGTATTGAGCAGGGCGACGGCGTGGTTCACGCCGGCCGCGGAACAGGCGGCTGCTGCCGACTCCTGACTCGATAGGGCCGTAGGGCCGTAAGGCCGTAGGCCGCAGTGCAGGGGGTCACCGTTGAGATGGCTGATTGGCATCTGTTGCACGCATGGCTGCGCCGCTGCACCTCCACCCGGTCGTCAGTAGACACGTGGAAGACGGAGTGCCGCCGCTGTCAGCACGTCTCACGTGGGTCACGACCCGAGACCGAGCCGCGTCGAGCAACTGAGAGACATCCTTCCGCTGCTCGCCGGGAGAGACCCGGACACATCAGAAGATGAGAATGATCCACTTGCCGCGATCACGGGCCCGAGCTGCCGTTCAGCATCCCACTACGGCGTATCCGTGGGGTGAACCTCTTATTCCGCTTTACACGGCGCCCGCGAATGTCACGCACGAAGGGTGTAGGCCACCATGCGAATAGCTTAAACAATCATTGTGGGTCAGCCGGTGTGGCGGAACGATTTCCGTGTCAGCACGCACAGGCGGAACGATTTCCGCATCGGCACGCACAACGGGCAGGGGAGGTATCGGTGACGGAACGGCGCTTCTACCGCGAAGGGGCGTTGCGTATGCAGGAAGCCCTGCATACGGAACGGCTGGCGGGCCACATCGCCGGCAAGTACGTAACCGACCAGCTGGACGAGGCCGCAGCCACGATGTTGCGGGAGGCGGATTGCTTTTACTTGGCGACAGCTGACGCCGAGGGTTACCCCGACTGCTCCTACAAGGGCGGCCTGCCCGGGTTCGTCCAAGTTCCGCATCCCAAACTGCTCCAATTTCCCAGCTACGACGGAAACGGTATGTTCCGGAGCTTGGGCAACATTCTCGACAATCCTCAGATTGGAATGCTGTTCATCGACTATGACAAGCCGATCAAGTTGCGCGTGAACGGCACGGCGCAGGTGTCGACGGACGGCGAGCTGCTCGCCTCGTTTCCGGAAGCGGATGCCGTGGTCGAGGTCCATGTCCGGCAGGTGTTCGAAAATTGCCCCCGTTACCTGCATGATGTGCGTGTGGGCCAGTATTCGGAGCACGTCCCCCGTCCGCACCACGCTCCGCCCGACCCGCAATGGAAACTGAAGGATGAGTACCAGGGGATGGTACGTCTGCGGAATCCCTGACGGGCCTCAGGGGCCTCAGCTGCTGTGTGCGAGCGCCGAGGTCCGTGAGTACGCACGCTTGAGGCGCTGCCGCAGGATGAGAAACCAACTCGTGACGGCCGCCGAGGACTTGGCCACCAGAACCACGGTTCGCGCCGGGGACGGTATGCCGGCGATGTCCACCGACCGTGTCAGCCCCTCCCGCCGCACCAATGCCGAAGAGGGGACGTAGGTGATCGCCTGAAGCGCTACGGCCATCTCCTGGGCGAGGGCCCAGTCGTCCGTACGGCCGACGATCCGGGTGAGGATGCCGTGGCGTGCGAAGTGCGAGGTGACGAGGCGATCGCAGTCCGAGCCGACGCGCGGCAGTATCCAGGGAAAAGCGGACAGCGAATCCGAGCCGGAACGGACCGCGGAGGAGAGCAGCTTCGGCGGGCCGACGAGCACGAAAGCCTCGTGTCGCAGCGGGATCGTGCGGAAGCGTACGTCCTCGGGCGCGGCTGCCTCCTGTATCGAGATTGCGGCATCCAGACTGCCGGCCTGTACGAGATCACGGCCCTCATGGGGGCTCGTTTCGTACAGTTCAAGGCTGAAGGGGAGTCCTTGGCCGACCCCGAGCGCCGGGAGTACGCAGTTTCCCATCGCCGAGGGGAAGGCTCCGAGCCTGACGCGTGGTTTGCTCCGGGGCGGTGCCGCCCCGTTCTCCTGGTGCTCCGAGACGGAGGTCTCCCACAGGTCGGCGATCTTCGACGCGACCTGGGCGATCACCGAACCGCTGTCCGTCAGCCGGATCCCTCGCCCTTCAGGCTCCACAAGCGGAAATCCACATTCTGAACTCAACGCCTTGATCTGCTGAGATACCGCAGACGGGGATAAATGCAATGCCTTGGCCGCGGCATGGATCCCACCGTGGCATCGTACGGAATCCAATGTCCTGAGCTGTTGTAGGTTGGCCATTGCTCCGCTCTCGTCGGGGGGCCGACGACGACGTCAGGCCCATCGGGAGTATCCAAGGAAAGCGCGTACCGGGAACGTGCCGAGGCCGGCGACCTTGATGGGAACGGCAGTGAACCTCCCCCCTTGCTCCGGGACGAGGGAGAGGTTGGTGAGGTGCTCGACCACCGGGATGCCCGCACCGAGCAGTTCCGTATGCGCCGGGCGTTCACGCGAATTGGTGTCGTCGATGTTGAGGGAGTCGATTCCCACGAGCGCCGGGTCGGCTTCGGCGAGCAGTGCGGCGGCTTCGGCGGACAGGTGGGGGTGCTGACCGTTCTCGTAGGTGTCCGTGGCCCAGTGCCGTGACCAACCGGTCCTGATGAGGACGGCACGGCCCTGGAGTGCGAATTGCGCGAAACACTCCGGCGGAATCGTCTGCTTGTCGGTTTCGATCAGGGTGACGGGTACGCCGGCGACTCGGGCCAGGTCGAGGGCGGTGAGGTCGTAACCGTCCGCGTAGCGATGGAAGGGGACGTCCATATATGTGCCTGTCTGGCCGACCAGGCAGAGCTTGCCCAAATGGAATTCAGTTCCCGGCGCGTACATCTCCCGCGACTGCTCGCGGGAGATGTGGTCCGTGAGGACCGGCTGCGGCATTCCCGGATAGGCCGTCGCGCCCGGCACGATCTCGTGGCTGAGGTCGACGAACACGTCCCCGGGGCCGCCGTGGCGGAAGGACCCCTGAGAACGAGACGGAGGGGAACTGTTCACCATGAAGGGTCCACCTTCTCTTCTGTGGAATGAGTAATGATCGTTGGAGGATCTGGACCTGTACAAGGAGGCCCGTCGTGTTCCGGCCACTCCGCCTACTGCGGGATGTGGGTCGGAGTCCCGGCCTGACGCTCGTCGGTGGACGGATTGGCGCTGCGGTGTTCGGTGCGCGCGTCCCGGAGTGCGAGCGGGGCGGCCAGGAGTATCAGGACCGCGGCGGCGCTGAAGGAGCCATCGACGCCCAGTACGTGCGAAGTGAGCCCGACGGCCATGGCGCCGATCCCCGTGCCGGCGTCGTAGGCCATGTTCCACGCCGTGCTGGCTGCCCCGTGGCCGCGGGGGCCGGCGCGGCGGAACATGATCACCAGCGTGTCGTTCTGCAGGGCGCCGAAGCCCAGGCCGTAGACGATGGCCGCGGCCGCGGACAGGACCGCGCCGTCGCCCCCGAACGGCGCGGTGGCCAGCCCGAAGCCGCCCATGCCCACGACGCAGGCCAGCACGCTGGGAACCAGCAGGCGCCCGGTGCCCACCCGGTCGCTGAAGAAGCCCGCCATCCACCGCCCGACGACGACAGCGCCGGAGAGCAGGAACAGCGCGACCGGTGCGGCCGAGGGCTCGCCGAGAGCCAGCGGGAGGAACGACGTCACCCCGCCCAGCGCACACGCCGACGTGATCAGGACGGTGAAGGGCCGGCCGAAGGGACGCAGCGGCACCCCGTCGTCAGCCTTGGAGGCCCGGTCGCCGCTCGACTCCCCCGGACGGGGCCGAACCCTGATCGCCGCCGCGGCCAGCACGCTGAGCGCGCCGGCCGCAACGAAGACCGGGGTGAAGCCCACGTGCTCGGCGAGCCACACTCCCAGTGGCAGGCAGAGCACCTGGGGGAGGCCGACAGCGACGCCGTACCAGCCGACGGCCTTGCCCCTGCTGTGTGCCGGGACCAGTTCGGCCACCAGCGCACTGCCGGCCACCGCGACCATTCCGAAGCCGACACCCCGCACGGCCGAGACGCCCAGGACCCACCCCAGCTCGGCCGAGAGCGGGTACGCGAAGGTGGGCAGCCCCAGCAGCAGCGCTCCGGCCACCAGGACCTGACGCAGACTCATCCGCCGCAGCAGCCATCTCATGCACAGCTGCACACCCACCGTCGTCGCCATCGTCACGCCGGTCACAGCGCCCACCCCGGCGTTCCCGGAGCCGCCCTGAGCGGACCACAGCGGAGCGACCGACAGCAGCGGCGCGTAGTTGGAGAAGGTGCCCACCGTCGCGGCGAGCAGCAGAAGGAAGTCCCGCCCCGCCAGGCCGGTGCGCTCGTCACCGGAAGACCGGCGACGCTGTGTGGTGGATGGGTGCATGCCTGCAGTTTTACGACTTACGTCAATCGCGTCCAACGAACGATTGCGATGGCTTCCATTCGAGAATACGATCGATCTGTGGAGCTGAAGCATCTCTCGACTTTCGTCGTCGTGGCCCAGCGGTTGAACTTCACCGGCGCCGCGCAAGAGCTGGGGTATGTGCAGTCCAGCGTCACCGCGCACATCAAAGCCCTGGAGCGGGACCTCGGCATGCCGCTCTTCGACCGGCTCGGCCGCCGGGTCGTGCTCACCGACGCGGGCCGTGAGCTGCGCAACCACGCCCAGAACCTCCTGAACTACGCCGAGCAGGCGACGGAGGCGGTACAGCGAGCGGGCGGCGACCCGGGGCGAGTGCGCGGCACCCTGCGCATCGCCGCGCCGGAGAGCCTGTGCGCGCACCGCCTGCCGCCGGTGCTGCGCGCGTTGAAGAACAGCTTTCCGCTCTTGCAGGTGGCGTTCGGCGCGGCGAACAGGACCTCACTGATGTCCTCGCTCAGCGAGGGCTACCTCGACGCCGGGTTCCTCCTTGAGGAGGAGGTGAGCGGGCCCATGGTGACCGCCGACCGGCTGGCGGAGGAGGAACTGCGCCTGGTCGCCGGGCCGGACCACCACCTCGCCCGGAGCGAGGTCGTCCGCACCGTGGACCTGGCCGAGGAGACGCTGCTGCTCATCGAGAAGGGCTGCGCACAGCGCGAGGTGATGGACCGAGAGCTGAAACGGGCCGCCGTCCGCCCCGCGACCATGGAGTTCGTCAGCACAGAAGCCCTCAAGCGGTGTGCCGAGGCCGGTCTGGGGGTGGCTCTGCTGCCGCGCACCACGGTCGCCGACGAAATCGGTCGCGGCAGACTCACCGCACTGCCGTGGACCTCCCATCCCGTCCTCGGCGTCTATCTCGTTCTCCACAAAGACCGCCAGCCCACCTCCGCTCTGCGCACGCTCACCGCGCTCGCCCGAGCCGAATGGTCCGACGCGTCGAAGGGCGGTTCGCCTTCCGCGCGGTGATGGCCGGATCCAGTCGGTGACGACCGGCCGGATCGGCCCCGGGATTCGTCCGGCACATCGCTCGGTGGGAGCCGGGTCGGCGGCGCGGGCCGAGCCCGCAGCGACCTCCTCGGCGACCGACTCTCCGGGCTCTCCGGGCTGCGGCCGTTCCCGGGCGAGCCCGCGGACGTCCGCCCGCGGAAGGAGAGGTACGGGCCCCGACCGAGCCGCCTGGGCGGCAGCGCCATCCGTCCTGCCGACTGCTTCCCTCTCAGCGGAGGCCGCGGATGAGATCGCCGATGATGGAGTCCACCTTGTCCGAATCGAACGTTTCCGAGCCGATCAACAGGGTCACGGCCCGTTGGCCGTCATCGGTGACGGCGTTCCTGAATTTGTGGCCGCTCTCCATATGGCCGCTGTGTCCCCAGGTGACGAAACCCGGAGTGTGTTCGTAGCGCTCGACCCCCAGGCCGTACCGCTCGCCCGAGGAGCCGTCCGGGACGGTCCGCTTCATCTCGGCGAGTTGGGCCGGGGCCAGCAGTTTCCCGGCCAGCAGCGCGGTCCAGAAGGTGGTCGCGTCGGCGCCGGTGGAGACCAGGGCGCCCGAAGCGTCGGCCCCGGAGGTGTTCCACTCCGTCCTGTCCACCGACGTTCCGTCCCGGTCCGCATAGCCGCGCAGGTCCGGCTTGGGGAGCGTGGTCCGGTCGCCGGGCCAGTAGGTCTCGCGCAGCCCGAGAGGCTTGATGATGCGCTGCTCGATCTCGGTGCCGATGCCGTGGCCGGTGACCTTCGAGACGACGAGACCGGCCAGGTTGTAGTTGGTGTTGGAGTAGGAGAAGCCGGAGGGGGTCCTGTCATCGGGCGGCGGCAGGGCCAGCGCCTGCTTGACCGTCAGCAAGGGCTCGATGTGATCCCAGCGGCGCGCGTCCAAGTCGTCCCAGAAGGGCGCGTCCAGGTAGTCGGGCAGGCCGCTGGTGTGCTGCAGCAGCTGCCGGATCGTGATCTTGCGCCCATCGTAGAGCTCGGTGCGGACGAGGCCGGGCAGATAGTGGTCCACGGTGTCATCGAGCTTGATCCTGCCTTCGCCGACGAGCTGAAGCACGACCGTGGCCGTCCAGGTCTTGGTGTTGCTGGCAATGCGGCTGTGCTCGTCGCCCACGACCTTACGGCCCGTCTTGAGGTCGGCCAGGCCGACGCCGCCGTTCCAGACGGCGCAGTGCGGACTCTTCACCGTCACGCTGATCCCCGAGGCGCCGACGCCCTCCAGCGCCTTCAGCGCTGTCCGGATGGGTCTGATGTCGCACCGCGGCGCTGTGGCCGATGCGGCAGGCGCCGTCACCAGCGAGGCGGTGATTGCCAAGGCCACGACGGCACTGGTCCCGTATCGCATGATGCCTCCTTTTACAGGAGTGATGTGTGCGGAGATTGGTCGGTTCCGCTGACGGGTTCCGTGCTGTGGGCGCGGCCGGTATTGGCTGGATTCCTGATGCTGGGATGGCCGGCGTCGGAACGGCACTGGGCGGCTCTCCCGGACGCGATCCAGGAGAGCCGCTCATGGCCCGTCCCACCGCCGTGGCCGCGGACCAGGCGGCATCGGGCCGATCGGCGGAGCCTCCTGGCGACGGCCGGTGCGGCGGGCGGTCGCGGGGCCCCGTCACGCGACCAGGCGCAGCCAGGCCGCCGCGAGTGCCGCGTGACCGGCCGGCGACGGGTGCACGCCGTCCGGAGTCCAGTGCTCCGGGCCGGTCGTCGCGGACAACTCGGCGAACAGGCCGTCGGCGGCGAGCAGATGAGCGCCGTACTCGCGGGCGAGCGCGCGTACGACCTGGATCTTCGGGTCCAAGTCGGCGCGCCACGCCCTCTGGCCCGCGATGTCGACGTACATGTCGCCGAGCTCTAGGCTGCGGGGAATCGGCAGCAGGAACGGTTCGATGAGGACCAGGTCGGCACCGGCCTCGGCGAGGGGTGCGAGCAGGCGGTCGTAACCTGCCGCGAACTCCTCCGCGGTGATCGCGTAGCCGTCCGGGTCGTACGTCTGCCAGCCGACGTCGTTGATGCCGACGAGGACCGACACCACGTCCGGGCGCGCGTCGAGCACGTCTGCCTGCCACCGGGCTTCGAGGTCCATCACCTTGTGGCCCGCGGTCCCGGAGTTCAGCCAGGTCACGGGCCGATCCGGGTGCCGGAGCCCCCACTCGCCCGCGATGTGCAGCGGATAGCCGAAGCCGAGACGGTGTTCGCTGTCCAGCCGTTGGCAGTCGGTGATCGAATCGCCGGTGAACATCACGGTGCTTCCCGGCCGGAGGGTGATTGTCATGCGTGCTCCTGGAATTTCAATTGAGGAGAAGGGATTACGGATTGGTCGCGTGCGTTGCTTTCTGACGGCGGATCAACCCCGCCATCTGTCGATCGCCCCGATAGGTGTTGTGCCGCTCACGGCAGTAAGGGAACGGGGTCAGTTTTTCGGGCTGCCGAACCGACAGTGAGCAGCATGCGCGAACGCGCCACGATCAGGGGCGCGATCACCCGCCCGGACGACTACGCCAGCAGGCCGGACAAGCACGCCGCCCGGTCCGAGACGGTCAGGGCTCCGAAGGGCTTCGAGAGCTTTGACCCGGTGCGCGAGATCGGGGGAGGGGACCGGATGTACGCATCGCCGCGCACCGGTGCCGTTCCGCGCGACGACGCGTGGCTCATCGAGGCGTGGCTCACGGGCGTGGCTCATTGGGTCCGCTCGTCCCAGGTGAAGAAGTTGACGGCGTCCTGGAGCGTGGCGTTGGCGGCTGCTTCGGCTTCGGCGGCCGCCGCGGCGCTGCGGCGGAACATGACCTGCTCGTACTCGGCGAGCGCGGCCTCGGCATCGTCGGGGTGAGCGGCCAGGGCCGCGCCGAGTTCGGCGCCGTCCTGCATGGCCAGGTTGGCGCCCTCGCCGTCCTGCGCCGCCAAGTGGGCGGCGTCGCCGAGCAGGGTCGCCCCCGGCACCCGGTCCCAGCGATGCCCGCCCGGCAGCGCATGGTGGGGACGCAGGACCGGTGCGGTGTCGCTTTCGGTGATCAGTGCGGTGAGTTCCGGAGCCCAGCCGTCGAATTCGGCCGCGATCCGCGCGACGGCCGCCTTGGTGTCAGTGAAATCGACGGCGGCGAACCAGTCCTGCGGCTTGGACAGCTGCACGTAGATGTGCAGGGTCCCGCCCATTTCCCGGTGAGCGTGGATCTCCTTCCCGCCTGGGGCGAGCGCGAGCATCGTCCCGTCGCCGACCGCTTTCGCGGCGGCAGGGTGGCGGGTGTCGGCGTCGTGCAGATAGCTCTCGACGAACGACATTCCGATGTACTCGGGGGTGGCGTCGGAGAGCAGCGGGCGGACCCGTGACCAGGCGCCGTCCGCGCCGACCAGCAGGCTCGTGGTGACGGTGGAACCGTCGGCGAAGGCCACCTCGTGACGGCCCCCGCCGAGGGCGCGGGCACCGCCGGCCTTGCGGCCCCACCGGACGGTGTCCGCCGGGATCGAGTCGAGCAGGATCCGGCGCAGTTCGGCGCGCTGCACCTCGGGGCGGCCGCCCGTACCGTCGTCGGCTTTGTCGAGCAGGATGTTCCCGTCCCGGTCGACGATCCGCATCGCCTGGCGGCCCTCCAGGACGATGCCGCGGAACTCCTCCGTCAAACTGGCTTCCCGCAGCGCCAGTTGGCCGTTGTAGTCGTGGATGTCGAGCATCCCGCCCTGGGTACGAGCCGCCGGAGACGCCTCCGCCTCGTAGACCTCGGCCGGGATGCCGTGGACGTGCAGGACGCGGGCCAGCGTGAGGCCGCCGAGGCCGGCGCCGATGATCGTGACAGGGCTGTTCATGGTGGCGGCTCCTTCGGGACGGCGGCCGACCGGTGAGTTCCGGCCGACTGCCTCTGGGTGTCAGGTGCTCAGAGACTGACCCGGGCCGCTCACACGGCGCGCACACGGCGCTGACAGCGGCTCACACGGCGCCGACTCTCCTGCCGCGCGGCAACACGGCCCGCCCGTCCGCCCCGCCGCACGGCGCCCGCCGGCCCGTCCGCCCCGCCGCCACACGGCGCCCACACGCCCGCCCCGAGGCGCGCGGCGCCGACTCTCCCGCCCGCGCCCCCGCCCTGCGGCAGAGGGGAAAGCCAGGGCACCGCCCTGATTTGGGGACTTGAGGCCGCGCGCGGGAAGATCCGGGGATGGACGGGGACACGCGGCTTCGCGTCACCCTGCTCGGCGCCTTTCAGGCGTCTCGCGGGGGCGCCGCCCTGCCCGTCCGAGGCGCGCGATTGCAGGGCCTGGTCGTACGGCTGGCGCTCGCCGGCGGGCGTACGGTCGAGCAGGGCGTCCTGGTCGACGCGATCTGGCCCGAGGCTCCGCCGGCCGGTCCCGCGCACGCCTTGCAGGCCCTCGTCTCGCGGCTGCGCCGGGCCCTCGGCTCGGCCCACGGCGTCGCGCAGGCCGCGGGCGGCTACCGGCTGGACGTCGACGCGGCCGACGTGGACGCGCTGCGGTTCGAGCAACTCGCCGCCGCCGGCCGCGACCGTCTGCGCGCCGACGATCCGCGGGCCGCGGCGGCCGTGCTCGGCGAAGCCGTGACCCTATGGGGCGACCGTCCCGGCGCCGAGCCCGCGGGCGTCGCGGCGGTAGCGCCCGCCGCCGCGATCCGGCTGACCCACGCCTCGATCGAGGCCGTCGCCGACCTCGCCGACGCCGAACTGTCCCTGGGCCGCGCCGACACGGCCGCCGACCGCCTGACCGCGCTGCTCGCCGAGCACCCCGTCCACGAGCGGGCGGCCGCGCTGCTCATGGACGCGCTCGCCGCCCAGGGACGCCAGGCCGAAGCCCTCGCCCTGTACGAGCGGGTCCGCGAAACCCTGGCCGACGTCCTCGGCACCGACCCGGGCACCGCCCTCCGCGAGCGCCACCTGAGCCTGCTGCGCGTCGAGCGGCCCACCCCGGCGCCCGCCCGCGCGCGGAGCGGGCCGAGCAACCTCCCCGCGCCGCTGACCAGCTTCGTCGGGCGTGACGGCGACCTCGCCCGGATCGACACCCTGCTCGCCGCCGGGCGCCTGGTCACCGTGCTCGGCCCCGGTGGCGCGGGCAAGACGCGCCTCGCCGTCGAGGCCGCCCGCCGCCACCGCCACGAGTACCGCGACGGTGCCTGGATGATCGACCTCGCCTCGGTCACCGAGCCGGCCAAGGTCGGCGCGGCCGTGCTCGCCGGGATCGGGATGCGCGGCAGCGTGATGTTCGAGCCCCGGACGCGGGCCGAGGGCGACGAGCTGGACCTGCTCGTCGACCGGCTCGGCGGCAGGGAGAGCCTGCTGCTCGTCGACAACTGCGAGCACCTGATCGACGCCGTCGCCCACCTGGTCGCGGCACTGCTGACCCGCTGCCCCGGGCTGCGCGCGCTCGCCACCAGCCGCGAACCGCTGGCGGTCGACGGCGAGGCGCTCGTACCGCTCGGCCCGCTCGCGCTGCCGGGCCCGGACGAGGGCTTCGAGCAGGCCCGGCAGGCGGCGTCGGTACGCCTGTTCGCCGAGCGGGCCGCGGCCGTGCGCCCCGGCTTCGAGGTCGACGAGATGACGTGGCCCGAGGTCCGGCGGGTGGTCCGCGGCTTGGACGGGATGCCGCTGGCCCTCGAACTGGCCGCGGCCCGGCTGCGGACGCTGTCGCTGCCCGAGCTCGCCGACGGGCTTTCCGACCGGTTCCACCTGCTCACCACCGGCAGCCGTACCGCGCTGCCCCGGCACCGCACGCTCCGCGCGGTCATCGCCTGGAGCTGGGACCTGCTGAGCGAGTACGAGCGTACGGTCGCCGAACGCGTCTCGGTCCTGCCCGGCGGCGTCACCCCGGCCTCGGCCGCCGCCGTCTGCGCCGGCACCGCGGTGCCGACCGCCGAGATCCCCGGGCTGTTCGCCGCCCTCGTCGACCGGTCGCTGCTGCAGCTCGCGCCCGAACCGGGCCGCTACCGCATGCTGGAGACGCTGCGCGAGTACGGCACCGACCGCCTCACCGAGAAGGGCGGCCTCGGGACCGTACGCGACCTGGCCGCCGACCACTTCGCCGAGCTGATGGCCCGGTACGAACCGCGGCTGCGCGGGCCTGGTCAGCCGGCCGCCATACGCGTGATCAGCGCCGAGTACGACAACACGCTCGCCGCCCTGCGCCGGCGGTGCGACACCGGCGACGCCCCCGGCGCGCTCGCCCTCGCCCTGAGCCTGGCCTGGTACTGGCAGATGTGCGGCCGGCACTCCGACGCGGCCTACTGGCTGGGCGAGGCGCTGGCGGTGCCCGGTGGTGAGCCGACGGCCGACCGCGACTGCGCCCGCGCGATCCACCTGCTCAACCGGGTCGGCACCGGGGCGAGGACGACGGAGGAGGGGGCCGCGGACGACCAGGCCGCGATAGGCGAGCTGGCCGACCGGCTGCTCGCCGGCCCGGAGCCGCCGGGCCCGTACGGCGCGCTCACCGCGCTCCCGCTCGCGTTCCTGCGGAGGGAGCGGTCCACGCCCGCGATCATCGAGCGACTGGCCGACGGCGACGACGTATGGCTGTCCGGGCTGGCGCGCATGTTCCGGGCCCAGCTCGCCGAGAACGCGGGCGAGCTCGAACGGACGCGTACCGACGTGGAGGCGGCCCTGGCCTGCTTCCGGCAGGTCGGCGATCACTGGGGCCAGGCCAACGCGCTGCCGATGCGCGCCCAGTTGCGGCAGTACGACGACGACCTCGACGGCGCGCTGGCCGACCTGCGCGAGGCCCGTTCGCTGGCGGCCGAGTTCGGCTCGCTCGGCCTCGGCGACGAGGTGTTCAGCGATCTGCGCTGGATCGACCTGTACCTGCGGCGCGGCGACACCGACCTGGTGGTCGCGATGATCGACTCGGCCCGGGAGCGGGCGCTGCGCACGAACTGGCCGATGATGCCGATCCTGGTCGACGCGTGGGAGGCCGTCTTCCGGTTGCGGCTCGGCGACCTGGACCGGGTGCGGGAACTGCTCGACGGCGCCGAACGGGGGCTGGGGAGCGAAACCCTGTTCCCCGGTGACCACGCGCGGACGCTGGTCGCCGGCGTACGGGCCTCGCTCTGCCTGGAGCTGGGCGATCCGGCCGGTGCGGAGGAGGCCCTGGCGAAGGCGTACGCGGCGGCCCTGGAGACCCGGGACCGGCCGATCCTGTCGCAGGTGGCGGTGAACGTGGCCGCGCTCGCCGAGGCGCGCGGGCGGCATCACGCGTCGGCCGTCCTGCTCGGCGCCGCCTCCCGGCTGCGCGGCGCTCACGACCGTACCGATCGGCAGGTCCGCGAGCTCACCCGGCGGGGGCGGGCCGCCTTGGGAGAGGAAGCCTTCGCCGCGGCCTACGGGAAGGGCTGGGAGCTGGACGGGAAGGCGGCGGTGACCGAAGCCGACCCGGCCCGGCTGACCAGGGCCCCCAGGGCGGCAGGTCCGGGCCCCGGCTGATCCGCCCGGCCACGCATCCGGCCCCACGCCGTGGTGATCCAGGCGGCTGCCGGTGACGTCGGTACGACGATTCCTCCAGATCGTGTGCCACTGCGCGTACGGGCGCTCGACGCCAGGCCGACCGGGGACGCCGATGGCGACGACGCCGGCCGCCTCTCATCGCCGGTGACCGAACGAGACCTCCACGAGGCGATCACGCCGATTGAAGTCGCCTCGCCGCCCCCTGACATACCGTCATGCCTCACCGCTCCCATCGGCTCGCGAGTGCACGCACACACGAGCACAAGCGTTCAACGCGTTCACGCCTTCGTTCCGGCCGAGGAATTCCCACGCGGCCGGGCCGGCAGGAGCATCGATGGCGTGAGAGGCACTCCTTCCACTGGCCGCCTCCATCACGACGGACCCACCAGGAAGAGAGGTCGAAAGACGATGCCGACGGCGGCGGCGGACGCGGGTCCGTTGATGCAACTCGCCAGTTCTTTCTGGGCGTTCAAGACTTTCGCCGCCGCGGTGGAGCTCGATCTGTTCACCCGCCTGCGTGATGGGCGGTGCGTCACGGTCGAGGGCCTCGCCGAGGAGATCGACATTCACGAGCGTCCCGCGGATATGTTCCTGGCCGCGTGCGCGTCACTGGGGCTGCTGGAAAAGAGCGGTGACGGCTACACCAATTCCGCGATGGCGGAGGAATTCCTCGTGGTAGGGCGGCCGCGGTTCTTCGGGGGCTACGTGCGTTTCCTCGACCACCGGGAGTACGCGGCATGGCATGACGTGATCGGCGCGCTGCGCCGCAATCGGCCGCTGACCTGGGATCCGGACAAGCAGGATTCCATCTTCTCGGCCGAGGACGCGGTGATGATGGAGCTGTTCTGGGAGGCGATGCACTCCCTCTCCACCTCGACCGCGCGGGCCCTCGCCGACGCCTACGACATCGGTGCGCACCGGCGGCTGCTGGATATCGGTGGAGGCTCCGCCGCGTTCCCCATCGAGCTGTGCGCCAAATACCCGGGGCTGTCCGCGACGGTGCTCGACCTGCCGCATGTGTGCCCCCTCGCCGCGCGCAAGGTCGAGCAATCCCGGCTCGGGGATGTGATCGACACCGTGCCGGGGGATTTCCTGGCCGACGAGCACCTGCCGGCCGGGCACGATGTGGCCCTGCTCAGCATGGTCCTGCACGACTGGGACGAGGCCACCGGACGGTCCCTGCTCCGAAAGTGCTGGCAGGCGTTGGAACCCGGTGGGGTGGTCCTCGTCGTCGAGTGGCTGCTCAATCCGGAGCGCACCGGGCCGCCGGCCGCGGCGCTGATGGGCATGAACATGATCGTCGAGACCGAGGGCGGCCGGAACTATTCGGAGTCCCAGTACACGGCCTGGCTGACCGACGCCGGATTCCGTGAACCGCAGGTGGTCCGTTTCGACGCGGTGGGCGCCAACGGGGCGGTGGTGGCCCGCAAACCGTGACAGTTCCCGTCGCCGTCCCCGACCCCTGACGCACCACAAGTCTGTCCTGACCGCTGCCGGCCGGTGCCGAGCCGGCCCTGCTGCGCGGCAGCCACACGAAAGGCGATTCGCCATGAACTCGGTCCCCAAGAACTCCACCCCCCTGATACCTTTCGACATCCCCGATCGGAGGAGTGAATCCCAGGGGACGACACTTTCCTCCGACGAATTGTCCTTGCTGCTGATGGGGCACGCGGCGTTCCAGTATTTGTACGCGTCCTGCGAACTCGGCCTGTTCGACCTGATCGCCAAGCACGGTTCACTGGACCGCGCGGACATCAAAGAAGAACTGGGCCTGGCCGACCGGGCAGTGGACATTCTGCTGCTGGGAACGGCCTCGCTCGGCCTGCTCGGCAAGAACGGAAGCCACTACACCGTCGCGCCCGTGATCGCGGAACTCATCGACAGCGGCCAGTGGAAGCAGTTCATCGACGTAGTCGTCTTCGAGCACGAAATCGTCTCCGAGGGGCAGCGCGACCTCCTTGACTCCCTGCGCACCAACAGCAATGTGGGAATCCGGCGCATCCCCGGCCGCGGACACAACCTCTACCAGCGCCTCGCGGAGAACCCCCGGCTGCAGCGGGTCTTCTACCGGTACATGAGGTCCTGGTCGGAACTGGCCCACCGGGACCTGGTCAAGCTCGACCTCGCGGGCGCGCGCACGCTCCTCGACTGCGGCGGCGGGGACGCCGTCAACGCCCTCGCCCTGGCCGCCGTGCATCCGCAACTGCGCATAGCGATCCTGGAGTTGCCCGAAGTCGCCGACTACACGGCGGCCGCCGTCGCGGAGTCCCCCTACGCCGGCCGCATCAGTGTTCTGGAGGGCCACATGTTCACCATGGACTGGCCCACCGGAGTCGACTGCGTCCTGTTCGCCCACCAACTGGTCATCTGGACGCCGGAGGAGAACATCGCGCTGCTGTCCAAGGCCCATGAAGCACTGGCGGACGGCGGGCAGTTGGTGATCCTCAACTCCATGTCCCACGACGAAGGCGATGGGCCCGTGTTCGCGGCGCTCGACAGCGCCTACTTCGCCTCGATGCCCGCGGAGGGCGGCATGATCTACCCCTGGGCCGAGCACGAACGGTGCCTGCGCGCCGCCGGATTCACGCAGATGCGCCGCATCTCCGGCGCCGGCTGGACCCCGCACGGCATCATCGTCGCCACCAAAGAGCCGTCCGGGGCCCGGCGATGACCACCGCGCCGCACGGCTCCGGTCACACCGTACGGGACCGCGGTACCGGGAGCCCGGGGGGTGTCCGCAGCCCGGAGGACGTCCGGAACCCTGGGGGCGCCCGCAGCCTGGAGGACGTCCGCAACCCCGGGGACGCTCGTAGCCCGGAGGACGTCCGCAACCCTGGCATCGTACGGGCGATGGTGCGCCTCGGCCGCGTGAAGTTCCTGCTCCAGAGCACCACCGTGGTGGGCGCCGGGACAGCCGTCGCCGTCGCGGACTCCGGCCGGTTCAGCCCGCGTTCGTATCTGCTGGTGCTGCTGTTCGCCTGGCTGGGCCACCTCATGACCCACTACTGCAACGAGTACTTCGACCTGGACGCCGACCGCGCGAACACGGCCCCCACCTCCTGGACCGGAGGCAGCCGCGTCCTGGTCGACGGCCACCTGCCGCCGCGGGTCAGCCTGTCCGCCGCCTTCATCCTGCTGTTCGGCGCCCTGTACACGGCGATGTCCCTGCCCACGACCGGGGAGCGCTGCGTGGCGGTCACCATCCTCACGGTGTCCTGGTTCTACACCGCCCCGCCGGTGCGGCTGAACTACCACGCACTCGGCGAGGTCTCGTGCGCGACCGTCCTGTACGCGCTCGTCCCCCTGCTGGCCTTCCTGGCCCAGGCGGCGTCCGTCACGCCAGGTCTGATGACGTATCTCGGTGTCGTCTTCACGCTTCAGCTGCTCCGCTGCCTGATCATGAACCTGCCGGATATTCCCGGTGACCGGCGGGTCGGCAAGACCACTCTGGCCGGCGTGCTCGGGCCCACGAACGCCGTACGCGCCTACGCCGGGGGACACGCCGTCGTGTACACGGCCCTCGCCGCGGCCACCGCGACCGGCGCGCTTCCCCCGGCCACCGGCGGGGCCCTGCTGGCGACGCTGCCGATCCCCTTGTGGGTGGCGCTGCGCCTGAGGGCCGGGACCGTCACCGATCAGCGCACCGCCGAACTGGTCACGTTCTGGTCCTCCATGGTCCAGCCGGTCACCTCCTCCGCGGTGATCGTCGGCATGACCGTACCGGCGGCCCTGCACCGGCAGGTCCCGCTGCCGTGGCTGGTGGCGGCCGCGGTCACCCTCGCGCTGTTCGGCACGTGGCTGGCCACGGCGGTCCCGGCGACGGTCGCGCGCTCACGCCGGGCCGACGCGCGAGGGGCCGCGTCGTGAGCGCCGCCGCGGGCCGCCCGCGCGACGCCCTGCGGCGCGCCTGGCGCCGCACCGGCGCCGACCGGCCCGGCGGTGACCCGCTGCCCGCCCACCGCGTGCCGACCGAGGGCTACCTGTGGCGGTTCACCTCGCCCGACAGCCGGCGCGTCATCACCGTCGGCTGCACGGTGAACCGGGACAGACATGGCACCTGGTCGAGCGTCGTGCTGGCCCGGGAACCGGGCGCCCTGCTGCGGTACCGCACCGTCCCCGCCGGGTGCGCGGACCCGGACGCCTTCGCCGTCTCGGCCGGCGACCTGCTGAGCTACCGCGACGGCCACCTGGTCGCGGAGGTCGCGGACACCCGCCTGGACGTCACGATCAGGCCGACCGTGACGTGGCCGCGTGCGGCTCTGCCGCCGGGCGGGGTGGCGGCTCTGCTGCCCTTCCTGCGCACGTACTGGTGCCCGTACCTCCTGCACGGCCGGCTCAGCGGGCAGCTGACGACCGCGGGCGCGACGGCCGACCTCACGGGCGACCAGGTCTACGCGGAGAAGGCGTGGGGGCGCGGATTCCCCGCCCGCTCCTGGTGGGGGCAGGCCCACGGCTTCCCCCGCACCGATCTGTGCGTCGCCTACGCCGCCGCCCCGATCCCCGGAGCCGGACCGGCCGTACTCGCCTCCTGCGTGGTCCGCCTCGGCGACAGCGGATGGAATCTGCCCGCCCTGGCCAACCACGCCACCCGGTACGAGCACGCCGCCGGCTGGACCCTCATCCTGCGCGGGCCCCGGCACCGCATCCGGCTCGACGGAAACGCCACCGAGCCGCCGCTGCCGATGCCACTCCCCGCGCCCGCCGAACGGGCGCTGGTCACCACACCGCAGGCCCTGCGCGGCACGCTGCGGCTCCGCGTCCACCGCGGCGGCCGGCTGCTGCTCGACACGGAAACCACCCTGGCCGGCCAGGAGTCGGGGACGACCCGCCGGGCCGAGGAGGCGTTGACATGACAGAGATATCCGTGACGGCCGATCTGCTGCGCCGCACCGATCCCATCGAAACCCCGCCCGAACTGACGGAGTTGCGCCGCCGGCGACCGGTCTGCCCCATGCGGGGGCTGGAGGGCGGGCCCGCGTTCGTCGTGACCGGCTATGACGAAGTGGCCCGGGTCCTCACCGACGCGGCCTTCAGCCGGGCGGCGGTGGACATGCCCGCGACAGGGTTCGAGAAGACCGGCGGGCAGCTGCTCGACCTCGACCCGCCCGAACACACCAGGCTGCGCCGGGTCCTCAACCCCGCCTTCAGCCGTGCCCGGGTCGCGGCCCTCCGCCCCGCCCTGCGCCGGCTGGCCGACGAACTGCTCGACGGGCTGGCCGCGCAGGGGCCGCCGGCCGATCTCGTCGAGCATCTCGTCGTGCCGTTCCCCCTGACCGTGATCTGCGACCTGGTGGGCGTGGCACGCCCGGACCACCACCACGTACGAGCGCTCACCTCCGCCGCCCTGGACCGCGGCAGGCCCGACGCGGCCCGGGCGGCCGCCGCGGAGCTGACGGGCTTCCTCGGTGACCTCGTCGCGGTACGGCGCCGGCGCCCCGCACCGGACCTGATCACCGAGCTGACCCAGGAGCACGACGCCGGGCGTCTCAGCCGAGTGGAGCTGGTGACCGCGCTGACCAGCCTGGTCAGCCTCGGTCACGAGACCACCGCGGCGTCCCTCGGCCGCGCGCTCGTCACGGTCGTACGCGAACCCGGGCGGCTCGCGACGCTGGCCGACCCGCGCCACACCGACCGGATGGTGGACGAGCTGCTGAGGCTGGCGCCTGCCACCCAGTTCACCCTCGCCCGCGCGGCAGTCGAGCCCCTTTCCCTCGCCGGGGTGTCCGTCCCGGCCGGCGCGCTGATGCTGCCGTGCCTGAGCACCGGCAACCGCGACCCCCGCCGGTTCAGCACCCCGGACGGCCCGGCCGCCCAGTCGCGCCCGCACCTGTCCTTCGGCCTCGGCCCCCATTACTGCCTGGGCGCCCACCTGGCCCGGGAGGAACTGCGCACCGTCCTGGTCGCGCTCGGCCGGCGGATGCCGGATCTGCGCCTCGCCGTGGACGAGCCGGCGCTGGAGTGGGACCGCATGTCCTTGATCGAAGCGCTCGGAAACATCCCCGTCACCTGGTAGTCCGGCGGCGCGGACGCACCGCGCCCGACACGGGAGGATCTCCACGATGAGGCCACCATTCGGCACGACCCGCGAGGACCGCACGACCCGTGAGGGCGGCGTGACCCGCCAGGACCGCACGACCGGCGAGGGCGGCGTGACCGGCGAGGGCCGCACGACCGGCGAGGGCGGCGTGACCGGCGAGGGCCGCACGACCCGCGAGGGCGGCGTGACCCGAGCGGACCGCACGACCCGCGAGGACCGTCCGTACGACCGTAACGACGCCGTCGGCCCCGACGGTGGCCTCGACGGGGCCATCACCGGCATCGACCACATCCGCATGACGGTCGGTAACGCATGGCAGACCGCCTACGTCCTCAGCTCGGCGTTCGGGATGACGCTGTGCGCCTGCCGCGGGCCCGAACAGGGCTACCGCGAACACGCCGAGTACCTTCTGCGATCAGGCCGGGTCAGGCTGCTCATCACCGGTGGCGCCGCCCCCGGTTCGGCCGCCGGCGCGTGGGCGCAGGCCCACGGCGACAGCGTCAGCGACATCGCCTTCACCACGCACGACGTGGACCGGCTCTACGCGCACGCCATCGAGAGCGGCGCGATCGGATACGGAGAGCCCCGCGACCACACCGACGAGCACGGCACGGTGCGTACCGCGGCGATCGGCACCTACGGAGACCTGCGGCACACCTTCATCGACCGCAGCCGCTATCGCGGGCCGTTCCTCCCCGGGTTCGTGGAGAGGGAGCCGTTGGCCGGTCAGGCGCCGCGGGTATGCGAGGACATCGATCACACCGTGGGCTGCGTCGACCAGGGCGAACTGGACGCGTGGGTCAAGTTCTACGAGGCCACGCTGGGTTTCACGCAGTTCGCCGAATTCACCGGCGACGACATCGCCACCGAATACTCCGCCCTGATGAGCACCGTCGTCGCCGACGGCAGCGGCCGGATCAAACTGCCGCTCAATGAGGCGGCTCCCGGCCGCCGACGGTCGCAGATCGAGGAATTCCTGCAATATCACCACGGCCCCGGTGTGCAGCACATCGCCCTCAACACGCCGGACATCCTCGCCGCCGTGGACACCCTGCGGGAACGCGGCGTCACGTTCCTGGCGACTCCGGCGGCGTACTACGACGACCCGGAGCTGGCCGCCCGCATCGGCGAAGTCCGCGTACCGGTGTCCGAGTTGCGGAGCCGCGGAATTCTCGTGGACCGTGACGAGGAGGGGTATCTGCTACAGATCTTCACCACTCACCTCCTCGACCGCCCCACCATGTTCCTCGAACTCATCGAACGCAACGGCGCCACCGGATTCGGCAAGGGAAACTTCAGGGCGCTCTTCGAAGCGGTCGAACGAGAACAAGAGCGACGAGGAAACCTGTGAGCGCCCCGGCCGACGGCCCGGTCGACGGCCCCGGAGTGGTGATCGGCGCGAGCCTGGCCGGCAGCCTCGCCGCGGCCACCCTCGCCGAGGCCACCGGCGAGGTCGTCATCGTCGAACGCGACAAGCTGCCGGCCACCCCCCGGCCCCGGCCCGGCATTCCCCACGGCCGCTTTCCCCACCTGCTCCTCCCCGCCGGGGTGCGCGGCCTGGAGAGACTGCTGCCGGGCATCGTCCCGGAGCTGATCTCGGCGGGTGCGGCCCCGGTCGCGATACCTCAGGACGTCCGCCTCCTGACGCCGTTCGGCTGGTTCCCCGAGTTCCCCTCCGACCTGTGCGCCCTGGCCTGCTCCCGGCCCCTGCTCGACCACCATGTACGTACCCGAGTCCTGAACGACCGGCGCATCACCGTGCTCGACCGCACTGCCGCCGACGGGCTGGGGATCGCCGAAGGCCGGGTCCGTACGGTGCTCACACGGGCCCGGGGCGGCACCACGGCCACGGAGATCCCGGCCGCCGTGGTCGTCGACGCCGCCGGACGACGCTCGTCAACCCTGGAGTGGCTCGGGCGAGCCGGGTATACGGGCCGTCCCGCGCAGTACGTCGACGCGGGCGTCAGCTACGCCGTCCGCAACTACCCGAGCCACCCGCCGGAGCCCGGCCACCGGCGCCCCGCGCAGGTCCTCAGCCTGCAGGCCGCCCCGCCGGCCGATCTGACCTTCAGCATTCTCATACCGACCGAGAACGGCGACCGGCAGGTCGGAATCGGCGCCATGCGGCCGCGCACCGCGCCCCGTACCGCCGACGAGTTCGCACAGGCGCTGTCCCGGCTGCGGGACCCGGCCCTGATCGAAGCTCTGGACGGCGAGCCCGCCGGACCTGTCCGCACGTTCTATCCGGGGGCCAGCCGCTGGAACCGGTTCGACCGCTGGCGCAACTGGCCGGACGGCCTGATCGTGCTCGGCGACGCGCTCTGCACGGTCAACCCCGTCTACGGACAAGGCATGTCCGTCGCCGTCAACCAGGCGCTCACCCTGCGCCGGGCCTTCAGCGCCGGGCGCCCCGCTGCGAGCGCGTACGGGCGTCTCCGCCGCGACCTCGCTCGCACCGTCCGACCGGCCTGGACGCTCTCCGGCACCGCCGACTGGCGATTCCCGCACACCAGCGGTCAGTTCAGCCCCTTCAGCAGCCTGATGCACCGGGTCCTGGATCACTTGCTGCCGATCGCGATGACCGACCTCGCGCTGGCGCGCCACCTCGCCGAGATCTTCGCCTTGACCCGGCCGCCCTCGTCCCTGGCCAATTTCGACGTCCTGCGTGCCGCGGTCGGCCGGCACTGAACGTGCCGATCAGTCGGCACTGAACCTGCGGGAAGTGCCCGCGGGGCAAGCCGTTGGGGCCGCCGAGGCGACCTATGTCCCTCGGGGCAGGTGGCCCCGGCCCGGAACAGACCCGGTCTTGTGCGCGGGCCGGTCGTGGTCCGCGCACAAGACCGGTGGTTCCTCAGGACGGCGAGCTCAGCCTGAGGCCCCTCTGCCTGACGTCCTCAGCTTGAGGCCCCCAGCTTGAGGCCCTCAAGCTGAGGGCCCCAGCCTGACGTCCTCAGTCCGTGCCGAATTCCATCGCCGCGCGGTCGAGCAGCTTCTCGTCGCCGGAGACCTCGCCGCGCGAGGCGATGGCCTCCGCGCCGCCCTGCGGCATCGCACCGATCAGCCCGGTCGAGGCCGCCTGGGCGGCGCCGACGAGCGCGGCCTGGCCGGTGCCGACCATGCCGAGGTCCGCGTACTGCTCCAGCCTGGCGCGCGAGTCGGCGATGTCGAGGTTGCGCATGGTGAGCTGGCCGATCCGGTCCACCGGGCCGAACGCCGAGTCCTCGGTGCGCTCCATCGACAGCTTGTCCGGGTGGTAGCTGAAGGCCGGGCCGGTCGTGTCGAGGATCGAGTAGTCCTCACCGCGCCGCAGCCGCAGCGTGACCTCGCCGGTGACGGCCGCGCCGACCCAGCGCTGGAGCGACTCGCGCACCATCAGCGCCTGCGGGTCCAGCCAGCGGCCCTCGTACATGAGGCGGCCGAGGCGCCGGCCCTCGTTGTGGTACTGGGCGACGGTGTCCTCGTTGTGGATGGCGTTGACGAGGCGCTCGTACGCGGCGTGCAGCAGGGCCATGCCGGGCGCCTCGTAGATGCCGCGGCTCTTGGCCTCGATGATCCGGTTCTCGATCTGGTCCGACATGCCCAGGCCGTGGCGGCCGCCGATGGCGTTGGCCTCCATCACCAGATCGACGGCGGAGGCGAACTCCTTGCCGTTGATGGTCACCGGGCGGCCCTGGTCGAAGCCGATCGTCACGTCCTCCGCGGCGATCTCGACCGACGGGTCCCAGAACTTCACACCCATGATCGGGTCGACGGTCTCGACGCCCGTGTCCAGGTGCTCCAGGGTCTTGGCCTCGTGCGTGGCGCCCCAGATGTTGGCGTCGGTGGAGTACGCCTTCTCGGTGCTGTCCCGGTAGGGCAGGTCGTGGGCGAGCAGCCACTCCGACATTTCCTTGCGGCCGCCGAGCTCGGTCACGAAGTCCGCGTCGAGCCAGGGCTTGTAGATCCGCAGCTGCGGGTTGGCGAGCAGGCCGTAGCGGTAGAACCGCTCGATGTCGTTGCCCTTGAAGGTCGAGCCGTCGCCCCAGATCTGGACGCTGTCCTCAAGCATCGCCCGGACCAGGAGCGTGCCGGTGACGGCGCGGCCGAGCGGCGTGGTGTTGAAGTAGGCGCGCCCGCCGGAGCGGATGTGGAAGGCGCCGCAGGCGAGCGCGGCGAGGCCCTCCTCGACCAGCGCGGCGCGGCAGTCGACCAGGCGCGCGATCTCGGCGCCGTACGTCTTGGCGCGACCGGGCACCGAGGCGATGTCGGGCTCGTCGTACTGGCCGATGTCGGCGGTGTACGTGCACGGGACGGCACCCTTGTCGCGCATCCAGGCGACGGCGACCGAGGTGTCGAGGCCGCCGGAGAAGGCGATGCCGACGCGCTCGCCGGTGGGCAGTGAGGTGAGGACCTTGGACATAGGAAGAGTATGTATCACTCTGCATGATCATGCAAAATCCTGGATTTCGAGCCCTCCGGCCACCGGCCACCGGCAAGCCGCGGTGGGCTTCCTCGCCGTCGCCTCGGGCGCCAACGCTCTGCTCAGCCCGCCGGAGTGCACCCTCTGGACCCACCGCCACCGCGGCCCGGGCCCGCCTCGCCTCGCTCACCCCTCGCTCACCCCTCGCGAACGCGAGGTCCTGGCCCTGCTGGCGGAGGGCGAGACCAACGCCGACATCGGCAAGCGCCTCACCATGCGAGGGGGCGCCGTCAAGGCTCACGTCAGCCGTATCCTGGCCGCCCTGGAGGTCACCAACCGTGTCCAAGCGGCCCTCCTCGCCCGTGACGCGGGTCTGACCTCCTGACCCCGGGGTCCAGGCCGGGGCAGCCGAGGTCGGCCGGGGCGGCGCGGCCGGTGGCGTGGCGGTGGTCCGGGACGTCGGCGAGGGCCGGGCCGCTGCGCCGGACACGGTCCGGCGCGGCCGTCTGATGTCTCGCGGGGCGTACCGGGCCCTTGTTGGCGAGGCTGGAGGTGATTACGTTGCGTGGGGATGAGGCCATAGCTCGTTGTTGAGGAGTCCGATGTCTTCCCAATCGATTGATGGCACGTGCGACGCGGCGTTCGCCGGTGTGCGCGATGTGTTCGCGCAGCACTTCGCCGACGGCCTGGAGCTCGGCGCGCGGGTGGCGGTGGTGCTCGACGGGGTCACGGTCGTGGACCTGTGGGGCGGGTACGTGGATCCGGCGCGCAGTGTTCCGTGGAACGCCTCGACGCTGGTGAACGTCTGGTCCTCGACCAAGGGAGTGGTCGCGCTCGCCGCCCACCTGCTGGCCGACCGGGGGCTGCTGGATCTGGACGCCCCGGTGGCGCGGTACTGGCCCGAGTTCGCGGCGGGCGGCAAGGCGGAGCTGCCGGTGCGGTATCTGCTGAACCACCGGGCCGGTCTCGCCGGGTTGCGGGAACCGGCCACCGTGGAGGACCTCTACGACTGGGGCGCCATGACGTCCCGGCTGGCGGCTGCCGAGCCGCTCTGGGAGCCCGGGACCGTATCGGGCTACCACGCCTTGACGTACGGCTATCTCATCGGCGAGGTCATCAGGCGGATATCGGGCCGAACCGTCGGGGACTTCATCCGCACCGAGCTGTCGGGCCCCCTCGGCGCCGACTTCCACGTAGGGCTCGCCCAGCGGGAAGACGGGCGCGTCGCCACACTGGTGCAGGCGCCGCCACCGCCGGACAGCGAACTGGCGAAGACGTTCGCGCAGTTGAGCCCCATCGCGCTCGCTGTCCTCGCCAACCCCGCGGTCGGACCCGAATCCGCGAACACCCCGCAGTGGCGGCGCGCCCAGATCCCCGCCGCGAACGGACACGCCACCGCGCTCGCCCTGGCGCGGCTGTACGGCGCCTACGCGGGCTCTTCCGCCGTGATCAGCGCCCGGCAAACCGACCTCGCTCGGCAGGGGCAGGGCCGCTGCCTCGACCTGGTGCTCGGCGGCGCGCTCGGGCGTGAGTCCGAGTTCGGACTGGGCGTCATGCCCAGCGGAGAAGAGGGCGGTTACGGGCCCAACCCGTGTGCCTTCGGGTTCGACGGCTATGGCGGTTCCTTCGGGATGTGCGATCCCGAGGCGAATCTGGGTATGGGGTACGCCATGAATGTGATGGGCCATCATGTAGTGAACGACCCACGGAAGACGGCTTTGATCCACGCCGTGTACGCGGCGCTCTGATCCGGCGGGCCCCCGCCATCCGGTGGTACGGGGCCGCCCGGCGACTCGACCCGCACGGCTGATCGGCTGATCAGCCGACCTCGGACGGGCCTCAGCTCATCGGCCGTGCGGGCGGCCGACCTTATGGGCCCGCCGTATGAGCCCGCCGTGTGAGCTCATCGCATGAGCCCGCCGCCCCCTGCCCAACAGTGCAGCGGCCGCTTCCCCTTCGGGTACCCCGCTTGGCTCCCCTCCGTCCGCCCGGCAGATTGTGGCGAGGACAGAGGTTTCGCGCGCTACGCCGGGAAACCACCCCACCCTCCAGGGCCGGAAGGGGTCTTGTAATCATGGTTTCCGAGGCCGAGCCAACGCGGCACATCTCACGCGACGACGTGCGCGACACGATCGGCCGAATCTGGAAAGAGGTCCTCCGCCTCGAAGAGCTCGGCGACAGCGACAACTTCTTCGAGCTCGGCGGACACTCGCTGACGGCGTCGCAGGCGATCGCCCGCATCTCGCGCACGCTGGGCGTCGAGGTCCCGATGGCCGACTTCTTCGAGCGACCCACCGTCGACGACCTCACCGACTTCGTGACGCGGCGGCGGGGAGCCGACACCCAAGCCTCCGCCTCGGTGACGCGGCAGCGGGGGCCCGAGGCACAAGCCCCCGCCGCGCTCGTACCCGAGAAGGGCGCGTCCACATGAGCGCGGGCGCGCTCTCGGCGCTCTCCTCCGCTCAGCAACGGCTGTGGTTCCTCTGGCAGTTGAGGCCGGACGGCAACGAGTACAACGTGCCGCGCGCCACGCGGCTGCGCGGCCCGCTGGACGTACCCGCCCTCCAGCGGGCCCTCGACCGGCTGGTCGAACGGCACGACGTGCTGCGCGCCACCTTCCCGACCGTGGACGGCGCGCCTGCCCTGCGGATCGCCCCGCAGGGCAGGGTGCCGCTGACCCTGACCGACCTGAGCCGGTCGCCCGCGGCGGCCTGGGAAGAGGCTGCGAGCCGCGAAGAGGGCATGGCCCGCGACGAGGCCGTGGCTCGCGAAGGGACCGTGGCTCGCGAAGAGACCGCGGGCGAGGCCGCGAGCGGGGCCGCGGCACGCGAAGCCGCCATGGGCGAGGCCGTGGCCCGCGCCGCCCTCGCCCCCTTCGACCTGGCGAACGGCCCGGTCTTCCGGGCGGACCTGATCCGGCTCGCCGACGACGACCACGCGCTGGTCCTCGCCTTCCACCACATCGTGGTCGACGGCTGGTCCCTCGGCATCCTCGACCAGGAGCTGTCCGCCCTGTACCGGGCCGCGTCGAGCGGCGACGCCGACCCGCTCCCCGAGCCCGCGCGCTCGTACCGGGAGTACGTGGCCGCCGAGCGCCGGCTCCTGGACGGGCCGCGCAGCCGCGAGGCGCTGGACTACTGGCGCGCCGAACTCGACGGCGCACAGCTCAAGTTGCCCCTGCCCACCGACCGGCCGCACCCTCCGGCGCAGAGCTTCGACGGCGACAGCCGGCCCTTCGCCATCCCGCCTCGGCTCGGGCAGCAGCTCGAAGCCGTCGCCTCCCGCTACCGCGGCACCCGGTTCATCACCCTGCTGGCCGCCTACGCGGTCCTGCTGTCCCGGCTGGCCTCGACAACCGACCTGGTCATCGGCGTACCGGTGAGCGGCCGCACGGAGCTGGAGGTCGAAGGCACCGTCGGGCTGTTCGTGAACATGCTCCCGCTGCGCGTCCGCTGCGCACCAGAGACCCCCTTCGGCACGCTCGTACAGCAGGTGCGCGACACCTTCCTCGCCGGTCACGAGTACCAGGACCTGCCCTTCCAACTGCTCGTCGAAGAGCTGCAGCCGGACCGCTCGACCGCCCGGCACCCGCTCTTCCAGACCGTGGTCACCTACGAGGACCTGCCCGAAGCGGGCGCGCTCCTCCCTGGGCTCGACTGCTCCGCGCTGCCGCTGCCGACGGAGACCGCCAAGTACGAGATGGCGCTGCACCTGGCGTGGCACCGGCAGGGCGCCGAGGGGTGGGTGGGCTACCAGACGGACGTCTTCGACGGCCGCAGCGCCGAGTTGACCGGTCGGCGGTACGTCCGCCTGCTGGCCGCGGCCCTCGCCGCGCCGGAGACCCCCATCGGGCAATTGCCCGTGCTGGGAACGGACGAGGAACGGACGCTGATCACCGAGTGGTCCGGCGCCGCGGAGTGCGCGCGCGAACCCGCGGGGGAGCGCGTCGACCGGCTCTTCGAACGCCAGGCCCGCGCTCACCCGGACGCCGTCGCCGTACGGACCGCGGAGGGCCGCCTCACCTACGCCGGGCTCGACCGCGCCGCCGACGAGGCCGCGGCCGGGCTGCGAGCGGCGGGCGCGGGGCCGGGCGCCCTCGTGGCGGTCTGCCTGCCGCGCGGCGCGGAGTTGGTGACCGCGCAGCTGGCCGTCCTCAAGTGCGGTGCCGCCTATGTCTCCCTCGACCCCGCACACCCCGCCTCCCGGCTGAACGCGATCCTCGACGAGGCGCGTCCGCTGCTCGCCCTGACCGACGCCGAGCATGCCGGGTCTCTCGACGGTACGAGCGTCCGTACGCTTGACTCCCTCCCCGCTCGGGGGGCACCGGCGCCCCCGGCTCCGGAGGCCGGGCCCGGCGATCTCGCGTACGTCATGTACACCTCCGGTTCGACCGGCCGCCCCAAGGGCGTCATGGTCGAGCACCGCGCGCTCGCCAACCTGGTCACCTGGCACCACGAGGAATTCGGCCTCGCGCCCGGCGACCGCGGCACCCTCATCGCCGCCCCCGGATTCGACGCCTCCGTCTGGGAGATCTGGTCGGCCCTGACCGCCGGCGCCACCCTGGAGGTGCCCGACGCCGAGACCGTGCCGGACCCGTCCGCGCTGCGCTCCTGGCTGGCCGAACGCCAGGTCACCAGCGCCTTTCTGCCGACCCCCCTCCTGGAGCGGATGATCGGCACCCCGTGGCCCGCCGGATCGGCACTGCGGTCGGTGCACACCGGCGGCGACCGGCTGCACGGAACGGGCGGACATGAGCTGCCCTTCCGACTCGTCAACAACTACGGCCCCACGGAGAACACGGTCGTCGCCACATCGGGGACGGTCACGCCGGAGGGCGAGGCGCGCGGAGCGCTACCCGGCATCGGGCGGCCGATCACCGGAGCCGAGGCGTACGTGTTCGACGCCGAGCTGCGGCCGGTGCCGGTGGGCGTGCCCGGTGAGCTGTACCTGGGCGGCGCGGGCCTGGCCCGCGGCTATCTGGGCCAGCCGGCTCTGACCGCCGACCGGTTTGTGCCGCACCCGTACGCGCCGGTCCCGGGCGCGCGCCTGTACCGTACGGGCGATCTGGTGCGCTGGCGGGCCGACGGGAGTCTCGACTTCCTCGGCCGCAACGACCACCAGGTCAAGATCCGGGGCGTACGCATCGAACTGGGCGAGATCGAGAACGTGCTGCGCGCCCACCCGGGCGTACGGGAAGCGGCCGTGATCGCCACCTCCCCGGCCGCCACGGCCGCCACCGACACCACGGCCACCTCCCCGGCCGCCACCGAAACCACGGCCCCAGCCATCACGGCCGCCTCCCCGGACAGCGCCGCCGGAACCGAACTCGTCGCCTACCTGGTGTCCGCCGACGACTCGACCGCCCCTCAACTCGCCGGTCTGCACGACCACATGGCACGGCATCTGCCCCGCTACATGCACCCGCGCAGATACCTCGCCCTGCCGACGCTGCCGCTCACCCCCAACGGCAAGATCGACCGTACGGCGCTGCCCCAGGACGCCCTGGAACTCGCCGCACCACCCGCCGCCCGCCGCCGCGCCGAGGCGCCGCTGGAGCGCCGGATCAGCGCCGTATGGGCGGCGGCGCTCGGCCACGAGTCCTTCGGGGCCGACGACAACTTCTTCGACGTAGGCGGCCATTCGCTGCTGCTGGCATCGGTCCGCGACCGGCTCGCCAAGGAACTGGGCGGACCCGTGCGGATCGCCGACCTCTACGCGTACCCGACCATCGCCGCCCTCGCCCGGCAGCTGACCGGCGCCGAGGCCCCGGCCCCGGACCGCACCGGCGGCGAGGGGCGCACAGCCGGGCGCCGCCGCGGCGCGGCCCGGCTGACGGCCATGCGGGCACGGACCTCCCACGGAAGGGCAGAACGACAGTGACCGCCGAGCACATCAACGAGAACGCCTACGAGAACGCCGACGCCGGTAACCACCTCGCCGAGGACGACGACACCCACATCGCCGTCGTCGGCATGGCCTGCCGCTTCCCCGGAGCCGTCACCCCGGAGGAGTACTGGCACAACGTCGTGAACGGCGTCGACGGCGTACGGACCCTGACCGACGCGGAACTGGCGGAGTGGGGCGAGGACCCCGAGCGGATCAAGGACCCGCGCTACGTGCGCCGGCACGGCGTCGTGGAGAACATCGGCGACTTCGACGCGGACTTCTTCGGCATCACCGCCCGTGACGCCGCCCTGCTCAACCCCCAGCACCGGATCTTCCTGGAGTGCGCGTGGGAGGCGCTGGAACGGGCCGGGTACGACCCGCGCGCGGTCCCGGGCACCACGGGGCTGTTCGCGGGAGCGGGCCGCAACGGCTACGCCTCGGTCGTACGGTCCCGACCTGACCGCTTCCCCGGCGTGGACGACCTCACCCTCAGCCTCGCCAACGACCCCGAGCATCTGTGCACCCGCGTGTCGTACCTGCTCGGCCTCACCGGCCCCAGCGTGGCGGTCATGACGGCGTGCTCGACCTCCCTGGTCGCGGTCCACGAGGCGAGCCGGGCGCTGCTGGCGGGGGAGTGCGACACGGCGCTGGCCGGCGGGGTCACCCTGCGGGCCCCGCTGTCCGGCTACTGGCACCGGGAGGGCGGCACCATGTCGCCCGACGGCTACTGCCGTACGTTCTCCGCCGACGCGCGGGGCATCGTGGCCGGGGACGGCGCCGGGATCGTCGTCCTGCGCCGGCTGCGGGACGCGGTCGAGGACGGCGACCACGTGCACGCGGTGCTCCGCGGCTCCGCCGTCAACAACGACGGGCGCGAGCGCGCGGGCTACACCGCCCCCGGTGTACGCGGCCAGGCGGAGGTCATCCGCCGGGCGCACATCGCCGCCGACGTGTACCCCGGCGACATCTCCTACGTCGAGGCGCACGGCACGGGCACCCCGGTCGGGGACCCCATCGAGGTCACCGCGCTGGCCCAGGCGTTCCGCGACGGGTACGCCGAGGACGAGACGGCCGCCGACGGGACCGTGGGCCTGGGCTCGGTCAAGACGAACATCGGGCACACCGACACCGCCGCCGGAGTGGCGAGCCTCATCAAGGCCGCGCTGGCGCTGGAGGACCGTACGCTCCCGGCCACCCTGCACTTCACCGCGCCGAACCCCGCCATCGGCTTCGAGACCACCCCCTTCAGCGTCAACACCCGCACCCGCAAGTGGGAGACGACCCGGCTTCCGCGGCGGGCCGGCGTCAGCTCCTTCGGCATCGGCGGCACCAACGCCCATGTGGTGCTGGAGGAAGCCCCGGCCCCCGCGCCGCCCGTGCAACTCCCCTCTCCCGCAGCGCAGTTGCTGGTGCTGTCGGCCCGCACTCCCGCCGCGCTGGACACCATGGCCGAACGGCTGGCCGACCACCTGCGGCGCCGGCCGGAGCTGCCGCTGGCCGCCGTCGCCCGGACCCTCCAGGTGGGCCGGCACACCTTTGAGCACCGCCGCCACGTCGTCTGCCTGGACCACGCGGAGGCCGTCGCGGCGCTGTCGGCTCCGGCCGTACGACACGACGGCGCCGTACAGAGCGAGGGAGCCGCAGAGTCGCCGACCGTCTTCTCCTTCCCGGGCGGCGGCGCACGGTACGCCCGTGACGCCCGCCCGCTGCACGCGGCGTACCCGGCCTTCCGGGACGCGGTCGACGCGTGCTGCCAAGCGCTGCCCGCGTCCCTCGGCCCCGACGTGCGGCGACTGCTGACGCCCCGTACGGACACCGAGCCCGACCCCGCGCCGTCCCCGGAACTGGAGTACGCGACCGGCTTCACCGTCGAGTACGCGCTCGCCCGCACCCTCATGGACTGGGGTGTCGTCCCCGCGACCGTAACGGGGCACGGCGTGGGCGCGCCGGTCGCCGCGAGCGTGGCCGGAGCGCTGCCGCTCACCGACGCGCTGACCATCGCCGTGTCGGCGGCGCGGGGCGGGACCGCCCTACGCGACGCGGTCGAATCGGCCCAGTGGCGGACCCCGTCGACCGGCTGGACACACCCCGCCTCGGAGCTGCCGGTGACGCCGCGGGAAGCGGCCGACCCCGACTTCTGGGCGGGCCTCCTGGACGGGAGCGCGCCGCGGACTGAGAGCGACTCGGCGGCGGACGGTACCGGCCGGCTCCTCGTGGAGATCGGGCCGCGGCAGCCGGGCGGCGATGCGCTCGCCGCTCTGCTCGACGCCGTGGGGCGGGCGTGGCGCGATGGGGCGGCGATCGCCTGGGACCGCCTCCACGACGGCTCGGACCGGCGCCGGGTGCCGCTGCCCACCTACCCCTTCGAGCGCCGGTCCCACCTGGTGCGGCCCGAGCCCGTCACCGGGGCGGACACCACCCCGGCCGCGCCCGCCGACGAGCCCGTGGCGGACGGACCGGTGGATGTGGACGCGGCCCTGCTCGTCCTCTTCCGGCAGGTCCTCGGCGTCGCGGAGGACGTCACCGACCCGGACTTCTTCGAGCACGGCGGGGACTCTCTCGCGGCCGTCGAACTCGTCTCCCTCATCGAGAACGCCTTCGGGGTGGCGCTGCCACTGGAGGACGTGTTCGAGACTCCGACGGTCGCCGGCCTCGCCCGCGCCGTCGAGGACCTGCGGGCCGCCGCCGACGCGGTGGCGAAGGCCGACGGCGGCGCCGAAACCGGGGGGCTCGCATGATCGACCAGGCCACCCTCCCGGCGGAGCCCGCCGAGCCCGCGGAATCCGTCGAACCGGCTGAACCCGCCGAACTCGCCGACGCGGCACGGACGTACAAGCTCCTCCCGGCGTCCTTCGCCCAGCGGCGGCTGTGGTTCCTGGACCAGCTCGACGCGGGCAACAGCGCCTACAACCTGGTGGCGGCCCTGCGGCTGCGCGGGACGCTCGACCTGCCGGCGCTGCACTGGGCCCTGAACCGCATCGTGGACCGGCACGAGGCGCTGCGCACCGTGTTCCGGGCCGACGACGCGGGGGAGCCCCACCAGTACGTCGCGCCCAGCCTCACCATCCCGCTCCCCGTCACCGACCTGACGCGGGAACCCGAGACCGGGCGTGCGGAACGCGCCCGGGCCCTCATCGAGACGGAGACCGAGCACGTCTTCGACCTCGCTCGGGGGCCGCTCGTCAAGACCCTGCTGGTGCGCCTGGGCGAGCGGGACCACGCCCTGGCCGTCATCTGCCACCACACCATCTGCGACGGCTGGTCCATGGCCCGCCTCTTCGAGGAGCTGTCCGAGCTGTACGCGGCCCGTACGGCCGGGCGCGAGCCCTCCTTGGCACCGCTGCCGCTCCAGTTCGGCGACTACGCGGCCCGTCAGCAGCGCGAACTCGCCGGGCCCGAAGCTGAGAAGGCCCTCGACCACTGGCGTACCCGACTGGCCGACGCGCCCGCGCTGCTGGAGATCCCCACCACCTACCCGCGACCCGCCGTGCAGGGCTTCGACGGCACGTCGCACACCATGACGCTCAGTCAAGAGACCTGGCAGGCGGTACGGGCCACCGCGCAACGGCACAAGGCCACGCCGTTCATGGTGCTGCTGTCGGTGTTCGCCCTCCAGCTCTCCCGGCTGTCGGGCACCGAGGACCTGGTCATCGGCAGCCCCAGCGCCGGGCGCGGGCGATCCGAACTCGCCCCGCTGATCGGCATGTTCGTCAACACCCTGCCGCTTCGCGTCGACTTGACCGGCGACCCCGCGTTCGAAGAGGTGCTGCGCCGGGTCCGCCGCAGCGCGCTGGACGCCTTTCCCCGTCAGGACGTTCCGTTGGAGCGGATCGTCACGGAGCTGGGGCCGGAGCGCGAACGGAGCCACGACCCGCTGTTCCAGGCGATGTTCGCGGTACAGCAGCCGCTGACCATGCCCGATCTGGCCGGTCTGGACGTGGACGTCTTCCCGGTCATTCCGCGGACGACCTTCACGGACCTATGGCTGGAGATCCGGCCGCACGACAACGGCGCGGACTGCTTCTTCCGCTACCGCACCGAGCTGTTCGACGCCGCGGCCGTGCGGCGCCTCGCCCGGCAGTACCGCCACGTTCTGCGCACCGCCCTGGACGACCCGAGTACGCCGCTGTCCCGGTTCTCCCTGACGGACGAGGAAGAGGCGGATCTCCTTCTCGGCCGGTGGAGCCGGGGGCCGGCCGCGTACCCCTGGGACGGCCCGGTGCACGAGGCGATCGACCGGCAGGCGCGGCGCACCCCCGACGCCACCGCTGTCCTCTTCGAGGGGGAACGGCTGAGCTATGACCAACTAGCGGGCAGGGCAGGACAGTTGGCGCGCCATCTAGTAGGGAGCGGCGCGGGTGCGGACGCCCCGGTCGCCGTCTGCCTGCCGCGCGGCCCCGGCCTGGTGACGTCCGCGCTGGCGGTACTCGCCGCCGGGAGCGCCTATCTGCCGCTGTCCCCCGAGGACCCGCCCGCCCGGCTCGTACGGATGCTGCGCGCGGTCGGCGCGGCGCACCTCCTCGCCACCGGCGAACTCGCCCCGCTGCTCGCCGACGCAGGGGTGCCCGTCACGGCCGTGGACGCCTTCCCCTGGGCGGAGGGGCCGCGGGATGCGGCGCCCATGGCGGCAGGCCAGGTCGGGCCCGACCACCTCGCCTATGTCATCCACACCTCCGGCTCCACGGGCACGCCGAAAGCGGTGGGCGTACCGCACCGGGGCCTCGCCAACCGGGTCCGTTCCATCCAGGCCACCCACGGTCTGGACCCCTCGGACCGGGTGCTGCACAAGACGCCCTGCACCTTCGACGTCTCCGTCACGGAGCTGCTGTGGCCGCTGACGACGGGCGCCGCCCTCGTCGTGGCCGCGCCGGGCGGGCACCGCGACCCCGCGTACCTCGTCGAGGTGATCGAACGGGAGCGGGTGACCACCGCGCACTTCGTGCCGCCGCTGCTGGAAGCGTTCCTCGAAGAGCCCGGCCTCGACCGGTGCGCGTCGCTGCGGCGGGTGCTGTGCAGCGGCCAGGAACTGCCTCGTACGACGCACGACCGCGTCCTCGCCCGCCTCCCGGCACGGCTGTACAACGCGTACGGGCCGACGGAGGCGTCGGTCGAGGTGACCGAGTGGGAGTGCGCGACGACGGCCGACGACGCGATGCTCGCCGAGGAGGTACGGGTACCCATCGGGCGGCCCGTCGCGGGGGCCGAGACATATGTGCTCGACGGTGAGTTGCGGCCGGTGCCGGTGGGCGTGCCCGGTGAGCTGTACCTGGGCGGTGAGGTGCTCGCCCGCGGCTATCTGGGCCAGCCGGCTCTGACCGCCGACCGGTTTGTGCCGCACCCGCATGCCTCGGTCCCGGGCGCGCGGCTGTACCGTACGGGCGATCTGGTGCGCTGGCGGGCCGACGGGAGCCTGGACTTCCTCGGCCGCAACGACCACCAGGTCAAGGTTCGGGGCGTACGGGTCGAGCCCGGTGAGATCGAGAACGTGCTGCGCGCCCTCCCGGGCGTACGGGAGGCGGTCGTGATCGCCACTTCCCCGGCCGCTGCCGATGCCGCCGGAACCGAACTCGTCGCCTACCTCGTACGGCAGGGGGCCGGGCGGCGGGTTCCGGAGCCGGCGGGCGCCACCGGTGATGGTGCTGTCTCCACCGCCGGTACTGTCTCCACCAGCGGCGATGTCTCCGCCACTGGCGGTGCCTCCGTCATCGGCGATGTCTCCGCCACCGGTGACGACGACGCCTTCGTCACCGCTCTGCGCGCCGATCTGCGCGACCGCCTCCCCGGCTACATGGTCCCGGCCCACCTCATGGTCCTGCCCGCGCTGCCGCTCAACGCGAGCGGCAAAGTCGACCGCGCGGCCCTGCCCGCCCCCGCCGCGGCCCCCGCGCACGACCGGGTGGGCCCCAGGGACGATACCGAGCGGACATTCGCCGACATCTGGGCGCGGGTGCTGGGCCGCCCGCAGAGCGACGTCAACGAGGACTTCTTCGCCGTCGGCGGTGACTCCCTCAAGAGCATCCAGCTGGTGCACCGGGCCCGCGAAGCCGGGATATCCCTGCGCGTCAGCGATGTCTTCCACCACCCCACCATCAGCGAACTCGCCGACCACGTAAGGCAGTCAGCGGTGACGCACTCCGCACCGCCCGAACCCCGGGAGGCCCGGTGAAGAGCCCCTGGCTGCTGCGCTTCCCGCCGCGCCCCGACGCGAAGGTGCGCCTGGTGTGCCTGCCGGGGGCGGGCAGCTCGGCGTCCATGTACTACCCGTGGTCGACGGCGTTCCCCGCGGAAGTGGAGGTCTGCGCCGTCCAACTGCCAGGCCGTGGCGGCCGGTTGCGAGAGGCGCCGTACCGGCACATGGACCCCCTGGCCGACGCGCTGGCCGAGGTGGTGCGCGCCGAATGCGACCGACCCCTGGTCCTCTTCGGCCACAGCCTCGGTGCCCTCATCGCGTACGAGGTGGCCGCCCGCCTGCGGGATCTGCCCGGCCGCCCGGCCGCCCTGACGGTGGCCGCGCACAAGGCCCCCCACCTGGGGAACGCCCGCGTGTCCGTGCACGACCTGACGGACCACGACCTGCTCGCCTTCATCGATCAGCTCGGCGGCACCTCACCGGGGGTGCTGGCCCGTCCGGAGATCAGAGCGCTGGCGCTCCCCGCCCTGCGCGCCGACTTCGAACTCGACCACACCTACGCATACCGCGAGCGGCCGCCCCTGGCCATCCCGGTCAACGCGTTCGGCGGCACGGCCGACGCCATCGTGTCCGAGGCCGAACTGGCCGCCTGGCGGCCGCTCACCACCGGCGACTTCACTCATCAGCAACTGCCCGGCGACCACTTCTTCCTCACCGCACCCGAGGGTGCCGCGATGCTGTCGCGGATGCGGGGCACGCTGCTCGCCCTCGCCGGTTGCGAACGGTCCGAAGAGCTCGCATGGCCCGAACCACCCGCACGGCCGGAATCCGGCGCCGCCCCCGGCGCCCGGCTCAGCAGAGAGGACCGCGTTTCCCATGTTCGAGGATGACGACCGCCGATACACCGTGGTCCGCAACCACGAGGACCAGTACTCCATCTGGCCCGAGGACCGCGCGGCCCCCGACGGCTGGGAGCCCGTGGGCGTGACGGGCTCCAAGAGCGAGTGCCTGTCCCACATCACCGTCGCGTGGACCGATCTGCGGCCCCTGAGCCTGCGCCCATAGCGCCCGCCCGCCCGCGAGGCGGCGCCGAACCAGCGTATCGAGCCGTAACGAGGAGGAAGGCAGCACGTGTTCGCCCAGCTCACCCTGCACCGGATATTCGAGGAACAGGCCGCGCGCACCCCCGACGCACAGGCCGTGACGGACGGTCGGGAATCCCTGACATATCGCCAACTGGAGGATCGGGCCAACCGGTTGGCCTCCGCCATCACTCGGCACGCACCCGACCCGGGCGCCCGAGTGGGCCTGTATCTGCGGCGCGGGAACAACGTGGTGGCCGCGGCGATCGCGGTCCTGAAGGCCGGCTGTGCGTACGTACCGCTGGACCCGGCGTACCCGCCGGAGCGGGTGCGGTACATGGCGCACGACGCGTCCCTCGATCTGGTGGTGGCGGACCAGGACGCCTCCGCGGTGCTGCCGGACGCCACCGTCATCGACGTCGAGGACGCCTCCCGGCAGGCCCCGGAGCCCCCTGCCGCGCAGGCGGCGGTGGCTCCGGACGCACCGGCCTACGTGATCTACACATCGGGGTCGAGCGGCGACCCCAAGGGCGTCATGGTCTCCCACCGCAACGTCACGGCGCTGCTCGACGCCTGCGACCGGGTGTTCGACCTGCGCGGCGATGATGTGTGGACGCTGTTCCACTCCCCGTGCTTCGACTTCTCCGTATGGGAGATGTGGGGCGCGCTCGCCCACGGCGCCCGGCTGGTCGTGGTGCCGACCGAGACCGCCCGCTCGCCCGACGCCATGCTCGACCTCGTCGTCGCCGAGCGCGTCACCGTCCTCAACCAGGTGCCCTCGGTCTTCCGCTACCTCTCGCGGTCGGCGGTGGCCCGAGCGGAGGAGACGGGCAGCGTGCCGGATCTGCCGCTGCGGTACGTCCTCTTCGGCGGCGAGGCGGTCGATCTCGAAGCGGTACGCGCCTGGCGCCGTGTGCACGGCACGGGGGCCGAGTTCTTCAACATGTACGGCATCACCGAGACCACGGTGTTCGCCACCTGGCGGCGGCTGCCCGAGAGCGAGATCGACGCGCTGCGGGACGGGGCCCGCGGCGTATCGGCTCCGACGGGCGCGTCGGCGCCGGCCGGCGTCACCCCGGACCCGGAGCTGAACATCGGCCGCCCGCTCGACGGCTTCGAGGTGGTGCTGCTCGACGAGTGGGGCGGCCGTACTCCGACCGGACGCATAGGTGAACTCTGCCTGGCGGGCGACCAGTTGGCCATCGGGTATCTCGGACGGCCGGAGCTGACCGACGAGCGGTACCCCCTTCTCGACCTCGCGGGCACCGGGGAGCCCCGGCGCTACTACCGCAGCGGCGACCTGGCCGTGGCCCTGCCGGACGGCACTTGGGAGTTCGCGGGCCGGGCCGACGACCAGGTGAAGATCAACGGCTACCGGATCGAGACCGGCGAGATCGAGAGCGCGCTGCACGGCACCGAGGGCGTACAGGACCTCGTGGTCCTGCCGGTGACCAGCCGCATCGGCGAACACATGCTCACCGCCTTCTACGCTCCGGCCCCCGGCGCCGATGACGGCGACGGCGGGCGGGACGAACTGGCCGAACGGCTCACGGCCCGCGCCAAGGCGTCGCTGCCCGCCCACATGGTGCCCCGCCGTTTCGTGCGGGTGCCCGCACTGCCGCTGACCCCGTCGGGCAAGACCGACAAGCGCGCGCTCACCGCGCAAGCGTCATGACCCACGCCTGGAGGACGACCCATGGCTGACACGACCGACGACCGGCCGCACGGCCCGGCCACCGGGTGGGCCGCGCCGCGGGACGAACTCCCGCTGTCCGCCGTACAGGAGGCCATGTGGGTCTCCTGGCAGCGCGACCCCCAGCGGTGGGAGCACATCATCCCGCTGGCCCTGGACGTGAGCGGCGACCTGGACGCGAAGCGTCTGCGAGCGGCCATCACGGAACTGACGCGACGTCACCCCATGCTGCGGGGCCGCGTCGCCGAGACCCGCACCGGAACCCGCCTGACCTGGGCCGGCGCGGACCCCGTCCCCGTCACCGTCCGTACGGTGACGGCCGGGCGCTACGACGCCATCGTGGCGGCCCGAGCCCCCTTCGACCTGAACCGGGGGCCGCTGGCGCGGGCGGAAGTGCTGCACGGGCCGGACTACACCCTGCTGCTGCTCACCGTCCACCACCTGGTCCTGGACGGCACCTCGATCCCCCCGCTCCTCGACGAGCTATGCAGGGCCTACGGCGGAGAGCGGCTCGGCGAGCCGGACGCCCTCGGCCCGTACGTCGCCCACGCCCAGCGCTCGTGGGAAATGGCCCTCGGCGCCGGAGGCCGGCCGCTGCGGGACTACTGGCACACGGCCCTGAGCGGCGACGCACCGGCCCGACCACTGCCCGTACGGGCCGAGCCCGACGGCTACCGGCAGCTGCCGCAGCCCATCGATCCACAACTGCCGCAACAGGTACGGGCATTGGCGCGCGAACTGGGCGTCACCTCGTTCACCGTCATGTTCGCCGCGCTCTTCCTGACGCTGCACCGCCACACCGGCTCCGACGACCTGATCGCGTCGGCGCCCTACCACGGGCGGTCGGACCCCGCCCTCGACGGACGCGTCGGCTTCTTTGTCAACGTCCTGCCGTTCCGGCAGCGGATCGACGGCTCGCGCACCTACGCGGAGTTGGCCCGCGATCTGCGGGAGCAGGTACGCGCCGGGTCCGGCCACGGAGACCTGCCGCTGCCCGCGATCCTCCGGGCGGCGGAGCTGACCGGTCCGGCGGACCGCGACCGTACGCACCAAGTCGTCCTCCAATACGTGCGGTTCGGGCACGCCGAGGACGGCGCTGGGCGCGGCGGGCCCGACGTGGGGCGGTTGCGGTTCGACGGCGGCGACGCGCCGTGCGAGCTGAGGCTCCTGGACCTCATGGACGTGCCGGACTACCGGCTCACCGTCCTGCTGGCGGAGGACAGCCATGGCAGCCGCATGCTGTGGAAGGACCCCGACGGCTCCCTCGGCCCGGAACTGCTCGCCTCGCTGGCCCGGGACCACCTGGCCGTCGTGGCGGACATGATCGCGGCCCCGCACCGCACCGTCGAGGAGGGCCTGGCGCTGCTGCCCGCCGTCAGCGTGCCGCCCGCGGAGACCGCGGCCGTGGCGGCTCCGCCGGTACGGGCTCACGGAGACGGGCATCAGGCGTCGGACACCGCCCCGGCGCCCTCGCCCGCGGCGACCCGCGGGCTCACCTCGCCCACCGCCGTCGGGCTCGCCACGATCTGGCAGAGCGTGCTGGGCGTGCCGGTGGCCTCGGTCGAGGACTCCTTCTTCGAGCTGGGCGGACACTCCTTGCTCGCGACCACGCTGCTGACCCGGGTCGGCAGGCGCTTCGGCGTCGATCTGTCGATCCGCGACCTCTTCACCCACCCCGGCTTCGGCGAACTGGTGGGCGTCATCGACCGCGCGACGGCCGACGCGCCGCCCGCCCCGGCCGACGCCGCCCCGGCGCGCCCGGAGCCTGGCGGCGCCTTCGCGGCCTCCGGATTCCAGGAGAGCATCTGGCTCGCCCAGCGCCTGGACCCGGTCCACGCGACGTACCACGTGCCGCTGTCTTGGGAGGTGGAGGGGGAGTTGGACGCGCGGGCGCTGCGCGACGCACTCGCGGCGGTGATCGGCCGCCACGACATTCTGCGCACCCGCTTCCTGGACCGTGACGGCCGGCTGTTCCAGGAGGTGATGCCACCGTGGATCCCCGAGGTCGAGCGGGCCGACCTCACCGGGCTGACCGGCCCCGAGCGGGAGGCGCGGCTCGGCGCGTGGGCGGACGGGGCCGCGGCCACTCTGGTCCCGGCGGACGGACGCCTGCTGCGCGCCGCGCTGTTCACCGTCGCACCACGGCGCCACGTGTTCTCCCTGTGCGTCCACCATCTCGTGCTCGACGGGGAGTCGGTGCCCATACTCGTACGGGAGTTGGAGCGCTGCTACGCGCCGGCGGACCCGGACGCGGGTCCGCCGCCGCCCCGGAACCAGTACCGCGACCTGGTGGCGGTCGAGAACCAGGAGGCGGGGGCGGCTGACGATGTCGCTTACTGGTGCCGCCAGTTGAAGGGAGCTCCGAGTTCTCTCGGGGTCAACGCCCCACTGCGTGAAGAGTCGTTGGGGAACCTCGGGCTGAGCCTGGAGCCTGGGATCGTGCGCGAGCTACTGCCCGTACAGCGTGCGGAGAAGGTCTCGGCCTTCATGATCCAGGCGACCGCGGTCGCCGCGGCGCTGCACCGCTGGACCGGGCTCACGGACCTCACCTTCGGGATCCCGGTGGCCCATCGGGGGCCGTCCGCGTTCCAGGACGTCATCGGGCCGTGCCTGAACACGCTGGTGCTGCGCTCCCGGTGCGCTCCGGGGACGACGTTCGCCGAGCTGCTGCGCGTGCTGCGGGAAGAGATCATCGATGCCTTCGAGCACCGCGCGGCTCCGTTCGAGGACGTGGTGCGCGGCCTCGCGCCGAGACGGTCTCCCGGGCACACGCCCTACGCCGACGTTCTCCTCAACAGCGTCAGCCTGACCAACTGGTCGGGGCGGCTCGGTGACGCCCGGATGACCCCCGTGGATTTCGTCGCGCGGCGTACGGAGACCAGTAAATTCCCTGTGACCATCACCTTCGCGGAACGGGACGCCGCCCTGCGCGGCTCCCTGGCCTACCGCGGCGACCGGGTCGGCGCCGACGCCGCCGGACGGCTGGCGGACGGCCTTTCTGCAATCCTCAACCATTTCCGGACGCTGCTGCCGGAATCGGTATTCGGCCAGGAGGCGGACGGGCCGTCCGGAAGGAACGGAGTGAACTCATGAGAAAATTTCGGTTCGGCGTCAATCTGAATTCAGCCACCGGCCATCAGGAGTGGACGGACAAGTGCCGTGCCGCGGAGTCGCTCGGATTCGACGTCCTCACCGTTCCGGACCATCTCGGGGTGCAGGCCCCGTTCCCCGCGCTGGTCGCCGCGGCGGCGGTGACGGAAAGCGTGCGAGTTTCAACTTTCGTACTCAACAGCGCTTTCTGGAACCCGGTTCTGCTGACTCGCGAGGTCATGACAACCGATCGGCTCACCGACCGGCGGCTCGAAGTGGGTCTGGGTACGGGATACGTGCGCTCGGAGTTCGACAAGGCCGGTGTGGAGTGGGGCACCGCCGGCAGCCGGGTGGACGGATTGGAGCGGACGGCCGCCGAACTGACCCGGCTGCTGGACCACCCCCGAGAGTTGGGGGACACCCAGCCCCCGTCCCGGCCCCCCATTCTCATCGGCGGCAACGGCGACCGGGTGCTGGGGCTGGCCGCGCGCCACGCCGACATCGTCGCGTTCACCGGCGCCGTGCTCAAACGCGGCGCGACGCGCGGCACCTTGCAGCTCCTTGACGCGGACACGGTCGCTGAGCGGGTCGCCCACTTCGAGGCGGTCGCCGGTGACCGGGCCGCCGGGATCGAGCGCAACATTCTCATCCAGGCGGTGGTCGTGACGGACCGGCGGCGGGAGGCGGCGGAGACGCTGAGCCGCCGGATGCCGCACCTGACGGCCGAGCAGGCCGCGGACGCGCCCACGGTGCTGATCGGAACGGTCGCGGAGATGGCGGAACAGCTGCTGGAACGGCGGGAGCGCTACGGCTTCTCTTACGTCAGTGTGCACGAGTCGGCCATGACGGAGTTCACACCGGTCATCGAGTCACTCACCGGACGGTGAGTTTTTGGACAGCGAGTTTCCGGGCGGCGCGATACCGGGTAGAGGAGTGGCGGTCACGGCGCGCTGTGGCGCCCGTGTCTCGATCGGTTAGGGATGGCTGAAAATAGGCATCCTGACGCGACATCTCAGCCTAAGACTTGACACTCTGTATATGGAATACAGGATTCCATCAGGTTAGTTTGATCGGGACCACGTGATCCGTGCATGCCTGGGAGTGCAGTCTTATGTCCGTCGCGCAGTTATCCCCTTGTGGCCTGACTCCGCTCTCCGCAGAGGGTCGTCCTCCCGCAGGGGACGACGGGCGGATTGCGCAGGGCGCGCGTAAGGGGAGTCCTTGAGAATGTCGATTGCCGTAGCCGTGCTCGCCGATGACCCGATAACCGAAGAAGGGGCCATCGTGCGCTTGAACTCTTGTGACGAGATTGCCGCGCGTTCCCTGGATTCGCGCCACACCGCCGATGTCCTGCTCGTGTTGGCCAACGAGGTGACCGGGGACATGCTGACCAGAGTGGCGCGGGTGCACCGGGATAGCGGCGGCGGAGGGCGCAGCCTGCCCGTCGTACTCGTGGCCAACGAGTTCCCGGAACACTCCATGCTGCGCGCGATCAGCCTCGGGCTGGTCAGCCTGCTGTACCGGAAGGAGAGCAGCTTCAACGCCATCGCGCGCGCCGTCGTATCGGCCGCGCGCGGCGGCGCGAAGCCGGGCGACGGGGTGCAGCAACGGCTGATCGGCCAGATCAAAGCGATCAGGGACAACGCACTCATCCCGCACGGCCTCAATGTCGCGGGCCTCGGAGCCAGAGAGGTCAATGTGCTCAGACTCCTGGCCGACGGCTTGAACACCAAGGAGGTGGCGGGCCGGATCGGCTGTTCCGAGCGGACCATCAAGAGTGTCATCCACCAGCTCGTGGCCCGCCACAACCTCAAGAACCGCACCCACGCCGTGGCGTTCGCGCTGCGCACCGGAGTTCTGTAACGCGCAGGTGTCACCCCCCACCCGCGGCCGGCGCCGGCCGCGGGTCTTTCGCGCACATCAGAGCTCTACGGGCTCCTTGCGCGGATTACGCGGAGCCCCGCCCGGAGTCCGTCAGACTCCCCAGGAAGTCGATCAGCGCCGCGTTGACCTCGTCCGGCCGCTCCTGCTGGGTCCAGTGACCGCAGCCGGGGAGGAGTACGCTGCCGCGCAGCTTCGGGGCGACGGCGGACAGGTTCTTCAGGTGCGCCTCCATGCCGTGGAAGGACGTCACCAGGTCCCGGTCCCCGTAGACGTACAGCGCGGGCACGTCGATACGGAGGCCCTGGAACACGGTCATCAGCTCGTGGTTGCGCTGGATGTTGCGGTACCAGTTGAGGGGGCCGGTGAAGGCGCTCTCCCCATGCTCGGCGTAGTCCCGCGCGAACGTCTCGATGTCCTCCGGCGTCAGCCAGCCGGGCAGCCGCTCCGGCTCCGGGATCGTGTCCAGCAGCGTGGCGCCCTCGGGAACGACCCAGGGGCGGGGCGCCTCGGTGGCCGGGTTGTCGCCCGACCCGCTGTACAGGATGCGCCGGAACGTCGACGCCGGGTCCCGCGCCAACTCGGCGTCCGCTACGCCCGGTTGCTGGAAGTAGAGCTGATAGAAACCGTCGCCGTAGTGCTCTCGGCTGGCCTCCAGCGAGCCCAGCCCGGCGGGCGGCCCCGGCGGCACACTGAGCCCGGCGACGGCCCGTACGACATCGGGCCGGAGCAGCGCGCTCGCCCAGGCGACCGGCGCACCCCAGTCGTGCCCGACGACCACCGCCCGCTCCTCCCCGAGCGCGTGGATCAGGCTGACCACATCGCCGGTGAGGTGCAGCAGGCTGTACGCATCGACGTCCTCGGGCTGCTCGCTGCGCGCGTACCCCCGCTGATCGGGAGCCACCACCCGGTAGCCGGCGGCGGCCAGCGGCGCGAACTGGTGCCGCCAGGAATACCAACTCTCGGGAAAGCCGTGCAACAGCACGACCAGCGGCCCCTGCCCCTGCTCGGCGATGTGCAGCCTGACTCCGTTGACCTCGACAAAGCTGTGTTCGACCGTGGAGCTCACGCATCCTCCAAACGTGCCAAAGGGGATTGGACTTTACCCGTCACGGCACGCGCTCGGCGAGGGGGCGGCACGCACGGAAGTGAGAGCCGACAGCTCGGCGCTCACCCCGTCATGTACGCGCCCTGCGCGGCCATCAGCTCTCGGCGGCGTAGCACACGAACCGCGCCCAGTCGTGGGGCTTGATGGTGAGGTGGGGGCGGGTGGTGTCCTTGGAGTCCCGCACGTGGATGGCCTGTTCGGTGGCGGCGACCTCGATGCAGTTATCGCCGGCCGTGCCGCTGTGGCTGGACTTGAACCAGGCCGGTTCGGTCGTGGTCATAGCCCTCCTCCGATCTGCTCCGCCAGGCTCACGGAGCCCAGGTGTTGCGGGCTCGGTACGGAGTGCCGCGCACTCGCGTGGCTGTCAGCCTTCAGCGGCGTAGCGCACGAACCGCGCCCAGTCGTGGGGCTTGATGGTGAGGTGGGGGCGGGTGGTGTCCTTGGAGTCCCGTACGCGGATGGCCTGTTCGGTGACGGCGACCTCGATGCAGTTGTCACCTTCGGTGCCGCTGTGGCTGGACTTGAACCAGGCCGGTTCGGTCGTGGTCATAGCGCTCCTCTGATCCGCTCCAGCAGGCCCACGGAGTCCAGGGGGCTGAGGGCCTGTGAACGGAGTTTCGCATATCGCTGGTGCAGAACGGCGGCCTCCTTCGGCTCCGCGATCAACCGGCCGTTCTTCTGCCCCTCGGAGTATGCGAGCCGCCTGCCGTCCGCTGTTTCCAGAAGGGACAACGGGCCGTCCAGACCCGCGTGCCGAGGGCTGAGCGTAGGCATGATCTGGATCGACGTGTTGCGCAACGCGGCGAGGGCCAGGATGTGGTCCAACTGACCCATCGTGACTTCGATCCCGCCGAGGCCGCGTCGCAAGACGTGCTCCTCCACGATGAAGCTGAATTCGGTGTTGGGGCGTTCCTTGAGCAACCGCTGACGCTCCATGCGCGCGGTTACTTGTGCCTCCATCTGCTCGTCCGACAGGGGAGGGACGCGGTTCTCGAAAGCCGCGCGGGCGTACGCTTCCGTCTGCAACAGCCCCGGTACCAAACGGCACTCGTACGTGCCCAGGGCCGCCGCTACCTTCTCCAGCCTCGCCCACTCCCGGAACCACGCGGCCAGTCCCGGTCGGCGCGTCAGATGCCTCGCCGCTTTCCGCAGGGCGCCCGTGTTCCCCAGTGCGGCCTCCGCCCGTTCCACGAAGTCCTTGTCCGGCATGCGGCGCCCCAACTCGATGGACGCCACGGTGTGTTGGGAGAACCGCACCAGCCTGCCGAGTTCCATCCGGCTGACCCCCGCGTGCTCGCGCAGGGCCTGGACCACCGCCCCGAAGGTGCGCATGCTGTCCGAGGAGTCCGGTTCTCTCTCCCATTCAAGCGTTTCGTCCGCCGAGTCCGCCATGTCAGTCATACGCGGCCACCTCCAGGTGACGTGATTTCTCCGCGCTCAACTCACCCAGCGTGACCACATGCTCTGTGCGCTGTCCATACCTGAACCGCGTACGCTCGCCGCCCGTACGGCTTCCCTTGCTGGTGAATGCCCTTTCGTGCCCGTGAGGGTGGATGTCGTGCGCCTGGACCCGGTACAACTCTCGATTACCGTACGTGCGTTCAGTCGGCGGTTTTCCGCCAGTGACCCGGCGGCTCAGTGACCCAGCGGCTCAGTGACCCAGCGGCTCAGTGACCCAGCGGCTCAGCGGCTCAGCGGCCCAGCGACTCAGTGCCCCAGTCGTGCCAGCGCCTGTTCCGGGTAGCGGCCCCCGGCCACCGCGTCGTCCGGGACGGTCGCCCGGAGCAGGGCGATCTGTTCGGGGGACAGGGAGACATCCGCCGCCGCGGCGTTCTCTTCGAGGTAGCGCGTGCGCTTGGTGCCGGGGATGGGCACGATGTCGTCGCCCTGCGCCAGCAGCCAGGCCAGCGCCGCCTGGGTGGGGGTGCAGCCGATCTGCGCCGCCACCTCGCCGATGGCGCGCACCAGCGCCAGATTGCGGTCGATGTTCTCGTCGGAGAAGCGCGGCCAGCGACGGCGGTTGTCGTTCTCGCCCAGGTCCGCGCGGGAGGCCACGGACCCCGTCAGCATGCCGCGGCCCAGCGGAGAGTACGCCACGACCGCGATACCCAACTCCCGGCAGGTGTCGAGGAGTTCGCCCTCCACCACATCGCGGGTGAACAGGGAGTACTCCAGCTGGATCGCGCTGATCGGGTGCTCGGCGTGGGCCCTGCGGAGGGTGTTGCAGTTCACCTCGCTGAGCCCCAGGTGGCGCACCTCGCCCGACTTCACCAGCTCGGCCATCGCGCCCACCGTCTCCTCGATGGGGACCTCGGGGTCGCGGCGGTGGACGTAGTAGAGGTCGAGATGGTCGGTCCCCAGGCGGCGCAGGGAGGCGTGGCAGGCGAGGGGTACGTACGCGGCCGAGGTGTCCACGCCGTCGACCCGCCCCGTCTCCGGGTCGTGGCGCAGCCCGAACTTGGTCGCCAGCACCACCTTGTCGCGCCGCCGCGCGCCGCCGCCCAGCCAGCGGCCCACCAGCTCCTCGTTGGCGCCGCGCCCGTACGCGTCCGCCGTGTCCAGCAAGGTGATGCCCAGTTCGGCGGCCCGGTCCAGGGTCCGCTGGGACTCCGCCTCGTCGGGGACCCCGTACGCGATGGACATGCCCATGCAGCCGAGGCCGATCGCCGACACCTCCGGGCCGCCGGTTCCCAGCGTGCGGTACTTCATCGCGTGCTCCTGTCTTCGGGGGATGCGGGGTTTTCGTTGTCTGTCCGGTCCGCGGGGGCGGTCGGGTCCGCGAGGACGGCCGGTTCCGGCGGCAGCGTCGCGTACGCCCGTGCCACGCTCAGCAGCCACGCCACCTCGCCCGCGTAGTCGCCCTCGTCGGTCGAGGACGCCCCCGGCGGCACCGGGTGCGCGCCGGCGGGCGCGTTGTCGCGCTTCGCGCGCAGCGCCGCGTGCAACGACGTGGCGTGCACGGTCGCGCGCAGTTCCTCGCCCGCCAGCCCCGCCCGCTGGGCCTCGCGGCCCGCCGCGGCCATGACGGCCGGCTCCATGTACGGCCTGAGGACGAGCAGCCCGTCCTGGATCTCGATGACCTTGCGGTAGAGCCGGTAGTTGATGTCGCGCGGCAGGAAACGGGACAGCCGGGCCAGGCGCGTCGGCGGCTCCGGGCTGAGCGCGATGTGCGGGAGCGCCCCGTACAGCGCGAGCCACAGCGGGTGCAGCCGCTGATAGGCCAGGAAGTTGCGGAGCAGTCGCCGCCAGTCCGAGAGCCGGGGCCCCCAGGACGGCATGGTGAGCCCCGCCACCAGGAAGGAGATGCCGATGCCGTTGGCCACCGGCGTCAGGAGCTCCCAGTCGAGGGGTTCCAGCCCCGACTGCACGGCCAGCAGGGACGCCGCGCGGTTGAGACAGTAGATGAGGCACGCCCCCGCGCCGATGCCCGTGCTGAACAGGCCCCGGCGCAGCCACTGCCGGCCGGCGACCCGCCCGTACCGCCCGCACAGGCGCATGATCTCGACCATCCCGGCGCCGAAGGCGCTGACGTAGAGCAGGAGGTACGTGGCGACCAGCGGACGGTGTGCGTTCTGGAGCAGGTAGTGCGCGCTGCGGCCCTGGGACTGGGCCCCGGCGACCGCCCACAGCGTCAGCATGGCGGCCGCGCACAGCACGGCGATCACCAGCCGCACCAGCGCCCGCCGGCCGGCCTCCTCGCGGGGGTAGACCCAGTAGACGATGGCGATCAGAAAGGCCGCGCTGGAGGCGACGCCGCCCAGCAGGTGGATGCCCAGCGCGCCGAGGTTGGGGATGCCCAGCGCGCTGTCCACGGCCGCCGAGACGGTGGGGGTGGACAGCGTGAAGGAGATCCCCTTGCAGGAGAAGGCGATGAGCAGGGCGATGAGCGCCGGGTCCCGCCGGTGGTGGCGCACATCGCGAAGTTTGTAGAGCAGGGCCAGCGCGCAGAGAGCTGCGCACGCCGGGAACACGACACTCTTGACACCAAGCAACAGGTCCTCCGGGCCGTCACAACACTGCCATCGATGATGCGCCGCAAGGCGTGGTGCGCGGGCTCAGTCCGGCGGATTCAACGAGTGCTCGATACGGGCGACGGCGTCCGCGTGATCGGACGGCACGGCCCATACGGACTCCACCGGCGGCCGGGTGACGCGCTCCAGGATCAGCGAGGCGACCGTCTCCGCGGCCTGTTCCTCCTCGGTGGTGTAGCTGGTGCGGCCGAGCACGTCCCGTACCCGCTGCGGGTCGAGGTGCGGCACGAACAGCTCGATGCTCGTCGAATCGGCCCCGGCGGCGTCGGAGTGGCAGCACAGCATGTGCGCGAGCTCATGGGCGACGATGTGGTCCCGGTGGAGCGCGCTGACGTTCGCCTCGACGACGATGAGGTCCATGTCGTCCATGGCCAGCCACATGCCGCAGGGGCTCTGCGCGCCCAGGGCGACCGACATGAGCTGGATGGGCCGCCCGCGGTCGCGGCTCAGTTTCTCGGTGAGCGTGGCGATCGTGCACCCGTCGGGCAGGTCCAGGCGCGCCAAGTGCGCTTCCGATGCGCGGCGTAGTTCCTTATAGTCCTTGTGGCCCTTTTTGCGTGGCCTGCCATGGGCCTCTGAGGGGTGCGAGTCCTGCGACATGCGTCCTCCTCGAAGCCGCCGAATCCGATGCTCCACTGCCGAGCGATGGTAACTACCCCAGTCGGCCACAGGACAATGGTCTTGGCCGAAACCCCCTGTTGGCCGGAACCGCCCGCCGCGTCGCGAGGCCCCGGCGGGGGCACGGTACCCGAAGGTCGCCGGGGTGTCCCGGCCGTACGGTCAGTGGCCGGTCCATTCCGCTCCGTGGGGCGACTGTCTTAAAGAGACGCTTCGGCGGGGGACGGCGGTTGAGAGGGGAGCGGCGGAAGCAGGGAGAGAAGCGAATGCGGGGGCAGCGGCGGAAGAGCAGGGGGAGAAGCGAATGCGGGGGCAGCGGCGGGAGCGCCGTCGGCGGCGTTCGGGGCGATGGAGCGAGGCCCGGGTCCGTAGAGCGAGGCCCTGGGCCGTAGCGCGAGCCCCGTCGCCACAGCGGCACGGGAGCCGCCGGAGCGCCGGCTACCGCCGAGCGTCCTCCTTGACCATGTCGGCGCACTTCTCGCCGATCATCATCGTCGTGATGCACGGATTGACCGCGGGCAGGAACGGCATGACGGACGCGTCGGCGACCCGCAGCCCCCGCACCCCCTTGACCCTCAGCCGCGGGTCGACGGCCGCCGCCGGATCGTCGGCCGCGCCCATCCGGACCGTGCCCGCCGGGTGGTAGACGGTGTTGTGGGTCTTGCGGAGGTAGTCCAGCAGTTCCTCGTCGGACTCGGCGCCGGGGCCGGGGGCGAGCTCGGCGCCCGCCCAGTCGGCCATCGGGGCCCGGGAGACGATCTCGCGGGCGAGCCGCAGCCCGTAGGTCATCACCCGCACATCGTGCTCATGCGTGAAGTACCGCGGATCGACCCGCGGCTTGTCCCGGAAGTCCCGGGTCCGAAGCCGTACGGTGCCCATCGAACGGGCCCGGGTGACGTTCGGCGTGAGGCAGAAGGCGTTCTCCGAGGTCGGGTAGCCATGCCGGTACGTGTTCATGTCGAACGGCACCGAGCCGTAGTGGAACATCAGGTCGGGGCGGTCCAGGCCCGGCTCGGTGTCCGCGAAGACGCCGATCTCCCACCACTGGGTGGAGCGGGTCACCATGGGCTGCCGCGCCTCCCACATGACCAGGCCCTCCGGGTGGTCCTGGAGGTGGGAGCCGACCGCGGGGGCGTCGACGCTCACCTCGACGCCGGTCTCGCGCAGGTGCGCCGCCGGGCCGATGCCCGAGAGCATCAGCAGCTTCGGGGAGTCGATGGCCCCGCAGGCGACGACGGTCTCGCGCCGCGCGGCGACCGCATGGGTGCGGATCAGGTCGGGCGCCAGGTACTCGACCCCGGTGCACCGCCGCTCGCCGTCCAGGACGAGCCGCTTGGCCTGGAGCCCGGTGCGTACCTCAAGGTTCGGCCGCCTGCCCAGGACCGGGTGGAGGTACGAGACCGAGGCGGACGAGCGGGTGCCGTCCTCGCGGGCGTTGATCTGGAACCAGTTCGCGCCGCGCACCACCGTGGTTCCGGTGTTGAACGCGGTGGTGGGGATACCCGTCGCCGCGCAGGCCGCGAGCAGCGCCGAGCCGCAGGGGTCGTTCGGCGGCACCGTGCGGATGGTGACCGGGCCCGTACGGCCGTGGTGGTCGCCGGGCGCGTCGTTGCGCTCCAGCCGCCGGTAGAGCGGGAAGCAGTCCGCCGCGCTCCAGCCCGTACAGCCATGCGCGGCCCACTCGTCGAGGTCCTCGGCCGGGGCCCAGAAGGCGATGCAGGAGTTGTGCGAGGAGCAGCCGCCGAGCACCTTGGCGCGGGCGTGGCGCATGAAGCTGTTGCCGTTCTCCTGCGGTTCCACCGGGTAGTCCCAGTCGTAGCCGGACTCCAGCAGCCCCATCCACTTGTCGAGCCGCAGGATGTTCTCGTCGCCGACGTCGGACGGACCGGCCTCCAGTACGCAGACGGTGACGTCCGGGTCCTCGGACAGCCGCGCGGCGACGACCGCTCCGGCCGTGCCGCCGCCGACCACCACATAGTCGAACTCGTCGCGGGCGGACGCGGCGGACGCGGAGTGCGCGGCGTCCACCGGCTCCACAGGGTTCTCTCGCGGCATGGCCGTACTCCAGACTCCAGGTCAGGGGGTGCTCGGGGCGGTGGGCGGCTCGGCGGCGTGCCCGGCGAGCACGCCCGTATGTTTGCGCTGGACGAACCAGTAGTAGGCGAAGCCGCCGACGGCGACCACGCCGATGAACAGGAACGCGCCCCAGCGCAGATACCAGTGCTGCGGGCCGGTCGCGTTGTAGACCGCCGCTCGCGGCCAGGCGAGGTTGAGCGACATGGCGCCGCCCCACAGCACGGCCAGCACGTTCACCGGCAGACCGAACTTTCCGAGCGAGAACTTGCCCTGGGCCGGTTCCCACCGGCCGCGCAGCCGCTGGACCAGCATCGGCAGGGTGACCAGCAGATACGCCAGATAGATCATGATGATCGCGATGCTGGTGATCACCGAGAAGATCTGCGGCTGATTCACATTGATCACCAGGATCGCGACCCCGATGATCCCGATGACGACCGCCGGCAGCACCGGGGTCTGGAAGCGCGGGCTGACCCGGGCGAGCAGCGAGGCGGCGGGCAGATTGGTGTCCCGTGCCATCGCGAACGCCAGCCGGATGCCGGCGGTGTGCACGGCCAGCGCGCACACGGTGATCGCGATGACCACGCACCACAGCACGATCTGCCCGATCGTCGAGCCGAGGGTGCTGAGCACCACGTACTGGAGGCCGTCCACGGAGAGCTGCCGCGCGTGCAGGTCGGGCACGGCCAGCAGGGCGAACAGCAGGATGAGCCCGCCGATGAGGAACGAGGCGAAGAGCGCCCGGAGGATCGCTCGGGGCGCGTTGCGGCCCGGGTCCACGGATTCCTCGCCGAGGGAGGAGGCCGTGTCGAAGCCGTACATGACGTACGCGGAGGCCAGCGCCGCGGTGAGGAACGCGCCGAGGTAGCCGAACGAACCGCCGCCGCCCAGCCCGTTCGTCTCGGTCACGGCGGCGGGGCCGCGGGTGATGTGCGCGGCCAGCAGCACGATCAACGCGACGGCGGCGACCAGCTCGATGGCGACGCCCGCCGAGTTGATCTGCGCCATGAGCTTGACGCCGAAGGCGTTGACGATGGTGGTGAACGTGATGAGCACGGTGCCCAGCAGCACGGCGTTGGCCGCCGCGTCCGTCTTCCCGGTGCCGTCGCCGATGAACTGGAACCAGCCGGAGATCTGCGGCAGCGTGACCTGGTACGCGAGGGCCACCGCGGCGAGCGACACCATGGTCGCGGTCATCATCATCCAGCCGCCGAGCCAGCCGACGTGCGGGCCGCCGAGCTTCTTGGCCCAGTTGTAGACCGACCCCGCGACCGGGTAGCGGGCGGCCAGCTCGCAGAAGCACAGGGCCACCGTGAGCTGTCCGCAGAAGACGATCGGCCAGGACCACCAGTAGGCCGGGCCGCCGTGGCTCACGCCGAAGTAGAAGAGCTGGAAGGTGCCGGTGAGGATGGAGATGTAGCTGATTCCGGCGGCGAAGGTGTGGAAGTTGCCGAGGGTGCGCTTGAGCTCGGGGCGGTAGCCGAGTTCGGTGAGCGAGTCGTCGTCGTGCGAGCTGTCGTCGTGTGACGCGTCGTGGTGTGTGCCGTCGTCGCGCGGGCCGGGGTCTTGCGGGCTGTCGTCGTACGCGCCGTCGTGCGGCCCGTCGACCGAGCCGCCGTATGAGCTCACTCGAACCACCGCTGCGGGCGGGGCGCCGTGTTCCGCCAGATGTGCTTGGCCTCCTGGTACTCCGCCAGTCCGGCCGGGCCCAGCTCCCGCCCCACGCCCGACTGCTTCATGCCGCCCCACTCGGCCTGCGGTACGTACGGGTGGAAGTCGTTGATCCACACGGTGCCGGCCCGCAGCCGCGCGGCGACGCGGTGCGCGCGTTCGCCGTTCTGCGTCCAGACCGCGCCGGCCAGACCGTAGACGGTGTCGTTGGCGAGGGCGACCGCCTCGTCCTCGTCGCGGAACCGCTCGACGGTGAGCACCGGGCCGAACGACTCGTCGCTCACCACGGACATCCCCGGCGTGCACTCGTCCAGGACGGTCGGCGGGTAGTAGAAGCCGCCGCTCAGCGCCGGGTCCTCGGGGCGCGCGCCGCCGAGGCGCAGCACCGCGCCCTCCGCCAGCCCCGCCGCCACGTACGCCTCGACCTTGTCCCGGTGCGCGGCCGAGATCAGCGGGCCGGTACGGGCGTGCTCGTCGAACGGGCCGCCGAGCCGGATCTCCCGGGCCCGCCGCACCACCTCGCCGACGAACTCGTCGTGCAGGGCGTCCTCGACCAGCAGCCGCGCTCCGGCCGAGCAGACCTGCCCGGAGTGCAGGAACACCGCCATCAGGGCGTAGTCGACGGCGGTGTCGAACTCGGCGTCGGCGAAGACGATATTGGGATTCTTGCCGCCCAGTTCCAGGGCGATCTTCTTGACCGTCGGCGCGGCCGCGGCCATGATGCGCCGCCCGGTGACCAGGCCGCCGGTGAAGGAGACCAGGTCCACCCGCTCGTCCGAGGTGAGCGGCGCGCCCGCGGCGGCCCCCGTGCCCAGCACCAGGTTTGCCGCGCCCTCCGGCAGCCCGGCCTCGGTGAGCGCCCGCATCAGCAGGATCGCGGTGTGCGGGGTCAGCTCGCTGGGCTTGAGGACGAAGGTGTTGCCGGCGGCGAGCGCCGGAGCCACCTTCCAGGCCGTCTGGAGCAGCGGATAGTTCCAGGGCGTGATCAGCGAGCAGACGCCGACCGGCTCGTGCACCACCCGGCTGTCGGTCTCCGGGCTCCCGGCGTCGACGACCCGGTCGGTGCCGCCGGCGGCGCCCAGGTTGCCGAAGTAGCGGAAGCAGTTCGCGATGTCGTCCATGTCGTACTCGCTCTCCACGAGCCGCTTCCCGGTGTCCAGGGATTCGGCTCTGGCGAACGCGTCCTTGTCGCGTTCCAGCAGGCAGGCGACGCGCAGCAGCAGTCGGCCGCGCTCGGCGGCCGGGGTGCGGGGCCAGGGCCCGCGGTCGAACGCCTCACGGGCGGCGGTCACGGCGGCGGCCGCGTCCTCGGGGCCCGCCTCGTCCACGGTCGCCACCAGCGTGCCGTCCGCGGGACAGCGGATCTCGCGGGTGCCGCCTGCGGCGGCCGCGGTCCACTGACCGCCGATGAACAGCTCCGGCATGGGGTCCCTCCGGGCTCATGTCGATGTGTGCGGGTTGGTGTACACCGGTTGTATTGATGTGTACGGGTCATGTGAATCGCATGCATGCGGGTCGGCAAGGGCTCACGCAGAGCCTAAGTGGCGTGGGTCACACGCACACGGTGTGCGCCGCCGTTCGGCCGAGGGGCGGCGGGCGGGCGACGCTCGGCGTCGGGCGTCCGGCGCGCGGTGCTTCGAGGGGATGCCGCGCCCGGCCCGGGGCGTGCCCAGCGGTCCAGGGGCCCGGAGGGCCCGGGGATTCCGGCTGATCATCCGGGCGGTAGACGGTTCTGGGTGGACTATCGAGGGACCCGGGTGGACTAAAGATGGGGTGCCGCCCGATTCCGTACTGCCGAAAGAGTAGGTGCAAGTCCCTCCGTGCGGACGACGCAGGAAGTATCGGCCGCGAGTCATTGTTAGAGGTATGAACGATGACCGACGGACCCGGCGAGGCGAGACATGAGCCCACTCGTGCTCTCGGTACTGCTCTGCGTGGTCTCCGCCGCCTGTTACGCGGCCGGAGCCATCGTGCAGGAGCGTGTCGCAGCCACCGGCCCGCACGGTACATACGCGCCGCTGGGCCAGCCCCGCTGGTGGGGCGCGGTGGTGCTGACCGGCGCGGGGGCCGGGCTGCACGTGGCGGCGCTGGCCTACGGGCCGCTGAGCCTGGTGCAGCCGCTGGGGGCCCTCACGATCGTCTTCGCGCTCCCGATGGGCGCCGTCGTCGTCCGCCGCCGGGTCGCCGCCGCCGGCTGGCACGGCGCGCTCCTGGCCTCCGTGGGGCTGGCCGGACTGATGTCGCTGACGGGCGAGGCACGCTCCGGGGAGTCCTTGGACACCGCCGAGCGGCCGGTGCTCGCCGTCGGGGTGCTCTGCGCCGCCGCGCTGCTGGCGATCGGGACGCGCTGGATGCGCCGCCCCGTCGTCCGGGGCGTGGCGCTGGCCGGGGCGGCGGGCGCCGTCTTCGGCATGGCGTCCGTATTCACCAAGACCGTCGCCGAGGGCTGGGCCGACGGGGACTCGCTGTCGGTCCTCATGCCGAGCATGGCGGCGGTCGCCGTACTGGCGGTGTCGGGACTGCTGCTCTCGCAGGCTTCCTACCGCGGGGCGGGGCTCGCGGCGCCGCTCGCCACGGCGACGGTCGTCAATCCGGCGGTCGCGGCGGCCGTGGGGATAGTGGCGATGGGGGAGCGGTTCCGGTACGGGCTGCCCGGCGGTCTGCTGGCGCTCGCCGCCGCGGCGGTCGCGGCGATCGGAGTGGTCATGCTGACCGTGGAGGGCAGCAAGCAGGAGCCGGAGGGATCGCAGGGGCCGGAGGGCTCGGGCGGGCCGCACTCGAAGACGTCGGTGCCCCGGCCCGCGCGGGAGCTGTCGCCGGCCGCGCCGACGGGGTCTTCCGCCTCGGCTTCCCCTTCCCATTCCGCATCGCCTTCCCCTTCCGCTCCGTCTTCGTCTTCGTCTTCGGTGGAGCGCAGGTCGCGGCTGCGCCTGCCGCGTAGCGAGCGGCTTCCCGCGCGCAAGCAACCGGAGAGCGGGGATGCCGAGGGCGGCCTGGTGGCGGCCGGAGCGAAGACCGCCTCGAAGTAGCGGGCACACGGGCGACGCGGCGGGTACGGCGGACGTGGCGGGGCCCGGCAGTCGGCTCGTCCGAGGCGCCGTGGGTCGCCCGTGCCGCCGCGGAGCCGTTCGGGCCCGGCCCCCGGAGCCGCCGTTCCTTGATCAAGATTACTGAATTGTCAGTGCCGCCTCGTATGTTGATCCGCATGAAGCACGGAAAGACAAAGGGGCTGGCGCGCTCGTCCGCGCTGATGGCGGTGGGCACGGTGGTGTCCCGCGCGACGGGGATGATCAGGCTCCTGCTCCAGGCGGCGGCCCTCGGATCGGGGCTGCTGGCCAGCACGTACACCACGGCCAACACCGTGCCCGCGAGCCTCTACTTCCTCATCATGGGCGGGGCGCTCAACGCGGTGCTGGTGCCGCAGCTCGTACGGGCCCGGCTTGAGCAGCCCGACGGCGGGCGGGCGTACGAGCAGCGGCTGGTCACCCTCGTGGTGAGCGTGCTCGTGGTGGGTACGGCGCTCGCCGTGTGGGCGGCCCCCGAGATCGTCAGCGTGTACATGCGGGACACGCCGGACCAGCACGCGGCATACGAGCTGACCGTGGTCTTCGCGCGCTTCCTGCTGCCGCAGATCTTCTTCTACGGGCTGTTCGGCATACTCGGCCAGATCCTCAACGCGCGCGGCAAGTTCGGCGCGATGATGTGGACGCCGGTGCTCAACAACCTCGTCCTGATCGCCATGTTCGGCCTCTACCTCGGCTTCGTCGCCACCCCCGACAGCGTTCAGGACATCACGGCCGCACAGGTGCGGCTGCTGGGCATCGGCACCACGGTCGGCATCGCGCTCCAGGCCCTCTCGCTGATCCCCTACGTACGGGACGTGGGCTTCCGCTTCCGGCCCAGGTTCGACTGGCGCGGGGCCGGGCTGCGCAAGAGCGCCGCCGCCGCTCGCTGGACGCTGCTGTTCATCCTGGTCAACCAGGTGGCCATGACCGTCGTCACGAACTACGCCAACGCCGCCGACTTGGAGAGTCCACAGGGTGGAGTGGGCAATTCGGCCTATTTCTACGCACAGAACATCTGGACCTTGCCACAAGCCGTCGTAACCGTCTCAGTGGTCACCGCCTTGCTCCCCCGACTCACCCGTGCCGCCGCCGAACAGCGGCTCGACGACATGCGCGACGACCTCTCCCGCGCGCTGCGCGTCAGCGGCGTCGTCATCGTCCCCGCCGCCTTCTTCTTCCTGGTCTTCGGCCCGCAGCTGGCGGCCCTGCTGATCGGCCACGGCACCGGGGACGCGGCCTCCGCGGAACCGGCGGGCAACATGCTCCAGGCGTTCGGCCTCGGCCTGATCCCCTTCTCCGCGCAGTATCTGCTGCTGCGCGGTTTCTACGCTGTCGAGGACACCCGCACGCCGTTCTGGATGGCCGTATGGATATCCGGCGTCAACGTCGCTCTCGCCACCGCCTGCCATCAACTGCTGCCCGTGCGCTGGGCCGTGACCGGCATGGCCGCCGCCTACGGGGTCTCGTACGGCGTCGGCCTCCTGATCACCGCACTGCTGCTGCGCCGCAAGCTGGCCGGGCGGCTCGATGGGAAGCGGCTGTTCCGGACGTACGGCAAGCTGACGCTCGCGGCGCTGCTCGCGGGCGCGGCCGGGCTCGCCGCGGCCCATGTCTCCAGCGCGCCCGCTCCGGCGCTGGCCGCCGGGGGAGTGGTGATGGCCGGCTTGTTCGTGCTGCTGGCGAAGGCGCTGCGGATCGGCGAACTGCGCAGCCTGCCCGGCCTCGGCTGAGGCGCGGTCGGGCGCGGGGCGGGGCCGGGGCGGCGCCGTCCCCGCGCGGCGGTTCTCCGGGATACTCAGTGACGGCCCACCCGGCCGCTCTCAGGAGCGTTCGGTGAGGATCAGGTGCTCGGGGGGCGTCATCGGCAGGGTGAAGCCGATCTCGGCGCCGCCGCCCTCGCGGTTCGCGGCGTGCACGGTGCCGCCGTGCACCGCGGCGACCTCGCGGACGATGGCGAGGCCGAGCCCCGAGCCGGGCAGGCTGCGCGCGCCGGGGGCCCGGTAGAAGCGGCCGAAGATGTGCGGGAGGTCGGCCTCGTCGAGGCCGGGGCCCCGGTCCCGTACGTCCACCCGCCCGCCCGAGACCACGATCTCCAGCGGATCGGCGCGGTCCTGGTCGAACTTGGCGGCGTTCTCCAGCAGGTTGGAGATCGCCCGCTGGACGGCGGGCGGCCAGCCCATCACGGTGGCCGGGGCCGCCGTCCGCACGGTGACCGTACGGCCCGTGCGGCGGCGCGCCAGCGCGGCGGCCCGCTCGGCCGCCTCGCCCAGCGCCACCGGCACCGGGTCGCCGGCCTCGCCCTGCCCGGCCGCCAGCTCCACCAGCTCGTTGACCAGGTCCGTCAGCTCCCGCGCCTCGTCCGTGAGGTCGGACAGCAGCTCGTCGCGGACGTGCGGCGGCAGCTGGTCGTAGCGGCGCAGGGTGGAGAGGTTCGTGCGGAGCGAGGTCAGCGGCGTGCGCAGCTCGTGCCCGGCGTCCTGGACCAGGCGGCGCTGGTCCTCCTCCGAGTGCGCGAGCCGCCCAAGCATGTCGTCGAACGCCCGGCCCAGCCGCCCCACCTCGTCCTGCCCGCCGACCGGCACCTCCATGTCCAGCCGCCCCGTCGCCGCGACGCCCTCGGCGACGCCCGTCAGCCGCACCAGGCGGCCGGTGATCCGGCGCGCCAGCCACCAGCCGACGATCGAGGACGCGGCGATCAGCGCGGCCACGAAGAGGACGGTCCGCTTCTGGAGGTCGTTGAGCAGGTCCTCGGTATCGCTGAGCTGCTGCGCGACCTGCACCGCGCCCCGGGCGCCGCCGAGCGAGACGGTGGCCTGGCGGTAGTCGTCGCCGTCGACCTCGCCCGCCACGAACCGGACCACCCCGGCCCGGCGGCTCTCCGCCAGGGACCGGTCGGTGGCGGACACCGGCAGCGTGGGCTGCCCGGTGTCCGCGATCCGCCCCTGGGCGCCGAGCACCTGGACGACCGTACGGGTGGGCCGGATCAGGTCGTCCCGGGGGCCGTCGTGGTCGGGGTCGCCGGAGACGTAGTCGGCGGGGAAGAGCGCCTTGTGCGTGACCTGCTGGCGCAGGTCCTGGACCACCTGCCGGAAGACGGACTGCTGGTCCACTCGCACCAGATGCGCGGCCGCGTCGTAGCTGAGGAACCCCACCAGCCCGGTGACCACCGTGGTCACCAGGGCGAACGAGGCGGCGAAGACGGTGCGCAGGCTCGGTCGGGGGCGCGGACGCAGACGCAGGTTCACGGGTCAGGAGGCCCGCAGGGTGTAGCCGACCCCGCGCACCGTATGGATCAGCCGGGAATGCTCGGGCCGATCGACCTTGCGGCGCAGATAACCGATGTAGACGGCGAGGTTCTTGGAGCCCGGCCCGAAGTCGTAGCCCCAGATCCGGTCGTAGATGGTCGAGTGGTCCAGCACGATCCCGGCGTTGCGGACCAGCAGCTCCAGCAGGTCGTACTCGGTCCGGGTCAGCTCCAGCTCTTGCCCCGCCCGCCACGCCCGCCGCGCCGACGGCTCCAGCCGCAGATCCGCGACCTCCGGCACCGCCCCCGTGACCGTGGGGCCCGGCGCCACCCGGCGCAGCAGCGCCCGCAGCCGCGCGAACACCTCGTCGACGTCGAACGGCTTGGCCACATAGTCGTCCGCGCCCGCGTCCAGCCCCGCGATCCGGTGCGCCGTCTCCACCCGGGCCGTCAGCATCAGGACCGGCGTCCGGTCGCCCTCGGCGCGCAGCACCCGGCACACGTCCAGCCCGTCCAGGCCCGGCATCATCACATCGAGCACGATCACGTCCGGTCGACTGCCGCGCGCGGCGGCCAGCGCCTCCGCGCCGTCGGCCACCGCCGTCACGCGGTAACCCTCCAGCGTCAGGGCGCGTTCCAGCGCGTGGCGGATGGCACGGTCGTCCTCGGCGAGCAGCACGGCGTAATTCACCGGGCCAAGTCTGCCAAGACGACAACGGGCCATCGGCGCTGCCCCCGTCCGCTGCGTCCCGTACGCACCTGTCGTCCCCCTTCTCTTACCCGGCTCTTAATGCGGTCACGCAGCCGGCTTACCTGCCTCGGCCACCGTGAGCACGACGCTGGGAGCGCACCGAAGAGCCGTGCCGGGCTCGTGATCACGCAAGGCTCCCGATGCCGCGCGACCCCCGACCACGCGGAGTTCCCGCCTACGCGGAGCCCCCGATCACGCAGAGCCCCCGATCACGCAGAGCCCCCGATCACGCAGAGTTCCCGACCACGCAGACCGTTCGGCAGACCCCGGAAAGACACCGCATGAAGATCGCATTCCTGCTGCACAACGCCTACGGGATCGGGGGCACCAACCGCACGACCTTCAATCTGGCGGCCGCCTTCGCCGACCGGCACCAGGTGGAGATCGCCTCCATGACCCGCCACCGGGACGAACCGGCGCTCGCACTCGACCCGCGCGTACGGATCGTGCCCCTGGCCGACCTCCGGCCGCCGGGCGGAACGGAGCAGGCGGCCGACCACGGCGCGTTCACCGAAGGGCCCGCGCCGGCCGCCCTCGCCGCCGAGCGCCACCACGGCCCGTACAGCAGGCTCGCCGAGCGGCGGATCGCGGACTATCTGCGCCACTGCCCGGCCGACGTCATCATCGGCACCCGGCCCAGCGTCAACATCCACCTCGCCCGCTTCGGACCCCGGCGGACGCTGCGCGTCGCGCAGGAACACCTCTCGCTGGACGCGCACCCCGAGCGGCTCCGGCGCGAACTGGCCCGACGCTACCGCTCGTTGGACGCCCTCATCACGACCAGCGAAGCCGACGCCGCCGCCTACCGGGAGCGGATGCCGCTGCCGGGCGTACGGGTCCTGGCGGTGCCCGACAGCGTTCCCGAGCCGCCCGGCGCACCCTCCGACGGCACCGCCAAAGTCATCGTGGCGGCCGGGCAGCTCGCCCGCGGCAAGCGGTTCGACCTGCTCATCGAGGCGTTCTCGGCCGTCGCCGCCAAATGCCCCGACTGGCGGCTGCGCATCTACGGCGGCGGCGCGGAACGCGACCGGCTCGAACTGCTCACCGCCGGCCTCGGACTCGGCGGCCACGTCGAACTCATGGGCCCGCACGCCCCGATCGAGGCGGAGTTCGCCAAGGCGTCCATCGCGGCCTTCGCCTCCGAGACCGAATCCTTCGGCGTGACGATCATCGAGGCCATGCGGTGCGGGCTCCCCGTCGTCTCCACCGACTGCCCGCTCGGACCCGCCGAGATCATCCGCGACGGTGTTGACGGGCTGCTGGTGCCGACGGGCGACGGACAGGCCCTCGCCTCGGCCCTCCTCGACCTCATCGGCGACGAGCCCCGCCGCCGCGCCATGGCCGCCGCCGCACGGGACGGCGCGCGCCGCTTCGACCCCGCGCCGATCGCGCGCGGTTACGAGCTCCTCTTCGCCGAACTCGCGGCCACCCGGCGCCGACGCGCCGTGCGGCGCGGCTACGCGGCGGCCCGGGGGGGGGGGGGGGGGGGAGAGGGGGGGGGGGGGGGGGGGAGAAGAGAGGGGAGGCAAACGCACCACAGCG
>NZ_JBWKFF010000002.1:439730-440292 GCF_056434425.1 Streptomyces sp. NPDC044033 | reverse complement strand
GCGGGGACCTGGAAGACCGGGAACTGACGAGCCCTGTAAAGGTTGGAGGGAAATTGGACTACTTCATCCGAGCCGGACGGAGGAAGCAACCCTTCGCCCTCCTTCTTCGCCCCCCCCCCCCGCCCCCCCGCCACAGGGCGTCGGCGGCATACGCCCGCAGGCCCCGGCCGCCTCGCCCCTCGTACGGGCCGCTGACGCCGATGGCGCGGGGTCTGCGCGCCGTACGAACGGCGGCGGCGCTGGCGATGGTGATGGCGGCGATGTACGTGCACGTGGTGCGGCACCGGCGGCCGGTGGGGCCGGGCCCCGAGGTACGGCGCTCCGGTGGGCCGCGCCCCAACTGGGCGAGCCCCGGTGCGCCGCCGCCGATACGCCCCCGGCTCGCCTCTCGCGCCGGATCGGCGCCCGCTGGCCGAACGCCCAGGGCCGCGCCACCCGCCGCGCCGCCGTCGACGGCGCGGCCGCGGGGGGGTGAAGGGAGGCCCCGCGAGCCGCTTAGCGGAGAGACCGAAAAAGAGGCACCACTGCCGGGGCTGTGGCCCGAACGGAGGCCGTAAGGGCA
>NZ_JBWKFF010000002.1:290728-439720 GCF_056434425.1 Streptomyces sp. NPDC044033 | reverse complement strand
ACGAGCATAAGTTATGCGGTCCCACACCACCCCCCCCACCTCCCCCCCCCCCGTGCCAGCATCGGCCCGGCCCGGCGCCGGGCCGCCCCGCGAGCCGCTTGGCGGAGCGCCCGACGAAGAGGCACTGCTGCCGGGGCGGTGGCCCGACCGGAGGCCGTACGGGCGAACGGCACGCGTCAGGGGGCTTTCGCCCGGGCGGTCACTCGCCGGGCGGCCGTCTCACGCACCAGGCGGTGGGCCGGCGCCGTCGCGCGGTCCGGCACCGGTGGCCGTACGGCGACCGCCGTCTCCGCCGAACCCGCTGGGCGGGCCCGCCTGGCCTTCCTGCGGCTCAGCGGCCGGACGGCCGCCCGGGGCGGGCCGATACCCGCCTACAGCCTCTGCGGCACGCTCGCCAACCCGCGCTTCCCCCGCCCGTTCGGCGGCCCCGCCGCCGGGCCTTGCGGAGAGCCGGGGTGAGCGGTGACGGCGGCATACGGCCCGAGGCCGGTCCGTGAACTGGCTGCACGCCGCCGCCTTCGGAGCGGTGCAGGGCATCACCGAGTTCCTGCCCATCTCGTCCAGCGCGCATCTGCGGATCGCCTCGGCGTTCACGGGGTGGCCCGCGCCGGGCAGCGGGTTCACCGCGGCGACCCAACTGGGCGCGGAAGCCGCCGTACTGGTCTATTTCAGGCGTGACATCGGCGCGATGGCGCGGGCGTGGGGGCGCTCGTTCGTACGGCCCGCCGCTCGCGCGGACCCCGACGCACGCCTCGGGTGGAGCATCGCCCTCGGCAGCGTCCCCATCGGCGTACTCGGCCCGGCCCTCCATGACACGATCGCGCCCGCCTTCCACGACCTGCGGCTCGTCGCACTCGGCCTCATCGCCCTGGGACTGCTCCTCGCGATCGCCGACCACCGCGCGCGGGGCGCCCGGACCGCGGCCGAACCGAGGCTGCGCGACACCGTCCTCATCGGCCTCGCGCAGACCCTGGCGCTGGTGCCGGGGGCGTCGCGTACGGGCGGCAGCCTGGCGGCCGCGCTGTTCGCGGGGTTCGGGCGGGTGGCGGCGGTGCGCTACTCGCTGCTGCTCGCCGTGCCCGCCGTGCTCGGCTCCGGCGCGTACGGCCTGGTCCGCGGGGTGACCGCGCACGGCGGCGGATACGCGCCGGGCGCGGTGGCGGCGGTTCTGTTCGCGGCGGCCGTCGCGGGGGCGGTCGGGTACGCGGCGCTGAGCTGGTTCATGAGGTTCATCTCGACGCACACCTTCGGCGGGTTCATGGTCTACCGCACCGCCACCGGCTTCCTGCTCCTCGCGCTGCTCGCCGCCGGGTCCCTGCCGGTGATGGCCTGACGAATCCGGACGTCCGGCACGTCCGGCGGACCGGGCGGCCCCGGCGGATGCGGCGATCCCGGCGGACGTGGCGATCTCGACGGATTCGGCGGACGTGGCGGCCCCACCGGACCGGGGGGCCTCAAGAGCGGCGCGGGGCAAGGGCGGTGGCCGGAGGCAGCCACCATGAAATGTCAGTGGCCTCTGGCACGCTCGGGCCATGACTGAGCTTCCCTTCGAAAACTACGCGCGGGCCTGGGGCGAAGGAGACCGGACCGAGCCGCCGCTCACCGGCGACGAGCGCACCGCCTTGACGTCCTCACTCGACTGGCACCGCACGACTTTCGAGCTCAAATGCTCCGGCGTGCCGCTGGACCGGCTCTCGGAGAAGGGCGTCCCGCCGTCCGGGCTGAGCCTGCACGGCCTGGTCCGCCATCTCGCCGCGGTCGAACGCTGGTGGTTCCGGATCCAGTTCGCGGGGGAACGGGTGCCGCAGCTCTACTACTCCGACGAGGAACCGAACCAGGACTTCGACGACCTGGACGGCGATGCCACCGTGGCCGTCGCGGTATGGCGCGCGGAGTGCGAGCGGGCCCGCGAGATCGTCGCCGAGGCGTCCTCCCTGGACGTGACCGGCATTCGCAAACGCACGGGTGAGCCCATCTCCCTCCGCCGGATACTCGTGAACATGATCGCCGAATACGCCCGCCACAACGGCCACGCCGATCTGCTGCGCGAGCGGATCGACGGGGCCACGGGACACTGAGGCACCGGATGGGCGGGGCGGCCGAGGGGGCCCACCCGGCGCGCGTGCCCCCGGCCGCCGGGAGGGCGTCCAACCCGGCGAGGTCCGCGGCCCAGAGCTCGATGCCTGTCGAACCGGCGTTGTCCAAGGGGTACTTGGGGGTCGTGGTGCCGGGGGACGGCGCCATGTACGGGCCCTGCGGCGGCATCCACGCGAGCGCGAGCCGTACGGGCGTGGCACCGATCCGCTCGGCGACCTCCCGGGGTCGGCGACCGGCGCCGGGTTGGCCTTGAGCGCATCCCGTAGGCGCGGCAGAGCGCGGCGGAAGGCGGCGGCGGGCAGTCCGTCGAAGGAGGAGATGTCGCCGGTGCGGACCGCCGGTACGGAAGCCGCTGCCGAGCAGCGCCCCGAATCCGCTCGTGGAGTCCGCCTACGGAGCCGCCAGCGCCTTGCGCGGGGGACGGTCGCAGGCTTGGACCGGGCAGTGCGGCGAGGGGCTTCGGCGGACCGCCAGAAGGGCCATGTCGTCGGGCGGCGGACCGCCGACGTGCCACCGCACATCGCGAAGGAGGTGGTCGAGCAGCTCCTCCGGAGCCGCGCCGCCGAACCGGGCGAGGCGGGCGGCCGGGTCGTAGAAGGCGCCGCGGGCGTCGCGCGCCTCGGTCACGCCGTCGGTGAGCAGGAGCAGCGTCGCACCGATGGGCAGCGGCAGCGTCTCGGTGGCCGTGGACCCAGGGCTCAGCGCGCGCAGTCCGAGTGGGAGGGCGCGCCGCCGCGGCTCCAGGCGCCGTACGGTTCGGGGGCCGAGCAACAGGGGTGCGGGATGGCCGAGGTTGAGCAGTTGGACTGTCTCGCCGTCCGGCGGGATCTGCGCGAGAACGGCGGTGGCGAAGTGCTCGCCGCTGTCGCCGGTATGGCCGGGGCCGACCCGGTCCATATCGCCTATGTCCCCGGAACCACCCGAGCCGCCCGCTTGTTCCGGTATTTCGACGCCCCACGCGTCATCGCACGCGGGCGCCGTCTCCAGGGCGTCGGCCAGCGCGGACAGCGTGGGAGCCTCCCCGGCGGCCGTGTCGAAGGCGGCCAGCAGCGCCGCGGCGCCCGCGGCGGCGCGTGGTCCCTTGCCGCGTACGTCGCCGATCAGCAGCCGGAGCCCGTACCGGGTGGAGCGCGCGGCGTGCAGATCGCCGCCGGAACGCGAGGCCCGGTCGGCGGCGACATTGCGCGCCGCCGTCGTCAGCGAGGTCATCGCCGTGCCCATCGCCTCAGGCGTCCCGCAGCAGTGCCGCGAGATCGCTGTCGACATCGAGGTGCCCGCTCTCGGTGCCCGCGGGCACCAACTCGTAGGAGTGCCGGAGGAAGAGGCGCAGTTCCGTCGTGTCGATCTGAATCATCGCCATGCCCTCCAGGGCATGGAATTCCAGCACGGTGCGGTCGGTGCCGCACGGCCACACATGGACATCGCCGGCGCCGACCGGCTCGTTCATCCCGGTCGCCAGCAGGTCACGGGCGAAGGTCCAGGCCACTTCCGCACCGTCGAGGGACGCGGTGGCCGGGAAGGTGATGCGTACGGCGAAAGGGTCGGCGGGCTCGTACCGCAGGCCGGCGGGGATCGCCCGCTCCAGCGGTGCGGACGCGATGAGGCGGACCTGGACGGCTTGATTGATGACAGTGGACAACGCCTGCTCCCTTGCTTTTGGTGCGGGTCCTTGTCTCTACGACCCCTTAGACGGCCGCTTCATTACGCCAGTGCACACGATTCCGATGTGACCTGTGTCACCCCCAATTATTGGATGGGATATTTCCCCTTTACGCTTACGAACTCGATGCAATGCCTCCAAGCCCGGGCGGACCTGTCATGCACTCCCGCCCCCAGGAGAGGCACCGACAGGGGTGTTTCACCATGACCGACGGTTCCATATCGCTGGACGAGGACGGCTACACGCGGCTGTTCGAACAGGAGCACCCGAGGCTCGTCGCTTACGCGCGTACTCTCACCGGCAACTCCTGGCTCGCCGAGGACCTCGTGGCCGAGGCCCACTTCCGCATCTGGCGCCGCCTGCGCGCCGGACACATCATTGACAATGTCCCTGCGTACCTCACCACCACCGTCCGAAACCTCTCCACCACCGTAGGTCGTGCGAACCGCGAGATTCCGCAGGACCCGGAAGACGGGCACGTCTGGCCCGAAGAGCCCGGGACGGCCGAGGACCCGATGCAGCGCGTCGCCTACGTCGACCTGCTGGCCAAGGTGATGGAACAACTGCCGCGCCGCTGGGTCAAGGCCCTGTGGCTGGCCGAGGCCGAAGACCAGCCGCTGGAGGCGGTGGGCCGGCAGATCGGCGCGGGCAGCGGGGCGACGGCGGTACTGCTGCACCGGGCCCGGGAGGGTATGCGCCAGGCGTTCCTGCGGTCCATGCCCGGCGTCCCGTCGAGCGCGTCCTGCGAGGGGCACTGGGAACGGATGCCCGCCCATGTGCGGGGCGTGGCGTCGGCCAAGCAGGCCGACGGGCTGGAGACCCACGTCTCGGACTGCCCCGACTGCCGCAACAGAATGGCCCTTTTGATGCGGGCCAACACCCGGCTTCCGGCGCTCGTCGGTCCGGCGCTGCTGGCTCTGCTCGCGGGCGGCACGGCGAAGTTCCTGGTCCCGCTCGCCGGAGCCGGCGCGGCGGCGGCCGCGGGGCAGAGCGGTCAGCAGGCCGGGGCGGGCGCGGCGAAGTCCGTACGGCAACTGCTGCGCGGCCAGGTCGGGCAGGCCGGGCCGGTCGCGGCCACGGTCGCCGGGATCGGGGTGGTGGCCGTCGCCGGCGCCGCCGTCGCGGCGGGCATCGCCCTGACCGGCGGGCAGGGGACCCTGCCCGCGCAGCGGGCGGCACCGGCGGCCAGCGCGGCACCGGGGCAGGGCAAGGGAGACGGCGCGGGCGATACGGGCGGTACGGGCGGGGCCTCCGGCTCTGACGGGTCCGGCGACTCCAGCGATGCCAGCAGTTCCGGTGGTTCCCATGGCGACAGCGGTGCCGACGGCTCCGGAGGAGAGGGGCGGGTCGACGGAGAGGTGCGGGCCAAGCGCCCGTTGCCCGCGCAGCGGACCCCTGGCGGCGGCGAGGACTCCGGCCGCGGCCCGACCCCGACCGACCCCGCTCCCTCCGCCACCACTCCGCCACCCCCGTCGACCCCATCGGCGAGTGCGCCTCCGACGCCGACACCGACACCGACTCCTACGCCGACAGGGACCCCCACGACGCTGCCGCCGACCCCCACGGCCTCTCCGACGACGACGCCCACGACCGAACCGCCCACCACAGCGCCGCCGACCCCGACACCTTCGCCCACGCCGAAGCCCACCCCCACGCTCCACTGCGAGTGGTACCACTTCGGCCACTTGAAGGTGAGGATCTGCTGGTACCAGTAGGCGGCGGAACGATCCCCCGATGCCCGCAGAGCCTGCCCGTCGGCCCATGGACGAGTGCGCCCGGCGTCGGCTAACTTCCCGGGCCATGAGGGGCATGGGGATATTGAAGCGTGCAGTGATCACAGCGACCTGCGGGGCGGCGGTGGCGGCAGGCGTCACGGTGCCCGCCCAGGCAGCTCCCGCCCGAGCCACACCCACCCAGGCGGCGCCCGGCAGCGGCCCGAGCGCGGCGCGGCCGCTCGGCCCGCTCTCCTGGCGGGCCACGCCGAGCGGCACCGACGCCCGGCTGCGCGGGCTCGCCGCCGTCAGCCGCACCGCCGCCTGGGCGGCGGGGACGGAGGGGACCGTGCTGCGCACGCTCGACGGCGGGCGCCACTGGCGCGATGTCTCGCCGCCCGGCGCGGGCGGGCTGGAGTTCCGGGACATCGAGGCGTTCGACGCCCGCCATGCCGTCGCGCTGTCCATCGGCGAGGGCGCCGCCTCCCGGGTCTTCCGTACGGACGACGGCGGGACGACCTGGACGGAGAGCTTCCGCAACGCCGATCCGAGGGCCTTCTACGACTGCATGACCTTCTTCGACCACCGCGACGGCATCGCGCTCAGCGACCCGGTCGACGGCAAATACCGCGTCCTCGCCACGCGCGACGGCGGCCGCAACTGGCGCGTGCTGCCCTCGGACGGCATGCCGCCGGCCCGGCCCGGCGAGGCGGCGTTCGCGGCGAGCGGCCAGTGCCTGGTCTCCGCCGGCAGCCGCGACGCGTGGATCGCCACCGGCGGCGCGACGGCCTCCCGGGTCTTCCACTCCACTGACCGGGGCCGCACCTGGACGGTCGCCGAGACCCCGCTGCCCGCGGGCGACCCGGCGCGCGGGGCTTTCGCGCTCGCCTTCCGGGACCGTACGCACGGCATCGTGGTCGGCGGCGACTACCGCGCCGGGCAGCCGTCCCCGAAGGCGGCCGCCGTCAGCCGGGACGCCGGCGCGACCTGGGCGCCGGCCGCGCGGCCGCCGGCCGCCTACCGCTCCGGGGTGGCCTGGCTGCCGCACACCCGAAACGCGGCGCTCGCCGTCGGCCCCGCGGGCAGTGACATCACCGTGGACGGCGGACGTACCTGGCGCGGCTTCGACTCCGGTTCGTACGACACCGTCGACTGCGCCCCCGACCTCGGCTGCTGGGCGGCCGGGGAGCGGGGGCGGATCGGCCGACTCGCGCTGTCGGCGCGGTAGTTACGGCAGCTGCTGCCGGTACGTGTCGAGCGCCGGAGCCGTCTTCGTCATCACGAACTCCGTGAGCTCGTACTCGCACACACCGGCCACGACGAACGGGTCGCTCGCGGTGATCTCCGTCATCTTGCCGCGGTCGTCCCCGACGGCCAGGATGATGCCGCCGTCGCGCGGCTGCTTGCGGCCGGAGGCGATGAAGACACCGGACGCGTAGTGCGCGTCGAGCCAGGCGATGTGCTCCTCCAGCGCGGCGTCGATGCGCTCAAGGGGGGCGGTGTAGGTCAGCTCCAGTACGAACATGGGGCCACGCTACTGGACCGGCCCGCGTCCCGGCCGACCCCCGTCCGGCCGCCCCGCGGCGCCGAGGACGATCTCCAGGAGGCCGTCCGGTGCTTCGGCCATGACGTCATGGCCGGTCGGCAGGGTGTGCGTGTGCCATCCGGGCTCGTGGCGCGTCCGCTCGTAGAAGTGGGTGAAGGGGTTCTGCCCGTACCCGGTGAGCAGCACGTAGTCCCTGCGCGGCACCGCCTCCGGGGCCGCGGTGCGGCGGACCGGCTGGAGGAAGGAGGCGAGCGGGTGCCTGGTGGTCCGCGGGTCGAAGAAGGGCGGAGGGGGGACGGACCAGCCGTCCGCCGCGGCGCCCTCGATGTACCACTGGTGCTGGACCTCGTTGCCGAGGCTCCAGCAGGAGTCCCCGTCGCCCGGTACGAACGCGTCCACGTACACCAGGGCGGCCACCCGGCCGGGGACCCGGCCCGCGACGCCGGATATCACCATCCCCGCGTAACTGTGGCCGACGAGAACGGCGTCCTCGATCCCCTCGGCCGCCAGCAGGGCGACGACGTCCTCGATGTGCGTATCGAGGTTCACCGACCCGTTGAGCAGGTGACTCCGCTCGCCGAGGCCGGTCAGCGTCACCGCGTACGCCTCGTGACCGCGCTCCCGCAGCCGCCGGGCCAACGGCTGGAACCACCAGCCGCCGTGCCAGGCGCCGGGGACGAGGACGAAGGCCGGCATGGCAGGCGCCCTTCCCCCCTCTTCCCTCATCCCGCCTCGGGCCGGTCGAGGATGCGCAGCCAGCTGCCGTCCGGCTGGCGGCGGGCCACCTGGGCCCGGCCGCCGGTGCCGTCGGCCGGGCGGGTCGCGGTGAGCGCGAGGTCGCCGTTGAGCACGGTGGGCAAGGACTCCTCCAGCTCGAAGTGCGGGCGCGGGGCGAGCAGGCGTTCAAGGGCCGCGCGGATCGCCTCGCGCCCCACGGTCTGCCCGCCGGGCGGGAAGGCGAGCACCGCGTCGGGCTCATAGAGCGCCGCGACCCCTTCGGCGTCGCCCTCGTTCGCCCGCTCCACGAACAACCGGGCCAGGTCCTCGGGGCGGGTGGCGCTCTCGCGTGCGGCAGGCGTGGTGGCAGTCATGTGCGTCTCCTTCGTGTCCGGCTCTCGCCCGGCTTCTCGTCGGGCTTCTTCTCCGGCCGACCAGGCCGGCTGATACGTCAACGGTGGTCCACCAGCCGCCAGAAGTCCAAGAGCTGGATCATCTGACTACTAGAATCAGCGCTTATGGAGCTGAGGCAATTGGAGTACCTCGTGACCGTCGCCGAGGAGGCGAGCTTCACCAAGGCCGCGGCCAAGCTGCACGTGGCGCAGCCGGGGGTGAGCGCCCAGGTCAGGCAGCTCGAACGGGAGCTGGGTCAGAGCCTGCTGGACCGCTCGGGGCGCACGGTGCGCCCGACGGAGGCCGGTGCCGCCGTCCTCCCGTACGCGCGCGCCGCGCTCGCCGCCGCGGCCGGCGCGCGGCTGGTCGTCGACGAGCTCACCGGACTGCTGCGCGGCCGTGTCGCCGTCGGGATGGTGACGTCCTGCGCCCCTCTCGGACTGCCGGATCTGCTGGCCGACTTCCACGAGGACCACCCCGGCGTCGAGATCACCCTCGTCGAGGACAACTCCGACCGGCTGGTCGCCGCACTCCGTACGGGCCGGCTAGACACCGCGGTCGTCGGGCTGGCCGGGCCCGCCCCGCAGGGCATCGACACCGAGACCGTGGTCGACGAGCCGATCGTCGCCGCCGTCAGCCACGACGATCCGCTCGCCGGGCGCACCGGCCTCCCCCTCGACGCCCTGCGGGACCGGGCGCTGATCAGCCTCCCCCGCGGCACGGGCCTGCGGACCTGCCTCGACGAGGCGTGCGCCGCCGCCGGGTTCGCACCGCGCATCGCCTTCGAGGCGGGCGACCCCAACGTCCTGGCACAGCTCGCCGGCCGGGGCCTCGGGGTGGCGATCCTGCCCGGCTCCCTCGCCGCCTTCAACCGGGCGACGCTGCACACGGTCGCCTTCGCCGGCCCCGGACTGCGCGGCCGACTGGCCCTGGCCTGGCGGAGCGAGGGCCCCGCCGGCCCGGCGGCCCGCGCGCTGATCGACCGCGCCCGCCGGACGCTGGCCCCGGGGGCGCGGCCCTGACGCGGCCCGCACCCCCGCGCACCATCAGGCGCGGCGCGTCTCCACCAGGAAGCAGCCGAACTCCACCGCCCGTACATGCACCGCCGCCACCAGCGGGTCCTCGTACAGTTCGGCCAGCCCTTCCTCGATCGTCAGGCCGGCGCCGGTGCCCTCCCCGTCGATGAGCCGGCCGCGCAGGATGGAGCCCTCGGCGGTGTAGGCGCGCAGGACGCGGCGGGTGCCGCGCATGGCGTCGGGGAAGGCGCCGCCCGCCCAGCCCCCGCAGTCGCCGGCGTGGACGAAGACCGGGCCGACCTCGTTGTACGGGCCCGGCTCGGCGGCCGTCTCGTGCGCCCAGCGCCGCAGCGGCGCGTACGACACCAGCGCCAGGCTCTCGCCGGGCTTGCTGCGGCCCAGGCAGCAGCGCAGCGGGCTGCCGCCCTCGCCGTTCTCGGTGACGGGGCGCGGCGCGTTGCCCGCGTCGTCGCGGACTCGCAGCTCCGTCAGGGTGTGCGGATCGATGGCCCGTATCTCGTACTGATCACTCATGTCACCCATGCTGCGCGCGGGTTCGCCGGGGTGCTGGCGGGAATCGGCCGAGGTCCTGGCGCGCTCGGCGCGGCGGCCGAAGGCGCGCCGACGCCGCCCCGAAAACCTTGACAGTCGAGCGGGCCTGGGTCAGATTCGGCCACAGACATAGGACGTCCCATGTCCTCGAACAGCGGTATCGCGGAACTCGTCCACCGCCCCTGAATTCCACCGTTCCGCCAATCCCGCCGATTCCCTGTCCCGCCGAATCCCTCCCTGAATTCCGCCGTCCCCTCCCGCACACCACCGTCTCGAATTCCACCGCCCCCCGTTTCCCACCGGAAAGCTGGACCACGCGATGCGCCTGCCCACCCCCCTGTCCGGCATCGTCCCTCCGCTCTGCACCCCCCTCACCCCGGCCGGCGACATCGACACGCCGTCTCTCACGGCCCTGGTGGACCGGACCGTCGACGCCGGAGCGGACGCGGTCTTCGCTCTGGGCTCCAGCGGGGAGACCGCCTATCTGAGCGACGCCCAGCGCCGCACCGTACTCGCCACGGTCGTCGCGGCGGTCGACGACCGGGTGCCCGTGCTCGCCGGGGCCGTCGACATGACCACCGCCCGCGTCATCGACCAGGCCCGGGCCGCCGCGGACCTCGGCGCGGACGCCCTCGTCGCCACCGCGCCCTTCTTCACCCGTACGCACCCCGCCGAGGTCTCCGGCCACTTCCGGCGCCTCCGCGACAGCGTCGACCTGCCGCTCTTCGCCTACGACAACCCCACCGCCGTACACACCAAACTCACCGCCGCGACGCTCCTCCCGCTCGCCGAGGACTCCACCCTCGCCGGTCTGAAGGACAGCAGCGGCGACGACGGGGCGCTGCGCCGCCTCCTCGTCGAGGTGCGCCGCCGCGGGCTGCGCGGCCGCTTCTCGATCCTGACCGGATCCGAAACCACCGTCGACGGCGCCCTGTTGGCCGGTGTCGACGGGGCCGTACCGGGGCTGGGCAACGTCGATCCGGCCGGTTACGTACGGCTGTACCGGCAGGCACGGGCCGGCCGGTGGGCCGAGGCCGCCATCGAACAGGACCGGCTCGCCGCCCTCTTCGCGATCACCGACGCGGGCGATCCGGCCCTGATGGGCGGCAGCTCCGCCGGGCTCGGGGCGTTCAAGGCCGCGCTGCACCTGCTCGGCGTCATCGACTGCCCGCTCACCGCCGCGCCGCAGATCCCGCTGCCGGCCTCCGCCGTCAAGGCCGTGCGCCAACTCCTCGACGAGGGCGGCCTGTCGTGAGGGCGCCGCCCTGGTACCGAGAGGTGTCCCGGGCCCAGTGGAAGTCCCTGGCCGCGGCCTGGACGGGCTATCTGCTCGACGGGTTCGACTTCGTCCTGATCACCCTCGTACTCACCGAGATCGCCGATGAGTTCGGGCTCTCCGGCGTCGAGGCCGCCAGCCTGGTCTCCGGAGCCTTCATCACCCGCTGGCTCGGCGGCGCGCTGCTCGGCGCGCTGGGCGACCGCTACGGACGCAAACCCGCCATGATCGCCAGCATTCTGCTCTACTCCCTCGGCACCTTCGCCTGCGGCTTCGCGTGGGGGTACAGCAGCCTGTTCACGGCGCGGCTGCTGATCGGGATGGGCATGGCGGGGGAGTACAGCGCCTCCGCCACGTACGTTCTGGAGAGCTGGCCCACCCGGCTGCGCCACCGCGCCTCCGGCTTTCTGATCTCCGGCTTCTCGGCGGGCTCGGTGCTGGCCGCCGAGCTGTACCAGTGGGTGGTGCCGAACTGGGGCTGGCGCTGGATGTTCTGGATCGGCGTGCTGCCGGTGCTCCTCGCGCTCTGGCTGCGGCGCGCGCTGCCGGAGGCCGCGGAGTGGCACGCACGGGTGGGGGAGCGGGCGGCGGCGGGGGCGGCGCGCCCCAATCCGTTCGGCGCGCTGTTCGCCGACCGCCGCCGCGGCGCGCTCAACCTCGTGCTGGCCGCCGCCGCCGCCGGATCGCTGTTCTGCGTCTTCACGCCGGTCGGCGCCGGTCTGGTGCCCTGGCTGTCGGCGGTCGCGGCCGGCTCGCTGCTCGCCTTCGGCGCACAGCTCGGCGGCCGTCGGCGCTGGATTCTGTATGTGTCCCTGATGATCACCGTCTTCTGCGCCTTCCTCTACAGCTGGCCGGTCCAGGCGCTGCTGCCCACCTATCTGAAGACGGAGCTGGGCTACCGGCCCGCGCAGGTCGCCGACGTGATGTTCTACGCCGGCTTCGGCACGATGGCCGGGTGCGTCCTCGCGGGCTTCGTCGGGGACCGATTCGGCACCCGGCGCGCGTACGCCTGCACCCTGCTCGCCTCGCTGGCCTTCGTCTTCCCCGTCTTCGCGGTGCGGGACAGCCTGGTCGGGCTCGGGGTGCTGCTGTTCTGCCTGCTCGCGCTGAGCCAGGGCATCTCCGGGATTCTGCCGAAGTACATCGCGGGCCACTTCCCGACCGAGAACCGGGCCGCGTCGCTCGGCTTCGTCTACAACACGGGCGCGCTGGGCGGCGCGGTCGCGCCGGTGCTCGGCGCCCGCCTGGCGCAGGGCATGGAACTGGGCCGGGCGCTCGCCGTGCTGACCTTCGGGCTGACCCTGGTGGTGATCGTGCTGGTCGGCCTCGGCGTGCCGAGCCGGCTGGCCCGGCTCACCGACCGGGCCGGTGGCCGGGACCACCTTGTATCCGACGCGCCGCGGGCTCCGGCGGGCGGCGGGCTGGAGCCGGACGCGGGCTGACCGGGCGTCTGATCCGAGGGCTTCCGGGGCCGGGTCACGGGGGCCGGTCGAGGAGGCGTGCGGCCAAGGGGGCCCCTGCCGGCGCGGTCCCTGCCAAGGCCGCCCGCGGCGGCGGGATTTCGCCGTACGCGCGGCGCCGGGGGCTTGTGGAAAGTGGAACGCGTTCTTAACATCGCAAGTGTTACAGCAGTTGTGTCATATGGCTGGGGGCTGGATGGCAGCGACACACAGCGGCCCGTTCGCCGGCCCGCTCGCCGGAGTGCGAGTGGTCGAGCTCGCCGGGATCGGGCCGGGCCCGTTCGCCGCCATGCTCCTCGCCGACCTCGGCGCCGACGTCGTGCGCGTCGACCGCCCCGGCGGCACCGGCCTGGCCATCGACCCCGCGTACGACATCACCAACCGCAACAAGCGCTCCGTGATCCTCGACCTCAAGACGGCGGCCGGCGCCCAGGCGGCGCTCGAACTCGCCGAGCGCGCCGACGTGTTCATCGAGGGCTACCGCCCCGGCGTCGCCGAACGGCTCGGCGTCGGCCCCGAACACTGCCTCGCCCGCAACCCCCGGCTCGTCTACGGCCGGATGACCGGCTGGGGCCAGCAGGGCCCCCTCTCCGAAACCGCCGGCCACGACATCGGCTATATCGCCATCACCGGCGCCCTCGGCATGATCGGCCCCGCCGACGGCCCCCCGGCCGTCCCCGCCAACCTCGTCGGGGACTACGCGGGCGGCTCCCTCTACCTCGTCATCGGCGTCCTCGCGGCCCTCCAGCACGCCCGTACCACCGGAGAGGGCCAGGTCGTCGACGCAGCCATCGTCGACGGCACCGCACACCTCACCGCGATGATCCACGGCATGCTGGCGGCCGGCGGCTGGCAGGACCGCCGCGGCGCCAACCTGCTGGACGGCGGGGCGCCGTTCTACGGCACGTACGAGACCGCCGACGGCGGATACATGGCCGTCGGCGCGCTGGAGAAGCGCTTCTACGCCGAGTTCACGGAGCTCCTCGGCATCGCCGACCAGGCGCCCGCCCGCGACGACCCCGCCCGCTGGGCCGAACTGCGCACCGCCGTCGCCGACCGGTTCAGAGCCCGTACGCGCGAGGAGTGGACCGCCGTGTTCGCCGGATCGGACGCGTGCGTCGCCCCCGTGCTCTCGCTGCGCGAGGCGCCCGGCCACCCGCACCTCGCCGCCCGCGGTACCTTCGTCGACCACGACGGCATCACCCAGCCCGCCCCCGCACCACGCTTCTCCGCCACCCCCGGCACCGTGCGCAGGCCGCCCACCCGGCCCGGCGCGGACACCGCCGAAGTGGCTCGCGACTGGGACCTGCCGGGCCTCGACCGCCCCTGAGCGGCCGGGGCCGGGCGCCGCGGGTTCCCGCCGGGCGGCACCATCGAGATCATGAAGTGGACCATCGGCCGGTCTCCGCTCCCCTGAGCCCTCCTGACCCCCTCTCATCCCGAAAGGCCCGAGATCTTGAGCACCGAAGCGTACGTATACGAGGCGATCCGCACCCCGCGCGGTCGCGGCAAGGCCAATGGCGCGCTGCACGGCACCAAGCCCGTCGACCTCGTCGTCGGTCTCATCCACGAGCTCCGCCGCCGCCTCCCCGGCCTCGACCCGGCCGCCGTCGACGACATCGTGCTCGGCGTCGTCAGCCCGGTCGGCGACCAGGGCTCCGACATCGCCCGGATCTCCGCCATCGCCGCCGGGCTGCCCGACACCGTCGCGGGCGTACAGGAGAACCGCTTCTGCGCCTCCGGGCTCGAAGCCGTCAACATGGCCGCCGCCAAGGTCCGTTCCGGCTGGGAGGACCTGGTGCTGGCGGGCGGCGTCGAGTCGATGTCCCGGGTCCCGATGGCCTCCGACGGCGGCGCCTGGTTCGCGGACCCCATGACCGGCTTCGCCACGGACTTCGTGCCGCAGGGCATCGGCGCCGACCTCATCGCCACCATCGAGGGGCTCTCCCGCCACGACGTCGACGCCTTCGCCGCGCTGTCCCAGGAGCGCGCCGCGGCCGCCTGGAAGGACGGCCGGTTCGACCGCTCCGTCGTGCCCGTACGGGACCTCAACGGCCTCCTCGTCCTCGACCGCGACGAGCACATCCGGCCCGGCACCACCGCGGAGTCGCTGTCCGCGCTCAAGCCGTCCTTCGCGGCGATCGGCGACGCGGGCGGCTTCGACGCCGTCGCGCTCCAGAAGTACCACTGGGTCGAGCGGATCGACCACGTCCACCACGCGGGCAACTCCTCCGGCATCGTGGACGGCGCGGCCCTCGTCGCCATCGGCAACCGCGAGACCGGCGAGCGGTACGGGCTCACGCCCCGCGCCCGTATCGTCTCCGCGGCCGTCTCCGGCACCGAGCCCACCATCATGCTCACCGGCCCCGCGCCCGCCACCCGCAAGGCCCTCGCCAAGGCCGGCCTGACCATCGACGACATCGACCTCGTCGAGATCAACGAAGCCTTCGCGGCCGTGGTGCTGCGCTTCGCCCGCGAGATGGGGCTCTCCCTGGACAAGATCAACGTCAACGGCGGCGCGATCGCCATGGGCCATCCGCTCGGCGCGACCGGCGCGATGATCCTCGGCACGCTCGTCGACGAACTGGAGCGGCAGGACAAGCGGTACGGCCTCATCACACTCTGCGTCGGCGGCGGCATGGGCATCGCCACCGTCATCGAGCGCCTGTAAGAGCCGCCGCCCGCACCCGAACTTCTACGGAGACCGTGACATGACCCAGAGCAGCACCATCCGCTGGGACCAGGACGGCGACGGCGTCGTCACCCTGACCCTGGACGACCCCGCCCAGTCCGCCAACACCATGAACGCGGCGTTCCAGGCGTCCCTCCACGCCGTCGCCGACCGGCTGGAGGCCGAGCGGGAGACCGTACGCGGCATCGTCTTCACCTCGGCCAAGAAGACCTTCTTCGCCGGCGGCGACCTGCGGGAGCTCATCGCCGTCCAGTCCGACGGCGCCCAGCGGGCGTTCGACACGAGCATGGGCATCAAGCGCGACCTGCGCCGCATCGAGACCCTCGGCGTCCCCGTCGTCGCCGCCATCAACGGAGCGGCCCTCGGCGGCGGTTACGAACTCGCCCTCGCCTGCCACCACCGCGTCGCCCTCGACGCGCCCGGCTCCAAGATCGGCCTGCCCGAGGTCACCCTCGGCCTGCTCCCCGCCAGTGGCGGCGTCACCCGCGCCGTACGGCTCCTCGGCATCGCCGACGCCCTGCTCAAGGTGCTCCTCCAGGGCACGCAGTACGCGCCCCGGCGCGCACTGGAGGCCGGGCTGATCCACGAGGTGGCGGCCACCCCCGAGGAGATGCTCGCCAAGGCCCGCGCCTTCATCGCCGCCCACCCCGCCTCCCAGCAGCCCTGGGACATCAAGGGTTACAAGATCCCCGGCGGCACCCCGTCGAACCCGCGCTTCGCCGCCAACCTCCCGGCCTTCCCCGCCAACCTGCGCAAGCAGACCGGCGGCGCCCCCTACCCGGCCCCGCGCAACATCCTGGCCGCCGCCGTCGAGGGGTCGCAGGTCGACTTCGAGACCGCGCAGACCATCGAGGGCCGCTACTTCGTGGACCTGGTCACCGGCCAGACCGCCAAGAACATGATCCAGGCGTTCTTCTTCGACCTCCAGGCCGTCAACTCCGGCGCCAGCCGCCCGACCGGCCCCGCACCGCGTACGGTCCGCAAGGCCGCCGTGCTGGGCGCCGGGATGATGGGTGCGGGCATCGCCTACTCCTGCGCACGGGCCGGCATCGAGGTCGTACTGAAGGACGTCACGCCCGAGGCCGCCGCCCAGGGCAAGGCGTACTCCGAGAAGCTGCTCGCCAAGGCGCTCGCCCGGGGCCGTACGACCGAGGCGAAGCGCGACGCGCTCCTGGCCCGCATCACCCCGACCGCCGACCCGCGGGACCTCGCCGGGTGCGACGCCGTCATCGAGGCCGTATTCGAGGACGCCGCCCTCAAGCACAAGGTCTTCCAGGAGATCCAGCACATCGTCGAGCCCGACGCGCTGCTGTGCTCCAACACCTCGACGCTGCCCATCACCGACCTCGCCGAGGGCGTCGAGCGGCAGCGCGACTTCGTCGGCCTGCACTTCTTCTCGCCCGTCGACAAGATGCCGCTCGTCGAGATCATCAAGGGCGGCCGGACCGGGGACGAGGCGCTGGCGCGCGCCTTCGACCTGGTGCGGCAGATCCGCAAGACCCCGGTCGTCGTCAACGACTCGCGCGGCTTCTTCACCTCGCGCGTCATCGGCCAGTTCATCAACGAGGGCGTCGCCATGGTCGGCGAGGGCGCCGACCCCGCCTCGGTGGAGCAGGCCGCGGCCCAGGCCGGCTACCCGGCGAAGGTCCTCTCCCTGATGGACGAGCTGACCCTCACCCTGCCGCGCAAGATCCGCGACGCGACCCGGCGGGCGGCTGAGGAGGCCGGCTCCACCTGGACCGAGCACCCCGCCGACACCGTCATCGACCGGATGGTGGACGAGTTCGGACGCCCCGGGCGGAGCGGCGGCGCGGGCTTCTACGAGTACGCGGACGGCAAGCGGGTGGGCCTCTGGCCCGGCCTGCGCGAACACTTCGCCCGCCCCGGCGCGACGCCGATCCCCTTCGAGGACATGAAGGAGCGGATGCTCTTCTCCGAGGCGCTGGACTCGGTCCGCTGCCTGGAGGAGCGTGTGCTGACGTCGGTGGCCGACGCCAACATCGGCTCCATCCTCGGCATCGGGTTCCCGGGCTGGACGGGCGGCGTGCTCCAGTACATCAACGGCTATGCGGGCGGCCTCCCGGGCTTCGTGGCCCGCGCCCGCGAACTCCAGCGGACCTACGGGGCCCGCTTCGCGCCGCCGGCGCTGCTGGTGGCCAAGGCGGAGGCGGGGGAGCGGTTCACGGACGGGTAGCCGAGCGGATCCACGCCTACCGCCGGGCTGTTGCCGCTGCTGCCGCCGCCGGGGCACAGCCAGCCTGGGCGGATGCGGCGGCTCCGGCGGGCCGCCGGCCTGGTCGGTCGCGCGGGGGCCCGCCGGGGGCTGGGCGCGCGACCCGCCGCACCGCGGGTCATGCGGGCTGCGGCCGGGGGGCCCGCCGCCGCGGCATGAGGAACCTCACCCCCGGCTTCTCCACGCAGGTGTGCAGCAGTGCCGCTCCGGCCAAGGAGACCGCCATCACCAGGGCGGCATGCGCGACCGGCGGCAGGCGGTGTGATCCGAGGAGATGGTTCAGGCCGAATATGACCATCTCGTGGGTGAGATAGAAGGCGAAAGAGATCTTCCCCAGGTATACGAGGACGCGATGGCTGAGAAGGGAAGGCTTCGCCTTGACGTCATTGCGGGCCACCGCCGCGATGAGCAGCGTGTAGGGGATCACCGTGCAGGCGTTCCAGTGGAACGCGTAGGGCACCAGGGGCGGCAGCACGAAGACGGCCGCGCCGGACAGTACGAGGCTCACGAACGTTCCCGGACCGCGCCAGTGGCCGCCCTTCACCAGGAGCGCGAGGACGATGCCGATCACGAACTCGGTCAGTCGCACCGGCGGCAGCATGTAGAGGAAGAACTTCGAGTGCCAGCCCGTCGCCCCCTCCAGCGAGCTCGTGAGGAAGGGAAACAGCACCACGGCGAGGTTTCCGGCGATCAGCGCGGTCCACAGGCCACGGGCGGACAGCCGGCGGATGAGCGGGACGAGGAACGGGAAACTGAAGTAGAAGAAGAATTCGCAGCTCAGTGACCAGGAGACGCCGTTGTAGCCGAACCACCAGTCGTCCCGGTTCGGCACCCATGCCTGGGTCAGGCTCAGATTTCCCAGGGCGATGGATGAGATCAGCGATTTCCCCTGCCACACCAGCAGAAGCGCGGCGACGCAGAAAGTCGCGGCGTGGCTGGGGTAGATGCGGGCGAACCGGCGTCGCCAGAACGCACTCGGCTTGTCGCCGATCCGCGCCGACCAGACCAGCACGAATCCGGAGAGAATGAAGAAGAGCGAGACCGCGGAGGGGCCGGCCAGCGTGATTCTCCGCAATACCGCGGTCAGATGGGCCGAGCCGGCGAAGTCCGCCTCGTAGGCGAAGTGGTAGCAGAAGACAAGCAGCGCGGCGTACCAGCGCAGACCCGTGAGCGAATCCAGTCGCGTCTGCACGACGGCCCGCGGGAGGGGTCTTCTTGTGGCCGTTTCGGTTATCGGGGGCATCGGAGGTCCAGGGTGAAGGGAGGAACGGGGTTGCGCCGTTCCACCGCGCTGCGGTGTCGACGGGGGGCTGGGGCGGGAGACGGACGGGTCGTCGGCCGTCACTGAGGAGGACGGGTGGACCGGGCGTCGCGTCACCGGTGTTCGCCCACTCGTTGAGCGCGCCCGCGGCGTCGCGTGAGATGCGTTCCGGGCCCGGCCCAGGGGGCGTCGGCGAGGGCCGCGCCGTTCGCCGGGGCGCCGGAAGTGGTTCAGGCCGACTCGGTGGCCGGGGCGTCGTCCCCCGCTCCGGCCTATTTCGACGGCGGCCTTATGCCTTTCAGCGGCATCGGCGCCCCATGGCAGCCCTGCCGGGAGAGGGAGTTGACGCCGTGTGTCAGAAGACCCCGGCGATCCGCGAGGGCAGGCGGGAACGGAAGCCGGTCGCCACGTCGGATGCGGCCATAGCGGCGATTCCAACGACGTGAGCGCCGCTCGCACGGAGTGTCAACGGAAGGTCCTTCCCGATGGCATGCGGCGACGGTGAAGGCCGCGTGATGTTTCCAGAATAGTGCGAAACATGTGAAGGAATCTACGGCTCGCGGCCACAAATGACCGAACGGTCCCTCTCAATAAAGAGTTGGCAAAGGCTGCCCTCAATATGCAACCGTGATTCGTTTTTGGCACTCAGGGATGCGAAGTGGCGGGTCGGTAATAGGGATTTACCGTGGTCGCCTTACTCGTGCGCCTGCTCGTCCGTGTACGTGGCGCGGAGTTCCTCTTTCAGTGAGCGCTGGAAGGCCGTCACCAGCGCCTGGACCACCAGCGGCTGCATATGCGCGGACAGCGACTTCATCGCCGCCACCTGCTCAAGGTCCGGCTCCTTGGCCCGGTAGGGCCCCCACACCTCGTCATGGAAGAGCCGCGTCAGCTCCCGGGCCGCCGAGCGGGTGTGCTGGAGCAGGACCGTACGGGCCGCGAGGATCGTCTCCAGGGCGATCGGTACGTCCAGCAACCGCACCCCGAGATGCAGCAGGCCCGGGTCGACCTGGAAGAGGTCTGGGGCCTCGGTCCGCACCAGCACGGTCATCGCCGTCAGGCGGTCCAGGTCCTGTGCGGTCAGCTCGCGCCCGACGCGCCGCTCCAGCTGGTGCAGCGTCGCCTCCTCCGCCTGGTCGGGCACCCAGGTGGCGACCAGCGCCCGGTGGATGGCGAGGTCCTGGGCGCTGAGGTCGGGCGGCAGCTGCCGCAGATAGCGTTCGATGGCGGCGAGCGTCATGCCCTGGTGCTGCAACTCCTCGATGAGCGCGAGGCGGGAGAGGTGGTCGGGGCCGTAGCGGCCGATGCGGCGGGGGCCGATCTCGGGCGGGGGCAGCAGTCCGCGCGTGCTGTAGAAGCGGATGGTGCGGACCGTGACGCCCGCGCGGGCGGCCAGCTCATCCACGGTGAGGTCGGTCGCGGACTCATGCATGTTGAACAGTATTGCTGTCTCACCGGAGTTGTGAAAGATGAGCGCGCCGAGGGTGTGCAGGCGGCGGCGGGTCCCGGCGTCCATCGTGCCCGCGCTCGGGCTTGAGCCGTCCTTGAGGTTCCCCGCATCCGATTCTCGACATATGCGCGCAACCCAACTGGCGCGCCGCCGCACTGTGATCCAGCCCACAGACAGGTGTGTGGCCGTGGGGGGAAGGTGTGCCGCTGACCCGCCCCGTGAGATGCGCGGGGCACGGGTGACGGCGATACATCACCTGACCGAAGGCGAGAACACAGCTGTGCGCACCGAAACCGTCCAGGACGACACGCCACGATCTCCGGACGGGGGAGGCGCGCCACCCGCGCAGGACGCCGGGGACGCGGGATACAGCAAGGCGCTCAAGCACCGCCATGTGAACATGATCGCGATCGGCGGCGCGATAGGCACCGGCCTCTTCCTCGGCGCCGGCGGCCGGCTCGCCTCCGCCGGGCCCGCGCTGGCCATCGCGTACGCGGTCTGCGGCCTGTTCGCCTTCTTCGTCGTGCGCGCCCTGGGCGAGATGGTCGTGCACCGCCCGTCCTCCGGCTCGTTCGTCAGCTACGCGCGTGAATTCCTCGGCGAGAAGGGCGCGTACGTCGCCGGGTGGATGTACTTCCTGAACTGGTCGACGACCGGCATCGCGGATGTCACGGCGATCGCCCTTTACACCCACTACTGGAGCCTGTTCACCGACATTCCGCAGTGGGTGATGGCGCTCATCGCGCTCGCCGTGGTGCTCGCGATCAACCTCATCTCGGTGAAGATCTTCGGCGAGCTGGAATTCTGGTTCTCGATCATCAAGGTCGCGGCGCTCGTCGCGTTCATGTGCATCGGCATCTTCCTGCTGGCCACCAGCCACAAGGTCGACGGACACGCCCCGGGGCTCAGCGTCATCAACGACAACGGCGGGATCTTCCCGGCCGGTCTGCTGCCGGTGGTGGTCGTCCTGCAAGGCGTCGTCTTCGCCTACTCCGCCGTCGAGATGGTCGGCGTGACCGCGGGCGAGACCACCGACCCGAAGCGGATCGTGCCCAAGGCCGTGCGCTCCATCATGTGGCGGGTGGGCGTCTTCTACGTCGGCTCCGTGGTGCTGCTCGCACTCCTGATGCCGTACAAGGGCTACTCCGCCAACGAGAGCCCGTTCGTGACCGTGCTGTCGCACGTCGGCGTGCCGGCGGCCGGCGATGTGATGAACCTGGTCGTGCTGACCGCGGCGATGTCCAGCCTCAACTCCGGCATGTACTCCACCGGTCGCATCCTGCGCTCCATGGCGATGTCCGGCTCCGCCCCGAAGTTCACCGGCGTGATGAACCGTCACCAAGTGCCGTACGGCGGCATCCTGCTGACCTCGGGCGTGGGCGTGCTCGGCGTCGGGCTCAACTACTGGCTGCCGAAAGACGCGTTCGAGATCGTCATCAACATCGCCGCGCTCGGCGTCATCAGCGCCTGGTGCATGATCATGCTCTGCCACCTGGCCTTCGTGCGCCAGTCCCGGCGGGGTCTGCTGGAGCGGCCGAAGTTCCGCCTTCCCGGCACGCCGGTCACCGACATCGTCACGATCGTCTTCCTGCTCGGCGTGATCGTGCTCATGTGGTACGACGGCGGCGTCGGCCGGCGCACGGTCATGATCGTCCCGATCATCGCCGCCTGCCTGGTCGCCGGCTGGTTCGCCACCCGCGGCCGGGTCGCCCGGGCGGCCGCCGAGCGCGAGCGCATGGCCGACAGCGGCTGAGAGGCGGCTCCGAGGCGGTGAGCGCCCGCCCGGAGACCCGGTCCGCGGCCTCCGCCGCACGGCCGTGCCAGGCGAAAATGTGAGCAGTGGTGGTGCGGATGCGCTGCCGGGTGAGTGCCGCACTCACCCGGCGGCGCTTTCACGTGGCCGAAGTCCGCTCCGGCCGGAGGCGCGTCACCCTCCGGGGCGGTGCCTCGAATGCGAGTAGCATATGACCTGAATAATTGCTCACAATGGTGCTGTGAACTGCGACGGAGCGGCGCATCGCGGCTCCGGCCCGGTCGTCGTCGGCCGCCGTCCCCCGCACATCCCGGAGGAATCTCCATGACGCAAGCCAGCACGCGCCCCCGGCGGGTGTCCCCGGCCGAGGTCCGCGCTCGGCTCGGAGAGCCCGAGGGAATGGTCAAGGCCAAGATCCAGGACCGCATCGACACGTACTTCCGCCTCTTCATCGCCCACTCACCGTTCCTGACGATGGCCACGTCGGACGCGGCGGGCCGCGTCGACTGCTCGCCCCGCGGCGACTACCCGGGCTTCGCGAAGGTCCTCGACGAGCACACGCTCGCGATCCCCGACCGGCCCGGCAACAAGCTCGCCGACTCCTTCCGCAACCTCGCCGAGAACGACGGCATCGGGCTGCTCTTCCTGATCCCGGGCCTGCGGGAGACGCTGCGCGTCAACGGCCGCGCCTACCCCACCGACGAACCCGACGTCCTCGCGCGGATGCGGACCGAGGCCAGGGAGCCGGAGCTGGCGATCGTCGTGGAGGTGACGGAGGCGTACTTCCACTGCGGCCGGGCGATCGTCCGGTCCCGGCTGTGGGACCCCGACAGCCAGGCCCTCGCCGAGGAGATGCCGCGGTTCGCCGAGATAGCGGTCGCGCAGTTCGGGATCGACGTCGACCCGTCGCTGGTCGAAGACGACCTCGAAGACGCCTACCGCAAGCTCTACTGACCAGGCCGCGAGGGAATCCCCGATGCAACAGACCGCCATTGAGCACATCGACCGGATCGCCGAGGGCGTCGTCGCCCTCACCCTGCGCGCCACCACCGGCCCCCTGGAGCCCTGGGAGCCCGGCGCCCACATCGATCTGGCCCTGCCGAACTGGCTGACCCGGCAGTACTCGCTGTGCGGGGACCCGGCCGACCGGGACGCCTACCGCGTCGCCGTCCGCCACGACCCGCTGAGCAGGGGCGGTTCGGAGTACATCCACCGGTTCCTGCGCCAGGGCCGGACCCTCGACGTCTCCGTGCCGCGGAACCACTTCCCGCTCGCGCCCGCGCCGGAGTACCTGTTCCTCGCCGGGGGGATCGGTATCACCCCCCTCATGCCCATGCTGCGGGCGGCTACCAACGCGGGACGGCCCGCCCTGCTGGTGTACGCGGGAGCGTCGGCCGAGACCATGCCCTTCGCCGACGAGCTGCGTTCCGGCTACGGCGACCGGGTACGGATCGTCGCGACGAAGCAGCAGGGCAGGCCGGACCTCGACGCCCTCGCGGCCGCCCTGAGCCCCGACGCCCTGGTCTACTGCTGCGGCCCCGCCTCCATGCTCGCCGAGGCGGAGGCCGCGTTCCCCGCCGAACGGCTGCACGCGGAGCGGTTCCAGCCGGTGCCCAAGACGTTCGGGCCCGACACGGCGTTCGAGGCGGTGTGCGCCCGGTCCGGGCAGACCGTCCCGGTGCCGGCCGACGAGTCGCTGCTGGACGCCCTGACCCACGCCGGACGCCCGGTGCCCTCCGGATGCCGCGAAGGGGTCTGCGGCAGCTGCGAACTCGCCGTCCTCGACGGCGAGCCGGAACACCGCGACGACATCGGCGCCCCCGCGGGCCGCATGTACGCCTGTGTCTCCCGGTCGTTGTCCGAACGGCTCGTCCTCGACCTCTGAGCCCCCCGGCGAGGTTCTTCGCGCCCCCGCCGCCTGGAGCGGCGCGAAGAACCCCCTCGCTGTACGTACGTACCGCCGTCAGTGCGTGCCGTGCACGCTCCGCGCGGCCTGGATCTTCTTCCAGGACTTGGGCTCCGCGGGCTTGCCGTGCACGCTCCGTGCGGTGACACCGGCCTTCGCCGCGGTCGGCGGGGCCGGCCGCGAGGTGCTGAACAGCCAGGTGTCGAAGAGCGAGGCGAGCGGCTTGCCGGAGACCTGCTCCGCGAACTTCTCGAAGTCCTGCACCGAGGCGTTGCCGTACTGGTTCGCCGCCGGCCACCCCTTGAGGATGGCGAAGAAGTCCTTGTCGCCGACCTTGTTGCGCAGCGCCTGGAGCGCGATGGCGCCCCGGTCGTACACCGCCGCGTCGAACTGCTTGTCCGCGCCCGGGTCGCCCGGCTTCACGGTCCAGAAGGGGTCGTCCGCCGGGTACTGCGCGTACGTGTAGTCGGCGAGCTCCTGGGCGGTGCCCTCGCCTTCCTTCTCCGACCACAACCACGTCGCGTAGCTCGCGAACCCCTCGTTGATCCAGATGTCGCGCCAGTTCTTCACCGAGACGCTGTCCCCGTACCACTGGTGGGCCAGCTCGTGCACGACCACCGAGGTGTTGGCGCCCCTCACGAACTGCACCGGGCTGTAGAACGGCCGGGTCTGCGTCTCCAGCGCGAAGTGCGACGGCACGTTCGGCACGTACCCGCCGACCGCGTCGAAGGGGTACGGGCCGAAGACGGAGCTGAGCCAGTCGACGACCTCGCCGCTCCGCTCGACACTGGCCTTCGCCGCGCCCTCGTTCGCCCCGAGATCCTTGCTGTAGGCGTTGATGACGGGCAGCCCGCTCGCGGTGGTGTCGGTGGTGATGTCGAACTTGCCGACCGCGAGAGTGGCCAGGTAGGAAGCCTGCGGCTTGCTGGAGCGCCAGTTGTAGCGCGTCCAGCCGAGCTTGGAACTCTTCGTCTGGAGCGTGCCGTTGCTGATCGCCTGCGTACCGTCCGGCACCGATACGGACACGTCGTACGTGGCCTTGTCGCGCGGGTGGTCGTTGCTGGGGAACCACCACCACGCCGACTCGGGCTCCTGGGCCGCGACCCCGCCGTCCGGCGTGCGCTGCCACGACGTGCTGCCGTTGACCACGACCTTCGAAGGTATGCCGCGGTAGCGGACGACCACGCTGATCTGCTTGCCGGAGTCGAGCGCGGCGGGCGGCGTGATCTCCAGCTCATGGGCGCCGGACCGGGCGAACTTCGCCTTCTTCCCGTTGACCAGCACCTCGCTCACATCGAGCGCGAAGTCGAGGTTGAAGCGGGACAGCGCCTGGGTGGTCGTGGCGACCAGCGTCGCCGTGCCCTGCAGCTCGTCCGTCTTCGGCTGGTACTTCAGCCGCAGGTCGTAATGGGAGACGTGGTATCCGCCATTGCCGGAATCCGGGTAATAGGGGTCCCCTATGCCCGGCGCGCCCGGCGAGGCGCCGGCGGCCGATGCGGGGATCGCCAGCAGCAGACCTGCGACGGCGGCAGCGCTCGGGACGATAAGTCTGTGACGCACGAATCCTCCAACTCGTAAGGGGGAACGATCTTTCGAAGCCTATGTACTCACCGGCGTGGAGAGTTGTCCATGGCGCGTCATGTCATACGACTGCCATTCCGCCGACATCAACGCCCTGTCCAGCCCCACGAGCAAACCGTTCGCCCCCTTCTGCACAGGAGTTCACTCGCGCTACGGTCCCGCCGTGTCCCTACGCGCGCGGCAGAGCCGCATCCCCTGGAAAATCCTCGTCCTGGCGGCCGTGGCCGCCCTGTCGGCCGTGCTCCTCGCACCGGGCCCCGCGAGCGCGGCGCACTCCGGCTCCGGCGGGCAGAGCAGACCCGTCTACTCCTACGCACACGCGATACGCGAGTCCGTATGGGTGGACACCAGGCTCGACGGCGACTCGAACGGCAAGAGCGACCGGGTCGCCGTCGACATCGTCCGGCCCCGCGAAGCGGCCCAACAGGGCCGCAAGGTGCCCGTGATCATGGACGCCAGCCCCTACTACTCCTGCTGCGGACGCGGCAACGAGAGTCAGAAGAAGACCTACGACGCCCAGGGCAAACCAGTCCTCTTCCCCCTCTACTACGACAACTACTTCGTGCCGCGCGGCTACGCCACCGTCCTGGTCGACCTCGCCGGAACCAACCGCTCCGACGGCTGCGTGGACGTCGGCGGCCGCTCCGACATCCAGTCCGGCAAGGCCGTCGTCGACTGGCTGAACGGGCGTGCCCGCGGCTACCGCGACCGTACGGGCGACGCGAAGGTGAAGGCGGACTGGACCACCGGCGCCGTCGGCATGATCGGCAAGAGCTATGACGGCACCATCGCCAACGGCGTCGCCGCCACCGGGGTGAAGGGCCTCAAGACCATCGTGCCCATCGGCGGCATCAGCTCCTGGTACGACTACTACTTCGCCAAGGGCGCCGCCCTCTACGACGGCGGCCCCGACCAGCTCTCCAACGGCATCGAGAGCTCCGAGGCGCGCGGCCGCTGCCAGGCCGTGCAGCGCGAGCTCGTCGAGGGCGCGCCCCGCAACGGCGACTTCACCCCGCTGTGGGCCGGGCGCGACTACGTGCCGGACGCCGACAAGGTGCGCGCCAGCGTCTTCGTCGTGCACGGCATGCAGGACCTCAACGTGCGCACCAAGCACTTCGGCCAGTGGTGGGACGCGCTCGCCCGGAACGGCGTCGAGCGGAAAATTTGGCTCTCGCAGACCGGCCACGTGGATCCGTTCGACTTCCGCCGCGCCGAGTGGACCGACACGCTGCACCGCTGGTTCGACCACTACCTCCTCGGCTACCGCAACGGCGTCGAGCGTGAGCCGATGGCCGACATCGAGCGCCACCCCGACCAGTGGAGCACCGATCGGGTCTGGCCGCCGCGGGCCGCCTCCGCCACCACCCTCCGCCCGGCCGGCGGCCCGGACGCGGGCGTCGGCACCCTCGGCGTCAAGCCCGCACCGGCCGGTTCCACCGCCTCGTACACGGACGACCCGAAGCTGAACGAGAACGACTGGGCGGCCGACATCGACCGGTCCACCCCGGCCAAGACCGGGTTCACCACCCCCGTGCTCAGCCACGACCTGCGCCTGTCCGGCTCGTCGAAGGTCGACCTGAAGGTCACCCCGTCCACCTCCTCGGCCCATCTCTCGGCGGTCCTCGTCGACCTCGGCCCCGACACCATCCGCGACTACGAGGGCGCCGGCGAAGGCATCAAAACCCTCGCCGACCGCAGCTGCTGGGGCAGCAGCACGCCCGGCGACAGCGCCTGCTTCAAACGGACCGCCGCCGACACGAAGGAGACCGGCCACACCGTCTTCAGCCGGGGCTGGGCCGATCTCGGCCACTACGCCGACCTCTCCCACGGACAGCCGCTGACCCCAGGCAAGCCCTACCGCATCACCCTGGACCTCGCGGCGAGCGACCATGTCGTCCCCGCGGGCCACCGGCTGGCCCTGATCGTGGCCGGCACCGACAAGGGGCTGATCGAACCCGCCGCCACCACCCCGAAACTGACACTCGACCTCGCCCGAAGCGCCGCCCGGGTGCCAGTGGTCGGCGGCTACCCGGCCTTCGTGCGCGCCACATCGGGCGGCGCCCGCTCCTAGGCCCTGGCATCGGCCTCCCGTCGGATGTCTGGTTCACGACCCGCCCGGCGTCTAGGCTGAACGCATCCGCCGGCGTTCGGCGACCCCGAGCGGCCGGCCGGACTCCGGGGGGCGCGATGGGCGTACGGCTGCTCCTGACAGACGATCAGGTCGTGACGCGGGCCGGCTTCGAGGCGCTGCTGGCGCAGGCGCCGGGGCTCACGGTGGTCGGCGAAGCCGCGGGGCCCGACGCCGCGGTCGACCTGGCGGAGCGGCTGAAACCCGACGTCATCCTGGTCAACCTCCGCACGCTGGACCGTGTCCAGCTCGCGCTGCTGACGAAGCGGCTGCACTGTCCGGGGTGCGCCCCGGGCAGTGCCGTCCTCCTGGTCAAGTCCCCGGAGAACGGCATCGGTTTCGCCGACGCGCTGGCCGCGGGCAGCAGTGGCTGCGTGACGCAGGACGCCGAGCGGGACGCCCTCGTCAACGCCATCATGCTCGTCTCCGAAGGTGGCGTCGTCTGCCTGCCCAGGGAGGAACCGCCGCCCCCGCTCGCCGACCGGCGCATGGCGGACGAGTCGTGTCCGCCGTCCGTCCATTCGCTCACCGGCCGCGAGACCGCCGTACTCGGCCTGCTGGCCCAGGGGTTGAGCAACGCCGAGATGGCGGAGGAACTGCATCTCGCCGTGACCACCGTGAAGAAGCATCTGGCCGGTGCGATGCAGAAGATCGACGAACCGAACCGGGTACGGGCCGCGCTCTTCGCGTTCCGCAACCGGCTGAACGCCAGGGCCGCGCACCGCGATTGAGCGGGCGGGCCGTCCGTACCACCGGACGGAGCCGATCGGACAGCGCATTCGGTGAACAGTGTCCGTCGGGACAATGCCCTGTAGTTGAAGCCCGCTTAGGATGACTGGTCCACCAGGCGCGCGCGAACGGGGAGACGCCATCCACGCCGCACCGCCGAAATCCGGAGCGGTCCACGCGCGGTGAGGCGCGCGGCCGCAGCACCGCTCCGCCCGTCGCCCCGGTGGGCCCTGCCGACGCGAGGGGCGGAGCGGCCCACTCATGAATACACGGTTTCAGACCAGACACGAATCGAGCACGCCACTCGGCGCCGGGGGAACTCCTATGTCTGTGTTCGACCGCTTCGCCGGCCATGAACAGGTGCTGTTCACCGCCTGCGAGACCACCGGCCTCAAGTGTCTGATCGCCATCCACTCCACGGCCCTCGGCCCGGCCCTCGGCGGCACCCGCTTCCTGCCGTACGCCTCCGAGACCCAGGCCCTCGACGACGCCCTGCGGCTCTCCCAGGCCATGACGTACAAGGCGGCCTGCGCCGGACTCGACATCGGCGGCGGCAAGGGCATCGTCATCGGCGACCCCGCCCGCCTGAAGACCGAGGCCGTGTTGCGCGGCTACGGACAGGCGGTGGAGAGCCTCGGCGGCCGCTACATCGCGGCCTGCGACATGGGCACCACCCCTGCCGACCTCGCCGTCGTCGGCCGCGAGACCCGCTGGGCCCGCGGCACCGAGCCCGTCGAGGGCGGCTCCGGGGACTCCGCCGTCATGACCGCGTACGGCGTCTACCTCGGTATCAAGGCATGCCTGCTGCACTGGGGCGGCTCCGACGTGCTGGCCGGACGGCACATCGCCGTCGACGGCGTCGGCAAGGTCGGGCGGCGGCTCGCCGCGCTCCTCCACGACGCGGGTGCCCAGCTCTACGTCGGCGACATCGACCAGGCGGCGGCCGAGCGGGCGGCCGACGCCTACGACGCGGTGGCCCTGGAGCCCGAGAAGCTCTACGGCCTCGACGTCGACGTCCTCAGCCCGAACTCCGTCGGCGGCGTCCTGAACGACGCGAGCATCCCCGACCTGCGCTGCCGCATCGTCGCGGGAGCCGCCAACAACCAGCTCGCCGCCGCCCGGCACGCCACGGCGCTCGCGGACCGCGACATCCTCTACGCACCCGACTTCGTCATCAACGCGGGCGGACTCATCCAGGTCGTCGACGAACTGCACGAAGGCGGCCCGGCGGTGGAACGGGCCCGCAGCCGCGTCATGGCCATCCCCGACCGGCTGCTGGAGATCTTCGCGCGCTCGGCGGCCGAGGGGATCAGCACCGAGCGGGCCGCCGAACTGCTCGCCGAGGAGCGGCTGCGCTCCGTCGGAGCGCTACGGTCCTTCTGGCAGCCCTTCCGGGCGGCCCGCCACCACGGCCGGGGATAGGCCGCTCCGTGCTCCCGCCGCGCGCGGGAAACGGCGCGGCGCCCAGGCGGTCACAGCCGGCCCGATCTGCGTTCGAGGAACAGCAGCCAGGCCAGGTACAGCCCGCCCGCGACGCCCGTGACCACCCCCACCGGCAGGATCGCCGACCCCGAGACCCGCTGCGCCGTCCAGTCCGCCGCGGTGACCAGCACCGCGCCCATCCAGGCCGCGGGCAGCACGTTGGGCCCCGCGGAACGGGTCAGCCGCCGGGCGAGCTGCGGAGCGGCCAGCGCCACGAACGGGATCGGCCCCGCCGCCGCGACCGCCATCGCCGTCAGCCCCGTGCCGGTGGCGAGCAGCCACACACGGCTGCGCTCCGGGGCTACGCCCAGCGCGGCCGCCGCCTCGTCGCCCATCTCCAGCATCGACAGCCGCCGCGAGAGCCCCAGCACGACCGGGACCAGCACCACGATCCCCAGCGCGGCCACCCGCACATCGCCCCAGCCGCGCCCGTTCAGACTGCCGATCATCCAGGTGGCCGCTTCCGCGGCCTTGCCGATGTCGGCCCGTATGAACAGATAGCTGGTCAGGGAGGAGAGCACCGCCGACGCGCCGATGCCGATCAGCACCAGCCGGTAGCCGTGCACCCCCCGCTGCCAGGCCAGCAGATAGACCGCGAACGCCGTCGCCAGCCCGCCCGCCACCGCGCCGACGGCGGTCTGCACGGTCCCCGCCTCCAGCACGATGATCGCGACCAGCGCGCCCGCCGACGCCCCGCTGCCGAAGCCGATGATGTCCGGGCTGCCCAACGGGTTGCGGGACAGCGACTGGAACACCGCGCCGCTCATGCCCATTGCGAAACCGGCCAGCAGCCCGTCCAGGACGCGCGGCATCCGCAACTCGTTCACCACGAAGTCCGCGCCGGGCGGGCCGTCGCCGAAGAGCGTACGGACCACCTCGGCCGGGCTCAGCTCGTACGCGCCCATGCCGAGCGAGAGCACCGTCAGAGCCGCCCCCAGCACCGCCAGCACCGCGCAGACCAGCAGCGCGCGCCGCCGGAAGCGGAGCGAGAGCCCGCCGCGCGAGCGCACCACCAGGGTGCCGGGAGCCTTCGGACGCGCGGAGACGCGCAGGTCGTTCACAGGTGGGCCACCTTGCGCCGGCGGACGAGTTGGATGAACAGCAGGCCGCCGAGGAACGCGGTCACGACCCCGACCTCGATCTCGGACGGCGGCACGAGCACCCGCCCGACGATGTCCGAGCCGAGCAGCAGCACCGGCGCGAAGACCGCGCAGTACGGGAACAGCCAGCGGGTGTCCGGCCCGCAGAACGCCCGTACCGCGTGCGGGATCATCAGCCCGATGAAGCCGATCGGCCCGCACACGGCCGTCGCGCTCCCGCACAGCAGGGTGATCGCGATGATGGACAGCACGCGGGTACGGCCGAGGTGCGCGCCCAGCGAGCGCGCGGTGTCGTCGCCCAGCGCCATCGCGTTCAGCGGCCGGGCCAGGGCCAGCGCGAGGAGCGCGCCCACTACGAGGAACGGCAGCGCGGGCAGCAGCAGATCGCCGCGGCGCCCCGCGAGGGTGCCGATCGACCAGTGCCGCATGGTCTCCAGCGCGCTCAGGTCCCACAGCTGGAGGCCGTTGACGTACCCGAAGAGCGCCGCGTTGACGGCGGTGCCGGCCAGCGCGAGCCGCACCGGCGTCGCGGCCCGGCTGCCGCCCAGCGCGTTGACCGCCACCGCCGCCACCCCGGCCCCCGCGAACGCGAACCACAGATAGCCGGTGAAGGAGGTGACGCCCAGCAGGCTGATCGCGGTGACCACGGCGGCCGACGCGCCCGCGTTCACCCCGAGCAGCCCCGGGTCGGCGAGCGGGTTGCGGGTCAGCGTCTGCATCACCGCGCCCGCCAGCCCCAGCGCCGCGCCCACCGCGACGCCGATCGCGGTGCGCGGCAGCCGCAGCCCCCGCACGATGTGGTCGTTCTCGGTGCCCGTCGCCTCGAACAGGCCGTGCCACACCTGGTCCAGCGGTATCTGCTTGGCGCCGATGGAGATGCTCGCCAGCACGGCCACCGCCAGCAGCGCCAGCCCCACCAGCAGACCGGTGGCCCGCACGGCCCGCCGGGCGCCGGGCGCGGCGGGCGGCGCGGCCTCCGCGGCGGCGATGGCCGCGCTCACGCCGCGCCGCTCTCGCAGCCGCCGCCGGCACGGAAGCGCCGGCACTCCTCGTACGACGGCAGCAGGCCGTCCCGCTCGGCCTGCGCCAGCGACGGCGCCGAGGCGTCCTTCTCGGACAGCAGCGGGGCGACGCCGCGCGGCCACTCGATGCCGAGCTCCGGATCGAGCGGGTGCACGGCGTGCTCGCGCCGCGGCTGGTAGCCGGTGGAGCAGAGATAGACGGCGGTCGCCTCATCGGTGAGCGCCATGAAGGCGTGGCCGAGGCCCTCGGAGAGGTAGACGGCGCGATGGGACTCGTCGTCGAGGAGCACCGCCTCCCACGCCCGGTAGGTGGGCGAGCCGAGCCGCAGGTCCACCACGACGTCGAGGATCGCGCCCCGCACACAGGTGACGTACTTGGCCTGGCCCGGCGGCACGTCGGCGAAGTGCACGCCGCGCAGCGTGCCGCGCCGGGACCGGGAGCAGTTGGCCTGTGCGAGCACCGGGGCGCGGCCCGCGACGGCGGTGAAGTCCGGCGCCCGGAACCACTCGTGGAAACTGCCCCGGTCGTCGCGGTGGATCTGCGGTTCGCGCGTCCACGCGCCCTCGATGGTCATCGGGCGCATGAGGCCCCTCCTCGGATGCTGTCGGTTCCGCCGCCGCCCGCCGTGCCCGCCGTGCCCGCGGTGACGGCGGCGAATTCGGCGTGCAGCGCGTCGCGCCAGTGCCGGGGCCGCGGCAGCCCGGCCGCGGCCCACCGGTCGTGGCCCAGCACGCTCCACGCCGGACGCGGCGCGGGGCGCCCCAGCGAGCCGCTGTCGGTGGGCCGCACCCGGCCGGGGTCGGCGCCGGCCAGCCGGAAGACCTCGCGGGCCAGCTCGTACCAGGTGGTGTGGCCGCCGGCGGTGGCGTGGAAGACGCCGGGCCGCAGCGGCCCCCGGCCCAGCGCCAGGAGCCGGCGGGCGACGTCCGCGGTGGCGGTGGGCTGGCCGTACTGGTCGTCGACGACATCCACCACGCCGTCGCCCGCGGCCCGCTCGGCCATGGTGCGCACGAAGTTGCGGCCGTACGGCCCGTACAGCCAGGCGGTGCGCACGACCGTGCCCGCGCGCGGCAGTTCGGCCAGGACCGCGCGCTCACCGGCCAGCTTGCTGCGCCCGTACGCGGTGCGCGGGCCGGGCTCGGCGTCCTCGGGGTAGGGCGGCCCGGCGTCGCCGGGGAAGACGTAGTCGGTGGAGACGTGCAGCAGCCGGGCGCCGGTGGCCGCGCAGGCGCGGGCGAGGACCCCCACCGCCGTGCCGTTGACGCGCAGCGCCCGCTCCTCGTCGGACTCGGCCGCGTCGACGTCCGTCCAGGCCGCGCAGTTGACCACCACGCCCGGGCGGGCGCGGTGCAGGGCGCAGGTGACGGCGCGCTCGTCGGTGAGGTCGAGGTCGTGGCGGGTCAGCGGGAGGGCCGAGGCGTGTTCGGCGGCGAGGAGCCGGCACAGGTCGCGGCCGAGCATGCCGCCGGCGCCGGTGATCAGCCAGCGGGTCACCGGCTCTCACCGCGCACCCCGGCCGACGGTGCGGCCGTTTGCGGGGGCTGGACGGCGGGCGACCACCAGGACCGGTTGGCGCGGTACCAGTCGACGGTCTCGGCGAGCCCGTCCTCGAAGGAGTGGCGCGGCTGGTAGCCCAGCTCGGTGCGGATCTTCGACCAGTCGACGGAGTACCGCAGATCGTGGCCCTTGCGGTCGGCGACGTGCTCGACCCGGTCCCAGCCGGCCCCGCAGGCGGCCAGCAGCCGCTCGGTGAGCTGTGTGTTGCTGAGTTCGGTGCCGCCGCCGATGTTGTAGACCTCGCCGGGCCGTCCGGCGTCGAGCACGAGCCGCAGCGCGCGGCAGTGGTCGTCGACGTGCAGCCAGTCGCGGACGTTGGCGCCGTCGCCGTAGAGCGGGACGGTGCCGCCGTCCAGGAGCCGGGTCGTGAACAGCGGGATGACCTTCTCGGTGTACTGGTACGGGCCGTAGTTGTTGGAGCAGCGGGTCACGGACACATCGAGTCCGTGGGTGCGGTGGTGGGCGAGCGCGAGCAGATCGGAGCCCGCCTTCGACGCGGAATAGGGGGAGTTGGGTTCGAGCGGCTGGTCCTCGGCCCAGGACCCGGCGGAGATCGAGCCGTACACCTCGTCGGTGGAGACGTGCACGAAGCGCGCGATGCGGTGCCGCACCGCCGACTCCAGCAGCACCTGGGTGCCCAGCACATTGGTCGACGCGAACTCCAGCCCTCCCTCGATGGACCGGTCCACATGCGACTCGGCGGCGAAGTGCACGACCATGTCGTGGCGGGCGAGGAGGGAGTCGACGAGCTGCCCGTCGCGGATGTCGCCGTGGGTGAAGGTGAAGCGCGAATCACCTTCCACCGTACGGAGGTTGGCGCGGTTTCCGGCGTAGGTCAGGGAGTCCAGGGCGGTGACGGCGAGCGCTCCGCCGGGCCCCTCGGGGCCGAGCAGGGTGCGGACGAAGTGGGAGCCGATGAAGCCGGCCCCGCCGGTGACGAGGATTCTCATGGGTGTCCAGGAGGTGATGAGCGGTCAGGCGGTCGGGTCTGCGCGGCGTCAGGGGGTGATCTGGACCTGGCTGTGGTCGCCGAGGACGAGGCGGTGCGCGCGGGGCGCGCGGGCGGCGCCGGTCACCCGGACCGTACGGCCGATGAGGGAGCCCTCGATCCGGCCGACGCCCTCGATGTGGGAGCCGTCGAGCACGATGGAGAACTCCACCTCGCTGTCGCTGATCAGGCAGTCGTCGGCGACCGAGGTGGAGGGGCCGATATAGGAGTCGCGCACGACGCTGCCCGCGCCGATGACCGCGGGGCCCACGATCCGGGAGCGCACGACGCTGGCGCCGGCCTCGATCCGTACCCGGCCGACGAGTTCGCTGGCGCCGTCGACCGTGCCGAGCACGGCGGGCGGCATGGCTTCGAGAACGGTGCGATTGACCTCCAGCATATCGGTCACGTTGCCGGTGTCCTTCCAGTAGCCGCTGATGACGGTGGAGCGGACCGTGCGGCCGTCGTCGACGAGCCACTGGATGGCGTCGGTGATCTCCAGCTCGCCGCGCGGGGACGGGGTGATGGACCGTACGGCCTCGTGCACGGCCGGGGTGAAGAGGTAGACGCCGACCAGCGCGAGGTCGCTGCGCGGCGCGCTGGGCTTCTCCTCCAGCCGCACCACCGCGCCGTCGGGGTCGAGTTCGGCGACCCCGAAGGCACTGGGGTTGTCGACCTTGGTCAGCAGGATGCGGGCGTCGGGGCGTTCGGTGCGGAACTCCTCGACCAGCTCGGTGATGCCGCCCACGACGAAGTTGTCGCCGAGGTACATCACGAAGTCGTCGTCGCCGAGCCAGTCGCGGGCGATGAGCACGGCGTGCGCCAGACCCAGCGGGTGCGCCTGCGGCAGATAGCTGACGCGGGCCCCGAAGCGGGAGCCGCCGCCGACCGCTGCCCGGATCTCCGCCTCCGTGTCGCCCACGACGATGCCGATGTCGGTGATACCGGCGGCGACCAGCGATTCGATGCCGTAGAAGAGCACGGGTTTGTTGGCGACGGGGACGAGCTGCTTGGCCGCGGTGTGGGTGATGGGGCGCAGCCTGCTGCCGGTGCCTCCGGAGAGGACAAGTGCCTTCATGAGGGGGTCATCATCCTTGGGTGACGGGGGCGGACGCGGTGTCGGTCGCGGTGTTCGCGGTGTCTTCGGCGCCGGCCGCACCAACGCCGCCGGTGGTCGCCGTGTGGTGCTGCCACAGCCGGGCGTACGCGCCGCCCGCTGCCACCAGCGCGTCGTGCGTGCCCTGTTCGGCGACCCGGCCGTCGTCGAGGACGACGATCCGGTCCGCGCGGGCGGCCGTGGCGAGCCGGTGCGCGACCACGATGGTCGTACGGCCGGTGGCCAGGCGGTCCCCGGCGTCGAGCACGCTCTGCTCGGTGGCCGGGTCGAGCGCGGCCGTCGCCTCGTCGAGGAGGAGCAGCCCGGGGGCGACCAACTCGGCGCGGGCCAGCGCGATCAGCTGCCGCTGCCCGGCGGACAGGCTCGCGCCGCGCTCGCCGACCGGCTGCCGGAAGCCGTACGGCTGGGCGGCCACGGCGGGCAGCGCGCCCACCGCCCGCACCGCGGCCTCGACCTCGCCATCATCGGCGTCCGGACGCCCGTACCGCACGTTGGCGGCGATGTCGCCGGTGAAGAGGTGGGCCTCCTGCGGCACGACGCCCAGCAGCCGGCGGTACGCGGACGGCTCGTACTCCCTGATGTCCGCGCCGTCGACCAGGACCCGGCCCTCGCTCGCGTCGTAGAAGCGGGCGAGGAGCTTGACGACGGTGGACTTTCCCGCGCCCGTCGCGCCGACCAGCGCGACCGTCTCGCCGGACCGTACGCGCAGGCTGACGCCGTCGAGCGACGGCCGCTCCGCGCCCGGGTAGCGGTGGGTGACGTCGCACAGCTCGACCTCGCCGCGCAGCCGGTCCGGTACGGGAGCGGGGTCCTCGGCGGTCGGTACGGAGGCCGGTACGCGCAGCAGCTCCACGGTGCGGCGCAGCCCGACGGACGCCTGCTGGTAGCTGTCGAAGGCGAGGGACAGCTGCTGGACGGGGGCGAAGAACATGCCCAGGTAGAGCATGAAGGCCACGAGCACACCGGGGCTCAGCGAGCCGTCCGCGACCCAGCCCGCGCCCACCAGCAGCACCAGGGCCTTGGAGAGTTCGGCGGTGAGATTGATGCACGGGAAGTAGACGGCGGCGTAGCGCTGGGCCTTGAGCCGGGCGGTGCGGTAGCTCTCGGAGAGCTTCCCGAACGCCTCGGCGGTGTGCCCCTCGCGGTTCTGCGCCTGGGCGACGCGCAGCCCGGTGACGTTCTCCTGGAGGCTGGAGTTGACTTCGCCGATGCGCTGCCGGGCGTCGGTGTAGGCGGCCGAGGAGAGCCGCCAGAAGACGGCCGTGGCGATGGCGACCAGCGGCAGCAGGGCGAGCGCGGTGAGCGCGAGCGACACGTCGACGGCGAGCATCGCGAGGACGGCGGCGCACAGCGTGGCGAGCGACGCGACGGCGGTGAGCAGGTTGGTCTGGAGGAACGCGGAGAGCGCGTCGATGTCGTTGACCATCCACGTCATGATCTGGCCGCCGCGCTCGCGCTCGTAGAAGTCGAGCCCCAGCCGCTGGAGTTGGGCGAAGGTGCGGATCCGCAGCCCGTACAGGACCCGCTCCCCGGCCCGCCGGGTGACGCGCGCCTGGAGGCTGAGCGCCGCCCAGCCGCCCGCGACGACGAGGAGGGCGAACAGGGCGGTGGTGGCCAGCACCCGGCCGCTGCCCGCGCCGACGCCGGCGTCCAGGCCGTGCCGTACGAGCAGGGGCAGCGCGATGGTCGCCAGGGAGTCGGCGGCGACCAGGGCGAGGCCGAGGAGCAGGGCCGCGCGCACCGGTCGCAGCAGGCTGCGGAGTCTGAACTCCGGGTCAGGCGCGCGCAGTTCGCGCTCGTCGAGGAGGGGGTCGTCGGTGGGCTCGTCCGCCGGCCGCGGGGTGTCGTCGGCGGCGGGCTCCGGCCACAGCTCCGGGGTGATGCCGGAGGCAGCCGGGCGCTCGGTGGGGATGACGGGCGTGTCGATCGTGTCGCCGGGGCCCGCCAGCAGTTCGCGGAAGAGCGTGCAGCGCTCCATCAGTTCGGCCTGGGTGCCGGTGTCCACGACGCGCCCGCCGTCCAGGACGGCGATGCGGTCGGCGAGGGCGAGCGTGGAGCGGCGGTGGGCGATCAGCAGGGTCGTACGGTCGGTGGTGACGGCGCGCAGCGTCGCCTGGATGGCGGCTTCGGTGACGGCGTCGACCGCGGAGGTGGCGTCGTCGAGCACGAGGACCCGCGGGTCGGCGAGGAGCGCGCGGGCCAGGACGACGCGCTGGCGCTGGCCGCCGGAGAGGGTCAGCCCGCGCTCGCCGACCTCGGTGGCGTAGCCGTCGGGCAGCCGGGAGACGAAGCCGTGCGCCTCGGCGGCCTCGGCGGCGGCCCGTACCTGCTCGTCGGTGGCGTCCGGGCGGCCGTAGGCGATGTTGTCCCGGATCGAGCAGGAGAAGAGGAACGGCTCCTCGAAGACCACGCCGATCGTGGAGCGCAGGGAGGCGAGGGTGAGTTCGCGGGCGTCGGTGTTCGCACCGGGCGGGCCGACGCGGACGGAGCCGTGCTGGGGGTCGTAGAAGCGGGCCAGGAGCAGGGAGACGGTGGACTTGCCGGAGCCGGACGGTCCGACGAGCGCGAGCGTCTCGCCGGGCCGCACCGCGAGTGATGTCCCGTCCAGGACCGGGTCGCTGGGCGCGTACCCGAACCGTACGTCCCGCAGCTCGATCCCCACGGGGCCGGCCGGGACCTCGCGGGCGTCGGGCGCCTCGGTGATCTCGGGCTGGGCGTCGACGAGTTCGTAGACGCGCTCGGCGGCGGCGCGGGCCTGCTGCGCGGTGACGAGGAAGCTCGCGAAGAGGCGGGCGGGCCCGGCGAGCAGCGCGAGGTAGGCGGCGAAGGCGAGGAAGGTGCCGAGGTCGACGCTGCCGCGCAGGGCCAGCCAGCCGCCGAGCGCGAGCACCCCGACCTGGCCGAGCGCGGGGAGCGCGGACATGGTGGCGGTCGCGGTGGCCTGGATGCGGGAGACGCGCACCCGGCGGCCGAACAGGGCGCGGGCCGCCCGCGCGAGCCGGTCGGTCTCGCGCTCCTCCTGTCCGAACCCCTTGACGACCCGGACGCCGGTGACGGTCTCCTCGACGTGTTCGGCGATCTCGGCCGCGCCCGCCTGCGCGGCGCGCGTCGCCGGGACGAGCCGGGCGCGGCTGCGGGCGGCGACCCAGGCGGTGGCGGGCACGACGGTCAGCGCGACGAGCGTCAGCAGCGGGGAGAGCCAGAGCATCGCGCCGACGGCGACGAGGAAGAGCGCGCTGGTGCCCAGCGGGATGGGCAGCATGCCGAGCATCATCTGCACTTGCTGGAGGTCGCTGTTGGCACGTGAGACGACCTGGCCGGTGCGCAGGGCGTCCTGTTTGACCCCGTCGAGCCGCTGCACGGAGGAGAAGACCTCCGTGCGCAGCTGGTGCTGGACGCCCAGGGCGAGCTTGCCGGCGGCGTACCGGCGGGTGAACTCCGCGCCGAACTGGACCAGCGCGAGCGCGGCGAGCGCGACCGCCAGCCAGCCGATGCGGCCGGTGTTCCCGGCGACGGCGTCATTGACGCCGAGCCGGGCGAGGAGCGGGCCGATGGCCTCAAGTCCCGTTCCCAGAACGGAACTCAGTGCTACTGCGAGAAGAAGTCGAGGGTGGAGGCGGCACGCGGCGCCGAGCCTGCGTATCCAGCCGGGGGATGTTGTTGAGCTGCTGGGCACGTGATTAGCTTAGGCTTACCTAAGTAAAGGTCGCCACGTTCTCCGTGTGACCTCGGCCACACTCGCCCTGTGTGCACCGCTCTACGCCTCCGGACGTCATCACCCCTTCCCGGCAGGTCATATGACGGTGCGTCGGGGAGGAAAGCAGGTTGTCGATGCGTGTCCTGTTCGCCGGACCGCCCTTCTTCGGGCTCCTCTATCCGATGGTTCCGCTCGCCCAGGCGTTCCGCGCCGCGGGCCACGACGTCCTCGTGGGCACCTGCGGAGCGGCCGCCGGGCACGCCGCGCACGCCGGCCTCCCGGTCGTCGACTGCGCGCCGGGCATCGACCCCGACGCCCTGTACGCGGACATGGAGAAGCGTCGCGACCGCAAACCGCCGTCCCCGGGCGAGCACGGCGTGCCGCCCAAGGGGAAGGGGTTCTCCTTCTTCAGCGACGAAATGGCCGACACCATGGTCGACGTCGGCCGCCAGTGGCGCCCCGACCTCGTCGTGCACACCCCGAACGGCGTCGTCGGACAGCTGGTCGCAGCCCGGCTCGGCGTGCCGTCCGTCCTGCACGCCGTCGGCTTCGGCCACACCGGCCGGCACGTCGGCATGATGAACAACGCGCTCGCCGACGGCTACGCCCGCCACGGCCTCGACGGCCCCGCCCCGATCGCCGCCTGGCTGGACGTCACCCCGCCCAGCATGAGCGTCGCCGCCGAACCGCGGATGCGACCGATGCGCTACGTCCCCTACAACGGCGGCAGTTCCCTCCCGCACTGGCTCTTCGAGGACCGCAAACGCCCCCGGATCGCCGTCACCCTCGGCACGGTGCGCCCCGTCGTCGACGGCGTCTCGCCCCTCCAGTGGGTGATCGACGCGGCCCGCGCCACCGACGCCGAGTTCGTGCTCGCCCTCGGCGGCGCCGACCTCACCGCGCTCGGCCCGCTCCCCGAGAACGTACGCGCCGTGGACTGGATACCGCTCGGCGCGCTGCTCGCCGCCAGCGACGCCGTCGTCCACCACGGCGGCGCGGGCACCACCCTCACCGCCCTCGACTCGGGCCTCCCGCAGATCGTCCTCGGCGAGGGCGCCGACCGTCCGGCCAACGCGGCGGCCGTACGCACCCGGGGCTGCGGCCTGGTCCCCGGCTCCGACGGCCCCGACGGCCCCGGCCCGGACCGGGAGCTGATCCAGCGGCTCCTGGAGGACGACGCCCTGCGGGACGCCGCGCGCGAGACGGCGGAGGAGATGGCCGCCATGCCGAGCCCGTCCGAGACGGCCGCCCGGCTCGTGGAGCCGGCGCTGACGCAGGGCAGGCATCGATGACGGGCGGGTACGGCTGGACGTTCGGGGTGGGAGGCTCCGGCCCGGCGGGCCCGGGCCTGATGGGGCCGGACTCGGCCGGTCCCGGCGCGGCGGCGGCCGGTTCGTCCGGCCCCCTACCGGCCGGCGGATACGGGGCCGTCGCGTCTGCGGGCGCGTCGCCCGGCCCGGTCGAAGGCCGTGGTACGGGCGCGGGGCGCGGTGCGGGCGCGGGCCGCGGTGCGGGCGCGGGGGCGCCCCTCCCGGGTTCCTCGGCGGCGGCCGGGACCGGTGTCGCGGTCATGGCCGGACGGCCCGTCGCGGGCGCCGGCAAGCCGCCCCTCTCACCTCGGCCCGTGCCCGTGGAAACCGTCGAGAGCCCCCGGCTCGGGCGGCTCGCGCGGGAGATGGCGGCGGCCCGGTCCTGGAACGAGCGGGGCGCCGTGCTCGGCGGGTTCTGGGCCGAGGCGCAAGCGGCCGGCACGCCGATGACCGAGGCGATCGAAGGCGACCCCGAGCACCGGGCCGTCACCTTCCTGTGGCGCGGGGACACCGAGACCCGGCAGGTGCTGCTCCTCGTCAACCGGCTCCTGGACCGCTGCGACCTCGCGGCCAGCCTCATGCGCTGGCTGCCCGGCACCGACGTCTGGCACCTCACCTACCGGCTCCGCGCCGACCACCGCGGCTCGTACCGCATCGCCCCCGACACCACCGGGTTCGCACGGTCCGAACTGGACCGCCTCGCCGACACCGCCGTGCGCGACCCCCACAACCCCCGCACGGTGCCCACCCGTTGGCACGGTCGGCCCAGCTCCGCCTTCGAACTGCCCGCCGCCCCGGCCCGGCGGTGGGAGGCCCGGCGCGACCAGGTCGCCCGCGGGACCGTGCGCCGGCGCCGTGTCGCGAGCGCGGTACTGGGTTCGGAGCGCGAGGTGTGGGTGTACGCGCCGCCCGTACCCGGCGACGTCACGGACACGCTCGTCCTGCTCGACGGGGACATGTGGTTCGGTCAGATGGGCATCGAGGCCACCTTGGACAACCTCATCGCCGACGGCGCCATCCCGCCGTTGACCGTGCTCGCCCCGCACGCCGTCGACAACCCCACCCGCACAAGGGAGTTCGGCGGAAACCGGGCGTACGTCGACTTCCTCGCCGCCGAACTGCTGCCCTGGGCGGCGGACCGGCTGCCCGTGACGGACGACCCGGACCGTACCGTCATCGCGGGCCAGAGCCTCGGCGGGCTCACCGCGCTGTACACCGGGTACTCCGCGCCGTACCGCTTCGGGAAGGTGCTCGCCCAGTCCTCCTCGCTGTGGTGGCACCCGGCCGACGAACACGCCGGGCCCACGACGTGGATGACGCGCCGCTTCACCGAAGGCGCCCCGCGCGAGCTGCGGTTGCACCTCGATGTCGGGCTCCACGAGTGGGGAATGCTGGAACAGACCCGCGAGTTGCGCGCCGCCCTGCGCACCCGGGGCTACCACGTCAGCGGCTCGGACTTCAACGGCGGCCACGACTACGTCTGCTGGTCCGTGGCGCTCGCCGAGGGCCTCGTCAACCTGCTCGGCCGCCCCAAGGGCCGTCCCTGATCCCGGGCCTCCAGGACTTCCCGGTCCGCCTGGGCCCATCGACCGGCCGTGGACGGCCGGTACCCCAAGCCCCCCATATGCAAGCCCCCATATGCAGCCCCCGCATGCAGCCCCCCACGTGCAGCCCTCTACAGACGCCACGTACAGCCAAGGAGCAACACCCATGCAGTTCCGCAGAACCGCCGCCCTGCTCGTCGCCGCCATAGCGGGCAGCCTCGCCCTCACCGGCTGCGGCAGCGACTCGAAGGACGGGGCGCGGGCCAAGGCCGGCGGCTCCGACAAGCGCACCGTCACCGACGCCAACGGCAAGAAGGTCGAGGTGCCCGCCGCACCCAAGAAGGTGGTGACGCTCAGCGAGCCGACCCTAGACGCCGCGCTCGCCCTCGGGGTGCAGCCGATCGGCGCGACCAGCGGCCGCGGCCAGTCCGGCGTCGCCAGTTACCTCGCCGAGAAGGCCAAGTCCGCCAAGATCGTCGCCAATGTCGCCGAGCCGGACCTCGACAAGCTCTCCGCCATGCGGCCCGACCTCATCCTGCTCGACGAGACCGTCGGCGCCAAGCGCGTCCAGGACAAGCTCAAGGGCATCGCGCCCACCGTGCTCACCGCCAAGCTCAACGCCCCCTGGAAGGACGCCTTCACCGCCACCGCGGACGCCCTCGGAAGGAAGGCCGACGGCGAGAAGCTGCTGTCCGGGTTCGACACGCAGGTCAAGGACGTGAAGGCGAAGCTGGGCGGCAACGCCGGAACCGTCACCAGCGTCATCCGCTGGCAGAACGGCGCGCCCTCCGTCGTCGGCAAGGGCAAGGGCCACGTCGGCGACACCCTCGCGGCCCTCGGCCTGAACCGCCCCAAGGGACAGCAGGGCGAGAGCTCCGGCCACAGCGAGCCCGTGAGCCTGGAGCGGCTCGACTCCATCGACGGCGACTGGCTGTTCTTCGGGGCCCTCGGCGACAAGGCCACGGGAGAGAAGGGGCTCAAGGAGGCGGGCGGGGTGCCCAACTTCGACAAGCTGAAGGCTGTCGCGAAGCACCACGTCGTGGTGATCGACGGCTCGGCCTGGAACAGCTCCGGCGGCCCGCTCGCCGCACAGGCCGTGCTCGACGACGTGAAATCGGCCATGGCGAAGAAGGACTGACCCCGCGAAGGGCCCCCACGGGCGAAGCCGCGCCCGGCCGACCCGGCGACGTCATACGGGCGCCCGCGCCACGTCCCCTTCCGACTTCCGAGCGGAGGGGGTGGCCGGGCGTCCGGCGTCCGGCGTGCCGAGGGCCGTGGCGGGCGGCGCGAACCGGTCAGCGCGTGAAAGCCGTATGAGGCCGTTGTGCCACCGCGGCCCGCCGCCGCGGCCCGGCCGGGAGTCAGCCGCCCGCCAGCAGGGCGGCCTCCCGGGCGCAGCCCCAGGACACGGTGATGCCCGCGCCGCCGTGTCCGTAGTTGTGCACCAGCCGGGAACCGCCCGGCAACTCCTCTGCCTCCAGACGCACTTGGGCACGGGCGGGCCGTAGCCCCACCCGGTGCTCCACGACGCGCGCGTCCGCCAGCCCCGGATGGACGCGCGCGCAACGGGCCACTATCGCCGCGGCGGTCGCCGGGTCCGGCTCGCGGTCCCACACGTCCTCGCGGGCCGTGCCGCCGAGCACGACCCCGTACGGCTGCGGCAGCACGTACATCGTGTCCGCCGCCGAGTGGTCCGCGGCCACGAACCACTCGGCGATGCCCGGATTCTCGACGACCACGATCTGCCCCTGCACGGGGTGCACCCCGGGGTCCGGCACCAGGTCGCGCGCGCCCAGGCCCGTGCAGTTCACCACGGTCGGGGCGGACCGGCCGGCGTCCGCGAGCGAGGAGACCGCGCGGGCCGCGACCGTACCCCCCGACGCCTCCAACCGCCGCCGCAGATAGGCCAGATGGCTGCGCATGTCGATGATCGGAACCCGCGCCCGCAGCCCTCTCGCGTAGCCGTGCGGCAACTCCTCGGCCCGCGAGGGCCGCAGCCCCCGCACCTCGCGCGCCCAGGGCCCCAGCTCCGCGATGTCCAGCCCGCCCTGCACCCCGTCGACCAGTCTCACGCCCGTCTCGTCGGGGTCCGCGGCCAGCTCGCTCTGCACCTCCAGCGACCGCAGCGACCAGACGCCGACGGCCTCTTCGGGTTCGATCCGGTACGGCCACCACAGCCCGCCGGCCACCGCCGACGTGGTGTCCGCCGCCGCGTCCCGGCTCCACACCTCGACCCGGCGTCCGCTCTCCGCCAGCACGATGGCGGTGGTCAGACCGATGACCCCGCCGCCGATCACGATCGCATCGATAGTCATACCCGGACGCTATCCGCTGGGCGCCCGCGGAGCGCCCCACGGGTGCGGGATACGGAATGTGCGCTGCCGGGGGCAGACCGGTGCGTGCGTGGGAATACTCGGGGCATGGCAGCGGAGTACGTCACCTTCGGGCTGGCGCCGGCGACACGCACCGGAGGTGTGCTCGCCAACGGCGCCTACCAGCTCCACCGGGACTTCCTCGACTTCATCGTCGACGGCAGACCGCTGCTCCTGCGCCTCACCGACGTCGACGCGGTCTCGCCGCTCGCGTCCGACCTGGGGCCGTCGATCTTCACCAGCGAGGTGCGACGGCTGCTGCTGGAGGCCGAGGCGCCGCCGGCGGACGGCCGCTTCGTCATCTACGGCTGCCCCGAGTGCGAGGGGCTGGAGTGCGGCGCGGTCACGGCGGTCATCGAGCGCGACGGCCCCGACATCGTCTGGCGGGACTTCGCCTGGCAGACGGATACGACACCGGACCTGGAGCGCAACGGCTACGCGGGCGTCGGCCCGTTCCGCTTCCGCGGCGAGGAGTACCGCGAGGAGCTGGAACGGCTGCTCGCCGACGGCGGGCACGAGGCGCCCACGCGCCGCGTGCTGCTCGTCGGGCAGCGCGTCGCCCTCCTCGCCAAGCTCGCCGCCGCGCTGCGCGGCACCGGCATCGGGGCCGAGATCACCCGCGACGCGGCCGGCGCGCTCCCGGACGAGCTGCGCACGTACGGGGCCGTGGCCTTCGGCCAGGCGGTCGGCGAGGGCGAACGGGCCAACGTGCGCGCGGCCTTCGAGGCCGCCGGGTCCGACGCCGTCTTCGTGGAGGGCCTCGCGCCGATCGTCGGGCTGCTCGTCGCGCAGATCGAGGAGGCGTTGGACCGCGGCCCGCGCGAGCAGCGCCGACTGGTCCGGCTCACCGCGCACCGCAGCGGTCGGGCGGCGGAGGCGGACGTCGAGGTGGCCGCCCCCTGCCGGGTGCGGCTGCTCGGCTACCGCGTCGACCGCCTGCTCCGCCCCAGGGCGTACGACCTCTTCGACGGGCAGCTGGAACCCGGCCGCCACCGGATCGCCCTCGCCGCGGGGGCCGCGCGGCCCGGCTCCTTCGTCGTCGCCCGCACGAGCGGCAACGTCCTCGTGACGGCCGTCGCACCGTCCCCACAGGACGCCGACTGAACGGCGGACGCCCACTGACCTGCGGACACCCGGCGCCCGTCGACGACGGCCGACCGTACCGAGGGACGGGCTCGTACCGAGTAACGGCCCGTACGGGGCCAGGGCCCGCCCCGGCATCGCACACCGTGCGCTCCAGCGCGGTGCGGCACCGGCCACGGCGCCCCGCCCATGCCCGGGCGATATCCGTTTCGGCTGACGGCACGCACCGGATACAGTCATGTGCCTTATGAGTGCCACCCTCGTCGCCAAGGACCTCGCCGCCGGACACGGCGACCGCACCCTCTTCTCCGGGCTGAACCTCGTCGTCGCGCCCGGCGAGGTGATCGGGCTCGTCGGAGCCAACGGAGCGGGGAAGTCGACGCTGCTGCGGCTGTTCGCGGGGCTCGACGTGCCCGAGGAGGGCGAGCTGCGGCTGAGTCCGCCCGGCGCGACCGTAGGACATCTGCCGCAGGAGCCCGAGCGCAGGCCGGGGGAGACCGTACGGGGCTTCCTGGCCCGCCGCACCGGCGTGGCCGAGGCCCAGGCAGCGCTCGACGCCGCGACCGAGGCGCTCGTCGAGGGGGCGCCGGGCGCGGACGACGCCTACGCGACCGGGCTGGAGCGCTGGCTGTCGCTCGGCGCGGCCGACCTCGACGAACGGGCCGAGGAGACCGCCGGCTCCCTCGGGCTGAAGGTCGATCTCGACCGGCCGATGACCAGCCTCTCCGGCGGCCAGGCGGCGCGCGCCGGGCTCGCCTCCCTGCTGCTCAGCCGCTATGACGTCTTCCTGCTCGACGAGCCCACCAACGACCTCGACCTGGACGGCCTCGCCCGGCTCGAAGAGTTCGTCACGGGGCTGCGCGCCGGTACGGTCCTGGTCAGCCACGACCGCGAGTTCCTGACCCGCACTGTGCACAGGATCGTCGAGCTGGACCTCGCCCAGCAGCAGGTCAACGTCTTCGGCGGCGGCTACGCGGCCTATCTGGAGGAGCGCGAGCGCGCCCGGCGCCACGCGCGCGAGGAGTACGAGGAGTACGCCGACACCCGTGCCGGTCTCCAGGCCCGCGCCCGCACCCAGCGCAACTGGATGGAACACGGCGTCCGCAACGCCCGCCGCAAGGCCCCCGACAACGACAAGATCGCCCGTAAGACCCGCGTCGAGTCGACCGAGAAGCAGGCCGCGAAGGCCCGGCAGACCGAACGGCTGCTGGAGCGGCTGGATGTGGTCGAGGAGCCCCGCAAGGAGTGGGAGCTGCACATGGAGATCGCCGCCGCGCCCCGCTCGGGCGCGGTCGTGGCCACCCTGCGCGGCGCGGAAGTGCGCCGGGGGTCCTTCACCCTCGGCCCGCTCGACCTCCAGATCGACTGGGCCGACCGGGTGGCCATCACCGGCGCCAACGGCTCCGGGAAGTCGACGCTGCTGGCGGTGCTGCTCGGCCGGCTGCCGCTGGACGCGGGGGCGGCGGCGTTGGGGCCGGGGGTCGTCGTGGGCGAAGTGGACCAGGCCCGCGCGCTGTTCCACGGCCAGGAAGCCCTGCTGGACGCGTTCGAGGCGGCCGTTCCCGAGCTGGAGCCCGCCGAAGTCCGTACGCTGCTGGCCAAGTTCGGCCTGAAGTCCACGCATGTGCTGCGCTCCGCCGCCACCCTCTCGCCGGGTGAACGGACCCGCTCGGCGCTCGCCCTCCTCCAGGCGCGCGGGGTGAACCTGCTCGTCCTGGACGAGCCCACCAACCACCTGGACCTGCCGGCCATCGAGCAGTTGGAGTCGGCGCTGGCCTCGTACCAGGGCACGCTCCTGCTGGTCACCCACGACCGCCGCATGCTCGACGCGGTCCACACCACCCGCCGCATCGAGGTCGTGGAGGGCCGCGCCACCGAGCGCTGACGGACCGTCAGCACGGGTGCGTCCGGGCGGATTCGGGCTGTCCGGCGGGCACGGCGGTACGGGCGGCCGTACGTGCCCGCCGTCGCGCGGACCGTATGCGCGACATGCGCGACGGCCGGATGCGCCGTCGCCCCCGGAGCGCCGCCGCCACGCGGGCCATCCGCGCCGCCACGCACGTACCGTGACCGCGCGGGCCGTACGCTCCGGTGCCACAGACACCGGAGGGCCGGGCGCACGCGCCCGGCCCTCCACGCAACCCCGGCCCTTCGCGGGCCCGGCGCGGTTCAGCGCCCGCCGTTGTCCTTGCCGAGCAGACCGGCGCGCCGCAGCGCGTCGGCCATGGCGTCGTTGGCCGGCGCCGGGCCACGGCCGCTGCCCGAGCCGCCGCGTCCACCTGAGCCGCCGCGCCCGCCGCCGCTCTGGCGCGGCTGCGAGGACCGGTCGCGCTGACCGCCGACCTTCGGACGGCTGCCGGGGCCGGAGTTGGCGGAGCCCGAGCCGCCGGAGCCCGCACCGCCGCCCGCGCCCGCGCCGGAAGAGCGGCCGCCACCGGACGGCGCCCCCGCCTCGTCGTCGAGCCTGAGCGTCAGCGAGATCCGCTTGCGCGGGATGTCCACGTCCATGACCTTGACGCGCACGATGTCGCCCGGCTTCACCACGTCACGGGGGTCCTTCACAAACGTCTTGGACATCGCCGAGACATGCACCAGACCGTCCTGATGCACGCCGACGTCCACGAACGCCCCGAAGGCCGCCACGTTGGTGACGACGCCCTCCAGCGTCATCCCGGCCGCGAGGTCGCCGATCTTCTCGACGCCCTCCTTGAAGGTCGCCGTCTTGAAGGCGGGACGCGGGTCGCGCCCCGGCTTCTCCAGCTCCTTGAGGATGTCCGTAACCGTGGGCAGACCGAACGAGTCGTCCACGAACTCGGCGGGCCGCAGCGACCGCAGCACCGTCGTGTTGCCGATGAGGGCCGCCACCTCGCTGCCCGCCGACTTCACCATGCGCCGCACCACCGGATACGCCTCCGGGTGCACGCTGGACGCGTCCAGCGGGTCGTCGCCGCGGATGCGCAGGAAGCCCGCGCACTGCTCGTACGCCTTCGGGCCGAGCCGGGAGACGTCCTTGAGGGCGCGGCGGCTGCGGAAGGGGCCGTTGGTGTCGCGGTGGCTGACGATGTTCTCCGCCAGCCCCGCTCCGATCCCCGAGACGCGGGAGAGCAGCGGTGCGGACGCGGTGTTGACGTCCACGCCCACGCCGTTCACACAGTCTTCGACGACCGCGTCGAGGGAGCGCGAGAGCTTCACCTCGGACAGGTCGTGCTGGTACTGGCCGACGCCGATCGACTTGGGGTCGATCTTGACGAGCTCGGCGAGCGGGTCCTGGAGCCGCCGCGCGATCGACACGGCGCCGCGCAGCGACACGTCCATGTCCGGCAGCTCCTGCGAGGCGAAGGCCGAGGCCGAGTACACGGAGGCGCCGGCCTCGGAGACCATCACCTTGGTGAGCTTCAGCTCCGGGTGGGCCGCGATGAGGTCGGCGGCGAGCTTGTCGGTCTCGCGGGACGCGGTGCCGTTCCCGATCGAGACCAGCTCCACGTCGTGCTCGCGCGCGAGCGCGGCCAGCGTCGCCAGGGACGCGTCCCACTTCTGCTGCGGCACATGCGGGTAGATCACCGCGGTGGCGGCGACCTTGCCCGTGGCGTCGACCACGGCGACCTTCACGCCCGTACGGAAGCCGGGGTCCAGGCCCATCGTGGCGCGCGTGCCCGCCGGGGCGGCGAGCAGCAGGTCACGCAGGTTGGAGGCGAAGACCCGCACGGCCTCGTCCTCGGCGGCCTGGCGCAGCCGCAGCCGCAGGTCGATCCCGAGGTGCACCAGGATCCGGGTCCGCCAGGACCAGCGCACCGTGTCGGCGAGCCACTTGTCGGCGGGCCGGCCCCGGTCGGCGATGCCGAAGCGGCGCGCGATCGTCCGCTCGTACGCGCTCGGGACGCCGTCCTGCTGCCCTTCCTGCTCCTCCGGCTCCAGGGAGAGGTCGAGGACCTCCTCCTTCTCGCCCCGGAACATGGCCAGCACCCGGTGCGAGGGCAACTGGGTGAAAGGCTCGGAGAACTCGAAGTAGTCGGCGAACTTCGCGCCCGCCTCCTCCTTGCCCTCCCGCACCTTCGCGGCCACCTGCCCCCGCGACCACATGCGCTCGCGCAACTCGCCGATCAGGTCGGCGTCCTCGCCGAACCGCTCGGTGAGGATGGCGCGCGCGCCGTCCAGCGCCGCCGCCGTGTCCGCGACGCCCGCCTCGGCGTTCACGAACGCGGCCGCGGCGGCGGCCGGCTCCACGCCCGGATCGCCCAGCAGGCCGTCGGCCAGCGGCTCAAGACCCGCCTCCCGGGCGATCTGCGCCTTGGTGCGCCGCTTGGGCTTGAAGGGGAGGTAGACGTCCTCCAGCCGGGCCTTGGAGTCGGCGGCGAGGATCTGTGCTTCGAGCGCCTCGTCCAGCTTGCCCTGCGAGCGGACCGACTCCAGGATCGCGGTCCGCCGCTCCTCCAGCTCCCGCAGATACCGCAGCCGCTCCTCCAGGGAACGCAGCTGCGCGTCGTCGAGCATCTCGGTCGCTTCCTTGCGGTAGCGGGCGATGAACGGCACGGTCGAGCCGCCGTCGAGCAACTCGACCGCCGCCGTCACCTGCCGCTCCCGCACGCCGAGCTCCTCGGCGATCCTGCCTTCGATCGACGTCGTCACGATCACGCTCCGCTTTCTCTCTGAGCTGTGACCTGCATTGTGGCAGGTGCCCCCGACAGCGCGGAGCGGTGCGGTGGTCAGCCCCTGCCGAGCAGGTCCGCCGGGAAGGCGCCGGCGGTGGCGGCGGCCTTCGCGAAGCCGCCCGCCAACTCCGTGAGCCGGGCGACGCCGGCCGCCCCGAGGTGCTCGTAGGGGGCCGCGTCCAGCCGGTCCGTCTCGTCCTCCAGCTCCGCGCGCAGCGCGACGCCCGCCGGGGTCAACTCCCCGTCCGCGTCCAGCAGTCCGCGCTCGCGCAGCCGGTCCTGGCCCGCCGCCCAGTCGGCGTCCGTCCAGCCGCGGGTGGACAGCACCCACTCCGGGTTCATGCCGCGGCCGGACGCGGTGTGGCTGACGAGCGCCTCCAGCGGGTCGAGCCCGGCGCCGACCAGCGTCATCAGATGGCCGTCGCCGCGGTGCTCGCGCAGCAGCGTGGCGGCGTGCCAGTAGGCGAGGTGCGGGGCGTCCGGCACGGGCAGGTCGGCGTGGGCCGCGTACAGCGGGCGGGCGGCGCGGCTGCACGCCTCGGTCGCGCGCCGCGCCAGCTCGGCGGCCTCGGCCATCTCCGCCGAGGCGAGGGCCTCGTCGCCGAGCAGCCGGCGCAGCGTGGAGTCGACGGCGCGCAGCCGGGCGGCGAGCACGTCCTCGGGGGAGGCGGTGTCCCATACGCGCGGCACGTGACGGGCGATGAGTTCGTGGCTGAAGTTGAAGAAGGACGCGGTGATGACGCCCGCGCCGACCCGGCCGAAGGCCGCGCCGCGCCCCGCGAAGTACGCGGCTCGGGAGTCCTCGATGCCGAGCGCGGCGAGCTCCGCGGCGAGGTCCGGCGAGAAATAGATCATGGAGTGGAAGGTGTTGACGGGGCTGTAGCAGCGGCGTCCGGCGCGCTCCGGCAGAGAAGTCATACGGAGCAGGTTACCGACTGGTCGGTACGGGTGGAACGGCCCGGGCCCTCCTCTCCGCGGAGTGTGCCCGACACCGTCGCCGTTCCGCGCTACGGAGTGTTCGTAATGCCGCCGTCGACCCGCAGATTGATGCCGTTGACGTAGTCGGCGACAGGGCCGGCCAAATACGCCACCGCCGCCGCGACATCGTCCGGGCGCCCCAGCCGGCCCACCGGATTCGGCGCGTACCGCGATGTCACCTCCGGCTCCAGCCGGCCCCAGCCGTCGTCCTCGCCGCGGGCCCGGGCGCGCTCCTGGAACATCGACCGCAGCGACGGCGTCATGATCACGCCGGGGCTGACGCAGTTCGCGGTGACCCCGGTCCCGGCGAGGTGCCGCGCCAGGCTCGTCGTCATGTTCACCACCGCGGCCTTCGCGGCGGAGTACTCCACCATGTTGGGCAGCGGCGTCGTCACCGCCCTGCTCCCCACATTGATCACCCGCCCCCAGCCGCACTCGCGCATCGACGGCACCATCTCCCGGGTCATCCGCACCGCCGAGAGCACATTGCCGTCGAACGCCGCCGCCCAGTCGGCGGGCTCCGCGCTGTCCCAGTCGTGCTCGCTGAACGGCCCGGCGTTGTTGACCAGGATCCGCGCCCCGAAGGCGCGCGCCGCGGCCCCGATCCGCTCGGCCGCCCCCTCCTCGGCCAGGTCCCCGAGCACCACCTCGGCCCGCACGCCGCGCCGCGCGACCTCCTCGGCGGCCTTGGCCGCGGCCGCCGCGTCCCGCCCGTGCACCAGGACGTCGCACCCCTCGGCCGCCAGCCGCACCGCGATCGCCGTCCCGATGCCGCCGCTGCTGCCGGTCACCAGCGCCGCACAACCCGTGAGCTCCAAGTCCATGCGCGCAAAGCTAGCCCCACCAGCCCCTTCAGCAACAGGGGACGTCAATGGCAGAAAAGGTGGGGAACCCGTCATTGCGGCCATCGGGCGGCCCGCGCAGCATGGTGCCATGACGTCCCAGCACAGCGTGCTCATCGTCCTTTTCGACGGCGTACAGAGCCTCGACGTGACCGGCCCCTTGGAAGTCTTCGCGGGCGCCCGCGAAGCCGCGGACCGGCCCGCCGCGTACCGCATCCGCACCGCCTCCCTCGACGGCACGCCCGTACGCACCTCCAGCGGCCTCACGCTCACCCCCGACACCTCGCTGGACGGTGTCCGCACCCCGCACACCCTCCTCGTGCCGGGCGGCCAGGGCACCCGCGCCCCGGACCCCCGCCTCGTGGACTGGCTGCGCCGCCGCGCCCCGGCCGCCGACCGCATCGTCTCCGTGTGCACCGGCGCGCTGCTGCTCGCCGAGGCCGGCCTGCTCGACGGCCGCCGGGCCACCACCCACTGGTCGCAGTGCGCCGCGCTCGCCGAACGCTTCCCGGCCGTCCACGTCGACCCCGAACCCATCTTCGTGCGCGACGGCAAGGTCTCCACGTCCGCCGGCATCACCTCGGGCATCGACCTCGCGCTGGCCCTGGTCGAGGAGGACCTTGGCCGGGACGCCGCGCTCGCGATCGCCCGCCACCTCGTCGTCTTCCTGCGCCGCCCCGGCAACCAGACGCAGTTCAGCGCCCAGCTCGCCGCCCAGACCGCCCAGCGCCGCCCGCTGCGGGACGTACAGCAGTGGATCACGGAGCGTCCCGGCGCGGACCTGACCGTCGAGGCCCTCGCCCGGCGCGCGAACCTCTCGCCCCGCCACTTCGCCCGCGCCTTCCAGGCCGAGGTCGGCGTGGCCCCCGGCCGCTACGTCGACCAGGTCCGCCTGGAGGCCGCCCGCCGCCTGCTGGAGGACACCGCCGACGGCATCGAGGAGATCTCCCGCGCCTGCGGTTACGGCACCCCCGAGGCGATGCGCCGCGCCTTCCTGCGGGCCCTGGGCGCGGCGCCCGCCGAGTACCGCCGCCGGTTTAGCGCCCAGCCCGCCGCCTGAACCCCGCCCGAGACAACCACCTCAAGAGGAGAGCCGGACATGCAGACAGCCATCCTTCTTTACGAAGGCGTCACCGCCCTCGACGCCATCGGCCCGTACGAGACGCTCAGCCGCCTGCCGGACGCGCGGACCGTCTTCGTCGCCGAGCGGCCCGGCCTCGTACGCAACGACAGCGGCGGGCTCGGCCTCCTCGCCGAAGCGGCCCTCGACGACGTGCCCGCGCCGGACGTCATCGTCGTGCCCGGCGCCCACGACACGAGCGGCCCCCGCGAGTCCCCGGCCGTCCGCGACTGGCTGCGGACCGCGGACGCCACCAGCACCTGGACGACGTCCGTGTGCACCGGCTCCCTCATCCTCGCCGCGGCCGGGCTGCTCACGGGCCGCCGCGCCACCTCGCACTGGCTCGAACTGGAGCGGCTCGCCTCCTTCGGCGTGCGCGCCACGGGGGAGCGCGTGGTCACCGACGGCAAATACGTCACCGCCGCGGGCGTCTCCTCCGGCATCGACATGGGCCTGACCCTGGCCGGCCGGATCGCGGGCGACCGGGTCGCCCAGTCGATCCAGCTGCGCATCGAGTACGACCCGCAGCCCCCGTACGACGCGGGCTCACCGCAGAAGGCCCCGGCCGACATCGTCGCCGAACTGCGGGCCGCCGGCTGACGGCCGCCGGGGCGGCGGCGCCGCAGCGCGCGCGGGCACCACACGCCCACCCGGTGACGCATGTACGGGACCCCCGCCCGGCCCCCGCCTCCGTCCTCAGCCCTCCGTGGAGTCCAGCTCCTGACGCCACAGCAGGTCCGTCAGCCGCCCCACCCCCGCGGCCAGATGTCTGCGGTACGTCGTCATCGGCAGCCCCAGCAGCCCCGCCGCCCGCGCCTGGGAGCCCGCCGGGCGCAGGTACGTATGGTGCAGCGCCCGGAACGCCCGCCGGTCCGCGGCCGAGCCCTCCAGCACCGCCGCCGCCTCGTTGAACGCCTGCCGCAGCGCCGCCGCCCGCCGCCGGTCGTCCGCCCCCTCGCCGCACCGCGCGGCGACCAGCCGGGTGGCGAGCAGCGGCGAGTCCCGCAGCCCGTCCGGCCGGCCGAGCCCGCGCAGCACGGCCCGCACCGCGTCCGCGAACTCGTCCCGGGCCAGCACCCGCAGCGCCTCCGGGGGCCGGGGCGCCGCGACCGCCATCGGGTCCTTTGCCCGCTCCCGCTCGGTGAGCAGCTCCAGCCACGCGAGCGGCGGCGTGCGGCGCCAGTCGTGCGCGAACATCCCGTACGTCCGCCCGCCGCTGCGGAAGTCCGCCGCGGGCAGCCGGGCGAAGTCGGCGTACGCGCAGCCCGGCTCCCAGAACCCCGGGTCCGCGAAGGGCAGCAGCGTCACCGCGGGCCGGTGATCGGTCAGATAGTGCCGGGTCAGCCGCAGCGTGATCAGCGTCTGCACCGGGGAGACGTCCTGGTAGTCGTCGCGGCTCATCCAGAACCGCACCAGCAGCGCCGTCTCGCCGCCACGCAGCCGTCCGGCCAGCCACAGCCGAGCCGCCGTCACCGCCGGGTCCGAGGGCGCCCCCGGCAGCGGTCCGGCGCCCAGTTCCAGCAGCGTGTAGAAGCCCGCCGCCACCCCGTCGGGCCCGCACACCGTGTACGTCTCGCACACCGGATGCTCCGCCCAGGCCCGTACGAGCCGCGCCGACGGCGCCCCCTCGTGGATCGCGGCGATCGTGCACGCCTGCACCAGCTCGCCCTCCCGCGCGCGGACGACGGTGAGCCGGTCCAGCCGCGCCGGCTCGGCCGCGCCGCCCGTCACGGGGGACAACAGCGGCCCCATTACCGGGCTCTCCCGGTGCAGATACGCGAAGTCGGCCAGCGCGGAGCCCCGCCGTGCCGGGTCCCCGTCCGTGAAGACCCGCTGGTAGTACGCGCCGGCGCGGCGCCGCAGCGCCTGCCGCCGCTCGGGGCGCCGGCGCAGCTCCGCGTCGAGGGCGGCCCGTACGAGCTCGTGCGGGTGGACGCCGTGCGGCCCGTACTCCATGGCCGACAGCGCCCGCAGCCACTCGAAGTAGGGCCGGGCGTCGGACACCTCCAGCACCGCCGCGAGCAGCGGCTCGGTGGTGACCAGCACCTGCGCGGCGACCTCCAGCGCGGCCCGGTGCAGCGCGGTCGGCACCGCGTCCAGCAGGCTGGCCAGGAGCGCCTGGACGACCTCGGGGGACTCGGCGGGGTGCGCTCCGGTTGCGCCCTGCGCGGTGATGTCGGCGATCAGGGCGAGCGCCAGCGGATGGCCGCGGGCGAAGGCGAGGGCCGCGGCCCGGGTGTGCTCCGGCACACCGCGGCGGCGCAGCAGCTCCCCGCTGTCCGCCGCGTCGAGCGGCGTGAGCGGCATGGTGTGCAGCAGCCCCTGCCAGGCGGGGGCGAGCCGCCGGGGGAGCGGCGGGGCGTCGCGCGCGGCGAGGGCGACGAGGGTGCCGGCGGGCAGTTTCGGCAGCAGCCCCCGGTGCAGGGCGGATTCCTCGGCGACGAGTTCCTCGACGCTGTCGAGCAGCAGCAGCGCGCCGCTCTCGCGCGGCAGCGCCGCCGCCAGCTCCTCGCCGTAGGGGCGCAGCTCCCGCGCGTCGAGCTGGAGCACCGGCCGCCCCGCCCGCAGCCCGAGCTGGGCGAAGTGGTGCAGCAGCGCGGTCTTTCCGATGCCGCCGGGGCCGTACACGTAGATCACCGCGCCGTCTCCGGCGGTCAGCAGCGCGCGGAAGGCGGCGGTCTCCTGGCGGCGGCCGACGAAGCCCTGTTCGCGCGCCGTCGCGAGCCGGTCGCCCAACCGGTCGGTCACGGTTTCAGTATCGGGCCATGCCGGTACCGCCGGACCCGGTCCGGCGGCGGAACGACGGGTGAACGGGCCGGTTTCCGGACAACTTTCGGGCTCCGAGGGCCGCCCGCGACGCTCATCGGTTGATCCGGGCGCCTTCGTCCGCCGCCGCATGTTCCGAGGCCGCCGGGGCCGCGGCCCCGCGCGCCGACCGGTCAGGGCGCGGGCGTCCAGCCGAACTGCGGCGTCCGGCGTTCCAGAAAGGCGGCGGCCCCCTCGGCGGCGTCGCCGCTGTCGCGCGCCTGCTGGGCCCAGTGCGCGATCCGCCCGGCGTCGGCGGGACCGGCCGCGAACTCCTTCGCCGCCGACTGCGTCAGCCGCGAACGCGAGACGAGCACCCGCCCGAACTCCGCTACCCGCTTGCCCAGCTCCCCGACCGGCAGGACCTCGTCCACCAGGCCCGTGCGCAGCGCCCGCCCGGAGTCGATCAGCTCGGCGGAGAAGAGCAGGTACTTCGCGGCGGAGGGGCCGACGAGCGAGACCAGCCGTCGGGTCGAGGAGGCGGGGTAGACGATGCCCAGCTTCGCCGGGGTGACCCCGAAGAGCGCCTCCTCGTCCGCGAAGCGCAGGTCGCAGGCGGCGGCGAGCTGGCAGCCGCCGCCGACGCAGTAGCCCCGTACGGCCGCCACCGTCGGCTTCGGGAACGCGGCCAGGGCCTCCTCGGCCGTCACCGCCAGCCCCTTCGGCGCCTCGTCGCCCTCGGTGAGCGCGGTGATGTCCGCGCCCGCGCAGAAGGTGTCCCCGGCGCCGGTCAGCACCAGGGCCCGTACGTCCGTATCGGCGGCGCACCGCCCCAGCAGCGGCGGCAGCGCGCGCCACATCGCGGCGGTCATCGCGTTGCGCTTGGCGGGGTTGCTGATGGTGACGGTGGCTATGCCGTCGGCGACATCGAGACGCAGGTGGGGATCCGGCTCCATGCGCCGGATGCTATCCGGCCGGAGCGACCCTATGATCCGAGACAGGGGGCTACGAGGAGGCGCTGATGGCCGCACCCCGGATTCCCGAGAAGGACCTCGGCCGCAAGGAGAGCCGGAAGCTCAGCCGCAGCTTCGGCCGACTGGCGGTCCTCGGCGCGATCCTGGCCCTGGCGGGGCTGGTGGGCCTGGTCTACGTCGGCTTCGCGACGCTGACCTCGATGCTCCTCTTCGGCTGGCTGCTGCTGATCGGCGGCGTCGTGGGCCTGGCGCACGCCGTGATGTCCCGGGACGGCAACTTCTTCTGGCTCGGCGTGGTGGTCGCGGCGCTGAACATCGCGGCGGGCGTGGTCGTCATCCGGCACCCGGGCGACACGGCCGAGGCGCTGACGATGTTCGCCGCGCTGCTCTTCCTCACCGGCGGTGTCTTCCGCCTGGTGGGCAGCGTGGTGGTGCGCGGCCCGCAGTTCGGCTGGACGCTCGTGCAAGGCGCCTTCGGGCTGCTGCTGGGCATTCTGGTGCTGGCCGACTGGCCGCACAGCAGCCTGTACGTGCTGGGCACCTTCTTCTCCCTCGCGCTGCTCTTCGACGGGCTCGGCCTGATCGCGATCGGCGTGGGCGGGCGGCGCGTCGTGGGGCTGGTGGAGGAGGGGATCCGTGGCGCGGGCCCAGAATCTGATAGTCCGGATCCTTCCTTGAAAGGGAATCAAGGCGATCGGGATCAATCGCGGGGCTGACCAAGACCCGCGTTATCGATCAGAACTCGTCGATAGATGCTGACTTGTGTTCAGCGGGTGGGTATGGACCAACACATTCTCAACACTCGGGGGTGTGTGGTCGAGCCACGGCGATGGGTGGGTATCGGACATGGAAATCCTCGGGAGCGTGCCGCCCGACCCGGGGCAGGCCCCGCCTCGAAGGCCGATCGAGTACGAAGGGTCCTGGCGGTTCACGGCTCCCGCGCTCGACTCCTCGGTGCCCCAGGCCAGACACGCCGTCCGGGACCTGCTCGCCCACCAGCGCGTACCGGCCTCCGACGACCTGGTGCAGAATCTGCTGCTGATCGTCTCCGAGCTGGTCACCAACTCCGTGCGGCACGCCGCGCTGCTCTCGCCGGAGATCGCGGTGGAGGTCTCCATCGGGGCGAAATGGGTGCGCGTCGCCGTCGAGGACGAGCACCCCTACCGGCCCAAGGCGCTCGAAGCGGACGACGAGCGGATCGGCGGCCGCGGCCTGCTGCTGGTCAAGACGGTCACCTATGAGGCGGGCGGCGAGTGCGACGTGGAGCACACCGCGAGCGGCGGCAAGGTGATCTGGGCCGCCCTGCCGCTGCCCACGACGTCGGCTACCAACCTGCCTCCGGCCCGGTGATCTCCCGGATCACCGGGCGCGCGGTGTCCAGTACCGTCATGAACCAGGCCGAGAACGGTCCCCGCTCGCGCAGCGCGTCCAGCTCGGCCGGCGACACGAACGCCGTCTCGCCGATCTCCTCGGGGTCCGGCCGCAGCGGGTCCCGCACCAGCCCCGCGAAGAGGTGGTTGTACTCCTGCTCCACCAGGCCCGACGCGGGGTCCGGGTGGTTGTAGCGGACCGTGCCCGCCTCGCGCATCAGCGCGGGCGCCACACCCAGCTCCTCGCCGGTCCGGCGGGCTGCGGCGACGAAGGGCGGCTCGGCCGGGTAGGGGTGGCCGCAGCAGGTGTTCGACCAGACGCCGGGGGAGTGGTACTTGCCCAGCGCCCGGCGCTGGAGGAGCAGCCGCCCGCTGTCGTCGAAGAGGAAGACCGAGAAGGCGCGGTGCAGCCGGCCGGGGGCGATATGGGCGGAGAGCTTCTCCGCGGTGCCGATGGTCGTGCCGTGCTCGTCGACCAGCTCCAGCATGATCGGTTCGGTGGCACCGTTGGGGGCGGTGGGGACCGCAGCGGTGTCCGTGGCGCGGCCTTCGGCTGGTGTGATCGGCATGGACCATCCTCGTTGTCGGTCTTCGGCCATCAAGTCTGCCGTACGCGGTACCGGCGTCAGTGACAGAGCCTCGCTTCGTGCTCCGCATGTCCGCTCGGCTCCAACTGGAACGTGCAGTGCTCCACGTCGAAGTGGGTGCCCAGACAGCCCTGGAGGTCGTGCAGCATCCTTCCGTGCCCCGTGGCGTCCAGGATTCGCCGGTCCACCACCACATGCGCGGAGAGCACCGGCATCCCGGACGTGATCGTCCAGACATGCAGATCGTGCACGCCCTCCACACCGGGCAAGGCGGCGATGTGCGACCGTACCGCGGCCATGTCGACATTCTTCGGCGCGGCCTCCAGCAGCACGTCGAGCGCCTCGCGGAGCAGTTTGACCGTACGCGGCACGATCATCAGCCCGATCACCAGGGAGGCCACGGGGTCGGCCCGCACCCACCCCGTGGCCATGATCACCAGGGCCGCGACCACCACGGCCAGCGAACCCAGAGCGTCCGAGAGCACCTCCAGGAAGGCCCCGCGGACATTGAGGCTCTCCCGCTGGCCGCGCACCAGCAGCGCCAGCGAGACCAGGTTGGCCACCATGCCGACCAGACCGAAGACGACCGTCGTGCCGCCCGGCACCTCCGCCGGATCCGCCAGCCGCCCGACGGCCTCGAAGAGGATGAACCCGCCGACGCCCAGCAGCAGCAGACAGTTCAGCAGCGCCGCCAGGATCTCGGCGCGCGCGTAGCCGAAGGTCCGCCGGGGGCTCGGCGGGCGGTTCGCGAAATGGATCGCCACCAGCGCCATCGAGACCCCGATGGCATCCGTCGCCATATGGCCCGCGTCCGCCAGCAGCGCCAGCGACCCGGTCAGCGCGCTGCCGACGAGCTCGGCGGCCAGCACCGAGACCGTGATGGCGAGCGCGATCCGCAGCCGCCCCCGGTACGCGGCCGCCGCCGTCCCCGTGCCGCCCGCGGGCGGCGGCCCCCCGTGGTCGTGCCCTGCGCCCATCGACGAGCCTCCCGAGTCCGCCGCCCGACCGGCGGCAGCCGGCCGGGCTCCAGTGAACTACGGGCGGGGGGTACCGGCAACGCGACGCCGAACCCCGCCGATCAAGGCTCTGACCTGGGGAAACGGGGTATCGAGCTCAGTCCTGGAGCGCCTGGGGACGGTGGTGGCACCAGCCCTCCCAGGCCGAGGCGACCATGGAGCGCACATCGTGCCGGGTACTGAACCCCAGCTCCTTCGCGGCCAGTTCGCACGACGCGATGACGCGCGCCGGATCGCCCGGGCGGCGCGGCCCGACCACCGGCTCGGGCCCCCGGTGCCCGGTGATCTCCCCGATCAGATCGGCCATCTCACGTACGGACACCCCCTCGCCCGTGCCCACGTTCACCGTCAGATCGCCCCCGCCGCGCCCGGACAGTGCCCGGGCCGCCGCCAGATGCGCCTCGGCCAGATCCTCGACATGGACGTAGTCGCGGATGCACGTGCCGTCCGGCGTCGCGTAGTCGTCACCGAAGATCCGCGGGGCCTCGCCGCGCGTGATCCGGTCGAACATCATCGGGATGATGTTGTACACCCCGGTGTCGGCCAGCTCCGGGCCGGCGGCGCCCGCCACGTTGAAATACCGCAGGCAGGCCGTCGCCAGGCCGTGGGCCGCGCCCGTGGCCCGTACCAGCCACTCACCGGCCAGCTTCGTCTCGCCGTACGGATTCATCGGCGCACACGGGGTGTCCTCGGTGACCAGATCCACGTCCGGCATGCCGTAGACCGCCGCGGACGAGGAGAACACGAAGCTCTCCACCCGGGCGGCGACGGCCGCCTCCAGCAGCTGCGTCAGCCCGCCCATGTTCTCCCGGTAGTAGTACAGCGGGCGCTCGACCGACTCTCCGACCTGCTTCCTCGCCGCCAGATGCACCACCCCCCGCACCTCATGGTCCGCGAGCGTACGGTCCAGCAGCGCACGGTCGCCGACCGAGCCCCGTACCGCCGGGACCTCCGCCGGCAGGCGCTCCGCGATGCCGCTGGAGAAGTCGTCGAGCACGACCACCCGCTCACCGGCCGCCGCCATCGCCCGCGCCACATGCGCTCCGATATATCCCGCCCCGCCTGTGATCAGCCACGTCATGACGGCACCCTACCCACAGCGCCGCAACACGTTCATTTGTTCAGCGCGGCGGGGATCGACCATGCTGTCGCTTGCACCCGCCCCCGCGCGGCCGGAACTTGTGACGGCCACCGGACGTCCTGTCCGCCGGGGGAAGCCGGGGTGCACGTGCGGTGAACGGCGTCCGCCGGTGATCCGATAGCCTCTGCCGACGTGCCGCCCGCCCGACCAGGGCCGAGGCGCACCACGCCCGCTGCCCGGACACCCCAGGACCCGTGGCCGCCATGCCAGCTTCCGAGGAGTGAGTTCGTCTGTCCACCGCCATTCTCACCGGCCCGCCGGTCGCCGGCTCGTCCCTCGCGGACGACCTGCGGTCGCTGGGCTTCGACGTGCGTATGGCGGCCGACGCCGCCGATGCCGCGACGGCGCTGGCCGCGCTCCCTCCCCAGGGACGCGTGGCGCTGGTCGATGCCCGCTTCGTGGGACACGTACACAGCCTGCGCCTCGCCCTGACCGACCCCCGCTTCCCCGCCGCCGCCGTCACCGGAGCGCTCACGGCGCAGCCCGAGGCGCGCGCCGCCCTGACCCGCGCCGTCTCGGCCGCCGCCGAGAACACCCCCGGTGCCGCGCACACCACGGCGACCGCCGCCGCGACCGTCCTGCCCGACGAGATCGCCGGCGCCCTGGACACCGAGGGCGCCACCGTCCACCGGCCCGACCTCGGCGTCCTGGTCGCCGCCGTCCCGGCGGACGGCGAGGCCCGTGCCGCCGCGCGCGCCGGCGTCGAGAACGTCGACGAGGAAGCCGTACGGCTGCGCACCGCGGTGAAGTCCCGCGACGGGTTCTTCACCACCTACTGCATCAGCCCGTACTCCCGGTACATCGCCCGCTGGTGCGCCCGCCGCGGCCTGACCCCCAACCAGGTCACCACCGCCTCCCTGATCACCGCGCTCATCGCCGCGGCCTGCGCGGCCACCGGCACCCGGCCCGGCTTCGTCGCGGCCGGCGTGCTGCTGCTCGCCTCCTTCGTCCTCGACTGCACCGACGGGCAGCTGGCCCGCTACTCCCTCCAGTACTCCACGCTCGGCGCCTGGCTCGACGCGACGTTCGACCGGGCCAAGGAGTACGCCTACTACGCGGGGCTCGCCATCGGCGCGGCCCACGGCGGCGGCCACGACGACGTATGGGCGCTGGCGCTCGGCGCGATGGTCCTCCAGACCTGCCGCCACGTCGTCGACTTCTCCTTCAACGAGGCCAACCACGACGCCAGCGCCAACACCAGCCCCACGGCCGCCCTCTCCGACCGGCTCGACAGCGTCGGCTGGACCGTCTGGCTGCGCCGGATGATCGTGCTGCCCATCGGCGAGCGCTGGGCCATGATCGCCGTGCTGACCGCGCTCACCACCCCGCGCATCGTCTTCTACGTCCTGCTCGTCGGCTGCGCGCTGGCCGCCTGCTACACCACCGCGGGCCGCGTGCTGCGCTCCCTGACCCGCAAGGCCCGCCGCACCGACCGCGCCGCCCAGGCGCTCGCGGACCTCGCCGACTCGGGCCCGCTCGCGGAAGGCGTCGTACGGACCCTCGGACGCACCCTGCCCACCGGCACGTACAACGCCCCCTATTGGGCCCTGCTGGCCGCCGTCTGCCTGTTCGTCGGCCCGGTCCTCACCGGCAGCGTCGGCACCTGGCGGGCCTTCCCGCAGGCCGTCGTGTACGCGGTGTTCGCCGGCTGCGCCGTCGCCCGGCCGCTGAAGGGCCCGCTGGACTGGCTGATCCCCCCGTTCTTCCGCGCCGCCGAGTACGGCATCATCCTGCTGCTCGCCGCCCAATCGGGGGTGAACGGGGCCCTGCCCGCCGCTTTCGGACTGGTGGCCGCGGTCGCCTACCATCACTACGACACGGTCTACCGCATCCGCGGCGGCACCGGAGCGCCCCCGCACTGGCTGGTCCGGATGACCGGCGGGCACGAGGGGCGGGTCCTGGTGGTCATGGCCGCCGCCGCCCTGTGGCACGGCCAAGGTTTCACCATCGCGCTGACGGTCCTCGCGACCGCCATCGCGCTCGCGGTGCTCAGCGAGAGCATCCGCTTCTGGGTGTCCTCCAAGGCACCCGCAGTACACGACGAAACAGGAGAACCCGCATGATCGGCCTCGTGCTGGCAGCCGGCGCTGGACGGCGTCTGCGCCCCTACACCGACACCCTGCCCAAGGCCCTGGTGCCGGTGGGACCCGAGGGGGCGGAGGAGTCGATCACGGTCCTCGACCTGACCCTCGGCAACTTCGCGGAGGTCGGCCTGAGCGAGGTCGCCATCGTCGTCGGCTACCGCAAGGAGGCCGTGTACGAGCGCAAGGCGGCGCTGGAGGCGAAGTACGGCCTCAAGCTCACCCTGATCGACAACGACAAGGCCGAGGAGTGGAACAACGCCTACTCCCTGTGGTGCGCTCGTGACGTCATCAAGCAGGGCGTGATCCTCGCCAACGGCGACACCGTGCACCCGGTCTCCGTCGAGCGGACCCTGCTGGACGCCCGCGGCCAGGGCCAGAAGATCATCCTCGCCCTCGACACGGTCAAGAACCTGGCCGACGAGGAGATGAAGGTCGTCGTCGACCCCGACCAGGGCGCCCAGCGGATCACCAAGCTCATGGACCCCGAGTCCGCCACCGGCGAGTACATCGGCGTCACCCTCATCGAGGCCGAGGCCGCCGAGGAGCTCGCCGACGCGCTGAAGGCCACCTTCGAGAAGGACCCCGACCTCTACTACGAGGACGGCTACCAGGAGCTCATCAACCGCGGCTTCAGGATCGACACCGCGCCGATCGGCGACCTCAAGTGGGTCGAGATCGACAACCACGACGACCTCGCGAAGGGCCGTGAGATCGCGTGCCAGTACTGACGAGGCTCATCCCCTCGCCGCTGGTCGTCGACATCCGCGCCGGAGCCCTGAACGACCTGGCCGGCGTCCTCGCCGACCAGCGCATCTCCAGCTCCGGCAAGCTCGCCGTCGCGATCAGCGGCGGCTCGGGCGCGAAGCTGCGCGAGCGGCTCGCGCCCGCGCTGCCGGGCGCCGACTGGTACGAGGTCGGCGGCGGCACCCTGGACGACGCGATCAAGCTCGGCGACGCCATGAAGTCGGGCCGCTACGACGCGGTCGTCGGCCTCGGCGGCGGCAAGATCATCGACTGCGCGAAGTACGCCGCCGCCCGTATCGGGCTGCCCCTGGTCGCCGTCGCGACCAACCTCTCGCACGACGGCCTCTGCTCGCCGGTCGCGACCCTGGACAACGACGCGGGCCGCGGCTCGTACGGCGTCCCGAACCCGATCGCCGTCGTCATCGACCTCGACGTCATCCGTGAGGCCCCGGTCCGCTTCGTGCGCTCCGGCATCGGCGACGCCATCTCCAACATCTCGGCCGTCGCGGACTGGGAGCTCGCCCACCGCGAGCGCGGCGAGGACATCGACGGGCTGGCCGCCGCCATGGCCCGCCAGGCCGGCGAGGCCGTGCTGCGCCACCCCGGCGGCGTCGGCGACGACGGCTTCCTGACCGTGCTCGCCGAGGGCCTGGTGCTCACCGGCATCTCCATGTCGGTGGCCGGCGACAGCCGTCCGGCCTCCGGCGCGTGCCACGAGATCAACCACGCCTTCGACCTGCTCTACCCGAAGCGCGCCGCCAGCCACGGCGAGCAGTGCGGCCTCGGCGCGGCCTTCGCGATGTACCTGCGCGGCGCCCGCGAGGAATCCGCGCTGATGGTCGAGGTGCTGCGGCGCCACGGTCTGCCGGTGCTGCCCGAGGAGATCGGCTTCGGCGTCGAGGAGTTCGTCAAGGTCGTCGAGTACGCACCGCAGACCCGCCCCGGGCGCTTCACCATCCTGGAACACCTGGACCTGTCCACCGATCAGATCAGGGACGCATTCGCCGACTATGCAAAAGCCATCAGTAGCTGAACTCCGCCCGGTCGTTCACCCCGCGGGCGTGAAGGACCGGCGCAGCGGTGAGCACTGGGCCGGGCGCATGTACATGCGAGAGATCTCGCTGCGCTGCGACCGGTACCTGGTGAACACGCGGGTCACGCCCAACCAGCTGACCTACCTGATGACCGTCTTCGGCGTCCTCGCGGCCCCGGCCCTCCTGGTGCCGGGGATACCGGGCGCCGTGCTCGGCGTGCTGATGGTCCAGCTCTACCTCCTGCTCGACTGCGTCGACGGCGAGATCGCCCGCTGGAAGAAGCAGTTCTCGCTCGGCGGGGTGTACCTGGACCGCGTCGGCGCCTATCTGTGCGACGCCGCGGTACTGGTCGGCTTCGGCATGCGCGCCGCCGACCTGTGGGGCCCCGGCCGGATCGACTGGCTGTGGGCCTTCCTCGGCACCCTCGCCGCCCTCGGCGCCATCCTGATCAAGGCCGAGACCGACCTCGTCGGCGTCGCCCGCCACCAGAGCGGCCTGCCGCCGGTCAAGGAGGCGGCGTCCGAGCCGCGCTCGTCCGGCATGGCGCTGGCCCGCCGGGCCGCCGGGGCGCTGAAGTTCCACCGGCTCGTCCTCTGCATCGAGGCGTCCCTGCTGATCCTTCTCCTCGCGATCGTGGACTCCATCAGGGGCGACCTGTTCTTCTCCCGGCTCGGCGTCGCCGTCCTGGCCGGCATCGCGATCCTCCAGACCCTGCTGCACCTGGTGTCCGTCCTCGCCTCCAGCAGGCTCAAGTGAGCGCCGCGAGCGCGAGCGTCGGCGCGGTCGTCCTCACCATGGGCAACCGCCCCGACGAACTGCGCGCGCTGCTCCACTCGGTGGCCGAGCAGGAGGGCGACCCGATCGAGGTCGTCGTCGTCGGCAACGGCTCCCCACTGCCCGAACTGAACGTCGAGGGCCTGGCCGTACGGACCGTCGAGCTGCCCGAGAACGTGGGCATCCCGGCAGGCCGCAACGTCGGCATCGAGGCGTTCGGCCCCGGCGGGCAGGACGTCGACATCCTGCTCTTCCTCGACGACGACGGCCTGCTGCCGGGCCGGGACACGGCCCGGCTGTGCCGCGAGGCGTTCGCCGCCGACCCGGAGCTGGGCATCATCAGCTTCCGGATCGCGGACCCCGAGACCGGCATCACCCAGCGCCGCCACGTGCCGCGGCTGCGCGCCGCCGACCCCATGCGGTCCTCGCGCGTCACCACCTTCCTCGGCGGCGCCAACGCCGCCCGTACGAAGGTCTTCGCCGAGGTCGGCGGGTTGCCGGACGAGTTCTTCTACGCGCACGAGGAGACCGACCTGGCCTGGCGGGCCCTCGACGCGGGCTGGATGATCGACTACCGGTCGGACCTGGTGCTGCACCACCCCACCACGGCCCCCAGCCGGCACGCCGTCTACCACCGCATGGTGGCCCGCAACCGGGTCTGGCTGGCCCGCCGGAACCTGCCCGCCCCGCTCGTCCCGGTCTATCTCGGGGTCTGGCTGCTGCTCACTCTGGCCCGGCGTCCTTCCATGCCCGCGCTGCGCGCCTGGCTCGGCGGTTTCAAGGAGGGCTGGGCCGCATCCTGTGGTCCGCGGCGCCCCATGAAGTGGCGTACCGTTTGGCGCCTGACCCGGCTGGGCCGGCCTCCCGTGATCTGACAGGCTCTTGTCTGAGAGCATCGGGCGCGATCCGGGGCACGGCCCCGGCAGCGCACCTTGAGGACGAAAGTGTCAACTGTGAGCGAGACAACGCACGACAGTGCGGTCGCCATGAGTGCCCCGCCTTCACCCGACGATGGACTCTCCGCCGCCGATCTGGCCAAGAAGTATGGTCTCGCGGTGAGTGGTGCCCGGCCGGGGCTCGGGGAGTATGTGCGGCAGTTGTGGGATCGGCGGCATTTTATTGTGGCCTTTTCCCGGGCGAAGCTGACGGCGCAGTACAGTCAGGCGAAGCTGGGTCAGGTGTGGCAGGTTGCGACGCCGTTGCTGAATGCCATGGTGTATTTCTTTATCTTCGGTGTGTTGATGCAGCGGGGTAAGGCGATGGGTGGGATGGGGATTTATATTCCCTTCCTGGTGACGGGTGTTTTTGTTTTTACGTTCACCCAGAGTTCGGCGATGGCGGGGGTGCGGGCCATCGCGGGGAATTTGGGGCTGGTGCGGGCGCTGCATTTTCCGCGGGCGGCACTGCCGATTTCCTTTGCGTTGCAGCAGTTGCAGCAGTTGCTGTTCTCGATGTGTGTGCTGTTTGTGGTGCTGATCGCGTGCGGGCATTATCCGGATGCGGCGTGGCTGATCATTGTGCCGACGTTGGTGCTGCAGTTCGTGTTCAATACCGGGCTGGCGTTGGCGATGGCGCGGATGGGGAGCAAGACGCCGGACTTGGCGCAGTTGCTGCCGTTCATTCTGCGGACGTGGATGTATGCGTCCGGGGTGATGTACAGCATGACGGATCAGTTGCGGAAGGCGCATGCGCCGCATTGGGTGATCGAGGTGCTGGGGGCGAATCCGGCGTCGGTGTTCATTGATCTGATGCGGTTCGCGATGATCGACAGTTTCGGTGCGGGGAAGCTGCCGCCGCATGTGTGGGCGCTGGCGGTGGGCTGGGCGCTGGTGGTGGGGGCCGGGGGGTTCGTGTATTTCTGGAAGGCTGAGGAGCAGTACGGCCGTGGCTGAGCGGAACGCAGAACAGAACGCAGCGCAGGATGCCGGCCGGAGCGCAGCGCCGCAGGACGCGGGGCGGAGTGCAGTGCAGGGCGCGGGGCTGGGCTCGGGGCGGGGTGTGGGGCGGGTTCCGACGGTGATCGCGGATGAGCTGCATATCGTGTACCGGGTGTATGGGGGGAGTTCGGGGCGGGGGACTGCGACGGCTGCGCTGAACCGGATCGTGCGGCGGAAGCCGGGTGCGGGGGTGCGGAAGGTGCATGCGGTGAAGGGGGTGAGTTTTGCCTCGTACCGGGGGGAGGCGATCGGTTTGATCGGGTCGAACGGGTCGGGGAAGTCGACGTTGCTGCGGGCGATCGCGGGGTTGCTGCCGGCGGAGCGGGGGCGGGTGTATACCGATGGGCAGCCGTCGTTGCTGGGGGTGAACGCGGCGATGATGAATGATCTGACGGGTGAGAAGAATGTGATGCTCGGGGGGTTGGCGATGGGGATGTCGCGGGAGGAGGTCCGGGAGCGGTATCAGGGGATCGTGGACTTCTCGGGGATCAATGAGAAGGGTGATTTCATCTCGTTGCCGATGCGGACGTATTCGTCGGGGATGGCGGCGCGGCTGCGGTTCGCGATCGCGGCGGCGAAGGATCACGATGTGCTGATGATCGATGAGGCGCTGGCGACGGGGGACCGGTCGTTCCAGAAGCGGTCGGAGGCGCGGATCCGGGAGTTGCGCAAGGAGGCGGGGACGGTGTTCCTGGTCAGTCACAACAACAAGTCGATCCGGGACACCTGCGACCGGGTGCTGTGGCTGGAGCGGGGCGAGCTGCTGATGGACGGTCCGACGGACGAGGTCATCAAGGCGTACGAGAAGGAGACCAACCGCTGACACCCCCACCCCCGGGTCACGCGTGCGACAGGGCCCCCGCCGGACCACCGGCGGGGGCCCCGCGTCTGTCTGACGGCGCGTCGCCCTCGCCCGTGCGCCGGTGAATTGGCCAACTGCCCTGGGTGGGGGGAAGTTTCGCGCCTGCCGCGGTGTTCAGCGGATCAAGAATGCACCCCCGCGTACGCCGGGAACTTGTACGGCGTACGCTGTAGCGGTGCTGACTCGCGGCAGGCCGGGTCGAGAGGTGTCGACGCCCGCCGCCGAGGAGCTGTCCGGGGGGCGGACAGGCCTGCGGCGTGTCCGAAATAGGATGTTCTGGGTCGGCAGTGTAGAACGGGAGATGTGACGGCAATGGCTATGGGAACTCTCCGGATAAAAGGCGCACCAGCCGCCCCCGGTCCGGGCAGTCCTCGGTGACCGCCGGGACGGACGCGCATGAGCGCGCCGTGCTCGGCAAGGCGGCCGCCGAGAACTTCCCCGTGGCGCCCTTCTTCCTGCCGCGCGCCTGGCGCACCGACCTCATGGCGGTCTACGGCTACGCCCGCCTCGTCGACGACATCGGCGACGGCGACCTCGCCCCCGGCGGCCGGGACGCCGAACTGCTCGGCCTCGGCCGCGACCGCGCCGACGACCGGGTCGCCATGCTCGACGCCTTCGAGGCCGACCTCGCCCGCGTCTTCGACCGCCACGGCCCCGCCCCGCGCCACCCCCTGCTGCGCGCCCTCGGGCCCACCGTCCACCGGTGCGGGCTGTCCCCCGACCCCTTCCGCGGCCTGATCGAGGCCAACCGCCAGGACCAGCGCGTGCGCCGCTACGGTACGTACGGCGAACTCCTCGCTTACTGCGAGCTGTCCGCCAACCCCGTCGGCCGCCTCGTGCTCGGTATCACCGGCACCGCAAGCCCCGAGCGGAACCGCCGCTCGGACGCGGTCTGCACCGCCTTGCAGATCGTCGAACACCTGCAGGACGTCGCCGAGGACCTCACGCGCGACCGCATCTATCTCCCGGCCGAGGACATGGCGCGCTTCGGCGTCACCGAGTCCGATCTCGCCGCCCCGAGCGGCGGCGCGGCAGTGCGCGCACTGGTCGCGTACGAGGCGCGACGCGCCGGGGAGCTGCTGAATGAAGGCACCCCCCTGGTGGGTAGCGTCCACGGCAGGCTGAAGCTGTTGCTCGCGGGATTCGTGGCCGGGGGGAGGGCCGCGCTCAAGGCGGTCGCCGCCGCCGGACACGATGTCCTCCCTGGTCCTCCCAAGCCCACCAAGCTCAGCCTGCTGCGCGAGGTGGGGGCGACACTGCGAAGAGAGGGGTGAGCGGGACCGTGAACGGATCGCCGCACGCGTCCGCGCCGGTACTCGCCGCGTACAGCTATTGCGAGGCCGTCACCGGGCAGCAGGCCCGTAACTTCGCCTACGGCATCAGGCTGTTGCCGACCGAGAAGCGGCACGCCATGTCCGCGCTGTACGCGTTCTCCCGGCGTGTGGACGACATCGGCGACGGGACGCTGGAGCCCGCCGCCAAACACGCCCGGCTGGAGGAGACCCGCGCGCTGCTCGACCGCGTCAAGGAGGGCGCGGTCGCCGAGGACGACACCGACCCGGTGGCCGTCGCGCTCGCCGACGCCGCCCGCCGCTTCGACCTCCCGCTCGGTGGGCTCGACGAGCTCATCGACGGGGTGCTGATGGATGTGCACGGGGAGACCTACGAGACCTGGGACGACCTGAAGATCTACTGCCGCTGCGTGGCCGGCGCCATCGGCCGGCTGTCGCTGGGCGTGTTCGGTACGGTGCCCGGCGTGCGTGGCACCGAGCGCGCTCCCGAGTACGCCGATACGCTCGGGCTCGCTCTGCAACTGACCAATATTCTTAGAGATGTGCACGAAGATGCGGGCAATGGGCGCACATATCTGCCCGCCGACGACCTGGCCAAGTTCGGGTGCGCCGCCGGGTTCAACTCCTCGACGCCCCCGGCCGGATCGGACTTCACCGGCCTCGTGCACTTCGAGGTCCGGCGGGCCCGCGCGCTCTTCGCCGAGGGGTTCCAACTGCTGCCCATGCTCGACCGGCGCAGCGGCGCCTGTGTCGCCGCCATGGCCGGTATCTACCGCAGATTGCTCGACCGCATCGCCCGCGACCCCGCGGCCGTCCTGCGCGGCCGCGTCTCTCTGCCCGGACACGAGAAGGCGTACGTCGCCGTCCGCGGACTCTCCGGGCTCGACGCCCGTACGGTCCGGCACACCGCCAGGGGGCGCGCTTGATGGCCCGTACGACCCACGTGGACACGTGGTCCAAGCGGTACGCAACCCTCCGCTGGACTGACGCGTCCCTGACTTCACCAGCCGAGGGGGTGGGCACATGACGCCACGCACGACGGCCCGGCCCGACCGGCACAGTGCGCGAGCGGCGGGCCGCCCCGACGGGGCGGCCCGGCCGGTGGCGACGGCACCGAGCGGACCCGGCCCACAGCAGGGCCCTGAGAGCGGCGCGCCCCGGAGCGCGGCGCGCCCCGGGGACGACCGAGCGCACGGTCCGGCGCGAGGCGAAGGCGCCGCCGTGGTCGTCGGCGGCGGACTCGCCGGAGTGACGGCCGCCCTCGCGCTGGCCGACGAGGGGCTGCGGGTCACGCTGATCGAGGGCCGGCCCCGCCTCGGCGGCCTCGCCTTCTCCTTCACCCGCGGCGAACTGACCGTCGACAACGGCCAGCACGTCTATCTGCGCTGCTGCACCGCCTACCAATGGTTCCTCCAACGCGTCGACGCACTCGCCCTCGCGCCCCTGCAGGACCGTTTGGACGTGCCCGTCCTCGACGTCGCCCACCCCCGCGGCCCCCGGCTCGGACGGCTGCGCCGCACCGCGCTGCCCGTACCGCTGCACCTCGCGGCGAGCCTCGCCACCTACCCGCACCTCTCCCTCGCCGAGCGCGCCAACGTGGGCCGCGCCGCCCTCGCGCTCGGCGGCCTCGACCCCGCCGACCCCGCCCTGGACGGCGAGGACTTCGCCACCTGGCTGCACCGGCACGGCCAGTCCGACCGCGCCATCGAAGCGCTCTGGGACCTCGTCGGCGTCGCCACCCTCAACGCCACCGCCGACCAGTCCTCGCTGGGCCTCGCCGCCATGGTCTTCAAGACCGGGCTGCTCTCCGCCCCCGGCGCCGCCGACATCGGCTGGGCCCACGCACCGCTCGGCGAACTCCACGACACCCGCGCCCGCGCCGCCCTCGACAAGGCCGGCGTACGCACCGAACTGCGCACCCGCGCCACCGCCCTGACCCGCACCGCCGACGGAGCCTGGCAGGTCGACGCGGAGTCCGGCGCGGGCGGCGAGCGGCTCGAAGCGGACACCGTCGTGCTCGCCGTACCGCAGCGCGAGACGCACGGCCTGCTCCCCGACGGAGCCCTCGACGACCCCGACCGACTGCTGGACATCGGCACCGCGCCGATCCTCAACCTGCACGTCATCTACGACCGCAAGGTGCTGCGCCGGCCGTTCTTCAGCGCGCTCGGCAGCCCCGTGCAGTGGGTCTTCGACCGCACCGACGCCTCCGGCCTCGCCGGCACCCCCGACGGGCGGGGCTGCCAGTACCTGGCGGTGTCCCAGTCCGCCGCGCAGGACGACATCGACCGCCCGGTCGCCGAACTGCGCGCCAAGTACCTGCCGGAGCTGGCCCGGCTGCTGCCCGCCGCGCGCGGCGCCGGGGTCCGGGACTTCTTCGTCACCCGGGAGCGGACCGCGACGTTCGCCCCCACCCCCGGCGTCGGACGGCTGCGGCCGCCCGCCCCCACGAACGCGCCCGGCCTGTATCTGGCCGGTGCGTGGACCGCCACCGGCTGGCCCGCGACCATGGAGGGCGCTGTGCGCAGCGGCCTGAGCGCCGCCGCCGCGGCCCTCTCCCACCTGGGCCGCCCGCTCCAGTTCCCGTTGCAGGAGGCGGCATGAGCACCAACACCGTTAACAGAGGAGAGACCGTGACTTCGGCGATCCCAGCTGTCGACACCGCAGGAGTCCTGGCGCTGCTGGAGCGCGGACGGACGCTTGCCACGCCGGTGCTGCGTGCCGCCGTGGACCGGCTCGCACCGCCCATGGACACCGTGGCCGCCTACCACTTCGGCTGGATCGACGCCGAGGGGCACCCCGCGCACGGCGACGGCGGCAAGGCCGTACGCCCCGCCCTCGCCCTGCTCTCCGCGGAGGCCGCGGGCCGGCTCCCCGAAGCGGGCGTCCCCGGCGCCGTGGCCGTGGAACTCGTGCACAACTTCTCACTGCTGCACGACGACCTGATGGACGGCGACGAGCAGCGCCGCCACCGCGACACGGTGTGGAAGGTGCACGGCCCGGCCCAGGCCATCCTCGTGGGCGACGCGCTCTTCGCACTCGCCAACGAGATACTGCTGGAGCTCGGCACGGTCGAGGCCGGCCGCGCCACCCGCCGCCTCACCGCCGCCACCCGCAAGCTCATCGACGGCCAGGCCCAGGACATCTCCTACGAGCACCGCGAGCGGGTCACCGTCGAGGAGTGCCTGGAGATGGAGGGCAACAAGACGGGCGCGCTGCTCGCCTGCGCCGCCTCCATCGGGGCGGTGCTCGGCGGCGCCGACGACCGTACGGCCGACACGCTGGAAGCGTACGGCTACCACCTCGGGCTCGCCTTCCAGGCCGTCGACGACCTGCTCGGCATCTGGGGCGACCCGGAGGCCACCGGCAAACAGACCTGGAGTGACCTGCGGCAGCGCAAGAAGTCACTCCCGGTGGTCGCCGCCCTCGCGGCAGGCGGCCCCGCCTCGGAGCGGCTCGGCGAGATGCTCACCGCCGACGCCAAGAAATCCGAGACCGAGATCGCCGACTTCGACGAGGAAGAGTTCGCGGAGCGCGCGGCGTTGATCGAGGAGGCCGGCGGCCGGGAGTGGACCTCCCAGGAAGCCCGCCGCCAGCACGCCACCGCCATCGCGGCTCTCGACGGAGTCGACATGGAAGCAGAGGTCCGGGCGCAGTTCGTCGCGCTCGCCGACTTCGTGGTCGTACGAAAGAGATGATTCCCATTCACCCGATCTAGAGATCGCAGTCGCCGGTCGGCGCCCAGCCGGGGTGCCGACCGACGGAAGCCCCAGGACGGCAGATGAAGACGTACTGCAGAAGGGGAAGCCATGACAGCGACGACCGACGGAAGTACCGGGGCAGCGGACCCCCGGGCGGCCGCGGCCAGCGAGAGAATCGCTTTGAACCGCGAAACGCCCCCGGTGTTCGCGGCTGCCGAGCGGGCCACGGCCCGCGCCGTTGAACACCTTTTGGCACAACAGGACCCGCAGGGCTGGTGGAAGGGCGACCTGGAGACGAACGTCACCATGGACGCCGAGGATCTCCTCCTCCGTCAGTTCCTGGGTATCCAAGAAGAGAAGACGACGAAAGCGGCCGGTGCGTTCATCCGTTCGCAGCAGCGACCGGACGGCACCTGGGCCACCTTCTTCGAGGGGCCCGGCGAGCTCTCGGCCACCATCGAGGCGTACGTAGCCCTGCGGCTCGCCGGCGACGCGCCGGACGAGACGCACATGACCGCCGCGGCCGCCTGGATCCGCGGCAAGGGCGGCGTCGCCGCAGCCCGCGTGTTCACCCGCATCTGGCTGGCCCTGTTCGGCTGGTGGAAGTGGGACGACCTGCCGGAACTGCCGCCCGAGATCGTCTATCTGCCGAAGCGGTTCCCGCTCAATATCTATGACTTCGGCTGCTGGGCCCGGCAGACCATCGTGCCGCTCACCGTCGTCTCGGCCCTGCGGCCGGTACGGCCCGCGCCGTTCGCGCTCGACGAGCTGCACACGGACCCGCTCCGGCCCAGCCCACCGCGGCCGATGGCGCCGGCAGCCAGCTGGGACGGCGCGTTCCAGCGGCTGGACAAGGCGCTGCACGCCTACCGGAAGTTCCCCGTCCGCCCGCTGCGCCGCGCCGCCCTGAAGTCCGCGGCGCGCTGGATCATCGAGCGGCAGGAGAACGACGGCTGCTGGGGCGGCATCCAGCCGCCCGCCGTCTACTCCGTCATCGCGCTGCACCTCCTCGGCTACGACCTCGACCACCCGGTACTGCGCGCCGGACTCGAATCGCTCGACCGGTTCGCGGTCTGGCGCGAGGACGGCAGCCGGATGATCGAGGCGTGCCAGTCCCCGGTCTGGGACACTTGCCTCGCCACCATCGCGCTCGCCGACGCGGGCGTGCCCGCCGACCATCCGGCGCTGGTGAAAGCCGTCGGCTGGATGGTGGACGAGCAGATCGACAGACCCGGCGACTGGTCGGTCAAACGCCCGGAACTCGCCCCCGGCGGCTGGGCGTTCGAGTTCCACAACGACAACTACCCGGACATCGACGACACCGCCGAGGTCGTGCTCGCCCTCAAACGGGTGCGCCACCCCGACGCCGAGCGCGTCGACGACGCCGTCCGGCGGGCCGTCCGCTGGAACCTCGGGATGCAGTCGAAGAACGGCGCGTGGGCCGCCTTCGATGTCGACAACACCAGCCCGTTCCCCAACCGGCTGCCGTTCTGCGACTTCGGCGAGGTCATCGACCCGCCGTCCTCGGACGTCACCGCCCACGTGGTGGAGATGCTCGCCGCCGTCGGCCTCCAGCACGACCCGCGCACCCGGCGCGGCATCGACTGGCTCCTCGCCGAACAGGAGGAGAACGGCGCCTGGTTCGGCCGCTGGGGCGTCAACTACGTCTACGGCACCGGCTCCGTGCTCCCCGCACTCGCCGCCGTCGGCATTCCGGCCTCGCACCGGGCCGTCCGGCGCGCCGTGGCCTGGCTCGAAGGGGCGCAGAACGACGACGGCGGCTGGGGCGAGGACCTGCGCTCCTACGCCGACCCCGAGTGGATCGGGCGCGGCGTCTCCTCCGCCTCACAGACCGCCTGGGCGCTGATGGCGCTCCTCGCGGCCGGCGAGCGGGACGGCAAGGCCGTCGAACGCGGCGTCGCCTGGCTGGCCGAGACCCAGCTGCCGGACGGGTCCTGGGACGAGCCGTACTTCACGGGCACCGGCTTCCCCTGGGACTTCTCCATCAACTACCACCTGTACCGGCAGGTCTTCCCCGTCACGGCCCTCGGCCGCTATGTGTACGGAGACCTCTTCACCGCCGGCCGTCAGGAGAACTGATGGCACCCGGCACGGGCGACCCCCGACCCGAACCGCTGCTGATCGCCTGCGCGCTCGGCATCGAACGCCTCGCGCTGCGCGGCGACCGCGGTGATGCGGCCGGGCCCGTGACCGTACTGCGCACCGGAATGGGGCCCCTGGCGGCGGAACGTGCCGTCGCACAGGCGCTCGGCGATGAGGCGGCGGCCGGCCGGACCGCCGTCATCGCCACCGGCTTCTGCGCCGGCCTGGTCCCCGGGATGCACCCGGGCGACCTCGTCGTCGCGGGGGAGACCCAGGACCCCACCGGACGCATCGAGTGCGTCGGCACCGAGCGGCTCGCCAAGGAGCTCGCCCGTGCCGCGCCGGGGCGCACCATCCACACGGGCCCTCTCGTGGGCTCGGACCACGTCGTACGGGGCGCCGAACGGGCCGCCCTGCACACGGCGGGCGCCATCGCGGTGGACATGGAATCCGCCGCGACGCTCCGCGCCGCCACCCGCGCCGGACCCCGTCCGGTTGCGGCCGTACGAGTGATCGTGGACGCTCCGGAACATGAACTCGTCCGAATCGGGACCTTGCGCGGTGGAATATCAGCATTCCGCGTACTGCGCACCGTCCTTCCGGCTTTCTATGAATGGCACCGTTCTTTGTTGCTCCCCAGGAGGTGAGCTAGATGGCCATGCCGCTCCGCCAGACCATCCGGGTCGGAACGTATCTCTTTGAACAGAAGTTGCGGAAACGGGACAAGTTCCCACTGATCGTCGAGCTCGAACCGCTCTTCGCCTGCAACCTCTCCTGCGAGGGCTGCGGCAAGATCCAGCACCCGGCCGGGGTGCTGAAGCAGCGCATGCCGGTCGCGCAGGCCGTCGGCGCCGTGCTGGAATCGGGCGCGCCGATGGTCTCCATCGCCGGTGGCGAACCGCTGATGCACCCGCAGATCGACGAGATCGTGCGGCAGCTGGTGGCGAAGAAGAAATACGTCTTCCTCTGCACCAACGCGGTGCTGCTGCGCAAGAAGATCGAGAAGTTCACGCCCTCCCCGTATTTCGCCTTCGCGGTCCACATCGACGGGATGCGCGAGCGCCACGACGAGTCCGTGGCGAAGGAAGGCGTATTCGACGAAGCGGTCGAGGCGATCAAGGAGGCCAAGCGACGCGGCTTCCGGGTCACCACCAACTCGACCTTCTTCAATACCGACACCCCCCAGACGATCATCGAGGTGCTCAACTACCTCAATGACGAGCTGGAGGTGGACGAGATGATGCTCTCGCCCGCCTACGCCTACGAGAAGGCCCCCGACCAGGAACACTTCCTGGGCGTCGAGCAGACCCGGGAGCTGTTCAAGAAGGCGTTCGCCGGCGGCAACCGGCGGCGCTGGAGGCTGAACCACAGCCCCCTCTTCCTGGACTTCCTGGAAGGCAAGGCGGACTTCCCCTGCACCGCCTGGGCGATCCCCAACTACTCGCTCTTCGGCTGGCAGCGGCCCTGCTACCTGATGAGCGACGGGTACGTGCCGACCTACCGGGAGCTGATCGAGGACACCGACTGGAGCAAGTACGGCCGGGGCAAGGACCCGCGCTGCGCCAACTGCATGGCGCACTGCGGTTACGAGCCGACGGCCGTCCTGGCGACCATGGGTTCCCTGAAGGAGTCGCTGCGCGCGGCCCGCGAGACGGTCGCCGGGAACCGGGGCTGACGCCATGACCGCTGTGGGCCCTGTCTCGCTGGGGCTCCCCGACGTACCGGTCCGACCGCTCGCGATGCGCCGCACCTCGCGGCGCATCCAGGTCGGATCGGTCCCCGTCGGCGGGGGCGCCCCCATTTCGGTGCAGTCGATGACGACGACGGTGACGGCGGATGTCGGTGCGACGTTGCAGCAGATCGCCGAGTTGACGGCGTCGGGCTGTCAGATTGTGCGGGTGGCGTGTCCGTCGCAGGATGATGCGGACGCGTTGCCGGTGATCGCGCGGAAGTCGAATATTCCGGTGATCGCGGATATTCACTTCCAGCCGAAGTATGTGTTCGCGGCGATCGACGCGGGCTGTGCGGCGGTGCGGGTGAATCCGGGGAACATCCGGCAGTTCGACGACAAGGTGAAGGAGATCGCGAAGGCGGCTTCTGATGCGGGGACGCCGATTCGGATCGGGGTGAACGCGGGGTCGTTGGACAGGCGGCTGCTGCAGAAGTACGGGCGGGCGACGCCGGAGGCGTTGGTGGAGTCGGCGCTGTGGGAGTGCTCGCTGTTCGAGGAGCATGGTTTCCGGGATATCAAGATCTCGGTGAAGCACAACGATCCGGTGGTGATGGTCAACGCGTACCGGTTGCTGGCGGCGCGGTGTGACTATCCGCTGCATCTGGGTGTGACGGAGGCGGGGCCGGCGTTCCAGGGGACGATCAAGTCGGCGGTGGCGTTCGGTGCGCTGCTGAGTGAGGGGATCGGGGACACGATCCGGGTGTCGTTGTCGGCGCCGCCGGTGGAGGAGATCAAGGTCGGTAATCAGATCCTGGAGTCCTTGGGGCTGCGTGAGCGGGGTCTGGAGATTGTGTCGTGTCCGTCGTGCGGTCGGGCGCAGGTGGATGTCTACAAGCTTGCCGAGGAGGTCACGGCGGGGTTGGAGGGCATGGAGGTGCCGTTGCGGGTGGCGGTGATGGGCTGTGTCGTCAATGGTCCGGGTGAGGCGCGTGAGGCGGATCTCGGGGTGGCCTCCGGCAACGGCAAGGGGCAGATCTTCGTGAAGGGCGAGGTCATCAAGACCGTCCCCGAATCGAAGATCGTCGAGACCCTCATCGAAGAAGCCATGAAGATCGCCGAGCACATGGAGGCAGCGGGGGCCCGCTCCGGGACGCCCCACGTCGCCGTGGGCTGAACACATACGAGGAGGGGGATGTCGGTGTCGCTGTTGGAGAACATCAAAGGCCCGCACGACCTGAAGGCGCTGCCCGCGGAGAACCTCGGCCAACTTGCGGAGGAGATACGTCAGTTCCTCGTGCACGCGGTGGCCGCGACCGGCGGCCACCTCGGTCCGAACCTCGGCGTGGTGGAACTCTCCATCGCGCTCCACCGCGTCTTCGAATCGCCCGCCGACCGCATTCTGTGGGACACCGGGCACCAGAGCTACGTACACAAGCTGCTCACCGGGCGGCAGGACTTCTCCAAGCTGCGCGGCAAGGGCGGCATGTCCGGCTACCCCTCGCGCGCCGAGTCCGAGCACGACGTCATCGAGAACAGCCACGCCTCGACGGTCCTCGGCTGGGCCGACGGCCTCGCCAAGGCCAACGAGGTGCTGGGGCGCACGGACCGCCACGTCGCAGCCGTCATCGGCGACGGGGCGCTCACCGGCGGCATGGCCTGGGAAGCGCTCAACAACATCGCCGCGGCGAGAGACCGCCCGCTGATCATCGTCGTCAACGACAACGAACGCTCCTACGCGCCGACCATAGGCGGGCTGGCCAACCACCTCGCCACGCTCCGTACGACCGACGGCTACGAACGCGTCCTGACCTGGGGCAAACAGGTCCTCCAACGCACGCCCGTCGTCGGGCAGCCGCTGTACGAGTCCCTGCACGGCGCCAAGAAGGGCTTCAAGGACGCCTTCGCCCCGCAGGGCATGTTCGAGGACCTCGGCCTGAAGTACGTCGGCCCGATCGACGGGCACGACATCGCGGCGGTCGAATCGGCGCTGCGCCGCGCCAAGCGGTTCCACGGCCCCGTGCTCGTGCACTGCCTCACCGAGAAGGGCCGCGGCTACCAGCCCGCCCTGGAGGACGAGGCCGACCGCTTTCATACGGTCGGCGCGATGGACCCGCTGACCTGCGAACCGCTCACCCCCTCCAACGGGCCCTCCTGGACCTCGGTGTTCGGGGACGAGATGGCGCGGATCGGGGCCGAGCGGCCCGACGTCGTGGCGATCACGGCCGCGATGCTGCACCCCGTGGGGCTGACGAAGTTCGCCGCGGCCTTCCCCGACCGGGTCTGGGACGTCGGCATCGCGGAGCAGCACGCCGCCGTCTCGGCGGCCGGGCTCGCCACCGGCGGGCTGCACCCGGTCTTCGCGGTGTACGCCACCTTCCTCAACCGCGCCTTCGACCAAGTCCTGATGGACGTGGCGCTGCACAAGTGCGGCGTCACCTTCGTCCTCGACCGGGCCGGCGTCACCGGCACCGACGGCGCGTCCCACAACGGCATGTGGGACATGTCGATCCTCCAGTGCGTCCCCACCCTGCGGATCGCCGCGCCGCGCGACGCCGACCAGCTCCGCGCGCAACTGCGCGAGGCGGTGGACGTCGACGACGCGCCGACCGTCATCCGCTACCCAAAGGAGACCGTCGGCGAGCCGATACCGGCGATCGACCGGATCGGGGGCATGGACGTGCTGGCCCGGCCGGAGCGTACCGGCCGGGAGGCGGGCGACCGCTCGGGCCCAGGCGCGGACGAGCGTACGGACGTACTGCTCGTCACCGTCGGCACGATGGCCCAAGTCGGCCTGCAAATAGCCGAGTTGCTCCACGCGCGCGGCACCGGCTGCACCGTCGTGGACCCGCGCTGGGTCAAACCCGTCGACGAGGCGCTGCCCCCGCTCGCGGCGGCCCACCGGATGGTGGCGGTCGTGGAGGACAACAGCCGTACCGGCGGAGTCGGTTCGTCCGTCGCGCAGGCGCTCGGCGACGCGGGGGTGGACCTGCCGGTGCGCACCTTCGGCATCCCGCCGCAGTTCCTGGCGCACGCCAAGCGCGGCGAGGTACTGGCCGACATCGGCCTCACCCCCGCCGAGATGGCCGGACGCATCAGCGCGGCCCTGGCCCGTACCACAGCCCCCGCAGCGGCGGGGACCTCTGAGATCAGCGAGGAGAACCACCTATGACAGCCGACGGACCGCAGGGCTTCGACCTCGGGAAGCTCCTCGCGGAGCGCGGCGGTGAGCGGTACGAACTGCACACGAAGTACGTGAACCACCAACTGCCGCGCATGCTGCACACCATCGGCTTCGACAAGGTATACGAACGGGCCGAAGGCGCGCACTTCTGGGACGCGGACGGCAACGACTATCTGGACATGCTCGCCGGGTTCGGCGTGATGGGCGTGGGCCGGCACCACCCCGTCGTACGGCAGGCGCTGCACGACGTGCTCGACGCCCAGCTCGCGGACCTCACACGCTTCGACTGCCAGCCGCTGCCCGGCCTGTTCGCGGAGAAGCTGCTGTCGTACGCGCCCCACCTGGACCGCGTCTTCTTCGGGAACAGCGGCACGGAGGCCGTGGAGACCGCGCTGAAGTTCGCACGGTACGCGACCGGCAAGAAGAGGATCCTCTACTGCACGCACGCCTTCCACGGGCTGACGGCCGGTTCGCTCTCGGTCAACGGCGAGGACGGCTTCCGCGACGGCTTCGCGCCGCTGCTGCCCGACACCGCCATCGAGATGGGCGACCTGGCCGCGCTGGAGAGGGAGTTGTCGCGCGGCGACGTGGCCGGGTTCGTCGTGGAGCCGATCCAGGGCAAGGGCGTACACGCGACACCGCCCGGATTCCTGCGCGCCGCACAGGAGTTGCTGCACCGGCACAAGGCGCTGCTGATCGCCGACGAGGTGCAGACCGGCATCGGGCGGACCGGCGACTTCTTCGCCTACCAGCACGAGGAAGGCGTGGAGCCCGACCTCGTGTGCGTCGCGAAGGCGCTGTCGGGCGGCTATGTGCCGGTCGGCGCGACCCTCGGCAAGGACTGGATCTTCAAGAAGGTCTACTCCTCCATGGACCGGGTGCTGGTGCACTCGGCGAGCTTCGGATCCAACGCCCAGGCCATGGCGGCGGGGCTCGCGGTGCTCAGCGTCATGGAGGACGAACAGATCGTCGCGCGGGCCCGGCACACCGGAGACCTGCTGCGCGGCAGGCTCTCGGCGCTGGTGGACAAGTACGAGCTGCTGCACGAGGTACGCGGCCGCGGACTGATGATCGGCATCGAGTTCGGCAAGCCCAAGTCGCTGGGCCTGCGCAGCCGTTGGGCGATGCTCCAGACCGCGCGCAAGGGCCTGTTCGCGCAGATGGTCGTCGTGCCGCTGCTCCAGAAGCACCGCATCCTCACCCAGGTCTCGGGCGACCACCTGGAGGTCATCAAACTGATCCCGCCGTTGGTCATCGACGAAGCGGACGTGGACCGCTTCGTCGACGCCTTCACCGCCGTCATGGACGACGCGCACGGCAACGGAGACAGCGGCCTGATGTGGGACTTCGGCCGCACGCTGGTCAAGCAGGCGCTCTCCGTCCGCTCCTGATCGCACCGGCGGCCCGCGTCACCCGACGGCACTCAGGTGCTCACCACAGTGCGGGGACGCGGGCCGCCCAGGGGCGGGCTTCCTCCAGCTGGGCGGAGAGGGAGATGAGGGTGGCCTCGTCGCCGTAGCGGGCGGCGAGCATCACGCCGATGGGCAGATCGTCGGCGTTCCAGTGCAGTGGCACGCTGACGGCGGGCTGGCCGGTCGCGTTGTAGAGCATGGTGTACGGAGTGAACGCGCTCATCAGCTCGAAGCCGTTCGTCGGGTTCACATCATCGTTTAACGAGCCCACTGGGACCGGGGGTTGGGCCAGGGTCGGGGTGAGGATGATGTCGTAGCCGGTGCCGGGCGGCTGGATGGTGTCGGCGATCATCTGGCCCAACTGGCGGAACTCTTGGAGGCCCTGGGCGTATGTCACCCCGGACACCCCTGGGGCTTCTCCGCGCAGGTAGCGCGTCAGCGGCGTCAGAAACTCCTCGGCACCCGGCGGCACCGGGCTGGTCGCGGCCATCACCTCCCACACCTCCAGGAGGGCGGCGGCGGTCCCGGCGCTCACCGCGGGTGGCGCCATCTCCTCGACGGTGTGGCCGAGTTCGCGCAGCAGATCGGCCGCCTCGCCCACGGCCTTGCGGCAGTCGGGGTGGAGCGACACGCCCGGCACGGTCGGCTCGGGCATGCAGGCGATGCGCAGCGCCCTCGGGCGGCGCAGCGCCTGCTGTACGAAGGTCTCACCGGGCGGCAGCGCGGGCGCGGTGAACGGGTCGCCGGGCATCGGCGCGGCGAGCACGTCGAGGAGCGCCGCCGCGTCCGCGACCGTACGGGCCAGGGGGCCCGAGGTGGTCATGCCGCTGACGTCGCGCAGTGTGGGGCCCTCGCCGACCCGGCCGCGGCTCGGCTTGAGCCCGAAGAGCCCGCAGGCCGAGGAGGGGATGCGGATCGAGCCGCCGCTGTCGGTGCCGTGCGCGACGGGTGCCAGTCCCGAAGCGACGGCCGTCGCCGCGCCGCCGCTCGACCCGCCGGCCGAGCGGTCGAGGCCCCACGGGGTACGGGCGGGCGGTGCCACCCTGTTCTCGGTGTACGGCGGAAGGGCGAACTCCGACGTGTTGGTCTTGCCGAGGAGGATGGTGCCGGCCGCACGGAGCTTGGTGACCACATGGTCGTCGACGGTCGGCACATGGTCCATGAGCGCCGCCGAGCCCATCGTGCAGCGTACGCCCGCGACGGAACTGACGTCCTTCACCGGCACTGGCACGCCGTGCAGCGGCGGCAACTCCCGCCCCTCCCGGCGTGCTTCGTAGGCGGTCCGCTCCGCCTCGGCCGCTTGCTTCCGCGCGATCTCATGGGTCACCGTGATGAACGCGCCGACGGTGGCGTCGAGTCGCCCGATGCGCGCCAGATAATGCTCCGTCAGCTCGACGGGGGACAGGTCCCCCGCCCGTATCGCGTCGCCCTGCTCCAGCGCGGTGAGATCGTGCAGCTGACCCATCTCCGGCCGTCCTCTCGTCGATCGCCGTCACGTGCGGGCCGTCGCCGTGTGCCACGCCTCGCACCAGCGGTCGGTAGCCAGGAGGGCGCCGGTCCGTGGTGTGATCGTAACCTTCCTTAGGGTTGCCTTGCTTGGCATGTGGCATATGGCTGGAGCACGGCACCGCCGGGTGGTGCCGTGGGTGACGTGCACGTGCGGGCCGACGTCTGTGTGACCACGCGGCCGCGTGTCCAACTGTCGTGAATCCTCTGATTGGACAGCGGTAACCCCCACCGGACGGGTGTGCGGCGAAGCCGCGGAGCCGTCCAACCGCGGCGGGAGCATATTCGTTGACATCCCTGGGGCGGGGCTGTCCAATTCCAAGGAGTTGGATACGGGGATGGCGCATCACTTCTTCAGCGGTGCGCGGTAACACAGTGACCACAGACACCTTCCGCCGCTCAGGTACGGAGGCGGATGAGTCTGTCAGACGGGGGCAGGCCACCTCGGTGGCCATCGAGTGGGCGTCGCTGAGGGCGCCGACGAGCTGGAAATTCCATGCGTGCGGGTAAACCTGTGTCGCCTTTCCCCCGGGCGGGGCACGGGCCGGTGGTGATCTCTACCGCCGGATGTGTGGATCTGTGCAGGGTGAACAGTCGGCGGATGACCGGCTGGGCAACGGCAGGTGCTTCGGGCGGGGGCTGCCCGTTGAAGGGGGAAAAATGAACGGCCGGAATGGTGACGCTCTACCCCTGTCCGAATACCGGCAGGGCATTTGGCTGACGCGAGAAACGGGAAATTCGCGGGCACTTGACGTGATCCACCGGTACGTCGACATGACCGGCGCCCTCGACCTCGACACCTTCGAACGCGCGCTGAAACTGGTCACCACCGAGACGGAGATCCTGCGCACGCGCATCGTGACGGACGGCGAAGGAACGGCACGGCTCGTCACCGGGGCCCCGGAACCGGAGGTGCGGTCCGTCGATCTGCGCGGCGAGGGCGACCCCCGGCACGTGGCAGCGGAACTGATGCGGGCGGAAGCGCTCCGTGTGCGGGATGCCGATGCCGATGCCGCGGAGGGCCGGCTGTTCTCCCACGCCGTCTACCGGCTCGCCGCCGACCGCTATCTCTGGTCGCAGTGCTACAGCCCGCTGCTGATGGACGACTTCGCGTGCGCGCTGCTGGAGCGGCGCGTCGCCGCGGTGTATACGGCGCTCTCGCAGGGTGAGCCCGTTCCCGAGCCGCGCCACGCGTCGCTGGATGAAGCCGGGGAACGGGAATCGGCGTACCGGGCGTCGGAGCGGTACGTGAGTGATCGGGCGTACTGGCTTGAGCGCTTCGCCGGCCGCCCGGAGCCGGCCGGCGTTCCGGGCTACCGGGTGGGCGACACCGGCCAGGCCGCGGGCGGGGCCGCGGTGTGGCGGGAGGCGGGGAGTCTGCCGCCGGTCACGGCGGCCCGACTGCGCGCCGCGGCTTCCCGGAGCGGCGTGGGCTGGACGCGATGGGTGGTCGCCGCGGTCGGGGCCTTCGTCAGCCGGATGACCGGTGCGGACGAGGCGGTACTGAGCCTGCCGACGCCGGGCCGGGTGGGGGACGCGGACCGGCGGACGCCGTGCGCGATGGCTGACACGCTGCCGCTGCGGATTCCGGTACGGGCCGGGGCGAGCCTGGCGGAGCTGGCGGGCGAGGCGGACCGCGAAATCGCCGGACTGCTGGAGCACCAGCAATTCCGAGGGGAGCGACTGCGTCGCGAACTGGGGCGGCCGGAAGGCGACCACCGGAACTTCGGCCCGCACGTGCGTATCGCTCCGGCGGATAGGGAACTGCGATTCGGGCCGTGCCGGGGAACCGTCCATGACCTGTCGATCCGATCAGTCGATGAATTCGGCATTCTGGTGCACGAATCGCCGGATGGCGAAGCGATTCAGATCACCTTCGAGGCGAATTCCGCACTGTACGACCACGCCTGGGTCAAAGGCGCACGCCGATCGTTCATGCGGCTTTTGGAAGGGGCGGTGGCAGCCCCTTCCATTCCGGTGGACCGAATCGACATGCTGGACGACTCGGAACGTTCGCTGGTCGTGGGGGAGTGGAACGAAACCGCCCGGCGCCGGACGACGCATTCCGTTCTTGAGCTGTTCACGGAACGAGCCGTCGCCCATCCGGATTCTGTTGCCGTGCGGTGTGGCACGGATGCTTTGACGTACGGGGAGTTGGAGGGCCGGGCGAATCGTCTGGCTCGGTATTTGGCCCGTCTGGGTGTGGGCCGGGAGTCGCGGGTGGGCCTGTGCCTGCCGCGCGGGGTGGACATGGTGGTGGGCTCGCTGGCGGTGTGGAAGGCGGGCGGCGCGTACGTACCGCTCGACCCCGAATACCCGGCGGACCGTCTGGCGTTCATGGTCGTCGACAGCGGCGCGTCCGTGGTGCTGGCGACCGCGGCGACGACGGCGAAGGTGCCGGCCGACGCCGCGCGCGTAGTGGCTCTGGATGACGAGGCGGCAGAGGCCATTGGCGCCGAGTCGGTGGAGCCGTTGGAACTCAGCTCCAGTGCGGACCAGTTGGCGTATGTGATCTATACGTCTGGTTCGACGGGTCGGCCGAAGGGGGTTGCGGTCGCGCATGGTGGTGTGGCGAATCTGGCGGAGGCCATGCGGCCGGTGCTGGGCGTAGCAGAAGGGGTGACGGCGCTTCAGTTCGCGTCGTTCAGCTTTGACGCCGCGGTGCTGGATGTCGCGGTCACTCTCGGGGCCGGCGGCACGTTGGCGATCGCGTCGAGCGAGGAGCGTACGGAGCCGGAGGCGCTGGCTCGGATGATCGAGGCGGCCGGTGTGAGCGTGGCGAGCGTCGTCCCCTCCCTCCTCGGTGTGTTGGACCCGGCTGCCGTGCCTGGTGTGCGGAACTGGGTGCTGGGTGCGGAGCGCCTGACGTCGGATCTGGCCGCGCGGTGGCGGGCCGGGGCGCGGGTGTGGAATACGTACGGTCCGACCGAGGCGACCGTGATCACCACGGCCACGCTGCTGGCGGAGGGTATCGGCCCGCAGGACGCGCCGCCCGCGATCGGACGCCCCATCGGGAACGCCCAGGTCTTCGTCCTGGACGAGTCTCTTCAGCCGGTGTCCGTCGGCATGGTCGGCGAGCTGTACGTGGCCGGGGCCGGGCTCGCGCGTGGCTATGTGGGGCGTGCGGACCTGACGGCGGAGCGGTTCGTGGCCTGCCCCTTCGCCCGTGGCGCGCGGATGTACCGCTCGGGCGACCTGGCGCGGTGGACGGCCGACGGACAGTTGGAGTTCGCGGGCCGTGCGGACGAGCAGGTGAAGATTCGCGGGTTCCGGGTCGAACCCGGAGAGGTCGAGGCGGTCCTGACGAGCCATCCGGATGTGTCCCAGGCCGCGGTGGTGGTGCGGGAGGACCGGCCCGGCGAGAAGCGGCTGGTCGGCTACGTCGTACCCGGGGCACCGGGCGTCGAGCCGCTGTCGCTGAGCCAGTACGCGGCCGGAGCGCTGCCGGAACACATGGTGCCCAGCGCGGTGGTGCTGCTGGACGCCCTGCCGCTCACGGTGAACGGCAAGTTGGACAAGGCGGCCCTGCCCGCCCCCCACACAGAGGACCGCGCCCCGGGGCGAGCCTCGCGGACCCCTCTCGAAGCCGCACTGTGCGACCTGTTCGCCGAGGTGCTGGGCCTGGAACAGGTGAGCGCGGACGACAACTTCTTCGCGCTGGGCGGCGACTCGATCCTCGCCATGCTGCTGGTGTCGGGCGCCCGCCGCGCCGCCCTGTCCCTCACCACCCGTCAGGTCTTCGAGCACCGCACCCCGGCCGGCCTGGCGATCGTGGCCGTCGCGCTGCCCGATGACGGGTCGTCCGATGAGCGAGGCGCCGCAGCCGGTGAGGCAGCTGGCGCAGGCCGTATGACGCAGAACGGGAGCGGTGGGTACACGCCGTCGAACCCTCCTCTTGTGGAGCTTTCGCCGGATCAGATGGAGGAGTTGGAGGCGGCGACTCCTGGTCTGGTGGAGGTGTTGCCGGTCTCTCCCTTGCAGGAGGGGATGCTCTTCCACTCACTCTTCGACGACCAGGACGAGGACATCTACGCGGAGCAACTTGTCGTCGACCTCGATGGTGGTGTTGACGTGGGGGTGTTGCGGGCGTCGTGGGGGGTGTTGTTGGGGCGGCATGCGGCTTTGAGGGTGGGTTTTCGTGTGGTGGCGGGTTTGGGTCGGGTGGTTCAGGTGGTGGTGGGGGGTGTGGTGTTGCCGTGGCGTGAGGAGGATGTGTCGGGGCTTGGTGTGGAGGCTGCGTGGGCGGCGTCGGAGCGGTGGGGTGCGGAGGAGCGGGCGCGGCGTTTTGATCTGGGTGTGCCGCCCCTGTTGAGGGTGTTGTTGGTCAAGGTCGGTTCGGATCGCTATCGCATGTTGGTGACGCTTCATCACTTGGTGCTTGATGGTTGGTCGTTGCCGGTTTTGTTGCGTGAGTTGTGGGCGTGCTATGCGGCGGGTGGTAGTGGGGCCGGGCTGCCTGTGGTGGCGCAGCATCGTGAGCATGTGGTGTGGCTGGGTCGGCAGGATGTGCTGGCTGCGGGTGAGGCGTGGCGGGTGGCGTTGGCGGGGTTGGAGGAGCCGACGCTGGTGGCGTCGGCAGGTGTGGGTGGGTCGGGTGTGGGTGGGTCGGGTGTGCCGGGTCGGGTGGTGGCTCAGTCGGGTCGGGAGTTGGCTGGTGCGTTGGGTGGGCTGTCTCGTGCGTGTGGTGTGACGTTGAATACGGTGGTGCAGGCTGCTTGGGCTGTGGTGGTCGGGCAGTTGGCGGGTCGTAGTGATGTGGTGTTCGGGGCGACGGTGGCGGGGCGTCCGGCGGATCTTCCGGGTATGGCGGAGATGCTGGGGTTGTTCATCAATACGGTTCCGGTGCGGGTGGTGTTGGAGCCCGGTCGGTCTGTGGTGGAGACGCTGGCGGGGCTTCAGGTTGAGCAGTCGGCTCTGTTGGATCATCAGCATCTGGGTCTGAGTGCTGTGCAGCGGATTGCCGGGCCGGGGGCGTCCTTCGACACCTTGCTCGCATTCGAGAACTACCCGAGCGGTCTGACGGCCCTGCCCCCCGTCGACGGACTGACGCTGACCAGCACCGAAGTGCGCGGATCGACCAACTTCGCGGTGGCGCTCGGCGTCACCCCCGGCGACGTCCTCCGCCTCCACCTGGACTACCAGCCGGAAAGGGTCGACCGGAGCCAAGCCGTCGAGATGGGCAGCCGGTTGATACGGGTGCTCGAACAGATCGCGGCGGACCCGGAGATGCGGATCGGTGACATCGACGTGCTCGGCGATGTCGAGCGTACGCAGGTGGTCGAGCGGTGGAACGACACCGGTCTGCCGGTATCGGCGGGCACGGTCGTCGACCTCTTCGCGCAGTGGCCGACGCGGTCGCCGGACGCGGTGGCGGTGCGGTGCGGCTCCGACGCTTTGACGTATGGGGAGTTGGAGGCCCGGACGAATCGCCTGGCCCGGTACCTGGTGCGGTTGGGGGCGCGTCGGGAGTCGCGGGTGGGGTTGTGCCTGCCGCGCGGGGTGGACATGGTCGTCGGGCTGCTGGCCGTGTGGAAGGCGGGCGGCGCGTACGTACCGCTCGATCCGGAGTACCCGGCGGACCGGCTCGCCTACATGATCGCGGACAGCGGGGCGTCGGTCGTCCTGGCGACCGCCGAGACAGCAGCCGAGGTCTCGGACGGTGCCGCGCGCGTGGTGACGCTGGACGAGACGGCCGCGTCCATCGAGGCCGAGTCCGCCGATCCTCTCGACATCGTGGTCGAGCCGCACCAGTTGGCGTATGTGATCTATACGTCCGGTTCGACGGGTCGGCCGAAGGGTGTCGCGGTCGCGCATGGTGGTGTGGCGAATCTGGCGGAGGCCATGCGGCCGGTGCTGGGTGTGACGGCAGGTGTGACGGCGCTTCAGTTCGCGTCGTTCAGCTTTGACGCCGCCGTGCTGGATGTCGCGGTCACTCTCGGGGCCGGCGGCACGCTGGCGATCGCGTCGAGCGAGGAGCGTACGGAGCCGGAAGCCCTCGCCCGGATGATCCACGCGACGGGTGTGAGCGTGGCGAGCGTGGTCCCCTCCCTCCTCGGAGTGCTGGATCCGGCCGCCGTCTCCAGCGTCGAGAACTGGGTGGTCGGCGCGGAGCGCGTGACCGCGGACCTGGCCGCGCGGTGGCGTGCCGGGTCGCGGGTCTGGGTCGCGTACGGCCCGACCGAGGCGAGTGTCATCACGACGTCCGCGCTGCTGGCGGAGGGCATCGGTGCGCAGGACGCGCCGCCCGCGATCGGCCGTCCCATCGGCAATGTCCAGGTCTTCGTCCTGGACAGCTTCCTGCGGCCGGTGCCCGCCGGTGTGACGGGCGAGCTGTACGTGGCCGGGGCCGGACTGGCGCGTGGCTATGTGGGCCGACCGGGGCTGACGGCGGAGCGGTTCGTGGCCTCGCCCTTCCTGCCGGGTGTGCGCATGTACCGCTCGGGCGACCTGGCGCGGTGGACGGCCGACGGACAGGCGGAGTTCGTCGGACGCTCCGACGAGCAGGTGAAGATTCGCGGGTTCCGGGTCGAACCCGGAGAGGTCGAGGCGGTTCTGACGGGCCATCCGGAGGTGGCTCAGGCCGCGGTGCTGGTGCGGGAGGACCGGCCCGGCGAGAAGCGGCTGGTCGGCTACGTCGTACCCGAGGCGGGGGACATCGACGTGCGGCCATTGCGCGAGTACGCGGCCGGGGCCTTGCCGGAGTACATGGTGCCGAGCGCCCTCATGGTGCTGGACGCCCTGCCGCTCACAGTGAACGGGAAGCTCGACCGGGCCGCCCTGCCTGCTCCTGAGCACACGGCGAGGGACGGCCGCGCACCCGAGACGGCGGTCGAAGGGGTGCTCTGCGGGTTGTTCGGCGAGGTGCTCGGCATGGAGCGGGTGGGGGCCGATGACAGCTTCTTCGGGCTGGGCGGCGACTCGATCATGTCGATGCTGCTGGTGTCGCACGCACGGCGCGCGGGGCTGCTGATCACGAGCCGTCAGGTGTTCGAGCAGCGGACGCCGGCGGGGCTGGCGGCGGTGGCTGTCGCGGCCGATGGCGTGGAGATCCGCGATGAGGTGCCGGGTGTCGGTGAAGTTCCCCTGACCCCGGTGATGCACGAGCTGCTGGACCGGGTCGGCCTGGACAACGTGGGCCGGGTGATCCAGCAGGCAGCGGTGATGGCCCCGGCAGATCTGGACTTCGCCGCTCTGACCGGCGCGGTGCGGGCTGTGATGGCCCGTCACGACGTCCTGCGAGCCCGGTTGGAGGTGGAGCCGTACCGGCGGTTGGTGGTGCCGGAGGCGGTTCCGGCCGATGGGTTCGTGCGTCGGATGGATGCGTCTGCGGGCGCGTGGCCGGAGTTGCTTGCCGGGCAAGTACGTTCGGCGGCAGGTCGGTTGGACCCGCTGGCCGGTGTGATGGTGCAGGTGGTGTGGCTCGATGCCGGGCCGGGGGTGCGGGGGCGGCTGTTGGTGGTCGCGGATCACCTTGTGGTGGACACGGTGTCCTGGCAGGTGCTGCTTCCTGATATCGCTTACGCCTACGGTGAGTTGGCCGATGCCCGTCAGCCGGTGCTCGATGTGGTTCCGGTGTCGTTCAGGCGGTGGGCGCGTGAGGTGTCGGCGGAGGCCGAGAGCGCGGGCCGGACGGCGGAGCTGCCGGAGTGGTGTGAGCTGCTGCGGGGCGCTGACGCGTTGCTGACCGATCAGCCCGTTGACCCGGACCGTGACGTCGAAGCGACGGTGCGACGCGTCTCGGTGACGGTCCCCACCACGGTCACCTCCGCGGTGTTGGCGGGGGTTCCGGCAGCTTTCCATGCGGGCGTCGATGACGTTCTGCTCGCCGGGTTGACGGTGGCGTTGAACGGGTGGAGGGGCCGGGGCGCGGACAGCGGCTTCCTGGTGGATGTGGAGGGGCACGGGCGGGCGTCGATCGTGGGTGAGGTGGACCTGTCGCGGACGGTGGGCTGGTTCACCAATGTCCGCCCGGTACGGCTCGATGCTGGCGCGGTCGATGTAGCAGAGGTGCGAGCGGGCGGCGCGGCTGCCGGCCGGGTGCTGAAGCGCGTAAAGGAGCAGGTGCGGGCCGTGCCCGGGGACGGGCTGGGCTACGGCATGCTGCGCCACCTCAACCCCGAGACCGCGCCCGTACTGGCCGGCCTCCCCTCGGCACAGATCGGCTTCAACTACCTCGGCCGGATCGCCGGCCGCGAGGGCGACTGGCAGCCGCTCCCGGCCACCGAACTCGACGGCAGCGTGTCGGGGGCGTTCCCCGTGATGCACGCCCTGGAGGCGCTGGGAGCAGTACGTGAAGCTGCCGCCGGCCCGGAACTGACGCTGACTCTGGCATGGCCGGAGCGGGTGCTGGACGAGGGCGCGGCGCGGGCGCTGCTGGACGAATGGGCGGCGGCACTCACCGGGTTGGCCGCACATGCCGACCACACCGGAAGCGGTGGATACACGCCTTCCGACTTCCCCCTTGTAGGGCTTTCGCAGGGACAGGTGGAGGAGTTGGAGGAGGGCGTTTCCGGCCTTGTAGAGGTGTTGCCGGTATCGCCACTGCAGGAGGGGCTGCTCTTCCACTCGCTGTTCGACGAGCAGGACGACGACACGTACATGGAACAACTTGTCGTCGACCTCGATGGTGGTGTCGACGTGGAGGTGTTGCGGGCGTCGTGGGGGGTGTTGTTGGGGCGGCATGCGGCTTTGCGGGTGGGTTTTCGTGTGGTGGCGGGTTTGGGCCGGGTGGTTCAGGTGGTGGTGGGGGATGTGGTGCTGCCGTGGCGTGAGGAGGATGTGTCGGGGCTTGGTGTGGAGGCTGCGTGGGCGGCGTCGGAGCGGTGGGGTGCAGAGGAGCGAGCGCGGCGTTTCGATCTGGGTGTGCCGCCCCTGTTGAGGGTGTTGTTGATCAGGGTCGGTTCGGATCGCTATCGCATGTTGGTGACGTTGCATCACTTGGTGCTTGATGGTTGGTCGTTGCCGGTTTTGTTGCGTGAGTTGTGGGCGTGCTACGCGGCGGGTGGTAGTGGGGCCGGGCTGCCTGTGGTGGCGCAGCATCGTGAGCATGTGGTGTGGCTGGGTCGGCAGGATGTGTCGGCTGCGGGTGAGGCGTGGCGGGTGGCGTTGGCGGGGTTGGAGGAGCCGACGCTGGTGGCGTCGGCAGGTGTGGGTGGGGCGGCTCAGTCGGGTCGGGTGGTGGCTCGGACGGGTCGGGAGTTGGCTGGTGCGTTGGGTGGGCTGTCTCGTGCGTGTGGTGTGACGTTGAATACGGTGGTGCAGGCTGCTTGGGCTGTGGTGGTCGGGCAGTTGGCGGGGCGTAGTGATGTGGTGTTCGGGGCGACGGTGGCGGGGCGTCCGGCGGATCTTCCGGGTATGGCGGAGATGCTGGGGTTGTTCATCAATACGGTTCCGGTGCGGGTGGTGTTGGAGCCCGGTCGGTCTGTGGTGGAGACGCTGGCGGGGCTTCAGGTTGAGCAGTCGGCTCTGTTGGATCATCAGCATCTGGGTCTGAGTGCTGTGCAGCGGATTGCCGGGCCCGGGGCGTCCTTCGACACCTTGCTCGCATTCGAGAACTACCCGGGCGACCCCGCGGTGCAGCCGTCCGTCGAGGGGCTGACGCTCACGGACACCGAGATACGCGAGTCGACCAACTTCGCATTGACCCTGAGCGTGAACCCTGCCGAGGACCTCGGGCTCTGGCTGGACTACAGGGCCGACCTGTTGGACGAGGAGAACGTACGGGCTGTGGCCGCACGGCTGGTGCGGGTGCTGGAACAGATGGCCGCAGACCCCGAGGTTCGGCTGAGTGACATCGACGTCCTCGGCCCGGAGGAGCGCTCCCGAGTGGTGGGGGAGTGGAACGACACCGCTCGGCCGGTGTCGGCGGGGACGGTGCTGGATCTGTTCGCCGCTTGGGTCCGTTCGACGCCGGGCGCGGTGGCGGTGCGCTGCGGTTCCGACGCTTTGTCGTATGGGGAGTTGGAGGGCCGGGCGAACCGTCTGGCCCGGTATCTGGTGCGTCTGGGTGTGGGGCGGGAGTCGCGGGTGGGGTTGTGCCTGCCGCGTGGGGTGGACATGGTCGTCGCTCTGCTGGCGGTGTGGAAGGCCGGTGGCGCGTACGTGCCGCTCGACCCCGAATACCCGCCGGACCGGCTCGCCTACATGGCCGCGGACAGCGGGGTGACCGTGGTGCTGGCGACCGCACGGACAGCGGCCGAGGCGCCTGCCGGGGCGAGGACGCTGGTGCTGGACGAAGCGGCGGAAGCAGTGGACGCCGAGTCGGCTGAGTCTCTCCAACGAACGGTCAATCCGGACCAGTTGGCGTATGTGATCTATACGTCCGGTTCGACGGGTCGGCCGAAGGGGGTGGCTGTCGCGCATGGTGGTGTGGCGAATCTGGCGGAGGCCATGCGGCCGGTGCTGGGTGTGACGGCGGGTGTGACGGCGCTTCAGTTCGCGTCCTTCAGCTTTGACGCTGCGGTGCTGGACGTCGCGGTCACCCTGGGCGGGGGCGGGACGCTGGCGATCGCGTCGAGCGAGGAGCGTACGGAGCCGGAAGCGTTGGCCAGGATGATCGACGCGGCGGGCGTGAGCGTGGCGAGCGTCGTGCCTTCTCTCCTGGGTGTGCTGGATCCGGCGGCCGTGCCTGGTGTGCGGAACTGGGTGCTGGGTGCGGAGCGCCTGACCTCGGATCTGGCCGCACGGTGGCGTGCCGGGGCGCGGGTGTGGAATACGTACGGTCCGACCGAGGCGACCGTGATCACCACGGCCACGCTGCTGGCGGAGGGTATCGGCGCGCAGGACGCGCCGCCCGCGATCGGACGCCCCATCGGGAACGCCCAGGTCTACGTCCTGGACGCGTTCTTGCGGCCGGTGCCCGCCGGTGTGACGGGCGAGTTGTACGTGGCCGGGGCTGGTCTCGCGCGTGGCTATGTGGGGCGTGCGGATCTGACGGCGGAGCGGTTCGTGGCCTGCCCCTTCGCTCATGGCGGGCGGATGTACCGCTCGGGAGACTTGGCGCGGTGGACGGCCGACGGACAGTTGGAGTTCGCGGGGCGCGCGGACGAGCAGGTGAAGATTCGTGGGTTCCGGGTCGAGCCCGGCGAGGTCGAGTCCGTCCTGGCCTCCCATCCGCATGTGGCCCAGGCCGCCGTGATGCTCCGTGAGGACCGGCCGGGAGAGAGGCAGCTGATCGCGTACGTCGTGTCGGCCGTTTCCGCCGCTCCAGCCGGCCCCGCCCCGCCCGGCCCTGCCCCGACCGACTCCGACCCGACCGGCCCCACTGTGTCCGCTCCGGCCGGCGCCGTGGCATCTACTCCGGCCGACGCCGTCGCATCCGAGCGCGAGCCCGGCGGTGTGCTCGATGGCGCGCTCAACGGCGCGCTCGACGGCGAAGAACTGCGGGAGTACGCCGGTGACCGCCTGCCGGACTACATGGTCCCGGCCGCGGTCGTCACCCTGGAGGCGCTGCCGCTGACCGCCAACGGCAAGCTCGACCGCGCCGCGCTCCCCGCACCGGACTTCGCCGAGCGGGTGTCGAGCCGCGCGCCGGTCGGCGCGACTGAAGAGCTCCTGTGCACGCTGTTCGGCGAGGTACTGGGCGTGGAGCGGGTGGGGGCCGATGACAGCTTCTTCGGGCTGGGCGGCGACTCGATCATGTCGATGCTGCTGGTGTCGCACGCACGGCGCGCGGGGCTGCTGATCACGAGCCGTCAGGTGTTCGAGCAGCGGACGCCGGCGGGGCTGGCGGCGGTGGCTGTCGCGGCCGATGGTGTGGAGATCCGCGATGAGGTGCCGGGTGTCGGTGAAGTTCCCCTGACTCCGGTGATGCACGAGCTGCTGGACCGGGTCGGCCTGGACAACGTGGGCTGGGTGATCCAGCAGGCAGTGGTGATGACCCCGGCAGATCTGGACTTCGCCGCTCTGACCGGCGCGGTGCGGGCTGTGATGGCCCGTCACGACGTCCTGCGAGCCCGGTTGGAGGTGGAGCCGTACCGGCGGTTGGTGGTGCCGGAGGCGGTTCCGGCCGATGGGTTCGTGCGTCGGGTGGATGCGTCTGCGGGCGCGTGGCCGGAGTTGCTTGTCGAGCAAGTACGTTCGGCGGCAGGTCGGTTGGACCCGCTGGCCGGTGTGATGGTGCAGGTGGTGTGGCTCGATGCCGGGCCGGGGGTGCGGGGGCGGCTGTTGGTGGTCGCGGATCACCTTGTGGTGGACACGGTGTCCTGGCAGGTGCTGCTTCCTGATATCGCTTACGCCTACGGTGAGTTGGCCGATGCCCGTCAGCCGGTGCTCGATGTGGTTCCGGTGTCGTTCAGGCGGTGGGCGCGTGAGGTGTCGGCGGAGGCCGAGAGCGCGGGCCGGACGGCGGAGCTGCCGGAGTGGTGTGAGCTGCTGCGGGGCGCTGACGCGTTGCTGACCGATCAGCCCGTGGACCGGGACCGTGACGTCGAGGCGACGGTGCGACGCGTCTCGGTGATGGTCCCCACCACGGTCACCTCGGCCTTGCTCACCAGCGTTCCCGCCGCGTTCCACGCCGGGATCGATGACGTTCTCCTGACCGCTCTGGCGGCGGCGATGGGGGAGTGGAAGGGCCTCGGCGGCTTCCTGGTGGATGTGGAGGGGCACGGGCGGGCGTCGATCGTGGGTGAGGTGGACCTGTCGCGGACGGTGGGCTGGTTCACCAATGTCCGCCCGGTGCGGCTCGATGCTGGCGCGGTCGATGTAGCAGAGGTGCGAGCGGGTGGCGCGGCTGCCGGCCGGGTGCTGAAGCGCGTAAAGGAGCAGGTGCGGGCCGTGCCCGGGGACGGGCTGGGCTACGGCATGCTGCGCCACCTCAACCCCGGGACCGCGCCCGTACTGGCCGGCCTCCCCTCGGCACAGATCGGCTTCAACTACGTGGGCCGGGTCCCCGCCGCAGAGGCGGTTTCCCCGGGCGAGGCGGCCGACTGGAGCACGACCGGCGAGACCGACCCAGGCAGCTACGAACCCGGCGAGGCCGGAAGCGGTCAGGACCCGGCCGGAGGGCTCCCCGTCATGCACGCCCTGGAGATCCTGGGCATGGTGCGGGACCTGACCGGCGGCCCGGAACTGACGCTCACCCTCTCCTGGCCCGAGCGGCTGCTGGACGAGGGCGCGGCGCGGACGCTGCTGGACGGCTGGGCGGCGATGCTGAACGGCCTCGCCGCGCACATGGCCGACCCCGCAGCTCCCGCCACCGGCGGTCACTCGCCCTCCGACTTCCCCCTTCTCGAACTGTCGCAGGAGGGCGTGGAGGAGCTGGAGGAAGCGGTGCCGGGGCTGGTGGACGTCTGGCCGTTGTCGCCGTTGCAAGAAGGACTGCTGTTCCACTCCGCCTTTGACGGCGCCGGGACGGATGTCTACGGAGGCCAACGGGCCCTGGCCCTGGAAGGGCCGCTGGACGTCGGGCGGTTGCGGGCGTCCTGGGATGTGGTGCTGACGCGGCATCCGGGTCTGCGCGCGAGTTTCCACCAGCTGGCGTCGGGCGAGGCGGTGCAGGTCATCGCGCGGGATGTGGCGGTGTCGTGGCACGAGGCCGACCTGTCGGGGCTGCCGGATCCGGAGGCGTCGGCGGCGATGGCGCGGCTGACGGAGGGTGAGCTGGCGGAGCGCTTCGATGTGACGGTGGCTCCGTTGTTGCGGCTGCTGCTCGTCCGGGTCGGGGAGGACCGCCACCTCCTCGTGATGACGACGCATCACATCATCCTGGACGGCTGGTCGTTGTCGACGATGCTCAATGACTTGTCGGTGGCCTACGCGGCGGGCGGCGACGGCCGCGCGTTGCCTCCGGCGCTGTCCTACCGGGAGTACCTGGCATGGCTGGGCCGCCAGGACGTGGTGGCGACGCGGGACGCGTGGCGTGCGGAGCTGGCGGGGGCGGACGAGCCGACGCGTGTGGTGCCCGCGGACTCGGTACGGGTGCAGATGCAGCCCGAGCCGGTGTTCCGGCAGTGCGGCGAAGGGCTGACGCAGTCCCTGACGGGTCTGGCCCGTGAGCGCGGGCTCACGGTGGCGACCGTGTTGCGCGGCGCGTGGGCGCTGGTGCTGGCTCGGCTGGCGGGCCGTTCCGATGTGGTGTTCGGCAGCACGGTCGCGGGGCGGCCGGCGGACCTGCCGGGTGTGCAGTCGGCGATCGGCCTGTTCATCAACACGCTTCCGGTGCGCGTGAGCCTGACGGCGGGGCAGCCGGTGGTCGAGATGCTCGCCGACTTGCAGGAACGCCAAGTGCGGCTGATGGGACATCAGTACATGGGGCTGGCGGAGATCAACCGTATCGCCGGTCCCGGTGCGGAGTTCGACACGCTGGTGGTGTACGAGAACTACCCCCGCCCGGCCGAACAGCCGAGTGGGCCCGGCACTCTGACCATGCGCCCCACCGGTCGGCCGCAGGACGCCAGCCACTACCCACTGGCCCTGATCGCGAGCCCCGGGGACCGGCTGGAGGTCCAACTGGACTACCGGCCGGACGTATACGACCGGGCCGCCGCCGAGGCGATCGCCGATCAGCTGATGCGCGTACTGGAGCAACTGGTGGCCGACCCGTCGACTCCAGTGGGCCGTATCGATCTGCTGGCACGCGCGGAACGCGAGTTGATGGCGGGTTGGAACGCCACTGAGGCCGCCCCGACGTCGCGCAAGCCGGTTCCGGTGATGATCGCCGACCAGGCGGAGCGCACGTCGGGCGCGGTGGCGGTGCGGTGTGGTGCTGACGTGTTGTCGTATGGGGAGTTGGAGGGTCGGGCGAATCGTCTGGCGCGGTATTTGGCCCGTCTGGGTGTGGGGCGGGAGTCGCGGGTGGGGTTGTGCCTGCCGCGTGGGGTGGACATGGTCGTCGCTCTGCTGGCGGTGTGGAAGGCCGGTGGCGCGTACGTGCCGTTCGACCCCGAATATCCGTCGGACCGGCTCGCCTACATGATCGCCGACAGCGGCGCGACGGTCGTCCTGGCGACCGCCGAGACGGTGGCCGAAGTGTCGGCCGGTACGGCACGCGTAGTAACGCTCGACGAGATGACGAAGGCCATTGGCGAAGAGTCCTACGCGCCCTTCCAACAGCCGCTTGATCCAAAACAGTTGGCATATGTGATCTACACCTCCGGTTCCACGGGCCGACCGAAGGGCGTCGCGGTCGCACACGGAGGCGTGGCGAACCTGTCGGAGACTATGCGGCCGGTGCTGGGTGTGACGGCGGGTGTGACGGCGCTTCAGTTCGCTTCGTTCAGCTTCGATGCCGCGGTGCTGGACGTCGCGGTCACCCTGGGCGGGGGCGGCACGCTGGCGATCGCGTCCAGCGAGGAGCGTACGGAGCCGGAAGCCCTCGCCCGGATGATCGATGCAACGGGCGTGAGCGTGGCGAGCGTCGTGCCCTCCCTCCTGGGTGTGCTGGATCCGGCCGCCGTGCCTGGTGTGCGGAACTGGGTGCTGGGCGCGGAGCGCCTGACCTCGGATCTGGCCGCACGGTGGCGGGCCGGGGCGCGGGTGTGGAATACGTACGGTCCGACCGAGGCGACCGTGATCACCACGGCCACGCCGCTGGCGGAGGGCATCGGCCCGCAGGACGCACCGCCGCCCGTAGGCCGACCCCTCGGTAACGTTCAGGTTTTCGTCCTCGATGATTTCCTGCGGCCGGTGCCGCCGGGTGTGACGGGCGAGCTGTACGTGGCCGGGGCGGGTCTCGCGCGTGGCTATGTGGGGCGTGCGGATCTGACGGCGGAGCGGTTCGTGGCCTGCCCCTTCGCCCATGGCGGGCGGATGTACCGCTCGGGCGACCTGGCGCGGTGGACGGCTGACGGGCAGTTGGAGTTCGCGGGGCGCGCGGACGAGCAGGTCAAGATCCGAGGCTTCCGCGTCGAACCAGGGGAGATCGAATCGGTCCTGGCCTCTCACCCGGACGTGGCCCAGGCCGCCGTCGTCGCACGCGAGGACCGGCCGGGCGACAAACGGCTGATCGGTTACGTGGTCGCCCATCCCCCCGGTGACGAGCGCGCCTCCGAAGCGCTGCCCCCACCGGCATCCCCACCAGCATCCACACCGGCGTCCCTGCTGGTGCCCCCACCAGCATCCCTGCCGGTTTCCCTGCGGGAGCACGTAGCCAGGTCGCTGCCCGAGTACATGGTCCCGGCGGCCGTGATGGTCCTGGATGCTCTACCGCTCACGGTGAACGGAAAGCTGGACAAGGCCGCGCTTCCCGCGCCGGACTTCGCCGAACGGGCGGCGGGGCGTGCCCCCGTCGGCGCGGCCGAAGAGCTGCTGTGCGCGCTGTTCGCCGAGGTGCTGGGCGTGGATCGGGTGAGCGCCGAGGACAGCTTCTTCGAGCTGGGCGGCGACTCGATCATGTCGATGCAACTGGCGTCGCGCGCACGGCGTTCCGACTGGGCCGTGACCCCCCGTCAGGTCTTCGAGGAGAAGACCGTCGAGCGGCTGGCACTGGTCGCCGAGCCGGTCGGGGCAGCCGCTGCCACGGAAGAACCGCCCGACGCCGGCGTGGGCGAAGTGCCCTGGACCCCGGCGATGCGGGCGCTGGGCGAGGCGGCCGCCGGGCCGCGGTTCGCACAGTGGTCCGTGGTGGTCGCTCCGGCGGGGCTGGGCCTGAAGGTGCTGGTGGCGGGTGTCGGCGCGGTGGTGGACGCGCACGACATGCTGCGGGCGCGTGCGGTGCTCGACGGCACCGAACCCGTCCTCGTGGTGGCCGAGCCCGGGGCGATGGACGCGGCGGCACTGGTCGTACGGGTCGACGCGGCGGGCGTCGGGGACGAGGGCCTGGACGCCCTCGCGGATGACGCGGCCCAACGAGCGGTCGAGCGGCTGGACCCCGCCGCGGGTGTGATGACGCAGGCGGTGTGGCTGGACGCGGGCGCCCAGCGCGCCGGCCGCGTGGTGCTGGTGGTGCACCACCTGGCGGTGGACGGCGTCTCCTGGCGGATTCTGCTGCCGGACCTCCAGGCGGCGTGCGAGGCGGCCGCGGCAGGTCGGGAGCCGGCGCCGGACCCGGTGGGCACGACCTTCCGCCGGTGGGCGCAGCGGTTGGCGGAACTGGCCCGTGGCGAGGCGCGGCAAGCCGAGCTGGACGGCTGGGTGGCGCTGGCGGGTGAGCCCGAGCCGCTCTTGGGGCGGCGCGCGCCGGACCCGGTGCGCGACACCGCCGCGACCTGGCGGGACCGTTCATGGGCGGTCCCCTCGCGGGAAGCCGCCATCCTGGCGGGCCGCACCCTGACCGTCTTCCACTGCGGCGTCCACGAGGTGCTGCTGGCCACGTTGGCCGGGGCGGTGGCGCAGTGGCGGCCCGGCAACGCCGCCGCCGGAGTGCTGCTGGACATCGAAGGGCACGGCCGGGAGCCCCTGGCGGGCACCGACCTCTCCCGCACGGTGGGCTGGTTCACCGCCGTGCATCCGGCCCGGCTGAAGACGACGGGCGTCGACCTGCCCCGGGCCCGGGCCGGCGGCCCGGCCGCCGGTGAACTGCTGAAAGCGGTCAAGGAACAGCTGCAAGAGATACCCGGCGACGGGCTGGGCCACGGCATGCTGCGCCACCTCGACCCGGACGCCGGTCCGGTCCTGGCCGGGTTGCCGTCGCCGCAGATCGGGTTCAACTACCTGGGCCGGTTCGCCGCCCGTACGCGCACCGGCCCGGCCGGCGTGTGGCAGCCGGCCGGCGCGTCGGCCGTCGGCGGCTCCGCCGAGCCGGACATGCCGGTCACGCACGCGCTGGAGACGGGCGCGGTGATCCGGGACACGCCGGAGGGGCCGGAGCTGGCCCTCACCTTGGGCTGGGCCGGTGGACTGCTGGACGAGGCCGCCGTGGAGCGCCTCGGGCAGCACTGGCTGGCGATGCTGTCCGGGCTGGCCGCGCACACCGCCGCCCCCGGCGCGGGCGGCCACACCCCCTCCGACTTCCTCCTCCTGGACCTCGCACAGGACGAAGTCGACGCATTCGAGGACGAGTTCGCCGATGGGCCCGCACACCCCCCTGCACACCATTCGTTGTAAGGAGTACGAGCGATGACCCAGTCCCGTGTCGAAGATGTGTGGCCGCTCTCGCCGTTGCAGGAGGGCATGCTGTTCCACGCCACCTTCGATGGCGCGACCCCGGACGTCTACCAGGCACAACGAGCGATGGAGCTGACCGGGCCGCTGGACGCGGACCGCTTGCGGACGACCTGGGAGGGGCTGCTGGCCCGGCACGCCGCGCTGCGGGCGGGTTTCCGCCAGCGCAAGTCGGGCGAGTCGGTGCAGATCGTCGCGCGGGCGGTGACCCTGCCATGGCAGGAGGCGGACCTCTCCGGCATGGCGGAGGCCGACGCGCTCGCCGAACTGGACCGGCTCTCCGCCCGCGAGCGGGCGGCACGGTTCGACATGGGCGTCCCCCCGCTGCTGCGCCTGCTGCTCGTACGGTTCGGCGCGGAGCGGCACCGTCTGGTGATCACGCACCACCACATCCTCATGGACGGCTGGTCGCTACCGGTCCTGATCAATGAGATGACCACGGTCTACGCGGCGGGCGGCGGCACCGCCGGACTTCCGCGGACGACGTCCTACCGGGAGTACCTGGCGTGGCTGAACCGGCAGGACAAGGAAGGGGCCCGGAACGCGTGGCGCTCGGCGCTGGCGGGGGCCGACGGGACCACCCTCGTGTCGCCCGCCGCCCCGGCGAGGACGACCGAGGCGTTCGCGAACCTGGGCACCCACCTGTCCGCCGACCTTTCCCAGGGCCTGGCGCGGTTGGCGCAGAGCCACGACCTGACGGTGAACACCGTGGTGCAGGGCGCGTGGGCGCTGGTGCTGGCCCGGCTGACCGGCCGCGACGATGTCGTCTTCGGCGCCACGTCGGCGGGGCGGCCCGCGGAGCTCCCGGGGGTCGAGTCGATGGTGGGCCTCATCATCGACACGCTCCCGGTACGGGTGCGCCTCGACGGTGGGCAGCCGGTGCTGGACATGCTGACGCGGTTGCAGGAGCGCCAGTCGGCGCTGATGGCGCATCAGCACCTCGGGCTGCCGGAGGTCCAGCGGACCGCCGGTCCCGGCGCGGTCTTCGACACCCTGGTGGTGTACGAGAACTACCCCCGCCCCCCGGCCGAGGCGCCGGACCCGGACACCTTCGCCATCAGGCTCATCAGCGGGCAGGAGGCCGCGCACTATCCGCTCACGCTGCTCCTGACCCCCGGCGACCGCATGACCTGCGAGATCGACTACCGGCCCGACCTGTTCGAGCGCGATGCCGTCCAGTCGATCGTCGGCCGCCTGGTGCGCGTCCTGGAACAGGTGACCGCCGATCCGGCGACGCGGGTCGGCGACATCGACGTACTGCACGAGGGCGAGCGCTCCCGCGTGGTGGAGGAGTGGAACGACACCGCCCGTCCGGTGTCGCGGGGCACCGTGGTGGACCTGTTCGAAGAGTGGGCGGAGCGTACGCCGGGCGCGGTGGCGGTGCGGTGTGGTGCTGATGTGTTGTCGTATGGGGAGTTGGAGGGTCGGGCGAATCGTCTGGCGCGGTATCTGGTGCGTCTGGGTGTGGGTCGGGAGTCGCGGGTGGGGTTGTGCCTGCCGCGTGGGGTGGACATGGTCGTCGCTCTGCTGGCGGTGTGGAAGGCCGGTGGCGCGTACGTGCCGCTCGACCCCGAATATCCGTCGGACCGGCTCGTCTACATGATCGCCGACAGCGGCGCGACGGTCGTCCTGGCGACCGCCGAGACGGTGGCCGAAGTGTCGGCCGGAACGGCGGACCTGGTGCTCCTGGACGCGTCCGCGACCGAGAGCGCGCTCACCGCCGAGGACACGTCCCCGCTGAAGAAGCCGACGAGCCCCGGCCAATCGTCCAACGTGATCTACACATCCGGCTCGACGGGGCGGCCGAAGGGCGTGGCGATGACGCACGGCGGCGTGCTCAACATGGCGGAGGCCGCGCGGCCGGTGCTGGGTATGGCGGAGGGCGTGACGGCGCTTCAGTTCGTGTCGTTCAGCTTCGACGCCGCCGTGCTGGATGTCGCGGTCACCCTGGGCGGGGGCGGCACGCTGGCGATCGCGTCGAGCGAGGAGCGTACGGACCCCGACGCGCTGGCTGCGATGATCCGCCGCTCGGGCGTGAAGGTCGCGAACGGCGTGCCCTCGCTGCTGAGCCTGCTCGACCCGGAAGCCGTGCCCGACGTGGAGAACTGGCTGGTGGGCGGGGAGCGGCTAAGTCCCGACCTGGCGAGCCGGTGGCGGGCCGGAGCGCGGCTGTGGAACGCGTACGGTCCGACCGAGGCAACCGTGATCTCGACGGCCGGACTGCTGGCGGAGGGCATCGGCCCGCAGGACGCGCCGCCCGCGATCGGGCATCCGCTCGGCAACGTCCGGGTCTTCGTCCTGGACTCCCTCCTGCGCCCGCTGCCGCCCGGCATGACCGGCGAGCTGTACGTGGCCGGGGCGGGTCTGGCGCGTGGCTATGTGGGGCGTCCGGGGCTGACGGCGGAGCGGTTCGTGGCCTGCCCCTTCGCCTCGGGGGCTCGGATGTACCGCTCGGGTGACCTGGCGCGGTGGACGGCTGACGGACAGTTGGAGTTCGTGGGGCGCGCGGACGAGCAGGTCAAGATCCGAGGCTTCCGCGTCGAACCCGGAGAGATCGCGGCCGTGCTCGCCACCCACGACACCGTCGACCAGGCGGCGGTCGTGGTGCGCGAGGACCGGCCGGGTGTCAGGCAGCTCGTCGCGTACGCGGTCCCCGTCGCCGATCGTCGGCTCGACAGCGTGGAGCTGCGCGACTACGCCGGCAGGCACCTTCCGGAGCACATGGTCCCCGCCGCGGTGGTGCCGCTGGACGCGTTGCCGCTCACGGCCAACGGCAAGCTGGACAAGGCCGCCCTGCCGGCCCCCGACCTCGCGGCCAGGAGCGGGCGCGCACCCGCGACGCCCACGGAGGAGGTCCTGTGCGGCCTGTTCGGCGAGGTGCTGGAGCTGGAACAGGTGGGGGCCGAGGACAACTTCCTCGAACTGGGCGGTGATTCACTCCTCGCCATGCGGTTGATCGCGCGGGTGCGATCGGTGCTGGACACGACGGTGAGCATCAAGGAGCTGTTCGCCGTGCCGACCGTGGCCGGCGTCGCACGGCTGATCGACGGCACGCAGAACGCGGAATCGGCAGTGCTGGAGCGTCAGATACAGCCTGACGTCCTGCCGTTGTCGTTCGCGCAGCAGCGGATGTGGTTCCTCAACCGGATGGATGACGGCCCCGCCACGGCTGCCGCGTACAACATGCGCCTGGCGCTGCGGATTTCGGGTGAGCTGGACGTGGCGGCGCTGGAGGCCGCGCTCGGGGATGTGGCCGATCGGCATGAGACTCTGCGGACGGTCTTTCCCGATGTCGACGGCGTGCCGCATCAGCAGGTGCTGGAAGGAGAGGCGGGACGCCCGCGACTCGTCACAGTGGAGACCAGCGAGGAGCAGCTTGAACAGGCCCTCACCGCACACACCCGGCACGCCTTCGACATCAGTGCGGAACTGCCGTGGCGGATAGGTCTGTTCGTGGTGGCGCCCTCCGATTCGGTGCTGCTGATCGTGGCCCATCACATCGCGTCCGACGGCTGGTCGATGGGTGTGCTCGGACGGGACCTGCAAATGGCCTACGCGGCTCGGCACGCGGGGCGGGGACCGGATTGGGAGCCGTTGCCGGTGCAGTACGCGGATTACGCGCTGTGGCAGCGCGCCGCGCTGGGCGAACTGGGCGACCCGGAGAGTGTGGTGAGCGGTCAGTTGGAGTACTGGCGCGGGGTGTTGTCCGGCGCGCCGCAGGAGTTGGCCTTGCCGTTGGACCGTTCTCGGCCGGCTGTTCCGTCGTTCCGGAGCGGCAGTGTGCCGGTGAGTGTGGACGCGGTGACGCATGGGCGGTTGGTGGAGCTCGCGGGGCGCGGCCGCGTGACGATGTTCATGGTGATGCATGCGGCGGTGTCGGTGCTGTTGTCGCGGATGGGCGCCGGGGACGACATTCCTCTGGGTACGCCCGTTGCGGGTCGTGGTGATGCGCAGACGGAGGCTCTGGTGGGGCTCTTCGTCAATACGCTGGTGCTGCGCGTCGATGTGAGCGGTGACCCTTCGTTCGGTGAGCTGCTGGGCCGGTTGCGGGAGCGGGATCTGGGGGCGTACGCGCATCAGGACATCCCCTTCGAGCGGTTGGTGGAGGAGCTGAACCCCACGCGTTCGATGGCCCGCAACCCGCTGTTCCAGGTGATGCTGACCGCCGGGAACGTGCCGGAGACGCGGTGGGAGCTGCCGGGCCTCCGGGTGCGGCCGATGCCGTCGATGACGGCGCCGCCCGCGCTCTTCGACCTGTCGGTGACCTTGGGCGAGCGGCGTGCCGCGGACGGTTCTCCGGCCGGTTTGGAGGGCGGCATCCTGTATGCCGCCGACCTGTTCGACGAGGAGACCGCCCAGGCCCTCGCCGCCCGGCTGGCACGGGTACTGGAACAGGTCGCGGACAACGCCCGCATTCGCGTCAGTGAGATCGACGTCCTCAGCGCGGAGGAGCGGTCCTCCGTGGTCGAGAAGTGGAACGACACCGCTCGGCCGCCGGTGGCGGGGACAGTGCTGGACCTCTTCGCCGCTTGGGCCGACTCGACTCCGGACTCTGTCGCCGTGCGGTGTGGCGCGGATGCGCTGACGTATGGGGAGTTGGAGGGCCGGGCGAATCGTCTGGCGCGGTACCTGACCCGTCTCGGTGTGGGTCGGGAGTCGCGGGTGGGGCTGTGCCTGCCGCGCGGAGTGGACGCGGTCGTCGGCCTGCTGGCGGTGTGGAAGGCGGGCGGCGCGTACGTACCGCTCGACCCGGAGTACCCCGTTGACCGGCTCGCCTTCATGATCGCCGATAGCGGTGCGTCGGTGGTGGTGGGTATGACGGGGACGCTGTCCGGCGTGCACGTGGGCTCGGCGGCTGTGGTGGAGCTGGATCAGGCGGCGAAGGCCATCGATGCGGAACCGTCCAGCGCACCCCAACTCGCGCTCAGCCGGGACACGTTGGCGTATGTGATCTATACCTCCGGTTCGGCGGGCCGACCCAAGGGCGTGGCGGTCGCACACGGAGGCGTGGCGAACTTGGCGGAGGTCATGCGGCCGGTGCTGGGTGTGACGGCGGGTGTGACGGCGCTTCAGTTCGCGTCGTTCAGCTTCGATGCCGCGGTGCTGGATGTCGCGGTCACTCTCGGGGCCGGCGGCACGCTGGCGATCGCGTCGAGCGAGGAGCGTACGGAGCCGGAAGCTCTCGCCCGGATGATCCACGCGGCGGGTGTGAAGGTCGCGAGCGTGGTCCCTTCCCTCCTGGGTGTGCTGGATCCGGCCGCCGTCTCCGGTGTCGAGAACTGGGTGGTCGGCGCGGAGCGCGTGACCGCGGAGCTGGCCGCGCGGTGGCGTGCCGGGTCGCGCGTGTGGGTCGCGTACGGCCCGACCGAGGCGAGTGTCATCACGACGTCCGCGCTGCTGGCGGAGGGCATCGGCCCGCAGGACGCGCCGCCCGCGATCGGCCGCCCCCTCGGCAATGTGCGGGTCTTCGTCCTCGACGACTTCCTGAAGCCGGCTCCGGTCGGCGCGGTCGGCGAGCTGTACGTGGCCGGGGCCGGACTGGCGCGTGGCTATGTGGGCCGGCCGGGGCTGACGGCGGAGCGGTTCATAGCCTGCCCCTTCGTCCCGGGGGCTCGGATGTACCGCTCGGGCGACCTGGCGCGGTGGGCGGCTGACGGACAGTTGGAGTTCGCGGGCCGTGCGGACGAGCAGGTCAAGATCCGAGGCTTCCGCGTCGAACCAGGGGAGATCGAATCCGTCCTGGCCCAGCACGCGTCCGTGAGCCGAACAGCGGTCGTGGTGCGCGAGGACCGGCCGGGCGAGCAGCGCCTGGTGGCGTACGTCGTCCCCGCCGACCCTGCCGAGTTCGACGGCGCGGTGCTGGAGGAGTTCGCCCGTACCCTTCTGCCGGACTACATGATCCCGGCAGCGGTCGTCGTCCTGGAGACGCTGCCGCTGACCGCCAACGGCAAGCTCGACCGGTCCGCGCTACCCGCGCCGGAGACGGCCGGCCGCGCCGGACGAGCCCCCGACACCCCAGCCGAAATACTGGTCGGCGGCCTGTTCGCGGAGGTGCTGGGGCTGGAGCGGGTGAGCGCTGAGGACAGCTTCTTCGAACGTGGCGGTGATTCGCTGCTGGCGATGCGGTTGATCGCGCGGGTGCGGTCGGCGCTGGACGTGGCGGTGAGCATCAGGGAGCTGTTCGGTTCGCCGACGGTGGCAGGTGTCGCGCGGTCGATCGAGCGCGCGCAGAGCCCGGACGGCTCCGTGCTGGAGCGTCAGATACGGCCTGATGTCCTGCCGTTGTCGTTCGCGCAGCAGCGGATGTGGTTCCTCAACCGGGTGGGCGACGATCCGGCCGCGGCCGCCGCCTACAACTTGCCGCTGGCGCTGCGGATTTCGGGTGAGCTGGACGTGGCGGCGTTGGAGGCCGCGCTCGCGGACGTGGCCGATCGGCATGAGAGTCTGCGGACGGTCTTTCCCGATGTCGACGGCGTGCCGTGCCAGCAGGTATTGGAGGGCGACGCGGGACGCCCGCCGCTCGTCGTCACGGAAGCCGGCGAAGAGGAATGGGAAGCGGTTCTCGCCGCCCACGCGGGCCATGGCTTCGACATGAGTGTGGACCTGCCCTGGCGGGTGACCCTGCTCCGGTCCACACCGTCGGAGTCCGTGCTGCTCATCGTGGCGCACCACATCGCGTCCGACGGCTGGTCGATGGGCGTCCTGGCGCGCGACTTGGAGAGGGCCTTCGCCGCGCGCAGCGCGGGCCGGGCGCCGGGCTGGGAGCCGCTGCCGGTGCAGTACGCGGATTACGCGCTGTGGCAGCGCGCCGCGCTGGGCGACCCGGATGACCCGGCGAGTGTGGTGAGCGGACAGCTCGACTACTGGCGTGAGGTGCTGTCCGGCGCGCCGCCCGAGCTGTCCCTGCCGTTGGACCGTTCGCGGCCGGCTGTTCCGTCGTTCCGGAGCGGCAGTGTGCCGGTGAGTGTGGACGCCGTGACGCATGCGCGGTTGGTGGAGCTCGCGAGGCGCGGCCGGGCGACGATGTTCATGGTGATGCATGCGGCGGTGTCGGTCCTGTTGTCGCGGATGGGCGCCGGCGATGACATCCCGTTGGGTACGCCGGTCGCGGGTCGTGGTGATGCGCAGACGGAGGCTCTGGTGGGGCTCTTCGTCAATACGCTGGTGCTGCGCGCCGATGTGAGCGGTGACCCTTCGTTCGGTGAGCTGCTGGGCCGGTTGCGGGAGCGGGATCTGGGGGCGTACGCGCATCAGGACATTCCCTTCGAGCGGTTGGTGGAGGAGCTGAACCCCACGCGTTCGATAGCCCGCAACCCGCTGTTCCAGGTGATGCTCTCCGCCGGGAACGTGCCGGAGGCCCAGTGGGAGCTGCCGGGCCTCCAGGTGAGTCCATTGCCGCCCTTCTCCGCGCCGCCGACCCGCTTCGATCTGGCGCTGGCGTTCACCGAGCGGCGTACTGCGGACGGGGCTCCGGACGGGCTCGACGGCGGCATCCTGTACGCCGCCGACCTGTTCGACGAGGAGACCGCTCAGGCCCTCGCCGCCCGGCTGGCACGGGTACTGGCTCAGGTCGCGGCCGACCCTGACACGCGCCTCAGTGACATCGACGTGCTCGACGGGGCCGAGCGCTCCCGAGTGGTGGGGGAGTGGAACGACACCGCTCGGCCGGTGTCGGCGGGGACGGTGCTGGATCTGTTCGCCGCTTGGGTCCGTTCGACGCCGGGTGCGGTGGCGGTGCGCTGCGGTTCCGACGCTTTGTCGTACGGGGAGTTGGAGGGTCGGGCGAACCGTCTGGCTCGGTACTTGGCCCGTCTGGGTGTGGGCCCGGAGTCGCGGGTGGGGTTGTGCCTGCCGCGGGGGGTGGACATGGTCGTCGGGCTGCTGGCGGTGTGGAAGGCCGGTGGCGCGTACGTGCCGCTCGACCCGGAGTACCCGGCGGACCGGCTCGTCTACATGATCGCGGACAGCGGTGCGTCGGTCGTCCTGGCAACGGCCGAAACGTCGGCCGAGGTATCGGAAGGCGCTGCGCGTGTAGTGGTGCTGGACGAGGCGGCGGAAGCCATCGAGGCATCAGATGCTCTCCAACTCACCCCGAAACCGGAACAGTTGGCCTATGTGATCTACACCTCCGGTTCGACGGGTCGGCCGAAGGGTGTCGCGGTCGCGCATGGTGGTGTGGCGAATCTGGCGGAGGCCATGCGGCCGGTGCTGGGCGTGGCCGAAGGGGTGACGGCGCTTCAGTTCGCGTCCTTCAGCTTTGACGCCGCGGTGCTGGACGTCGCGGTCACCCTGGGCGGGGGCGGGACGCTGGCGATCGCGTCGAGCGAGGAGCGTACGGAGCCGGAAGCGTTGGCCAGGATGATCGACGCGGCGGGCGTGAGCGTGGCGAGCGTCGTGCCTTCTCTCCTCGGCGTGCTGGACCCGGCCGCTGTGCCCGGTGTGCGGAACTGGGTGTTGGGTGCGGAGCGGTTGAGTGCGGATCTGGCCGCGCGGTGGCGGGCCGGGGCGCAGGTCTGGAACACGTACGGTCCGACCGAGGCGACCGTGATCACCACGGCCACGCCGCTGGCGGAGGGCATCGGCCCGCAGGACGCACCGCCGCCCGTAGGCCGCCCCCTCGGCAACGTTCAGGTCTTCGTCCTCGATGATTTCCTGCGGCCGGCGCCTCCGGGTGTGACGGGTGAGCTGTACGTGGCCGGGGCCGGCCTCGCGCGCGGTTATACGGGTCGGCCGGGCGCGACCGCGGAGCGGTTCGTGGCCTGCCCCTTCACCCATGGCGCGCGGATGTACCGCTCGGGTGACCTGGCGCGGTGGACGGCTGACGGCCAGTTGGAGTTCGCGGGCCGTGCGGACGAGCAGGTCAAGATCCGAGGCTTCCGCGTCGAGCCCGGCGAGGTCGAATCGGTCCTGGCCTCTCACCCGGACGTGGCCCAGGCCGCCGTCGTCGCACGCGAGGACCGGCCGGGCGACAAACGGCTGATCGCCTACATCGTCCCCGCGGTGCCGGAGATCGACCAGCTTCTGCTGCACGAGCACATGAGCAAGGCGCTGCCGGACTACATGATCCCGGCGGCGGTCATCGCGCTGGAGACGCTGCCGCTGACCGCCAACGGCAAGCTCGACCGGGCCGCACTGCCGGTGCCCGACTTCGGCGAGCGGGCCTCGGGCCGGGCGCCGGAGAGCGAGATGGAGAAGGCCGTCTGCGCCCTCTTCGCCGAGGTGCTCGACGTCGAACGGGTGGGCGTCGACGACAGCTTCTTCGACGCGGGCGGCAACTCGACACTGGCGATGCGGCTCGCCGCGCGGATCAGGACCGAGTTCGGCGCCGAGTTGAATATGCGTCAGTTCTTCGGCGCGTCGACACCGCTCGGTGTGGCCCGGATGCTCCAGTCGAAGGCGCGCCCGGTGCTGCGGCCGGTCGACCGCCCCGACGGCATCCCCCTCTCGGCGAACCAGTCGCACACATGGCAGGCGGACCAGGTGCGCGACGAGGCGGATCTGCGGCTGCCACTCGTGCTGCGCCTGGTCGGTGAGCTGGACCGGGCGGGGCTGGAGGCGGCGCTCGCGGACATCGCGGCGCGCCAGGACCTCCTGCGGACGACCTTCTCCCGTACGAGCGAGGGAGAACTCGTCCAGCACGTCCTGGACGCGGCCGACACCGCCGCCCACCCCCGGCTCACCGTGGTGTCGGCGACGGAGGAGGAGTTGCCGGACCTGCTGGCCGTACACGGCGGCCACAGGTTCGACCTCACGCGGGAGACGCCCTGGGCGCAGTACCTGTTCGCCCTCTCGGACACCGAGCACGTACTGCTCCTCGTCGTGCACCGGATCGCCGCTGACGACGCGTCACTGGATGTTCTCGTCCGCGACCTGGTGGCGGCCTACGGCGCCCGGCGCGAGGGACGGGTCTCCGAACGGGCGCCGCTGCCGCTCCAGTTCGCCGACTACGCGCTGTGGGAGCGGGAGCTGCTCCAGGGCGAACAGCAGGCGGAGAGCCTGGTCGGCGATCAGCTCGCCTTCTGGAAGAACGCCTTGGCCGACGTGGCGGCGACGCTGCCGCTGCCGACCGACCGCCCGCGCCCGCCGAGGGCGTCGCACCGGGTGGAGTCCGTCGCGCTGAGCCTCGACGCCGAGGCGCACGACAGGTTGGCGGAGGCGGCCGAAGAGCGCGGGGCGTCGTCGTTCATGGCGGTGCACGCCGCACTCGCGCTGCTGCTCACCCGGCTCGGCGCGGGCACCGACATCACGCTCGGTACGGTGCTCCCGCGCCAGGACGAGGAGGAGAGCCTGAACGGTGTGATGGGCCCCTTCGCGGACCTGGTGGCGCTGCGTACGGACACCTCCGGCGACCCCACGTTCGTCGAGCTGCTCGACCGGATCAGGGAGGCCGCCCTCCCCGCCGACGCCCATCGGGACGTTCCGTTCGAACGGGTCGTGGCCGCGCTGTCGCTGCCGCCCTCGGCGGCGGCTCACCCCGTGTTCCAGGTCCTGCTCGACGTGCGGGACGACGTCGCGGAGAAGTGGGACACGGCGGAGCTGGCGGGCCTGGACACCACGCGCCTTCCCGCGGGCGGCGGGACGTCCGAGCTGGACCTGTCGTTCTCCCTCGTGGAGCGGCTGGAGGACGACCGGACTCCGGCCGGACTCGACGGTGTGCTGCGCTACGCCACGGATCTCTTCGACCCGTCCACGGCCAGGGCGCTCGCGGACCGGCTCATCCGCGTCCTGGAACAGGTGGCGGCCGATCCCGAGGTGCGTCTCAGCGAGGTGGACATCCTGCTGGGCCGGACCGAGCACCGCCGGATGGTGGTGGCCGGGAACGGCACGGAGGCCCGGGCGCCGGGCGGCACGGTGGTCGAACTGCTCGCCGGGCAGACGGCCCGTACCCCCGACGCCCTCGCCGTCACGGACTCGGGCGGCACGCTCACCTACCGCGAGCTGGACGCCGCGTCCGGCTCGCTCGCCCGGCGGCTGGTCGAGCGGGGGACAGGGCCGGAGGACGTCGTCGTCGTGGCGCTGGAACCCGGGGCCGCACTCGTGGTGGCGCTGCTCGGCGTGTTCAAGGCGGGCGCCGCCTGCCTGTTCGCCGACCCGGCCCGGCCGCTCGGCGGGACCGTCCGAGGGCTGCGCCGGACCCGTACCGCCGCGCTGATCTGCACCGAGGCCGCGGCCGGTCTGCTGCCGGCGGGCAACACCGTCCCGGTGGTATCAACTGTCCTGGCCGATGCCCCGGCGAACGGCGCGGGGCGTACGAGGCCGGGCCACGCGCATGCGCCCGGCCACGCGCCCTCGCCCGGTCACGCCGCGCTCGTGCTCGACGCCGCCGAGGCGGCGGGCGCTCACACCGCGGGTACGGTCGTGGAACACCGCGCCCTGGTCAACCAGGTAGCGCACCGGATGGAATCCTCCCCGGTGGACCACGGCGCCGCACTGGACGTACGGGCTCCCGCCCCGGCACTGGTCACGCCATTGCTCGCGGCGCTCTGCGCCGGTGGTGGCGTGCGGCTGGGCGTCCCCGGGCAGGACATCCCGCCGGCCGCAGGGCCGGACGGCGTACGGCTGCTGGCCACCACCCGTGAGGGGCTGACGGCCCTCGCGGAGCCCGCTGCCGGGCGACCGGCGTTCGCGGAGGTCATGGTGGTGGACGGCGGCCACGTCACCGTCGACGACATGGCGGAGTGGCGGGAGCGCCACCCCGGCGTGGCGCTGGTGAGCGGCCACGGCACGGCGGAGACGGCCGGCTCGTGGCTCGGCCACCGGAGCGGGCCGGACGAGCCGCTCCCGGAACAGGCGGACGCCGGGCGGCCGATGGCCAACACCCGCGCGTTCGTGCTGGACGGCCTGTTGCGCCCGGTGCCGACAGGCGTCGTGGGGGACCTGTACATCGCGGGGGCCTCGCTGGCGCGCGGCTACGCGGAGGCTCCGGGGCTGACCGGCGACCGGTTCGTGGCCTGCCCGTTCGGCCCCGGCGGCGAGCGGATGTTCCGTACGGGCCGGCGGGCGAAGCGGACCCCCACCGGGCTGCTGACCGTGTCGGACGAGCACCGGGACGGCGACCGGCCCGGTACGGCGCTGCGCACGGTCGGGAACCGCGACGACCTGGGCGTACTGCTGCCACTGCGGCCGGAGGGCGACCGCCCGCCGCTGTTCTGCGTGCATCACAACACCGGCCTCGGCTGGGGGTACGCGGCGATCCTCCCGCACCTGCCGGCGGACCAGCCCGTCTACGGTGTGCAGGCGCGCGGGCTCGCCGGGCCGGAGTCCCTGCCGCAGAGTGTCGAGGAGATGGTGGCCGACTACGCCGACCGGATCCGGGCCCTCCAGCCGTACGGCCCGTACCACCTCCTCGGGTGGTCCGCCGGCGGGCTGTTCGCTCAGGCGCTCGCGGCCCGGCTGGCCGAGCTGGGCGAGAAGGTCGGTCTCCTCGCGCTGCTGGACAGCTACCCCAACTCCATGGGCGACGTCTCCGTGGTCGACCTGGAGAACCCGGCCGAAGAGGACGGCTACGTCGGACAAGAGGGAGGCGAGGGTGGTGTCTTCGGAGCGGGCGGCGTCTACCCGGCGGGTGTGAGCGGCCCGCTCGTGACGAACATGCGGGAGATCATGCGGCACACGTACCAGCTGGGGAAGAACCACACACCGCGCTTCTTCCCGGGCGACCTCGTGGTGTTCGTCGCGACCGGGGGCCGGCCGGCGGACCCGCGGGTGCCGGACGCGGTCGCGAGCTGGCGGCCGTACACGGGTGGCGAGATCGTGACGCACGATGTCGACGCCGGCCATCACGACATGCTCCAGACGGCCAGTCTGTCGCGCATCGGACGCATCGTCGCGGACGGGCTTCGCGCGGCGAACGGCACGTAGCCGACAGGCGGTTGGCAGGCGGTCGGCACACGATCGGCAAGTGAACAGCGCGTTGGAGAAAGCGAGTTACCGGGCGCGGCGGACGGCACGACTGTCGTCGTCGGCCGTCGCGCCCGCCGACGCCGACCGCCCCGCGGGGCGGCACGGGCGAGAGGCACGACCGGGAGGGTGACCGCGTATGACGAAGCCGCAGGAGTCTTCGCCGCGACGGCAGCGGGGTGAGCCGAAGCAGGCGGACATCCCCGTGCACATGCGGAGAATCGGGCTCGAACCGCTGCCCGAGCTGAGCCGGATGAGCGCGGAGACGCCGTTCGCCAAGGGGGTGAGCCCCGTCGGCGACAGCTGGGTCGCCACCGGCCTCGACGAGGTCCGGGCGATCCTCGGCGACACGGAACGGTTCAGTACGAACCCGGTCGCGGACACCGCGGCGGAGTCCCGGGGGCTGGCCCAGGACGGCAACCCGCTGCAGAACGACCCGCCGGAGCACACCCGGATCCGGAAGATGCTGACGCCGGAGCTCACGGTGCGGCGGATGCGCAGGATGGAGCCCGTCATCGAGGAGATCGTGGCGGACCGGTTGAAGGTGCTGGAGCGGGCCGGGCCGCCGGCCGACCTGATGCGCCATTTCGCCTGGCCCGTGCCCGGCCTCGTCGCCTCCGCACTGTTCGGCATCCCCCGTGACGACCAGCCCCAGCTGACCCGCAACATGCTGCTCGGCCAGCGCCGCGACGGCCCGCGGAAACTGGTGATGGCCGCGGAGCACGCCTTCACGGACTACCTGGACCGGTTCGTCGCGCGCAAGCGCCGTGACCCGGTCGGCGACGACATGATCAGCATGCTGCTCCGGGACCATGGGGACGGCATCACCGACGCGGACCTGGTGGGGCTCATCGACGCGACGCTGGGCGCCGGCCTGGAGAACATGGCCGGAATGCTGGGGCTGGGCCTGCTGGCGCTGCTCGACCACCCCGACCAGCTGGCGCTCCTCCGGGAGCGGCCGGAGCTGATGGGCCGGGCGGTGGAGGAACTGCTGCGCTACGTGGCGGTCGTGCCGCTCGCCAACTTCCGTACCGCGCTGGTGGATGTGGAGTTCGCGGGCCACGTCGTGAAGGCGGGCGAGGTCGTGGCCTGTTCGCTGTTCGCGGCGAACCGGACCCAGTACCCCGACACGCCGCGGGACGACTTCGACATCACCCGCGGCAGCACCACCCATGTGGCCTTCGGACACGGCATCCACTTCTGCGTCGGCGCTCCGCTGGCCCGGATGGAACTGCGGATCGCCTTCGCCCGGCTGCTGGACCGCTTTCCCGGTCTGCGGCTGGCAGTTCCCCGCGAAGAACTGCGGTTCCGATCGCAGTCGCGGCCGATATACGGAATCGAGAAGCTGCCGATCGCCTGGTAGCGGAGGCCGGCCTGATCCATCGCGTACCCGGCCGCCACCCCTGGGGAACGGAACGCGAGAAACGGAACACGAGAAACGAAGCACAAGGAACGAAGCACCAGGAACGAAACACGAGGAACAAAGCACAAGGAACGAAACACAAGGAATGACACGCGAGGAATGAGAGGAGTCCAGGGATGCCCAAGGAATCGAATGTTCCCGTGTACCAGCGTCGCAACGGGATCGACCCCTTGCCCGAGCTGGTCCGGATGAGCGAGGAGACGCCATTCGCCGAAGTCTCCGGGTCCACGGTGCTCGACTGGATCGCCACCGGGCGCGATGAGGTCAAGGCGGTTCTCGGCGACGCGGAGCGGTTCACCGGCAAGCCGCGCCCGGCGCAGACGATGGACGGGCAGCCGTTCGACACCGGGAATCTGCTGCACTACGACCGGCCGGACCACGCCAGGCTCCGGAAGATGCTGACACCTGAGTTCACCGTGCGCCGCATGCGCCGGATGGTGCCCATCATCGAGGAGATCGTCGAGGACCGGCTGAACATCCTGGAACGGGCCGGGCAGCCAGCCGACCTGGTGCGCCACTTCGCCTGGCCCATGCCCGGGCAGGTCGTCTGCGGGCTGCTCGGCATCCCCCGCGACGACGTGGCCGACCTGGCGCGCATGCTCGACATCCGCTCCACCAGCCGGGCGAGGAAGCAGGCGACGGCGGTGCAGGCGCTCGACAGGTACCTGGTCGGGATCATGGTGCAGAAGCGCGGCGACCCGGGCGACGACCTCCTCGGCATGCTCATCCGCGAGCACGGCGAGGAGCTGACCGACCACGAGCTGGCGGGGATCGCCACGTTCCTCGTCTCGGCGGCGGTGGAGAGCACCGCCCAGATGCTGGGGCTGGGCCTGCTCGCGCTGCTGCTCCACCCGGACCAGCTCGCGCTGCTCCGGGAGCGGCCGGAGCTGATGGACGGGGCGGTGGAGGAGCTGCTGCGGTACGTGTCGGTCGTCTCGACGGCGTCGCCCCGCACCGCACTGGTCGATGTGCCGATGGCGGGAAAGGTCATCAAGGCCGGTCAGGCCGTGGGCTGTTCGCTGATCGCGGCCAACCGCGCGGAGACGCCCGGCGAGCCGGACCGCCTCGACATCACCCGCGGGGCCGCCTCCCACGTGGCGTTCGGCCACGGAATCCACTTCTGCCTCGGCGCCTCGCTGGCGCGGATGCAACTGCGGGTCGCCCTCGCGCGGTTGCTGGAACGCTTTCCCGACCTGCGGCTGGGTGTGCCGCCCGAGGAGCTGCGATTCCGGCCGTTCGCCCCGCAGTACGGGGTGGAAACGCTGCCGGTCACCTGGTAGGACGTGTGCGTTCCGGTCGGTTTCGCAGGCACCGGGCGTCGGGAAATGTTCTCAATTCTCGCTGCCCTGCCCAAGTGGCGGACTTGGATGGTTAGACAGCGCCCTCCTGGAATCCCCATCTGCTTCTATGCTGTTCGGAGACTCTTTCGTACGAGGCGCTTCAACGCTGCCTGAGGTTCCGGGCTCGCGATCCCCTTGTAACCGAGGGGACGGGGAACGAGTCGGTGCGGCCGCCGTGCGGCCAGACGAATCTCACGGACCGATTGGCGGTGCGGCGGGTCGGGGCCAGGTTTCGAGCACGTCCGAGCGCTTGATCCGAGCTTCCGAGAAATAGTGAGGGAAAGGCTTCCGGGAAGATATTCCGGAAGCGGGTGCCGGAAACGATTCTTTCGATCACCGGTGTCGCGGGGGGAATTCCATGGACGGACAGAGCGACGACGACCGCGCTCGGCCGGGCCGCGAGCGTACGGAGCCCGTTCCCGGGCCCGTGTCCGCGGCGCGGCTGCACAAGAGCGAACTGCACTCCAGCGTCCGCGACCCGGTCCTGGACACGATGACCTTCCTCAACGAGGTCACGCTCCGCTACCCGGACGCGATCTCCTTCGCGCCCGGCCGGCCGTACGACGGCTTCTTCGACACCGAGCAGATCTTCGGCTACCTCCGCGGCTACCTCGACCACGAGGCGGAGCAGGGGAGTTCGCCGGAGCGCATCCGCACCCTCATGTACCAGTACGGGCCCGTCGCCGGGCAGATCCGCGAGATCGCCGCCGACTGGCTGCGCGTGGACGAGCACATCCACGTCCCCGCCGAGTCCATCGTGGTGACCGTCGGCGCCCAGGAAGCCATGCTGCTGGTGCTGCGGGCGCTCGTCGGCGGGCCCGAGGACGCCATCCTGGTCGCCAGCCCCTGCTTCATGGGCATCACCGGAGCGGCCCGGCTGCTCGACATCCCGGTGACACCGGTGCCGGAGGGCGCGGACGGCTTCCGCCTCGACGCGCTGGAGGCGGCGATCGAGCAGGAGCGGGCGCGGGGGCGGCGGCCGCGCGCCTTCTACGTCATCCCGGACCACTCCAACCCCTCCGGTACCACGATGGGGCTGCGGGACCGTACCGAACTGCTGGCACTCGCGGCGCGCCATGACCTCCTCATCGTGGAGGACAGCCCGTACCGCCTGGTCAGCCCGGGCCCCCCGCTGCCGACGCTGAAGTCCTTGGACCGGGCGCGCAGGGTCGTGCACATCGGCTCGTTCGCCAAGACGGTCTTTCCCGGCGCCCGCCTGGGCTTCGTCGTCGCCGACCAGCCGGTCGTGGACGGCGCGGGCCGCGGGACCCTGCTCGCGGACGAACTCGCCAAGATCAAGAGCATGGTGACGGTCAACACGCCGTCGCTGAGCCAGGCCGTGGTGGCGGGTGCTTTGCTGGCCGCGCGCGGACGCCTCTCGGAGCTGAACGCGAAGGCGGCCATCCACTACGACGACGCCCTGCGGCACACGCTCCGGGAGCTGGAGGCCCGCCTTCCGGCGGATCGCCGAGCGGCTCTCGGCGTGCGGTGGAACGAGCCCTCGGGCGGCTTCTTCCTGGGCGTGCGGGTGCCGTTCCGCGCGGACAACGCCGCGCTCACCCGGTCCGCGGAGGAGTTCGGCGTCATCTGGACGCCGATGAGCTACTTCTACCCGGGTGGCGGCGGATACCACGAACTCCGGCTCTCCATCAGCTATGTGACGCCCAGTGAGATCACCGAGGGCACAGCGCGGCTCGCGCGCTTCATCGAGGCCGCGAGTGAACCGTCCTGAACAGCCGTCAACCGCGCTCGGCGCGCACGGGATTCGAACGGCTCGCATCCGCACCGGCGGGTGCTCACGAGAAAGGCGACCGAAGTGATCAGTGTCTGTGGCACTCGGCGGCCGCGCACCAAACGACGTATGTGGGGGTGGACCTTCCGATGACCGTCAGTGTGGACAGTGTAGACAGTATGGACAGTGCGGAATCCATGGTGCTGCTGGATCTGGCACCGCTCGACACCGCGGCCCCGGCGACCGGGCCGCGCGAACCGATGGCGGTGCTCGCCCGGCCCCGGATCGTCGGGGTGGGCACGGCGACCAGCCCCACCTCCTACTCCCAGGAAGAGGTGCTCGATGCCTTCGGGATCACCGATCCCCGCATCCGCTCCGTCTTCCTCAACAGCGCGATCGAACGGCGCAACCTCAACCTCCCCGACCCGGGCAGCGACGGCGTACGGCCCGTGGAACCGCAGGGCGACCTGCTCGACAAGCACAAGCGCATGGCGCTCGACATGGGCGCCGAGGCGCTGCTGGACTGCCTGCGGCGGGCCGGCGCCGAACTCTCGGACCTGCGCCACCTGTGCTGCGTGACCTCCACCGGCTTCCTCACCCCCGGCATCAGCGCGCTCCTCATCCGTGAACTGGGCATCGACCGGCACTGCAGCCGCTCCGACATCGTCGGCATGGGCTGCAACGCCGGCCTCAACGCCCTCAATGTGGTGGCCGGCTGGTCCGCCGCGAACCCGGGCGACCTCGCCGTCGTCCTGTGCGTGGAGGCGTGCTCCGCGGCGTACGCGATGGACGCCACGATGCGGACCGCCGTCGTCAACAGCCTGTTCGGGGACGGCGCCGGCGCCATCGCGCTGCTGACCAACCCGGCCGAGGTTCCGCTGGCGATGGCCGGACCGCCGCTCGGCGCGCCCGAGACGGCGGCCACCGAAGGCCCCGGCATCCTCAAGTTCGCGAGCTGCATCATCCCCGAGGCCGTCGACGCCATGCGCTACGACTGGGACCGCGACCAGGGACGGTTCAGCTTCTACCTCGATCCGCTGATCCCCTATGTGGTCGGCGCGCACGCCGAACTCGTCGTCGACCGGCTGCTCTCGGGAACGGGACTGCGCCGGAGCGACATCGGCCACTGGCTCGTCCACTCGGGCGGCAAGAAGGTCATCGACGCCGTCGTCGTCAACCTCGGGCTGACGCGCCATGACGTCCGGCACACCACCGGCGTGCTGCGCGACCACGGCAATGTCTCCAGCGGCTCGTTCCTCTTCTCCTACGAACGGCTCCTCGACGAAGGCGTCGCGGCGGTCGGCGACTACGGAGTACTCATGACCATGGGGCCCGGCTCCACGATCGAAACGGCGCTGATCCGATGGTGAACCCGGAGGGTGCGATGGACCACACGCTCATGGTGGAGATCGACGGCGCCGAGCCGCTGTCGGCCACGACGGTCAAGACCCTCGCCGGCCTCTGCGACCGGGCCGAGGACCGCGGCGGCTCCGGCGTCGTCATCGTGCACGCCACCGGCGCCCCGGCCGGAGACTGGGCCGGCGGCCTCGACGTCATGCTGGTCAGCAAGTGGGAGCGCGCCGTGCGCCGACTGGAACGGCTCCCCATGGCCACGCTCGCGCTGGCCCACGGGGAGTGCGGCGGCGCGGCGCTCGACGTGTTCCTGGCAGCCGACATCCGGGTGGCCGCCCTCGACACCCGGCTGCTGGTGCACGGCGACGGCTCGGCCACCTGGCCCGGCATGGCCGGCTACCGGCTCGTACAGCTGGCCGGTGCCGCCCGGACCCGCAGGGCCGTGCTGTTCGGCCTGCCGATCGACGCGCCCGAGGCCCGTACGCTCGGCATCGTCGACGGGCTCGTCGACGACCCCGAACAGGCGGTCGCCGCCGCCGCGGGGCTGGTCAGCGGCCTGTCCGGGAAGGATCTCGCGATCCGCCGACAGCTCCTGCTCGACGCCAGGACGATGAGTTTCGAGGACGCGCTCGGCCCGCACCTGGCCGCCTGCGACCGGGTGCTGCGGGGCGCCGCACAGGAGGTCTCATGACCACCGTTCAGCCGTCCCCGGCGCCCGTCGAGGGCGTCTGGCCGAGCCTGTACGAGGCGGCGGCCCGCGTCGAGGAACTGGTGGCGACGCTGCCGGAGCCCGGTTCCCGCTCGCCGGAGCAGCGGGCCGAGGCCGCCGCGGCGAAGGACGCGGCCCGCGCACAGCGGGTCCGCTTCCTCGGGGCGCGCGCCGACCTCGTGTACGACCGGCTCACCGAGGGCCGCACCGTCGGACTGCGCCTCGCCGAACTGGTCGCGGCCGCCGCCGACGAGTTCCCCTCCCTTGTCCCCTCGGCCCGGCAGCTCGCCGACGACCGGAAACGGCGCCAGGCGGACAAGGAGGGGTACGAGATCGATCAGGGCATCTTCCTCCGGGCGGTCCTCGGGTCCCCGACCGCCGGCCCGCACCTGCTCGACACCATGCTGCTGCCGACGCCGCGGGCCCTGGAACTGCTGCCCGCCTTCCGCCGGACCGGCGAGGTCCGTACCCGGTCGGTCCTGCTCGAACGGCGTGACGGAGCAGCGTATGTGACGATGTGTCGGGACGACTGCCTGAACGCCGAGGACGTCGAGCAGGTCGACGACATGGAGACCGCCGTCGATCTCGCGCTGCTCGACCCCGATGTACGTGTGGGGGTGGTGCGCGGCGGCGAGATGACCCACCCCCGCTACCGCGGCAAACGGGTCTTCAGCGCGGGCATCAACCTCAAGAGCCTGCACGAAGGCGACATTTCACTGGTCGGCTTCCTGCTCCGCCGTGAACTGGGCTACCTCCACAAGCTCGTGCGGGGAGTGCGGTCCGACGGCCAAGGAGCGTGGCACGCGCGTACGGTCGAGAAGCCCTGGATCGGCGCCGTCGACACCTTCGCCATCGGCGGCGGCATGCAACTGCTCCTCGTCCTCGACCATGTAGTGGCCGCCGCTGACGCCTACTTCACCCTGCCTGCCGCCCGTGAGGGCATCGTGCCCGGGGCCGGCAACTTCCGGCTCGGTCGGCACACGGGGCCGCGCGTCTCCCGGCAGGTCATCCTCCAGGGGCGGCGTATCTGGGCGAGCGAACCCGACGCCCGGCTGGTGGCCGACGAGATCGTGGAGCCGCAGGAGATGGACGCGGCCGTCGCCCGGAGCGTCGAGCGGCTGAGCGCCCCGGCGGTCGTAGCCAACCGCAGGATGCTGAACCTCGCGGAGGAGCCGCCGGAGGAATTCCGGCGGTACATGGCCGAGTTCGCGCTCCAGCAGGCGCTGCGCCTCTACGACGAGGACGTCATCGCCAAGGTCGGCCGGTTCGCGGGGCGCCCATGACGACCGGGGCCGCCGGCGGGGCACGCCGCACGTACGGAGGCGCCGCGGGTACGGACTCACCGCGTGTACGCGTCCCCCTCACGTACGGAGGCGCCGCGTGTACGGGCGTCCGCCGACCGGCGCACCCTCGTACGGGCCGGCCGCCGTAAGACGCCGGACGGTCCTGCGCAGTCCTGAACGGTCCTGAACCGAACGGTCCTGAACGGAACACGAGACAGGTGAAGGGAGGCCCCCGTGCCGGTGGCGAGGATCAACGGAATCACCCTCGGCTATGACGTGTACGGCGCCGGGAAGCCGGTCGTGCTGGTCACCGGGACCGCGGCGCCCGGCCGCGTGTGGCGTTCGCACCAGGTGCCCGCGCTGAGAGCGGCCGGGTACCGGGCGATCACGCTCGACAACCGGGGCATTCCGCCGAGCGACCCGTGCGAGGAAGGCGTCACCCTCGACGACATGGCGGCGGACGTGGCCGGCCTCATCGACCACCTCGGTGTGGGGCCGTGCCGCGTCGTGGGCTTCTCGCTGGGCGCGATCATCGTGCAGGAACTGCTCGTGGCCCGTCCCGGGCTCATCAGCCAGGCCGTGCTGATGGCGACCTGCGGCAGAGCCGACGCGCTGGTCTCCGCCATGGCCGCGGGCGACATGGACCTCTGCGACAGCGGCACCAAGATCCCGCCCCGCTACGCGGCCTATGTGCAGGCGATCCAGAACCTCTCGCCAATGACGCTCAACGACGAGCGGCAGCTCCAAGGCTGGCTCGACATCTTCGAGATGTCGGCGGTTGACCCCTCGGGAGTCCGCAACCAGCTCAGCCTCCAGGCGGTCCCGGACCGGTTGGCGGCGTACCGGCGCGTCCGGTGCCCCTGCCTGGTCATCTCCTTCCGCGACGACCTGGTCGTACGCCCGTACCTCGGGCGCGAGGTCGCCGAGAGCGTTCCCGGCTGCGCGTACACGGAGATAGCCGGGTGCGGGCACTACGGATATCTCGAAAAGCCGGACGCGGTGAACTCCGCGATCGTGGATTTCTTCGCCGGCCGGCGGCCATGACAGCCGGCGGCCCGGGGACGGAACCGGCGCCGGACACCGGGAAGCGGGCCGCGGGCCGAACCGCCGGCCGCGCCGGCCGTACGGTGCCACCGGCCCGTCCGGCCCCGACCCTGACGACGAGACAGAGGTGGTACCAGTGGCCATGATGGGTGGCCCCGGACCGGTAATCATGCGGGGGGACGCGCCGGACCCCTCCATCATCAAACAGCGGATCACACCCGGCACGGCGAAGCGGATCCTCCCGTACCTCGGGGCGCACCGCCGCAGCATCGTCTTTCTCCTGATCATCACGACGTTCAACGCCGCCAGCGTGGTGGCCCCGCCTGTCCTGCTCAAATACCTCATCGACAACGGCATCACCGGCCACCACATGTCGGTCGTGGTGTGGTGCGCCATCGCGGTCGGCGCACTGGCGCTGCTGGCGGGCGGGCTGGGATTCGCCGAGGCGTGGTTCTCGGCCCGGGTCAGCGAGGGGCTCATCTACGATCTGCGCACCAAGGTCTTCGACCATGTGCAGCGCCAGCCCCTGGCGTTCTTCACGAGGGCGCAGACCGGCGCCCTCGTCAGCAGGCTGAACACCGACGTGGTCGGCGCCCAGCAGGCGGTCACCCAACTGCTGTCGACGGTGTTCTCCGCCGGACTCACCCTGGTGTTCGTGCTGATCACGATGTTCTACCTGTCCTGGGTGATCACCCTGGTGTCCCTGGTGCTCATACCGTTCTTCATCCTGCCCGGCCGCCTCATCGGGCGGCGGCTACAGCGGCTCGTACGGCAGCACATGCAGGTCAACGCCGACATGGGCTCCATGATGCAGGAGCGCTTCAACGTGACCGGCGCGCTGCTGGTCAAGCTCTACGGCCACCCGGAGCGGGAGAACGGCCAGTTCTCACGGCTGGCGGGCCGGGGGCGGGACATCGGCGTCCGGCACTCCGTCGCCATGAAGCTGCTCTTCCTCACGACGCTGCTCGTGGGCACCCTGGCCACCGCGGCGGTGTACGGCATCGGCGGCGGCCTCGTCGTCAACGGCGCCTTCGAGCTCGGTTCGCTGGTGGCGCTCGCCACCCTGCTGACCCGGCTGACGGCCCCGGTCGGACAGCTCTCCAACGCCCAGGCCGACGTGCTGACCGCACTCGTCAGCTTCGACCGGCTCTTCGAGGTCCTCGACCTCAAACCGCTGATCTCCGAGAAGCCGGACGCGAGGGCGCTGCCCGCCACGGCCGCGGACGGGGCGGCGCCGGACATCGAGTTCGACGGCGTGTCGTTCCGCTACCCGAAGGCCCACGAGGTCTCGTTGGCCTCACTGGAGTCCGTCGCCCAGCCCATGCAGGAACGCTCCGACGACACGTGGACCCTGCGCGACGTGTCCTTCACCGCCCCGGCCGGGAAACTCACCGCGCTGGTGGGCCCCTCGGGCGCGGGCAAGACGACCAGCACCCACCTGGTGCCGCGGCTCTACGACCCGGTGGAGGGCGTCATCCGCATCGGCGGACACGACCTCCGTGACCTGACCCTGCGGTCGCTGAACGACACGATCGGCATGGTCACCCAGGACGCGCACCTCTTCCACACGACCATCCGCGCGAACCTGACCTACTCCCGGCCGGACGCCACCGAGCAGGAGCTGACCGAGGCATGCAAGGCGGCGCAGATCTGGGATCTGATCCAGTCCCTGCCCAACGGCTTCGACACCATGGTCGGCGACCGCGGATACCGGCTCTCCGGCGGGGAGAAGCAGCGCATCGCCATGGCGCGGCTGCTGCTCAAGGCCCCGCCGATCGTGGTCCTGGACGAGGCCACCGCGCACCTCGACTCGGAGTCGGAGGCAGCACTCCAGCGGGCCCTCAAGAACGCGCTGGCGGGTCGCACCTCACTGGTGATCGCCCACCGGCTGTCCACCATCCGCGACGCCGACCAGATCCTCGTCATCGACAAGGGGCGAGTGCAGGAACGCGGCACCCACGAGGAACTGCTGGAGCTGAACGGGCTCTACGCGGAGCTGTACCGCACGCAGTTCTCCCGGCAGTCGAACCACACCGACGCACCGCCCCGCGAGGCGACTCCGCAGCCGCCCCCCGAGCCGGTCGTCGGCCGGTGATTGGAGGAGGGCCGCGGCGGCTCGTTCCGCACGGCCCCGGCGAAAGGCCCGTCCGCGCCCCGTCGCCGCGGGGGCCGGCCGCGGCGGGGGCGACGGGCCCCCGCCGTGCGGCGCCGGCCGGCCGCTCAGTCCGTCAGCAGCCGCGCGCGCAGCAGCTCGCGGGTCCGCGATGAGAGGCCCAGCCCCTCTTCGAGATAGCGGTCGGTGGAGCCCCAGAGCTCCTCGATCGTCTCGAACGCGGCGGCCAGATACTCGGCGCGCGCGTCGAAGAGCGGCGCGAGCAGCTCCATGACCTCGGGGGACAGCGCGGCGGCCGAGTTGTCGCCGCGCCGGATCTTGTAGCGGCGGTGCGGGGCGCTGGACTCCAGATAGTCGGCGAGGATCGCGTCGCGCCCCACGCCGACGGCCAGCAGGGTGACCGCGATGGACAGCCCGGCGCGGTCCTTCCCCGCGGCGCAGTGCATCAGCGCGGGCACGCTCTCCTCGGCGAGGGCGTGCAGCACCCGGCTGTGCTCGGCGGTGCGCTCCGTGATGATGGAGCGGTACGAGCTGGACATCCGGCCGACCGCCTGGCCCTCGCCGAGCGCGACGCGCAGCTGGTCGAGGTGGCCGTCGCGGACCATCGCCCAGAACTCCTTGCCGTCGGCCGGGTCGCTGAGCGGTATGTTCACGTTCCTGACGCCGGTGAGCGCGACATCGGGGCCTTCGAGCCGGATGTCGGAGGCGTTACGGAAGTCGAAGATCGTGTGCAGGCCGAGCGAGCCGAGGAAACGGGCGTCCTCCTCGGTCGCGTGCGCGAGGTGACCGCTGCGGAACAGGACGCCGTGTCGCACGCGCCGACCGTCGAGGGCGGGGAGCCCGCCCACGTCCCGGAAGTTGCGGACACCGGCCAGTTCCGGCTCGGTCGACGGGATCTGCGGCGACTGTTGGGTCACGGGCGCTCCTCGGTTCCGTCCGTCGACGCGGCTCGTCGACAAGGCAGCTGAATCGACCATACGACATGGGTTCCAGGGGCAATCAGTTCGGCGTCGGCGCCGCACGGGCGTTGCCTCATGACCACCGCCGACCCGATGATGTTCGGACCTGTCGACATTGGGGGGCCTAGTGATCGAGGTCGGCGGAAACGACCGGATATGGCTGCTGTCCGGCGTCCGGAGCGGCTACGCACTGCACCTCACCGAGAACGATGAGCTCCTCCATCTCCACTGGGGGCCGCGGATCACGATCGAGGACGCGCAGGCCCTCGCCGCAGAGAAGATCCCCGCCGCGCGCGGATTCGAATCACCGCTCGACGGGCGCGAGGAGTACCCCGTCGAAGGGGGCCCGCGCTTCGTGCGCCCCGCCCTGTCCGTACGCGCCGACGGCGTGCGCGGTACCGAGTGGTCCTTCACCAAGGGGGAGACCGACCTTGACGAACTGCGGCTCCGCTTCCACGACCGGCTGCACCACCTCGCCCTCACCCTTCACTACCGGGTGCGCGCCGGCTCGGACGTCATAGAGCGCTGGGTCACCCTCACCCACGCCCGCACCCGCGGCGACGACGCCGCCCCCCTGGAGCTGCTGCGCGCCGACTCCGCCGCCTGGTCGCTGCCCGCGCGCGACGCGTGGCGCCTCTCCCACCTGCACGGCCGCTGGGGCGCCGAGAGCCGCCTGGTCCGCGGCGCCCTCACCCCCGGCGAGCAGCTGATCGGCAGCCGCCGCGGCCACACCGGCCACGCCCACCTGCCCTGGATCGCCCTCGACGCGGGCGACGCGGGGGAGGAGAGCGGCGAGGTGTACGGGTGCGCGCTCGGCTGGTCCGGTTCCTGGCGGATCGCCGTGCAGCTGCTGCCCGACGGAGCGGTGCAGACCGTCGGCGGCGCCGGACACGACGACTCCGGCCTGCTGCGGCTGGCTCCCGGCGACTCCTGGACCACCCCCGTCTTCGCCGGACTGTGGACCGACGGCGGCTTCGGGGCCGCGAGCCGCGCCTGGCACGCCTGGCAGCGCGGCCACGTCATCCCGGCCGCCGACCGGCCGCGGCCGGTCCTCTACAACTCATGGGAGGCCACCGGCTTCCGCGTCGGCGAGGACCAGCAGCGCGAACTGGCCCGCCATGCCGCCGAGTTGGGCGTCGAACTGTTCGTCGTGGACGACGGCTGGTTCGGGGCGCGCACCCACGACGCGGCCGGACTCGGCGACTGGACGCCCAACACCGAACGGTTCCCGGACGGGTTGAAGCCGCTCGCGGACGAAGTGCACCGCCTCGGCATGGAGTTCGGCATCTGGGTCGAGCCGGAGATGGTCAACCCCGACAGCGACCTGTACCGCGCGCACCCCGACTGGGTGCAGCACCACGAGGGCCGGCGCCGCACCGAATTCCGCAACCAGCTCGTGCTCAACCTCGCCCGCGACGACGTGCGCGCGTACCTGTGGGAGCGGCTCGACGGCCTGCTGCGCGGAGCGCCCGTCGACTACGTGAAGTGGGACTTCAACCGCTCCTTCACGGATGCCGGCTGGCCCGGCGACCCGTACCCGCGGCGGCTGTGGACCGACCACGTCCAGGGCCTCTACGGACTCTTGGACCGGCTCCGCGCCGCCCACCCGCACGTGGCCTTCGAATCCTGCTCCGGCGGCGGCGGGCGCGTCGACCTGGCCATGGCCGCCCGGACGGACCAGATGTGGACTTCCGACAACACCGACCCACTCGACCGGCTCGCCATCCAGCACGGTTTCAGTCAGCTCCACCCGGCCCGAATGATGGCGGCCTGGGTCACCGACAGCCCCAACGACCAGATGAACGGACGGGTCAGCCCCCTCCCCTTCCGCTTCGTGAGCGCCATGGCGGGCGTGCTGGGGGTGGGCGGCGACCTGGCGCGGTGGAGCGCCGAGGAGCTCGGGGAGGCGCGGGAGTGGATCGAGCTGTACAAGCGGATACGGCCGCTGGTGCAGGGCGGCGATCTGTACCGGCTGCGACCGCCCGGCGAGGGGATCTGCGCGGTCCAGTACGTGCGCGGCGAGGAGAGCGCCGTGCTGGCCTGGCTGCCGGCCCAGCGGTACGGCGAGGAGCAGCCGCCACTGCGGCTGCGCGGGCTCGATCCGGCGGCCCGCTACAGGGACCCGGACCGGGGCGAGACACACCGCGGAGCGGTCCTCACGCACCGCGGACTGCGCACGGGGCTCCGCGGCGACCTGGCCGCCGCCGTATTCCACCTTCGCCGAATTGATTGAGGTGGGATACATCACTGCACGTCAACCCCTGGTTACGATGGCGTAAGTCACTGTCGGGGGTGAAAGATGGGATGTCGTGGCAGACGATTCGAAGACATTCAACAGTGACGCGATCGGGTCGTACGCGGCTGTAGGGGACAGTTTCACCGAAGGCGTCGGCGATCCCGGGCCCGACGACACCTTCGTCGGCTGGGCGGACCGGCTCGCCGTGCTCCTCTCCGACCAGCGCGCCGACTCGGACGCCCGGGAGGGCGCCGAAGCCCCCGGAGGGTTCCGCTACGCGAACCTCGCCGTCCGCGGCCGGCTCCTCGACCAGATCGTGGCCGAGCAGGTGCCGCGCGCCAAGGAGCTCGGCCCCGACCTGGTGACCTTCTGCGCCGGCGGCAACGACATCCTGCGCCCCGGCAGCGACCCCGACGACGTCGCCGAGCGTTACGAGGCGGCCGTCGCCGACCTCGCGTCCTCCGTCGGCACCGTGCTGCTGTGCACGGGCTTCGACACCCGGGGCATCCCCGTGCTGCGCCATCTGCGCGGCAAGATCGCGACTTACACCGCGCACGTACGGGCCATCGCCGACCGTCACGACTGCCCGGTGCTCGACCTGTGGTCGCTGCGCTCCGTGCAGGACCGCCGCGCCTGGAGCGACGACCGGCTGCATCTCTCCCCCGACGGGCACACCCGGGTCGCGCTGCGTGCCGCGCAGGTGCTCGGGCTGGACGTACCCGCCGACCCCGACCAGGCATGGCCGTCGGAGGGGCAGCGCTCGCCCGCCGAGGTGCGCCGCGACAACATCCACTGGGCGCGCGAGTACCTGGTGCCCTGGATCGGCCGCCGGCTGCGCGGCGAGTCCTCGGGCGACCACGTCGAGCCCAAGCGCCCCGACCTGCTGCCGCTCTGAGCCCGCAGGCTGATACGAGGGCCTGTCCGGCGGATCGGGTCGCGCGGACCCGAGCGCCCGGATGGGCCCTGAACGCTCCGTAGCGACACGCGGCCGACCGGCCACGGGGGCGGCCCAGGACCGCTCGCGCTGTTCGCCGCGCCTCTTGAGGGGACGCCGCGCCGGGGCGCCGTATCCGGAGCGTGCCGTAGGGGGTGCCGATTACGAAGAGTGCCGTACGGGGGCCCGTTTGCGGAGCGCGCCGCGAGGCGGGCGTGCACGGAGAGTGCCGTACGGGACCTCTGCGTGCGGAGGATGTCGCGCCGTACGTCCGTACGCCCGTAAGTCCGTCCCGCGCCGTGGCCGGAACCCCACTCAGTGCCCAGGCCGCGCGCCCGCCAGTACCGCCCACACGACGCGCCCCCGGCCGATCTCACCAGGGCGTACGCCCCAGGCGTCCGACACCGCGCCGACCAGCAGCAGGCCGCGCCCGCTCTCCTCGTCCGCGCCGCTGAGCCTGGCTCGCGGCTGATCCGGACCGTATCCCTGGTCGGCCACCTCGACGTGCAGCCGGTCGCCGCTGACGTGCAGCCGGCAGCTGACCTTGTCGCTTTCGGTGTGCCGCACGGCATTGGTGAAGAGTTCGGATACCACCAATTCGGCGTCCTCGCACACCACTTGCACCACGCCCCACTCACCGAGCCGCGCGAGAACTCGTCTTCGCGCTTCGGCCACCGAGGTGTTCCGGGCCGGCAGGTGGAACGCGTCCTGTAGGTGCTGGACGGACGAACCGCCTCGGCGCCTTAACGAGACTGCGTCATAGGAGTAGGCCACTTGGCAACTATGTGCGATGTGAGTCGCGTGTGGCAAGGTTCAATCTGTAAATTGCAGAATCGCAAGCACAGTCTGTTAGCTCAACCAGCTGCGTGACACACTGCTAGGCATATGACATCAGTTGGAGGGGATCGACAGTGGCGGACGCACGGCCGGTAGGCGCTCCGACCGTCCTTCGCGTAGTGCTCGGCAAGCGATTGCAGGACCTGCGCGAGAAGGCCGGGCTCAGTTACGAACAGGCGGGCCGGGCCCTCGACGTCACGCACGCCACCGTCCGCCGGATGGAGAAGGCCGAGGTCGGGCTCAAGATCCCGTACATCGAGAAGCTCCTCGGCATCTACGGGATAGACGACTCCGACGAGATCGAGAACTTCGTCGCACTGGCCCGCGAGGCCAACCAGCCCGGCTGGTGGCACCGGTTCCGCGACGTGCTCCCCGACTGGTTCAGCGCCTTCGTGAGCCTGGAGGGTGAGGCCAACCTCATCCGCGCCTACGAACCGCACTACATCCCCGGACTGCTGCAGACCGAGGGGTACGCCCGCGCGGTGCTGCGCGCCGGAATGCCGCACGCCGAAGAGGCCGACATCGACCGCGGGGTCGCCGTCCGCATGGAGCGCCAGTCGCTCCTCACCCGCGAGGGCGCGCCCCTGCTCTGGGTCGTGATGGACGAGACCGTCCTGCGCCGGCGCATCGGCGGCCCCGAGGTCATGCGCGAGCAGGTCGACCGGCTGATCGAGGCCACCGCCATGCCCAACGTGCGACTCCAGGTCATCCCGTTCGAGGCCGGACCGCACCCGGCGATGTACGGGCCGTTCCACATCTTCCGGTTCCCGATCCAGGAGCTGCCGGACATCGCCTACGCCGAGAACCTCGTCGGGGCCGTCTATTTCGACCAGCGCGACGACGTCTCCACCTTGCTGGAGGCGCTCGACCGCATGTGCGCGCAGGCCGCGCCGGCACACACCACCGAGGCCTACCTGGGTGGCATTCGTAAGGAGATCTGAACCATGGGTCGCATATACAACGGCATGCCCGCCAAGGACCTCGGGAGCGAGGGCTGGCACAAGCCGTGGAGCGGCGGCAACGGCGGCAGCTGTGTCGAGGCCATGCGGCTGCGCGACGGCAGGGTGGCCCTGCGTCAGTCCACGGACCCCGACGGGCCCGCGCTGATCTACACCCACCACGAGATCCAGACATTCATCCAGGGCGCGAAGGCGGGCGAGGCCGATTTCCTGCTCGCGGTGCCGAGCATGAGCGGCGAGTGAGGGAGCAGCACGTGAGCGAGCGCGGATTCTCGGCCGAGGAGCTGGACACCAGCAGACCCCACCCGGCCCGGATGTACGACTACTACCTCGGCGGCTGGGACAACTACCAGGTCGACCGCGAGGCGGCCGAGCAGGTCATCAAGATCATCCCGGATGCCCGGCCCAGCGCCCGCGCCAACCGGGCCTTCCTGCGCCGCGCCGTGCGGGAAGTCGTGCGCGGCGGCATCCGGCAGATCATCGACATCGGCACCGGCATCCCGACCTCGCCCAACACCCACGAGGTGGCCCGCGAGGAGTCGCCCGACGTACGGGTCGCCTACGTGGACAACGATCCGATCGTCTCCGTCCACGCGGGCGCGAAGCTCACCAACGCGGGCGACGCCGGATTCGTGCTCGCCGACGTCCGCGAGCCGGAGGCGATCCTGGCCCACCCCGTCATCAGCCGGCTCATCGACTTCGACGAGCCGGTGGCCCTGATGCTGGTCGCCGTCCTGCACTTCATCACGGACGCGGAGGACCCCGCCGGCATCGTCGCCACCCTCGGCGAGGCGCTGCCCGACGGCAGTTACCTCATCCTCACCCACGGGACCGGCGACTTCCACCCCCACGTGGAGGGCGACGCCGCCGACGCGTACAAGAACGCCACCGCCTCGCTGACCGTGCGCGGCTTCGAGGAGATCGTGCCCTTCTTCGACGGGTTCGACCTCCTCGACCCCGGCCTCGTACAGGCCCCGCTGTGGCGGCCGGACGGCGCGCCGCCCGCCGTCGACGAACTCTCCCGCGTCGCCTTCTACGGCGGGGTGGGCCGCAAGGGCTGAGCCGGTACGCGCTCCAGCACCCCGCCCGCGAACACGTCGTACAGCGGCAGCGACTCCAAGTGCACATAGCCGATATGGCAGTCGCAGACGGCGAGCGGGCAGGCGCGCGGGCGCAGCGCCGCGCGGTACGTGCCGTCGTAGAGGTTGCCCAGCTCGGCACGGACGAAATGACAGCGGCGCACCGTGCCGTCGCCGTCCACCGAGACGACCGACTCGCCCGTACGGCACGGCAGTCCGCGGCTGGCGTGCGGGTCGCGGCTGTACGGGAAGAGCGGGTCGAGGGCCGTCCACAGTGCGGCCTCCGCGTCGGTGTACGTGCGGCCCTCGGCGGCGTTGACCCACAGGTAGACGTGGCCGGGCAGGTCGGCGCGCAGCCTGCGGGCGTCGTCGAGGTGCTCGGGGAGGCCGACCACCCCGACGCTGAAGCGCACGCCGAGCGCCGCCAACTCCCGTGTCCGGTCCAGGAACCGGCCGTACGGAGTCTGGCCCGGGTGGTACGTGCACCACAGCGCGACGGTGTCCGCGTCGGCGTCGGCGAGCCACTCGGTACGACAGCTGAGGTTGGTCTGGATCGCCACCCTGCGCAGCTGCGGCAGCTGGCTCAGCTCGATGAGCGCCCGGCGGTACCAGGAGCGGACCAGGCCCTCGCCCCAGGGCGTGAAGAGGACCGACAGCCGGTCGCCGCTCTGCTCACCGGCCCAGCGTGTGAAGCGTTCCAGCGCGGCGCGGTCGGCCCTGAGCGCCGCCGGGCTGTCGCGGCGCTTGGCGAAGGGGCAGTACGGGCAGTCGTAGTCGCACGAGGCGAGCGGGCCCCGGTACAGGAGCGTCAAGTCCCGTCCGCCGCCCGCCGTCTGAGCACTGGTCACGTGGCGCCCGCTCACTTGAGGTCGTAGTCGGCCATCGCGGCGCGCACCGCGGGCGAGAACAGCTCGGGGCCCAGCGCGTCCGAGTGCGCCAGTCCCTCGGGCGAGAGCCGCAGCCGGTCCGGGGCGGCCGACTCGTCGAGCCAGCCGCGCGCGGCGCACCGCGCCAGCTCGGCGGGGAAGTCCGCGCCCGCCTCGGTGCCGAAGCGGTCGCGGTACTCGGCGAGGGACGCGCCCTCGGCCTGGAGCAGCGACTGCAGGAGATGGCGCCGGCGCGGCTCGTCGCCGGACATCCGGTGGCCGACCTCGGCGCGGCCGAACTCCTCGGCGGGCCGCGCGACATAGTCGTCGACGATGGCGCGGATCTGCCGCATGTCCACGGCGTAGTCGAAGGAGTAGTGGACGGACGAGGTGTAGGAGCGGGCCCCGCAGCCGAGACCGACCATTCCGTCCGTCTGGCAGGCGTGGTCGCCTTGGCGGGCAGCCTCGTCCCGGCGGGCAGCCTCGTCCCGGCGGGCAGCCTCGTCCCGGCGGGCGGCCTCGTCTTGGAGGGGGGTCTCGTCTCGGCGGGTGGGTGCGTCTTGGAGCGCGGGGGCGTCCTGGCGTGTGGAGGTGTCTTGGCGTGAGGGGGTGTCTTCGCGTGCGCAGGTGTCTTGGCGCGCGGGGGCGCCGCCGCTGCTCGGTGTGTCCGCGCGCCGGAACATCCGCATCGAGACCTGCTCGTAGCCCTGGCCGAGCAGATGGTCACGGCCCTGCCGGTACAGCCGTAGCCGCTGCTCGTCCCATCGCGCGTCCGCCGCGGCCCCGGCCCCCTCCTGGCGGCCCAGCCCGGTCAGCGGGCGCACGTACAACGGGTACAGATACAGCTCCTCGGGGCGCCAGACGAGGGCGGCGTCCAGCGACTGCCGCCAACTGCGCGCGGTCTGCCCGTCGATGCCGTAGATGAGGTCGATGTTCAGGACGGGGATACCGGCCGCCCGGATGCGGCCGAGCGCCGCTTCCACGTCGGCGCGGCGCTGCGGGCGCACCGCCGCCCGCGCCTCGGAGTCCACGAAGCTCTGCACCCCGAGGCTCAGCCGGGTGGTGCCGCGCTCGGCGAGCACCGCGAGCCGGTCGGCGGTCGCGGTCGCCGGGGACGCCTCCACCGACAGCGGCACCGACCGCAGGTCCGCGCCCATGCGCAGCTCCGCTATGTCGCACAGCCGCGTCAACTCGGCGGCGGTGAGAAAGGTGGGGGTGCCGCCGCCGAACGCCGCGGCGGCGAACCGCGCCCCGCCGTCCAGCGCCGCGCGCACCGCGCCCGCCTGCCGCTCCAGGGCGTCGAGGTAGGCGGTGGTCAGACCGTCCGGGGCGCCGATGCGCGTGAAGAGATTGCAGAAGCCGCAGCGCACCTCGCAGAACGGTATGTGCAGATACAGCGAGAGGGCCCGCTGGTCCTCGCTCGCCCACAGTTCGCCGAGCGAGGGCCGGGGGCGCAGCGGCCGGTAGGCGGTCTTGTGCGGGTAGGCGTAGACGTAGCTCTGGTACGGGCGTACTGGCGCGGCCTCGTCAACGGCGGCGTCAGCGGCGGCCGTACGGGTCGCGGTGCTCATCGGGCTCATGTGGCTCGTAGGACTCGTCGGATTCATCGGGCTCGTCGGATTCATCGGGCTCACCGTGCTCATCGGGCCTCTTCCGGAAAAGGGGGATCGAGGAAGAACTGGGCGTAGGGGACGGTCCAGACGGCCTCGTGGCCGAGCCGGTGACCCGTGTATCCGTCGTCCCCGTACGCGGTGCCGTGGTCGGAGCAGACGATCGCGAAACACCGCCGGCGGCGGCTCGCGGCGGCGAAGAGACGACCGATGTGCCGGTCGACGTACTCCAGGGCGGCGGCGTGCGTGACGCGCGAGTCGCCCGCCTCCCGGGTCGCGCCGGGCAGGTGGAACCAGTTGGGCTGGTGCAGCGCCGACACGTTCACGAAGAGGAACAGCCGCTGTTCGGCGGGGAGCGCGGCCACGACCCCCTCGGCGCACTCGACCTGCGCCTCGAACGAACGGGGGGAGGGGACCCCGAACCCCGGCTCCCAGTGGCTCTCCTGGAACAGACCGGGCAGCACCCCGCCGAGCGCCCCTTGTTTGTTGAAGAAGCCGACCCCGCCCACGCACACCGTGCGGTACCCGGCCGCGGCCAGGCCGGAGACCAGGTCCGGGGTGTCGAAGACGTACGTGGCCGGGGCCGTGGACTCGCTGCCCGCGAACCGGGCGGCGAACAGCCGCTCATGCGGCCCGGGGGCGGCCGGGGTCGGCAGGAAACCCGCGAACATCGCCTGGTGCGAGGCGTAGGTGAAGTTCCCCGGGGCGTGCCGTTCCTCCCAGCGTCCGCCCGGCAGATGGCGGGCGAGGTGCGGTATCCGCCCGGCGGTCGCCAGCTCGGAGGCCACGTCGTAGCGCAGCGTGTCGAGTGTGACGAGCAGCAGGTCGTGGCTGCCCACGACCTCGTTCATGTCGGGATTCGTGCCGAGGGGCATGGTGGGGGTCGGATCGGGCGTCCCGCCGGGATGCGTGGCGGGCGTCGGAGCGGGGTCCGCTCCGAGCGCGCCGGCTTCAGGGGCGGGCGCCCGGTGCGGCGGGGGTTCGGACGGCGGCGTGGGCATGGTGCTCCTGGTACGGGGTGTGCTGGGCGTGCTGAGTGCGCTCGGCGTGCGAGGCGGACGCGGTGGGCGCGGTGGGCGCGGGGCCGCGGGCGGAGGGGCCGCGGCCGTGCAGTACGGCAGCGACCTGCGCGCCGTACGTGTCCAGGGATTCGGCGCCGCTCCCCGCGAGGCCGGTCAGCCCCGGCAGCAGATCGCCGAAGGCGTTGACCTCGCCGACCGCGAACCGCCGCCAGCCGCTGCCGGGCAGCAGGTCCACGCCGACGCACAGCGTGTCGGGAAAACAGGCCGCGGCCTCCTCGCAGATGCCGAGCACCCCGGACCAGGCGGTCCCCGCCGCCTCGGCGGCGGCGCGGGCGGCGGCCAGATCCCCGCGCGTCCCGCCGAGGTGAAGGTTGGTCATGGGCGACCGGCTGGTCCGCACCACCGCGTGGGTGGCGCGCCCCCCGACCACGACGACCCGCAGATCCGCGGCGCGACCGCGCTGGGACGCCTTCGGCAGCCAGCGCTCGATGTGCAGGCCGTCCGGCGCCAGGGCGTCGACGATCGCGGCGACCTCGGCCTCGGTGCCGTAGCGGCGCACCCGCAGGGAGTTGAACAGCCGGCCGTCGGCGGTGCGCTCCACCGAGGTGGTGGCGCACACCCGGCCGGGGCCCGCCACCTCGACGGCCAGCACCCCGGACGCCGACGAACCGTGCGCCGGCTTCACGAAGGCGCGCCGCAGCCCGGCGGACGCGAGCCGGGCCCGTACGTCCGCCCAGTCCCGCACCGGTTCGGCGGCGCCGCCGGACGTCGGCGACACCGGCACGGGCATCCCCGCCGCATGCAGCACGCCGTGGCACAGCCGCTTGTCGAAGAGCACGGCGATGTCCCCGGGAGCGCTGAGCACCGTCGCCCCGGCCGTGCGCGCGGCCGCCACGACCTCCCGGACGGCGCCGGTGAAGCGCGCGTACCAGCGGGCGGACCCCTCGGCGCGGGCCGGGTCCGGCGCCCCGCGCAACAGCCGCTCCACCTCCTCGTCCTCGCCGGGCGAGTCGATCCGCACCGTCTCGCCCGGCGCGAACCGCGCCCCCTCGCGCAGCACCTCGCGCCACGGCAGGACACGGGGCTCTGGCAGCCCCGCGGCCCGTACGGCCGCCGCGAAGAGTGTGACCCGACGGTTGTCCGGGTTGCCGACGACGGCGAAGCGGGGGAGCGGCCCGCTCATTCGGCGACGGCGGTGTAGCGGATGACCTCGCCGTCCTCCCACTCGTCGGCGTCGGCGTCGTCGTCCGAGAGGTCGAGCTCCACGCCGGACGGCTCAAGAGCTTCGCGCAGCCGCCGCCCCATCTCCTCCCCGATGTAGTTGTGGTGCAGATCGAGCCACTTGAGGTGGGTGAGCGACTGGCCTTCGAGCAGCGCCAGCGCGCCCTCGTCCGTGAGCACCCCCATCGACAGGTCCACCGACTCCAGCCGGGCGACGACGGGCGCGGCGGCGACGGCGGCGGCGATCGCGTCCTGTTCCTCGCTGTTCTGGAGTCCGAGGTGGCGCAGGCTCGGCAGGCGGTCCCCGGCGAGGACGGGCGCGAGGTCCTCGACCGTCGAGTCGCCCCCGTACTCCTCGACGCCGAGCCATATCTCCAGATACTCCAGCGCGGGCAGATCGCTGGCGGCGACGCCGCGGACCACGTCGGCGGGGAGCCCGCCCGCCTCGAAGCTGAGCGTCCGCAGCCGCTCGTGGCGCACGGCCGGGAAGCACAGGCCGGTGCCGCCGCGCACCCCGAACTCGCGCAGCGCGGGGTAGGCCGCGAGCACCGGCGTCACATCGGACTGCTCGATCCAGGAGATCTCCGCCTCCTCCATCACCAGATCGCCGATGAAGACGGCCTCCAGAGCGGTCAGCCGGTCGCGCGCGGACACCAGGAGCTCGACGACCGCGCCGGAGTCGTTGTCGTACGGCTCGCCCCACGGGCCGACGATCAGCGCCCGTACGGCCGAGCAGTCCACCGCCGTCAGAAACCGGCCGAAGAGGTCTTCGAAGGACTCCGCGCCGTCCGTCCACGTATCGGCGGCGAGCCGCCACGCCACGCTCGCGGCGGCGGGCAGCTCGCCCCGGTGATCGGGCCCCGGGAAGTCGAAGGCGGGCAGGCCGTGCAGCTCTTGGAGGTGTTCGACATCGGACATGGCAGAGCTCTCCTGACGCGTGCGGACAGTGCGAACCCGCGGGAACGGGAAACCGCGGGAACGGCGTGCGAAGAGTTGTACCAAGAGCCACTGACAACGGCCCTGTCAGACCCCCGCCCCGCCGGTCGCGTCCGCCGGGTCCGCGCCCGGAATGCCGCACCTGTCCTCGCGGCCCTGGCTGGTGATGCCGCACGCCGCATTCATGCGGGCCCGCGGATTCTCCACCCCGATGACCGCGGCCGACTCCACGGGCCGGGGCTGTCGTCCTTGCCCGTACGGTGGACCGGCCGCCGTACGATGCGACATCGCGGCCGCAGAGGTCGCGGAGGTCATAGAGGTCACAGAGGCCACGTGGGGGAGGCCCGCCGCTACTGCGCGGCGTTCGGCGACGGCGCGGCGGGTGCGGACGCCGACTCTTTGGCCGAGGGCCCCCAGCGCGGGCAACCGGGACCCGTCGCCTCGGAGGCCGCCCCGGTCCCTGCCGTGGCGGTGGCCGAGGGCGGCTCGGCCGCGGCATGGCGGGGCGGCCTCCGAGGCGACGGGTCCGCCCGGAACGCGACCAGGAGGCCCGAGCCCGCGGCGTCCCGCACCTGGAGGTCGCGGATCTCGACCCCGGCGGCGGCGCGCGTCAGATCACGCAGCAGCGCGGAGACGACGCCCCGCTCGGCGGCGCGCGCGCCCGCGCCCGCGCCCTGCGGCGAGGGCGCGGGGTCGTCGTAGTCGGCGCAGGTCACGGTGCACTGCTTGCCGGTGACCCCGATGGACAGGCGGTAGTGCCGTTCCGAGCTGTGCTGCTCGACGAACCGGCAGGCACCGCCGGCGGCCCGGGCGAGAGCGGTGGCGAGGCGGCGGTCGGCGCCGAGGGCGGACAGGGCGCCGTGCAGCAGGCCCGCGGCGATGTCGGCGCTGCCCGCCGTCCGTTGCACGGAGACGGCCCAGGACATCGGTCCGGTGTGGAGGCGAGGGTGTGCCAGGAACGCCGACGCTGTCGGCTGCTGATCCAATGACTTCACCTCGGCCGTGGGCGGCGGCGTCCGTAGACAGATCGATGGCGCGCGATGCCGGGGACCGGGGCATGTCGACTTTAGGACGGGCAGGACCCGCCGTACAGGCGACTGTCGGACAGATGCGGGCGGGGCGGGGCGGTGGACCCGTGAACCGCGGGCCGCCCGGTGCCGCGGGGCACCGTCACAACCGGCCATTCCTTCCCAGGCGTCCCACGACCGTTCACTCCCCGACGTCCCGCCGGTTCGACAGTGCCGCCTGGGCCAAGGGGGTGAGCGCACGGACCGTCACCGCCCCGTCCTCGGCCGCCCGCTCCAGGGACAGCCAGCCCTTGTCCGCCAATGAGCGCAACTGGCCGCGCGCCTCGTCCCCCAACTCCTCGGCCAACTCGTCCTCCGACGGGCCGTCGCCGGCCGTCAGCCGCTCGTTGACCCGCAGGAGAAGCGCCTCCTCCTCCCCGGTGATGTTGAAGTCCATGGGGCGACCGTAAGCGCCCGCCGCGCCCCGCGCGTGCCGGGGAACGTCGAGGACCATGGAGGCATGACAGCCGACGGTGAACTCTTCCCCCGACCGGTCACGGAGCCGGCCCCCGGCGCTGTCCATGTGCCGGGCTGGCTGGATCCCGCCGGGCAGGCGCGGTTGCTGCACGCGTGCCGCGAGTGGGCCAGGCCGCCCGCCGGGCTGCGGACGGTGTCGATGCCGAACGGCGGCGAGATGTCGGTGCGGACCGTTGGGCTCGGCTGGCACTGGTTCCCCTACGGCTACGCCCGTACCGTCGTCGACGGCGACGGCGCGCCCGTCAAACCCTTCCCCGACTGGCTGCGGGAACTGGCGCAGCGCGCGGCCGAGGACGCGCTCGGGGCCGGCCCCGAGCCGTACGACATCGCGCTGATCAACTTCTACGGTCCCCACGCCCGGATGGGCATGCACCGCGACAGCGACGAGAAGTCGGACGCGGCCGTCGTCTCACTGAGCCTGGGCGACGCGTGCGTCTTCCGGTTCGGCAATACGAGCGACAGGGGGCGGCCCTGGACGGACGTCGAACTGCGCAGCGGCGACCTCTTCGTCTTCGGCGGCCCTTCCCGACTGGCCTACCACGGAGTGCCGCGCACCCTCCCCGCGACCGCTCCGCCCGCGCTCGGACTGACCGGACGGCTCAATATCACGCTGCGAGTCAGCGGCATGTGACCGACTCGCGGACGCGGTGTTCGCTCTCGGCTTGAACGCGTCCCCCGAAGACGGGGTGCGCGCGGAACATCCGCGCGGGTCTTGCCGGTTGAAGGTGCTGAGGCCGTCCGGGCCCGCGCCACGGGGGTGGGCCCGGACGGTGTGGGCGGGCGCCGCGGGGCGGTCCGCCGGCCCGGCCCGGCCACCGACCTGCCGAAGATCACCTCGTGCGGGTGCGCACCGCACAGATAATGGGGTGACCTGCCCCCTCACTCTGGAGGCGCCGTGACCGGCCCCCGCCCGAAATCCTCCCCGCTCGACGCGCTGCGACCCGCCGCATTCGGGGCCGACCCGTCCGGAGAGCGGATGGCACGCATCCGGCGGTCGCCGAACTTCGCCGACGGGGTGTTCACCAACCCGGTCGCGGCCTCGGTCGCCCCCTCCGGCTCGATGCTGAAGTTCCTGCCCACGTACTTCCGGAAGGAGGAGCGCGCGAGCCGGGCCCCGGCCGGCACCGTGCCGGTGCACCCGACGACCCTCGCCGACCTGGCCGAGCCGCCCGCCTCCGGGCTGCGGCTGACCTGGATGGGCCATTCCAGCGTGCTGGCGGAGATCGACGGGCGGCGGGTGCTCTTCGACCCGGTGTGGGGGCAGCGCTGCTCGCCGTTCGCCTTCGTGGGCCCCCGGCGGCTGCACCCGGCGCCGGTGCCGCTGCGCGAGCTGGGCCGGGTGGACGTGGTCGTCATCTCGCACGACCACTACGACCACCTGGACATGCCGTCCGTACGGGCGCTGGCCCGGACCGGCACGACCTTCGTCGTGCCCCTGGGCATCGGCGCGCACCTGGAGCACTGGGGCGTACCGGCCGAGCGTACGACCGAGCTGGACTGGCAGGAATCGGCCAAGGTCGCCGGCCTCACCCTCACCGCGACCCCGGCCCGGCACTTCTGCGGCCGCGGGCTGCGCAACACCCAGCACACCCTGTGGGCCTCCTGGGTGGTGGCCGGACCCGAGCACCGGATCTTCCACAGCGGTGACACGGGGTACTTCCCGGGGTTCGCGGAGATCGGCGCGCAGTACGGCCCGTTCGACGCGACGATGATTCAGATCGGCGCCTACAGCGAGATGTGGCCGGACATCCACATGACCCCCGAGGAGGGCATGCGGGCCCACCGCGACCTCCAGGGGAGCTCGTCCGGGACGTCCGGCGAGGCGCTGGAGGTCGGCGGGGCGCCCGGCGGTGTCATGCTCCCGATCCACTGGGGCACCTTCAACCTCGCCCCGCACCCGTGGCACGAACCCGCCGAGGGCACCGTCGCCGCCGCCGAACGGGCCGGGGCCACGGTCGCCACCCCGCGCCCGGGCCAGCCCTTCGAACCCGCTGCGCCGCTGCCGGTCGACCCGTGGTGGCGGGCGCTGGCCGCGGCCCCGGCGGGCGGCTGGCCCGCGCTCGCGGGGGTGGTCCGGGTGGATCGGGTGGAACGGTCGGGGCCGGCGGAGGAGGCCGTACTCCAGGCTTAACGCCCGGGTACGGACCTGCGGGGCGCGCGCCGGTACGTCCATCCGGCGCGTACGCCCCCCGTAAGCGCCCGGCACGCACCTCCGTACGCGCGCCCCGCAGGCTCCCGACGCGCGCGCCGGATTCGCACGTCCCGGACGCGCTCCGTACGCGCGCCCCGCCGGGCCGCGCGGTGTCAGCCGGGGTGCTTCACAGCCTCTCCCGCCTTGTCCCAGTTCTGGTGCAGGCGGTCCAGGTAGGACTGGGCCGCCGCGCCCGGCTTCGCGCCATGGGCGAACGCGGCCATGTTCCCCGCGCCGGCGTTGTAGCCCAGCGCCAGCAGCTCGTCCTTGGTGTGCGCACCGGAGCGCTGGGCGGGCAGCTGCGCGGCGAGGTCGTGCAGGTGCCAGGCCGCGGCCTCGATGGCCAGGCGGGAATTGCCGGGCAGGTCGTGCCAGCTGCGGTCGGCGAAGTCGCGGCCCCGCTTGGCCTCGTCGAAGGCGGCCTTGTGCATGTTCGCGATGCCGAACGCGGAGTCCTTCTTGATGCGCTGCCAGGCCCGCTCCAGCTCGGGGTCGTGCGGCTTGTACGACTCGGCGTACAGGATCGCCATGAGGAGCCGCGGGTTGACGCCTGCCTTCTTGGCATAGGTGACGACCTGCGAGGCGTACCGCGTCGGGTCCTGGGTGTCTTTCGGAGTCGGCGCGGCTTCGCCGCTCGCGTCGGGCGTCGGTGACGTGGACGTCTTGGACGCGGAGGGGTGCGGCCCGGACGTGTCGTCGGAGCCGTGGCCGCAGCGCGCGACCCCTACGGCGGCCAGGACGACCACTACGACGATCGGCCACTTCCGGCGCCTGTGAGGAGTGCTCATGGCCTGCCTCCCATCATGAGGTCATGAGGACGTGTACGAGAAGGCATGATCCCTGGTCCGTCGGCGCAATGGCAGCCCGGCTGGTGAGAGGGCGAGAACGCGGCCCGTCCACCGCCGTGACCGGCACCCGGAATCAGGGTGCGGGCGCCCGGTCCGGCGGCCGGCATCCCGTCCCGTCCCGTCCCGTCCCGGGCCGGGCCGGGCCGGGACGGGACGGGAGAATTCTGAGCGGCCGTACCGGCGAGCTGGTCCCCTTCGACGCGGAGCCGCCCGGTCCCTGACCGCCCCCGTGCAGGTCAGGGACCGGACGGCGGTTGTTCCCGTGGTGGGGCCGGTGCTGCCGTCCTGGGGGCAAGAGGTCATCTCCTGGGACCAGCGGGGCAGTTGCGGGGCGGTCGGGACATGTCGGGGTGTGGTGGGCGGCTGCGGCGGGGAGTTCATGTTCTACCTCTTGTGGCCGGTGTGGACTGCCCGCTATCAATGGTTAGGAAAGCTTCCTAACAGCCAAACGGGAACGGAGTCACCGCATGTCCGTGCGCACCCCGAAGTCGAAGACCGCCCGCACCGCCCTGATAGGTCTGGCCATCGCGATCCCCGCCTCGCTCGCCCTGGCCGGGGTCGGCCAGGCGACCGAGGCCACGCACGCGACGACGGCCCGTACGAGCGCCGCCGCTCCCGCTGCCAAGGCGACCGGGCTCGACGACCCGAAGAAGAAGGAAATCGCGATGCAGCTGGTCGCCAGCGCCGAGAACTCCGGCCTCGACTGGCGCCGCTACTTCGCGTACCTGGAGGACATCAAGGACGGCCGCGGCTACACCGGCGGCATCATCGGCTTCACTTCGGGCACCGGCGACATGCTCGAACTCGTCGAGCTGTACACCAAGAACAAGCCCGGCAACCCGCTCGCCAAGTTCCTGCCCGCCCTGCGCAAGGTGAACGGCAGCGACTCGCACGCCGGCCTGGGCACGCCGTTCGAGAAGGCGTGGGATAAGGCCGCCCTGGACAAGGCGTTCCAGGACGCGCAGGAGTCCGAGCGCGACCGCGTCTACTTCGACCCGGCCGTCAAGCAGGGCAAGGCCGACGGTGTGGGCACGCTGGGCCAGTTCGCCTACTACGACGCGATCGTCATGCACGGCCCCGGCACCGACAAGTACAGCTTCGGCGGCATCCGCAAGACCGCCATGTCCAAGGCCAAGACCCCGGCGCAGGGCGGCGACGAGAAGGCGTACATCAGCGCCTTCCTCGACGCCCGCAAGAAGGCCATGCAGAGCGAGGAGGCGCACAGCGACACCAGCCGCGTCGACACCGAGCAGCGCGTCTTCCTCAAGGCGGGCAACCTCGGCCTGGAGCCGCCGCTGAAGTGGAAGGTCTACGGGCAGTCCTTCGAGATCAAGGAGTAGCGGCGGGCGCCGACGGGGTGGGGCCGGTCGTCGAGAAGGCGAACGAGAACGACGCCGGCCCCGCCCGCAGCCAGTGTTCCGGCAGCACCCCCGGCCCGCACGACTGGCTGCCGATCCCGTGCTGGCCGTGGTCGAGATGGATCCGGACCGTCTCGCCCGGCACCAGGTCAGGGGTGTGCGCCGCCGCGTCGAGCGCCTCGCTCGTCCAGCGCCGGGCGGTGAACCAGAAGGCGGGAGCGCCGTCGATCCGCACGCCCGCGCCGTCCCGGCGGCCGAGCCGGGCCCACCGCACGTCCGCCCGCGCGCCGTTCTCCTGCGGCCGTACGTACGGGGTCTGCATCGCGTCCACCGGCATGGCGTGCCTGCCGACGCGCGACGCGGCCCGGGTGTCCGGATACGCCTCGCCCGGCCCGCCGCCGAACCACTCCGCCTCGCCGAGCTCCCCGGGGACGTCCAGGCGCACCCCGAGCCGGGGCAGGGGGCACGGCCAGTCGCCCTCCGGCGTCACGGACACCGCCAGGGACAGCCGCTCGCCGTCCGACGTCCAGCGGTACTCCGCGCGCAGCCCGAGCCCGCTCGCGGCCGGGGCGAGCCGCGCCCGTACGACCAGGGCGTCGCTCTGGGCCCGCACCTCGTCCACCCGGTGGCGCATCCGGTGCAGCCCGATCCGCCGCCACAGCGGCCCGTGGCGTACCTCGCTCTGCCAGGGCGCGCCCTCGTCGTTGTCGGTCGGCGCGCGCCACACGTCGAGACGGGGGCCCTCGACGCGGAAACCGCCCAGTGAGCGGAGCGCGCCGGTGGCGGCGTCGAAGACGCCGGGGCCCAGCACGAGGGTCGCTCCCTCGCCCGGCTCGCCCGGCGCACCCGGCCGGGGCACGGTGACGCCGGGGCTCCTCTCGTGGCTCGCCGCGGGCGTGTCGCCATCCAGCGTCCGTGACGCGTCCGGCAGTTGACCCCAGGCCACCTCGTGCCCGGCGTCCGCCCACACCGCGGGTTCGGCCAGTACCGCCCGTACGGTCCACCACGCCTCGCCCGCGAGCGCCCCGGGCGGCGGGTCGGGCAGTTTCAGCTCCGTGCTCTCGCCGGGCGCCAGTGACGGCACGTCAAGCCGCCCGTCGGCGACGGCGACGCCTTCGACCCCGTACGACCAGGAGAACGCCAGATGCGCCAGGTCGGCGAAGTCGTGCCTGTTGGTGACCCGCACGGCGCCCGCGCCCGGGCCGGCCTCGATCCGCACCGGTTCGATGACCTTCTTGAACTCCACGAGCCCCGGCGACGGGGTGCGGTCCGGGAACAGCAGCCCGTCGCAGCAGAAGTTGCCGTCGTGCAGCTCCTCGCCGAAGTCGCCCCCGTACGCGAAGTACCGCTGCCCGTCCGGCGCGTACCGCGCGATGCCGTGGTCGATCCACTCCCACACGAACCCGCCCTGGCACCGCTCATGCGTCTCGAACAGGCGCTGATACTCCGACAGGCCGCCCGGCCCGTTGCCCATCGCGTGCGCGTACTCGCACAGGATGAACGGCAGACCCCGACGCCGTTCGTCCAACTCCGCGTCCTCATAGGGCTCTTCGGTGCGCCGGCCGATCCGGTCGACCTCGGCGTGGTCGGCGTACATCCGCGAATAGACATCCGTGTCGCGGCAGGACGGATCGCCCTCGTAGTGCAGCGGGCGCGACGGGTCGCGCTCGCTGATCCACCGCGCCATCGCCGACAGGCCGGACCCCGAACCGCTCTCGTTGCCCAGCGACCACATCACCACCGACGGATGGTTCTTGTCCCGCTCCACCATCCGCGCGGCGCGGTCCAGCAGCGCCGGGGTCCACCGCTCGTCGTCCGCCGGGTTGCCGCGCCACTCCAGGGCGTGGAAGCCGTGCGTCTCCAGATCGCACTCGTCCACGACCCACAGCCCCAGCTCGTCGCAGAGCCCGAGGAAGGCCGGGTGCGGCGGGTAGTGGCTGGTGCGGACGGCGTTGATGTTGTGACGCTTCATCAGCAGCAGGTCGTGACGCATCGTCTCCAGGTCCACGGTTCGGCCCGACTCCGGGTGGAACTCGTGCCGGTTGACGCCCCGGAACAGCACGCGGCGCCCGTTGACCCTGAGCACGCCGTCCGCCACCACGACCGTGCGGAACCCGACACGCAGCGGAATTCGCTCGCCGCCCGTCACCAACTCCCCTGCGTACAGCCGCGGCGTCTCGGCGGTCCACGGCTCCACGGCCAGGCTCGTCCACTCTCCCGTGGCCATGTCGATGCCCAACTCCGGTACAAAGACCCTGCCTTGGGGCTCGCACTCCACCCGCAGCGTCCCCGTGCCGCTCGTGTGGTCGTACGAGGCGTGCACGAAGAAGTCCCGGACCGCGCCCTCGGGCCGCCTCTCCAGCGTCACCTCACGGAAGATGCCGGGCAGCCACCACTGGTCCTGGTCCTCCAGATAGCTCCCCGACGACCATTGGTGCACCCGCACCGCCAGCACATTGCCGCGCGCCCGCAGCGGCCCGCCGACGGCGAACTCGTGCGGCAGCCGGCTGCCCTTGAAGTGGCCGAGCTCCTGCCCGTTCAGCCACACCCGCGCACACGACTCCACACCCTCGAAGCGCAGCACGGCGTCCTCGCCGACGGGCCACTCCTCGGGCAGGTCGAAGACGCGCCGGTAATCCCCGGTCGGATTCTCGTCCGGCAGCCGGGGCGGGTCGACGGGGAAGGGGTAACCGGTGTTCGTATAGGCGGGCGCGCCGTAGCCGTGCAGCGGCCAGTGCGCGGGCACGGGCAGCTCGTCCCAGCGCGCGGAGTCGAAGCCGGGCCGCGCGAAGTCGTCGTCGGCCGCCGTGGCGGACGGCGACAGCCGGAACCGCCACTTCCCGCCGAGCCGCAGCCGCGCCGCGTCCGTGGCCGCCACCCACGCGCGGGGCGGCAGGGTCCCGGCGCCCGGCGAGACGTCCTCGTAGTAAGGGGCGTCCTCACCGGATCCGTTGTAAGGGTCGTCCTCGCCGAAAGGGACCGGCGTGCGCGGTGCCTGGCTCATCCTGCTCCTCACCCAGCGGCTCTTCGCGTCCCGTGCCACCCGTCGGCCACACGGTGCACTTGCCAACGCTGCGGTATCGCGGCGGTCACGACAAGAGGACAGGGCCGCCGGACGAGGACGAACCGGGAAATACAGACGTGCCGCCGGGGATCGGCGGCGTGTCGGGCAGCTCGACGGTCACCTGATCGCCCGTCACCGTGACCGAGACGGCGCCCCGCAGGGCCTGCGGGTCCACGCTGCCCCGCGTGAGCACGACGAGCGTGACATGGACCGTACGGCCGCCCGGGTGGCCGGGAAGAGTGAGGTACGGCGTGGCGGAGTGCGGCCCGAAGGCATTGGCCCCGGTCTCGCGGCGGACGTCGGAACTCGACCAGCCGTGCAGCGCCACCACGGCGCTCGCCAGCCCGTCGGCCGTACGGGCCAGTGCCCAGCCCGCCCCCGACTCGGCCTCCGGCAACTCGGCGGCGGCCACCGCGTACCCGCCCTCGCGGACGCCGACGCCGGGCGGGGCGTCGACGCGGTGCACCCGGATCTCCCAGGGCCCGTGCGACAGCGTCGTCGTCTCGATGCGGTGGGCGCGGGCGTCGCCGGGCAGCTCGGCCCGATGCCAGGAGGAGGCGGTACGGCCCGCGCAGGCCAAGGGGTGGATACGGCGCCGCCGGGACGGGACGCCGGCCGGGGTGACGAGCGCGATGTGGCTGTCGACGGTGTGCGCCCAGGCGTGCGGCGCGGACTCGGGCGCGGTGGCCGAGGAGTAGGCGAACTTGGCGTAGTGCGGATCGTCGCCGTCCTCCCTGTCGCTCCCGTCGCCGGGCGGCTGGTGGTCGCTGCCGTGGTTGACGAGCCGGACGATGCCGTCGCTCCGCGTGCCGTGCAGCAGCCAGCCCGGCGCGGGCAGCGCCGTGCACTGGTCGGACTCCTCCACGGGCAGGGGTAGTTCGCGGTCCGTCCAGGCCGGGTGGCCGGGCGCGAGCAGCAGGCCGAGGAACCCCTTCGCCGCCCAGTAGGGCGACGCCGGGCCGGAGTACGCCTGAGTGGTCGGCAGATGAGGCGCGTACCAGCCCAGGGTGAGCAGCCCGCGGCCGTCCGGCGCACCGCGCTCGGCGAAGTGCCGCACCGCGCCCGAGGCCAGACGGCGCGTCAGCCCCGGTGCGAGCGGCGTGCAGTCGGCCAGCGCGCCCATCCATACCGGGGCCACCGCGGCGAACCGGTAGGTGAGGGACCGGCCCTGGTGGACGGGGGCGCCGTCGCCGCCGAAGAAGTGCGGGTAGGTGGCGAGGAACCGGGCCAGCCGCTCCTTGTAGACCGCGGTCCGCCCGCCGTCGTCGGCGCCCGCCATCCGCGACCACAGCAGCGGGTAGAAGTGCAGCGCCCAGCCGACGTAGAAGTCGAAGTTCCTGCCGTCGCCGTCGCTGTACCAGCCGTCGCCGACGTACCAGTCCTCGATGCGGTCCAGGCCGCGCTCGATGTCGGCCCGCGAGTGCGGCGCCCCGACCGAGGCCAGGAACTGCGCCGCGACCACCTTGAAGAGCCGCCAGTTGTTGTCGTGGGTCCGGAGTCCGGAGAAGCCCGCGAGCCAGTCGGCGACCCGCTCCTGAACCCCGCCGTCCAGCCGGTCCCAGATCCACCGGCGCGACTCGGACAGCCCGACGGCGATCGAGGCGGCCTCCACCATCTGCTGCGAACGGTCGGTGAGCGCGGGCCACGCCTCGCCGCTCGTACGGTCCGTACCGGAGTCCAGCCCGGCCGCGTACCGCTCGGCCAGCTGCTCAAACCGCTCGGCCGACCGCCCGTGCTGTTCAGCCGGACCCCTGGACCGCCCGGACAGGCTCCCGGGGGCACCGGCGCCGGCCAGTCGGAATGACGCGAGAAGGAAGGACCGGGCGAACCCCTCCAGACCATCCGATACCGCACCGGAACAGCTCGTCCGGCCCGGCAGCCGGTACTGCGCGCGGCCCGGTGAGGCGTACGGCACGAGAGCGTCGAGGAGGTGGTCCGCCATCGCCTCCCAGTGCGCCCGGGTCCAGCCCGTACGCGGGGAGAGGACATGATCGGCGGGCGGGAGGAGCAGCGGGGCGGCGTGCACGCGTCCCAGAATGTCGCCGCGCGTCACGGCTGACAACATGCCACGGCCGCCAAGAAGACGGAAACCGGCCCCCTCGTGGGCTTCCCCGGGTGGGGGGGGGCGGAGGGGGGGGGGGGGGGGGGGGGGGAGGGGTCGGGTGGGGAAGAGAGGGGGGGGGGAGGTGGGGGGGAGACGAGAGGAAACCCCCATCCGTGGTGGGGTGTGTCGCCC